>NZ_PGUZ01000031.1 GCF_002860165.1 Bacillus sp. V3-13 | reverse complement strand
GAGCGGAACTTGAGATTTACGAGCGGAACTTGAGATTTACGAGCGGAATTTGAGATTTACGAGCGGAACTTGGGATTTACGAGCGGAATTTGAGATTTACGAGCGGAACTTGAGATTTACGAGCGGAACCTTCCGCTTAATTCCCTTGACTTTGCACCACTTTCAGTAATTTCATGGAAACAAATACAAGTAACTGGAATTATTTCTGGCCGTAAACGACTCTTGAGACTGAAAATGATCATTTTTCTCCTAAAAAGGGTTATTTTTTTAAAAAAATAAAAATAGAGCTTTGATAGCCAAGTATGAGCGCCTCTCCCTTCACCATATTAAAAGAAAAACCCTCTTAAAATTCGTATTTTTGCCATAGACTAATAGGGAAGAATCATGTACAATGTTTTCAGAATATTGATTATCTTCATAAGACTCAAAAAGGAACAATCAGGGGGGAAAAAGATGAGAAAAAGAAAAGCAGCAGGAATTTTTATGTCTTTGTTATTAACGGCAGGAGTGATGGCCGGATGCGGCGGTGCCGGTGAGAAATCATCAGGTGAAAGCGGCGGAGATACAATTAAGATCGGTGCCAACCTGGAGCTTTCAGGAGGAGTGGCTTCTTACGGCCAATCGATTAATGAAGGCCTTAAACTGGCGATTAAAGAGATTAATAAAGAAGGAATTGACGGCAAACAACTTGAATTGGTGCCGGTCGATAACAAATCTGACGCTGCTGAAGCAACAAACGGAGCAATCAAGCTTGTCAGCCAGGATAAAGTTGCAGCCATTGTTGGAGCGGCCACCAGTACAAATACACTTGGCCAGGTGGAAATTGTCCAGGAAAACAAAATTCCTTTGATTACCCCAACAGGAACAAATCCGACGATTACCAGTGCGGATGGCAAATTGAATGATTTCGTGTTCAGAACATGCTTCATTGACCCGTTTCAAGGAACGGTTGCTGCTAACTTTGCTGCGAAAGATTTAGGCGTTAAAACAGCAGCTGTCCTGATTGACAGCTCAAGCGATTATGCCAAAGGGCTTGCTGATTCCTTTAAGGACGCCTTTAAAAAGAATGGCGGCGAAATTGTCGGAGAGGAAGCTTATGTTGCCAAGGATACGGACTTCCGTGCCACTTTAACAAGAATCAAATCAAAGAATCCGGAATTTGTCTTTTTACCTGGATACTATGAAGAAGTAGGCCTCATTGTCAAACAGGCACGCGAACTTGGATTGGATGTACCATTCATGGGCGGCGACGGTTGGGATTCCCCGACACTTGTGGAAATTGCCGGTGCTGAAGCACTTGAAAATACGTATATTACAAACCATTATTCTTCCAGCGATCCAGATCCAAAGATTCAAGACTTTGTAAAAGCGTTCCAGGCAGAGTATAACAATAAAAAACCTGATGCGTTCGCGGCACTTGGCTATGACACAGGGTATTTCCTTGCAGATGCGATCAAGCGCGCCGGAAGTGCCGATCCTGAAAAGATCCAGAAAGCACTTGAAGAAACAAAGGATTTAGCCCTTGTTTCCGGAACAATGAATCTTGATAAAAACCATAATCCGATTAAATCGGCGGCAATCTTGAAGTATGTAGGCGGCGAACAGCAGTTTGAAACAAAAGTAAACCCATAATAAATCAGCAAAAGCTGAGTTTCAGAGTAGGGGGCCTTGTCCCCCTATTCAAGTTTGTAGGGGGATTACAGTTTTTTCTAGAGGAGTGCGGTTATGGAAATCATTCAACAATTAATCAATGGTATATCACTCGGCAGTATTTACGCATTGATCGCTCTCGGTTATACAATGGTATACGGGATTGTAAAACTGATTAACTTCGCCCATGGTGATGTGTTTATGGTCGGTTCCTTTGTCGGCTTTTACTCGATTACGATTCTCGAGCTTGGCTTTTTCCCGGCGATGCTGTTATCGATGGTTGTTTGTGCTGTTTTTGGCGTATTGATTGAACGGATTGCTTATAAGCCGCTCAGAAATGCGACAAGAATCGCGGCGCTGATCACTGCAATCGGGGTATCGCTGCTTATTGAATATGGAGTCATCTACATACGCGGTGCCCAGCCTGAGGCATATCCGGGTACCGTTCTTCCTTCAACAAATCTTGAATTTGCCGGAATCACAGTCAGCAGCCAATCGCTGTTCATTCTCGCTGTCTCCGTTTTTCTGATGATTTTGCTGCAGTTTATCGTTCATAAAACGAAAATTGGAAAAGCGATGCGAGCTGTTTCCCATGATGCCGATGCCGCAAAGTTAATGGGAATCAATGTCGACCGGACGATTTCCGCCACGTTTGCAATCGGTTCTGCCCTTGCCGGAGCGGCCGGAGTCATATTCGGAACCTACTATACTAAAATTGAACCTTTAATGGGAATCATCCCCGGCTTAAAGGCATTCGTTGCTGCCGTTTTAGGCGGAATCGGCATTATTCCCGGGGCGATGATCGGCGGGCTTTTGCTGGGGGTAATCGAAGCGTTGGTAAGCGCCTCGGGATTTTCCTTGTTGCGTGATGGGGTCGCATTTATTGTGCTTATTCTAATCTTGATTTTCCGCCCGTCAGGCCTGCTCGGCAAAAATGTAAGGGAAAAAGTCTAGGGAGGACTGCACGATGGCAATTTTCAAACAAACAAAAGGCTTTTGGCTTTCAATGGCAGCGGCCATTGCCGTATTTGGCATTATTCAGTTCCTATTCATGAACGAACTTTTAAATATTTTTTATGAAAATACACTATTTACAATTGCGATTAATATTATACTCGCAGTCAGCCTGCACTTGATCATCGGGATTACCGGCCAGTTTTCAATTGGACATGCCGGGTTTCTCGCTGTCGGTGCCTATGCCTCGGCGATCATCACGATGAAACTGGGATTGCCATTTGGTCTGGCCCTGATCGTCGGTGGTTTGGCGGCAGCGGCTGCGGGGCTGATCATTGGCATTCCTTCCCTGAGGCTGAAGGGCGACTATTTGGCGATTGCGACGTTGGGGTTTGGAGAAATTGTCCGGATTTTCCTTTTAAACATTGACTATGTCGGCGGGGCCAGCGGAATGCGTGTTTCACCTTTAACGACATGGCCATGGGTCTTTTTTGCGATGTTGATTACCCTTTTGGCGATCAGGAACTTTACAAATTCAACCCATGGAAGAGCCTGCATCTCGATTCGCGAAGATGAGATTGCCTCGGATGCGATGGGAATCAATACAACCTATTATAAGGTAACTGCATTTGCAGTCGGTGCTTTTTTTGCCGGAGTCGCCGGCGGGCTTTTCGCTCACAATTTCTATATCATCCAACCGTCAAACTTTGGATTTCTCAAGTCATTTGATATTTTAATCTTCGTTGTACTCGGCGGCCTCGGCAGTATGTCGGGTGCGGTGATTGCAGCGATTTTGCTGACTGTCATTTCGACGTTCCTCCAGGACTACGCGGAAACAAGAATGATTATTTACAGCCTTGTTCTGATTGTGATGATGCTTTATCGTCCACAAGGGCTCCTCGGAACAAAAGAAATTACATCTTTCTTTAAAAAACGGAGATCTGTTGATGGGGGTGCGGGAAATGACAGCAAAAACACCGTTGCTTAAAGTGGACAATGCAGGCATCCAATTCGGCGGCTTGAAAGCTGTTTCAAATGTGAATATTGAAATAAGAAGCGGCGAGCTTGTCGGGCTGATTGGACCGAACGGGGCTGGGAAAACGACGTTTTTCAACTTGTTAACAGGTGTGTATGTGCCAACAGAAGGTGAAATCGTCTTGAACGGCGACAAGCTGAACGGCCTCCCACCGTTTAAAATCACGCGGAAAGGAGTCAGCCGGACCTTCCAAAACATCCGCTTGTTCAGTGAATTGTCGGTTCTTGATAACGTAAAGGTTGCCTACCATTCGCTCGCGAAGCATTCGGTTGCGGCGTCTTTGTTTCGCCTGCCTTCACACTTCGCCGGAGAAAAGGATATGGAAGAAAAAGCAATCGATTTCTTGAAAATTTTCAATCTTGAGCGCTTTAAGGATGAGAAAGCAAAGAACTTGCCTTATGGACAGCAGCGCCGCTTGGAAATTGCCCGGGCACTTGCTGCTTACCCGAAATTGCTTCTTTTGGATGAACCGGCAGCAGGGATGAATCCGCAGGAAACGAGAGACTTGATGAATTTGATTGCCTTTATCCGCGAGAAATTCAGCCTGACTGTATTGCTGATAGAGCATGATATGCAGCTTGTCATGGGAGTATGTGAACGAATTTACGTCCTTGACCATGGCCAATTAATTGCCGAAGGTGTCCCTGAAGAAATCCGCAATAATCCAAAGGTGATTGAAGCGTATTTGGGAGAGGAGGTTTCATAATGCTGAAGATTGACGACATCAATGTGTTTTATGGAAATATCCAGGCTCTAAAAGGAGTTTCCCTTAATATTCAACCAGGGGAAATTGTGACGTTGGTTGGGGCCAACGGAGCGGGAAAGAGCACCTTGCTTAAAACGATATCCGGTTTGTTAAAACCAAAACAAGGGAGCATCGTCTTTGAAGGACAATCGATTGTCGGCAAGCCGGCCCAGACGATTGTCAAAAGAGGCCTTTCCCATGTACCGGAAGGCCGCCGTGTTTTCTCCAACCTGACCGTCGAAGAAAATCTTGAACTGGGAGCCTATCTTCGCAAGGATAAAGACGGGATTCGCAAGGATTTCGAGCGCGTATACGATCTTTTCCCGCGCATGTATGAACGGAGGAAGCAGCAAGCCGGAACGCTCTCGGGCGGGGAGCAGCAAATGCTCGCGATGGGCCGGGCGCTGATGGCAAAGCCGAAGCTCCTCTTGCTCGATGAACCATCGATGGGACTTGCTCCTTTGCTTGTGAAAACCATTTTTAAAATCATTGAAGAAATAAACCAGAACGGGACAACCATCCTCCTCGTCGAGCAAAATGCCCATATGGCACTGTCGATTGCCAATCGGGCCTATGTCATCGAAACAGGAAAGGTAGTTTTATCCGGAACAGCGGAAGAACTCCACTCAAGCGACCAAATTAAAATGGCGTATTTGGGCGGGCATTAAGTTTGAACTACATTTACCTGGGATTAACTCCGTTTTTATTTTAAATGAAGTTCTTTTTTGAAAAAAGGAGATTAAAAGAGACAATCTAAGATAGCTTTGGTGATTTTTTTAAAAAATCCTTGATTTGCATTGGTGTATTCCACCAACATATTACAAATAATGAAAATATTATATTGTTAAAATACCCGGTACGGTATAAGAGGAAATTAATTAAGCGAAAAATCAAGGGAATTAAGCGAAACTTCGTGTTATTTAAGCGATAAAATCAGGAATTAAGCGAAAACCATCATTAATTAAGCGAAACGGTAATAGGCGAGATTTCCACCGTTCCAGAAATGTCATCCTACGTCTAAAAAAAAGTCTGGCATAACTTTTTTTCCCTGTTATAATGTTTTATGAAGAAATACAATTCATAAAAAGGTGGCCTTTATGGGGAATACTTGTAGGTTTGTTATTAACGCTGTAGGAAAAGGTGGAGAAACATACTATACCCACTGTCATGATAAACATGAGCTGGAAAAATGGATAGCAAACCATAAAGAGAAAATCATCATGGATGAATTAAAGATAACCGATAAAAAAAAGAATCCACTGTTAAAGTTGGTCTCTCTAATAAAATAATACAACTTAAACGTCATTCAACCACGGAATGGCGTCTTTTCATATTGCAAAGTTTTTAATGTAAACGGTCCCTTTCAAAGCAATATAGTAGTGATCAAAAGGATACCTCTTAAATGTTAGGTGGAGTTCATATTGATAAACAAAGAGTTGCAAAATGCCGGGGAAATGAAAATCTGCTAAAAATTAATCCCGCACAAACGCTATCAATAGGTTTTCTGTGCAGCACCTGGTGTGTACCCAGTGAAAAAGAGGCAGCACCCGCTGCCTCTTTAAACTCTTTAATGCGAAATATTGTGAATGCCGGTATTGGCTTTAACGAGAATTTCGTCAAATTTCTTGGCATCTTCCTTCTTCGAGGAGAGCAGTGTCCCGACAATGGCGCCGATAAATCCAAGCGGAATCGAGATGATGCCCGGATTTGTCAGGCTGATCAGCGGTTCGCCAACGAGGATGGCCGCGCCTTCCGGAGACCAAATGTTTGGACTGATCATCACCAGAAAAATAGAACTGAACAAACCAACCAGCATTCCGCTGACCGCCCCGGCTGTATTGAAGCGTTTCCAAAAGATCGTTAACAAAATAATTGGCAGGTTGGCACTGGCGGCAACCGCGAAGGCAAGCGCAACGAGAAATGCGACATTAAGCTTTTGGGCAAACAGCGCCAGTAGAATCGACAGAATCGCGACGCCGATTGAAGCCCAGCGTGCTGCGACAACTTGCTCCTTTTCGGTAGCCTGGCCGCGGCGGACAATATGGCTGTAGAAGTCATGGGCAAAGGCTGAAGCTCCTGATAGAACGAGACCTGCCACAACCGCCAAAATCGTCGCAAACGCAACTGCCGAAACAAACGCAAACAGAAAATCTCCACCCAGAGCTTTTGCCAGCAATGGCGCCGCCATATTACCGGCAGCATTGGCCGCAACGATTTCGTCATAACCGACAAACGCGGCTGCCCCGAACCCGAGGAAAATCGTCATCACGTAGAAAGCGCCAATAATCCACGTTGCATAAACAACGGACTTCCGGGCCGTAATCGCATCTTTTACGGTAAAGAAACGGATCAAAATGTGCGGCAAGCCGGCCGTTCCTAAAATCAACGCAAGGTTTAATGAAATGTTATCAAGCGGATTGGTAAATTTGTTGCCTGGATTTAAGTAGGCTTCCCCCAATGGAGTAGCAGATTTCATCTGTGTAAACATATTCATCACGCTAAAATCAAATTTGGCGAACACAATGACGGAAATAATGAAGGTTCCGATCATCAACAGCATCGCTTTGACGATTTGCACCCAGCTTGTTGCTGTCATTCCGCCAAATACGACATAAACGGTCATCAATATACCAACGATTAATACCGAATAAACATAGTCAATTCCGAGCAACAGATGAATTAATGCGCCAGCACCAACGAGCTGGGCAATCATATAAAAAATTGAAATCGTGATCGTATTGAGAGCCGCAACACCGCGTACTTTTTTATCGTCAAAACGAGCGGCAATCATGTCTGCCATTGTATATTTACCGAGGTTTCGAAGCGGCTCGGCAACAATATATAACACGACCAGATAAGCCACGAGAAAGCCGATGCTGTAGAAAAACCCGTCAAAACCGGAAAGTGCGACCATCCCGGCAATCCCGAGGAAAGAAGCAGCCGACATATAGTCACCGGCAATTGCGAGGCCGTTTTGCCACCCTGTTAAGCTGCTGTCGGCGGTGTAAAATTCACTGGTCGTCTTTGTCCGCTTTGAAGCATAATACGTAATGACGAGTGTCAAGCCAACAATCAATAAGAATAGTGTAAATGCCAGCATGTTCATGCGTTCTTCCTCCTTGCACCCCTTGTTTCTTCAATAACCTCTTCAACGATTTTGTCAAAACCCGCTGCTTTTTGGGAATAAATAATACAAAGAGTCCATGTCATGATGAATTGTGCAAAGGCGAACACCCATGCCCAGCTGATTGCCCCTACAGCAGGAGTGTTTAAAACCGTTGAATACGCTGTCAAAATTGGCAGAGTGAAATAAAAAGCGAGAAAAAACAGGGAAAAAGGCAAAATGAAATTCTTCTTGCTCTTTAGCAGCCTCTGAAAAGACGAGGATTGAGCAATCTTCGAGTAATCCAATGATGCAGCCCATTGTTCCATTTTTGGATCAGTTGTACTTTTTTGATTTAATCCCATATAAATCCCCCTTTGAAAGTAAAATGCGCAGGTATGTCCCCGGCAAATTAAATACAGTTCCTATTATATTATTATCTGAAAAATTTGTAAATTCTAAACCATATGAAACTTTCGAATGTAGCTAAAATAATGGTTAAAACAGCTTTAATTGCTAGTCTGATAGGTGTTAAAATATGATGGGAGCTTCAAATTTTGCTATGCTGCGATACGGTCTTTTCGCAACATTAATCTGCCTGGTAAGTATTTATGCGGATTTGTTTAAATTCAACGCGGATATTTTTCTTTAATATAGTATTTATAACGGTTATGATTAAATTAAAATGGAAAAATAATCATTTAGGAGTGGTTATGTGAACCAAACAGAAAATCCCGGCAAAGTCGTTACATTTTCGATACCTGTCGTAATGGTGGCTTCGCTCTTGTTATCGATAGTGATGATTATCATGACTGCAATTCTCCACAGTGCTTTTCACGGGACGGCCAACTTTACAGTCAATACTTTAGGATTTATCCTTTTCTTTGTTTGTTTTATGGTTCTTGTCATCGTCCATGAATTTTTCCATATGATTGGCTTTCACTTTGCTGGAAAAGTGCCGTGGAATGAGATAGCATATGGGGTAGACTTCAAAAAGGGGATTGCCTACGCCCACAGCAAGCAGATGATCACGGTAAAAGCGATGAAAATCGCTCTATGGCTGCCGTTTTTAGTAACTGGTCTGCTTCCGTTTGTCATCGGGGTCATGCTTGATGAAGTTTTTCTGACGCTGCTGGGTGCCTTTTTGATCGGCGGCTGTACCGGGGATTTTGCATTTATTTTTAAAATCCGCAAGTACTCCTCCAATACGCTCGTTAAAGACCATCCAACAGAACCGCAATTTACGGTTTATGAATAATAAGAAAAAGGGGACAAGGGCATGGATACAATTGAAACGATTACAACTGAAGAGCTGAAAAAGAAGCTTGAATCTGGTGAGAAATTGGAGCTTGTCGATGTCAGGGAGGATGAAGAGGTCGAGCAGGGAATGATTCCAGGAGCAAGACATATTCGAATGGGTACGATTCCAGACAACCTCGATAAGTTCGACAAAAATAAAGAATACATCTTCATCTGCCGTTCAGGAAGACGGAGCGAAAATGTCTGCTACTATATGCAGGACAAAGGCTACAAAGTCCGCAATATGGTTGGCGGCATGCTCGAATGGGAAGGGGAAACAGAATAATAAACGGAAAACCGGTTCTCGCTGTGAGGGTCGGTTTTATTTGCTTCAGTATCCTCATTAATAAAACCTCATCCAAAACTTCTTGAAATCTGCTGGTTGAAGTGAGCTCAGATCTATGCATGGATATTTCGACCATACCTTGAGAAAGCTATAGGAAACCGTCTTTTATTTTAAAGGAGAGCTTGCATATGTTGAGCTTTTGGGCTGTTTTATTACTGACGTTGCTTCTGTGTTACGCGTTGCTGAAAGATCCTGATATATATTTCTTTTTGGGAGTGACTCATTGGCTTTTTGTCTCGTTAATGGTCCAGCTTCCAATTTTTTTAATGGAATACACTTTTAATGTCATAAAAATTACGAATTCCCCACTCGTTTTTATTACCTACCATATTGCGCTAATCATTACGATTCCAGCTTTGTTTCTGTTCATTTATCTGCATTATAAAGAACAGGCAGCAAGCAAGAAGCTTATTTTGATACTGCTCCAGTTTTTGCTTTGCATTGCGGGCGAGAAGATGTTTGCTGCAGACGGTTTTATCGTATACAAGGAGTGGAATTTCCTTAAAAGCATGATTTATTGGATTTGCATGCTGGCCCTCTACTATATTTTTGCTTTCTTTGTTGAGAGGGCTATCCGAAAGGAGCGCACTCGAAATGCCGCTGATGCCGATCCGCTTTGATGAGAATGAGTGGTTTGTGATTATTACCGGTTTGGGCTTGCTCATTTGCTACAGATGGTTGAAAAAGCCGTTCCCGAAGCTGATACTCCTGACGAACTCTATATATTTCTTTTTTTTTGGATTAACTGTTGACCACACCATAGGGGCAGATTATCCATTTAATTTATACGATACGATGGATCGCTCTTACATTGATATTTTTGATTTAATCATTTACGGCTTGCATTATCCGCTCGATGGCTATTTCTTTTACCTCTCTGTTTACCGGTTCAGGCCCAAAGGTTTACGCACAGTGATATTTGTTTGTGGCTGGTCGATCGTATCAGTGATACTCGAAGTGATTGCCGTTTACTTGTCTGTGTTCCAGTACCTCAGGTGGAACCCGGTTTATTCCTTTTTCTCCTACCTTGTCATTTTTGGAATCAGCTATATTTTTATAAAAAAATTGTTTCATTCCTATCGATCGAAAATTGCTCCTTTTTAGTATAAAAGATGTACCGGCTGTTAATGCTGGTAAAAAAAAGAGATTGAAAGGGAGAGGACTTTGATACAAGTAAAATTGTTTGATCAGGAGCATGAAAAAGATTTAGAGTATGATATGAATCGTTTTTTGGAAAGATTGGATGAAAACAAGATTGTCGACATCAAGTATAACCTGGCAGCAATGCCTGAAGATGACGATGAAGAACAAATCTATTGCTTTTCCGCGATGGTCATTTATCGAGCCTGACATGGGTATCAGGCTCTTTTAATTTAGGTTCATTTTAAAAATTACTGTGTCATTTCTACGTTTCGCTTAATTATAGTGCTGAGCGCTTAATTATTTGTGTGAACGCTTAATTATTCGCGTGAGCGCTTAATTATTGGTCCTGAACGCTTAATTATTAATTGCGCGCTCGTTCCGCTTAATAGTTTCCAATCGATTTCCAGATTCAGACGATAATCAGGCACCTCATCTCGACAATGCGAATGCAGCGGCGTTTTTACCGGCGAGCCGGCCGGTAACAAGGGCGGAGGTGATATTATACCCGCCTGTATAGCCGTGGATATCGAGAATTTCACCGCAAAAATAAAGCCCATCCATCAGCTTGGATGCCATTGTTTGCGGTTCAACCTCCTTAATGGACACGCCGCCGCCTGTTACAAACGCCTTTTCGAGTGGAAGCGTTCCGTTAACTTTAAATTGAAACTGTTTAATGTTTTTCACAAAAGTGCGGATTTTTTCATGGGAAATGACCGCACCCTGTTCATTCGGATCAATTTCGCTAACCTCGAGCAAAAATAACAAATACCGCTCTGGAAGCAAGCCTTTTAAAATATTTTTGACCGCTTTCTTCGGTTCACTTTTGATAAGAGCGGAAATTTCCTGAAAAAGCGGCTCTTCTTTTTTATCAGGAAGTGCATCAAGATTCATCGTTACTTCATCCAGCTTCCATTTTTCCTTCGCTTTAACGACAAACTGGCTGCAGCGCAAAACCGCCGGGCCGCTAATCCCGAAATGCGTGAAGATCATGTCCATTTTATGCGTTACAAGCGGCTTGCCTTTTGGGTTGAGCACGCTTAATGCGATATCGCGCAATGACAAACCTTGCAAGATTTTTTCCTTGATAAATGGTTCTCTCGACGTGATGGGCACCTCGGTTGGAAACAGGTTCGTAATCGTATGCCCGGCTTTTTTAGCCCATGGATAGCCATCGCCTGTCGAGCCTGTATGGGGAACCGACTTCCCGCCTACGGCAATCACGGCTGCATTGGTGTGGATTTTTTCGCCGCTCATCAGCTCAATGGCCGCGGTGCGGTTGTCCTGATAATGAACATCCTTGACTGGAGAGTTCGTTTTGATTTCAACCTTTAATTCGTTCAGCCTTCTTAATAACGCGTCAACTACGGATTGGGCTTTATCTGTAACCGGAAACATCCGGCCATGATCCTCTTCCTTCAGCTTGACCCCAAGCTTTTCAAAGAAAGCAATAATATCTTCATTGTTAAAAATCGAAAACGCACTGTATAAAAAACGTCCATTACCGGGGATATGCTTGATGATTTCGTCGATCGGCAGCCGATTGGTTACATTGCAGCGGCCGCCCCCGGAAATTGCCAGTTTTCGCCCGAGCTTGTCTCCTTTATCGATAAGCAGAACTTTAGCACCCTGTTCGCCGGCCGCGATCGCCGCCATTAACCCTGACGGTCCACCGCCAATGATTGTAACATCGTATTTCATCATTCCACCAACTTCATCAAGATCTACATATTTAAACATTTCCATCTTAGCATGAAAAAAACCGGAAAGTAAAAACCAGCTTTTCCGGCTGCACTGGCGCGGAAGGCAAAAGAGATGTAAACTACTAATAGTGAAATTTTTTATAATATACCACAACTGGCTGATTTTTTTAGAAAAAACCGTTGTGTCATATACAGAGAGGGATTTTATGTCGTCTAAACTTTTACGGGGAACCTTTATTTTAACTTTGGGCACGATACTTTCCAAGGTTCTCGGTCTATTATATGTCATTCCGTTTTACGATATTGTTGGGAAGCAAGGAACAGTTCTGTACCAATATTCATATATTCCATATACCATTTTTATCAGCATTGCGACCGCTGGTGTGCCGCTTGCTGTTTCAAAATTCATTGCAAAATATAATGCACTGGAAGAATATGCGGTAAGCAGGAGGCTTTTTAAATCAGGTCTCGTTGTCATGGCCATCAGCGGTATCATATCATTTTTATTATTGTACTTCGGTGCGCCGGCACTGGCTGAAATGATTATTAATGATAAAGAATTGAATTCAAGTGTCGCCGATGTGGTTACTGTAATCCGGGCTGTCAGCTTTGCCTTGATCGTTGTGCCGTTTATGAGCCTGATCAGGGGGTTTTTCCAGGGCCACCAGTCGATGGGGCCTTCAGCAGTATCGACAGTGGTCGAACAAATTGTCCGGATCGTCTTTCTCTTGGCGGGAGCTTTTATTGTCTACAAAATCATGAAGGGGAGTCTCACATCTGCGGTTAGCGTTGCTACCTTTGCTGCCTTTATTGGAGCAATTGGCAGCCTGTTAGTTTTATTATGGTACTGGTACAAACGAAAGCCGTTTCTCGATGAGTTATTAACGCATGATAAGGGAACGGTGGACATCTCGCTCCCGGAAATATATAAGGAAATCATCGTTTACGCAATCCCGTTTGTCTTGGTCGGGATCGCCAACCCGCTCTTTCAATTTATTGATTTGCTCACCTTTAACCGGGCCATGGCATCTATTGGCCTGGCGAAACAAGCAGAAACTGCTTTGTCAATCCTAAATTATCAGACGCATAAATTGGTCATCATTCCTGTCTCACTGGCAACTGCTTTTTCATTGACACTTGTTCCGAGTGTAACTAAGGCCTTTGTCGAAAATGATCGGGCCAGTTTAAACCGCCAGTTGAATCAAACATTCCAGGTCATGTTGTATATAACTCTTCCGGCCGTTGTTGGTCTGGCCTTGCTCGCAGAACCAGCCTACACGCTGTTTTACCAACATGAACCGCTTGGAACGCAGGTGTTGATGACATATGCACCAGTGGCACTTTTATTTGCACTCTATTCGGTAACAGCCGCGATTTTGCAAGGCATAAATGAACAGCGTTTTACCTTGTTAAGCCTGCTTGTCGGCCTGCTGGTAAAATTAAGCCTAAATATCCCGTTAATTAAGCTGATGGAAACACGAGGGGCAGTTTTAGCAACGGCGCTTGGCTACACAGCAGCAATTTTAATAAATATGTTTGTGATCAAGGCGTTTGCCCGCTATCGCTTCCGGCTTGTATTGAGACGGGGGTTGCTGATCGTCTTGTTTACGGGGCTGATGCTGGCTGCTACTGCTGTTACTTACAATTTGGTGACGTTGGTGCTTAGTCCGGAAACAAAGATTCAATCGGTCATAATCGTAGCCATTTGTGCCGCCGTTGGAGCCGGGGTTTATTTTTACTTAGGCCTGCGCTCCAGACTTGTCTACTTTTTATTTGGCGAAAGAGTGGACAAGATAAAAGGGAAGCTGAGATTGCCGATGTGAATGGATTGCGCTTGACGGTGGGATTTAGATCCCAAGACAGAAAAAAACAGGTTCCCAAATCGGGAACCTGTTCTTTTAGTAACTGAAAGTATCTGTTTCGTCACGGTAGCCAAGCTGTCTCTCAATCCGGTCAAGCCTGCGGTTGATGCGGTCTACTTGCCGGTTAAGCCGTTCAACTTGGCGCTCAAGGCGGTCGAGACGACGATTTACATCTCCTCCTGGATACCCAGGATAGCCCGGATAACCACCCGGATAGCCCGGAGCCGGGAAGTAGCCTTCTGTACCTTGTTGACGATAATTATAATGCATTCTCACCACTCCTAATCATACAATTTTAAAATTATGATATTAGTCTATTCAGAGCCGTTTTTTTGGTGAGTGAAGTTCTGATTTAACTTCACCACAAAAGCCGCTTAACTGGAGGTAAATATGCGAATTGATAAAATGCTGGCAAACCTCGGATATGGAAGCCGAAAAGACGTGAAAAAGCTTTTAAAGGACGGAGCAGTCCTCGTTAACGATGAAAAAATCAAAGACCCCAAGCACCATGTAAATCCGGAAACAGATACCTTGACCCTGAACGGGGAAGTGATCGAATATAAGGAATATATTTATTTAATGATGAACAAACCGCCCGGAGTTATTTCGGCAACAGAAGACAACCGCGATCAAACGGTGATTGACCTTCTCGAAATGGAGGATCAGGTATATGAACCGTTCCCGGTCGGCAGGCTCGACAAGGACACGGAAGGATTGCTGTTAATTACAAATGACGGGCAGCTGGCGCACCGGCTGTTGTCCCCGAAAAAGCATGTACCGAAAACATATTTTGCGGTGATTGATGGAGAGGTCACTGAAGGGGATATTGAAGCGTTTAAAAAAGGCGTTACACTTGATGACGGCTACGTGACAAAACCGGGTGAACTCGTCATTCTTAAATCGGGGTTGAGATCGGATATTGAACTGACAATCACCGAAGGTAAATTTCATCAAGTAAAAAGAATGTTCCAGGCGGTCGGAAAGCGGGTTGTTTATTTAAAGCGGATTTCAATGGGTCCGTTGGTTTTGGATGAAAGCCTTGCACTTGGGGAATATCGCGAGCTGACTGAGGAGGAGATGGAAGGGTTGATGGAACATTGATGGGGACGTGATTCCAGCGTATTTTTTCGGAGGAACTAATCAGTAAAGTTGAGGTAATTGCACTTAAATTAAAATTGTGTTAATAATGTGGAGTTTGCAAGGAAACGCTCTCAGGAGTTCAATCGGATGGTAAAATGTTTTTGTTAGGACCATTCTATTTTTCAGGAGGGATTTTTGTGAGTTTTTCTGGCAAAGTGGTGTTGGTGACCGGAGCTGCAGCGGGGATCGGCAAGGAATCGGTGAAAGCGTTTGCTGATCAGGGTGCGAAAGTTGTGTTAGTTGATTTGGATGCTGACACTCTCCAGGCAACTGCAAAAGAGCTGGAGCTTCAGGAAGGCAGTTATTTGGTAATGGCGGCTGATGTTTCCAAAGAAGAAGAAGTGGAAAAATATGTTCAAAAGACTGTTGAGCAATTCGGTTCGATCGACGTATTCTTTAACAATGCCGGCGTTGAAGGCAAGGTACTTCCCATCACAGACTATCCAGCAGAGACTCTCGATCATGTCCTGAACGTCAATGTCAAAGGTGTATTTTTTGGACTTAAGCACGTATTGCGAATCATGAAAGAGCAAAAATCCGGAGCAGTGATTAATAATTCTTCCGTTGCGGGTCTAGCAGGAAGCCCGAATGTCAGTGCTTATATTGCATCAAAGCATGCCGTCATCGGACTGACAAAAGCAGCAGCGGTCGAAGTGGCCCCATTTGGAGTCCGCGTCAATGCTGTTTGCCCTTCTCCTATAAACACAAGAATGATGCGGTCTCTCGAAAGCGGCTTTTCTCCTGAGAATGCCGAAGCTGTGAAAGAACAACTGACACAAACGATCCCATTAAAACGCTATGGTGAATCTGCTGATGTCGCGAACCTCGTCCTATTCCTTGCATCTGAGCAAGCGTCGTTCATCACAGGTGTTGCCTGCCCTGTCGATGGTGGGCTTACGGCCCAATAAAAATAAAGAGAGGCAAACTTCCTTTTTCAAGGGAGTTTGCCTCTTTTTTTTGGATAAGTTGTATTACACATACAAAGTTTTATACAATTAAATGGGTCATGCCAAAAGATCGGAAATTACATAGAGGTGAAGCAAATGAAGACTACTTCTCCTAAATTAGATTTAACATCTGAAGAGAGATCAAAATTAAGAAAAAATAAAATAAAAATAAAAGAAATAGCTAATCTGGAAATTTCGGATCTTTCCCGATACTTAAACTCGTCACTTGAAAGAGCCAAATATCTCAGAGCGATGGCGATCTGGAAAAGTTATCGAGAGCGATTTGGATATCCTTCGACAAGGCCCACTATTGCCTGGTACGAAAAAGAAGGGAAAAGGAAGTCATTAACCTATATTTGAAAACACGAGGTAAAAGAGGAATCCACGGCTTGGGATCATATATCCGCAGACAGCGTCAAACATCCGTGCAGACGAAAATACATACCAGAAGAATGGCCAGGGATCGCAATCCCTGGCCAAAATTTATTATATTCAAGCTCTTTCTTCAAACAGTTTAATAATTTCAATAATGGTTTCCGAAGCTTTGACCATATTTTCCACGGAAATAAATTCGTATTTACCGTGAAAATTTTCACCGCCAGTGAAAATATTCGGTGTCGGCAGTCCCATATACGATAACTGTGAACCGTCTGTTCCACCCCGGATCGGTTTAATGACAGGCTGGATATCCAAATTCTTCATCGCTTGATGAGCAATGTCGACGATTTCCTTCACAGGTTCAATTTTTTCCTTCATGTTGTAATATTGATCCGTCAGCTCAAGGATGATATTATCTTCTCCGTAAGTTTGCCTTAATTCATTTACAATATTTTTAATCGTCGCTTTTCTTGCTTCAAATGTTTGTCTGTCAAAATCCCTGATAATATAATAGAGGTTCGTCTTCTCGACGTCTCCGTTAAATGAAATCAAGTGATAGAATCCCTCGTACCCTTCGGTATATTCAGGTGCTTCATGAGCAGGCAGCCTGTTATGCAGTTCCATCGCGATTTTTGCTGAATTCACCATTTTTCCTTTGGCGGTTCCAGGATGAATATTATTGCCTTTGATCGTAATTTTCGCGGAAGCGGCGTTAAAGCTCTCATATTCCAGTTCGCCGATAGGCCCGCCGTCCACTGTATAAGCATACTTTGCATTAAAAGCTTTCACATCGAATTTATGAGGGCCTCTGCCAATCTCCTCGTCAGGCGTAAAAGCGACTCTTATTTTGCCATGCTTAATTTCCGGATGCTTGATCAAATAAGCCATTGCCGTCATGATCTCGGCAATGCCTGCCTTATTATCCGCTCCGAGAAGAGTAGTTCCGTCTGTTGTAATTAACGTGTGTCCCTTGTAATCGGCAAGATTAGGGAACTCCTGTGGTGATAACACAATATGTAAAGGGTCGTTTAAAACAATCTCGTTGCCATCGTAAGCTTCGACAATTTGCGGATTGACGCCAGCACCAGTAAAATCGGTTGCCGTATCAAGATGGGCCAAAAATCCAATCGTCGGCACTTGTTTGTCCGTATTTGCAGGCAGGGTGGCCATCACATATCCATTTTCATCAATTGTTACTTCTTCCATACCGATTGCCTTTAGCTCATTCACGAGCATATTTGCAAGTGTCAGCTGCCCGGGTGTAGAAGGACAGATTTTGCTGTCTTCATTCGATTGGGTGTCCACTTTGACATAAGACACAAATCTTTCAATCATTTCATTTTTCACCGTTTGGTCATCTCCCTTTTTTATTGTTATGCTCTTATATTATCACGGTTGGGTATTTTCTTCTCATTAAGGCGAAACCATTTTTACAAAAAAATATATTACACGGACGAATAAGGACACCAATGAAAATTTTGAGCATGTGTTGAGTGGTTTCACAAAAGGGTATGCTACTATAAAAATATCTTGAATTAAAGAGGTGTTTAAAATGAAAATAGAGGTTTGGTCGGATTTTGTTTGTCCGTTTTGTTATATTGGAAAGCGCCGGTTAGAAGCGGCGCTGGCTCAATTCCCACACAAAGATCAGGTGGAGATTGAGTACAAAAGCTTCGAGCTTGATGCAAATGCTCCGAAAAATTCGGGGAAAAGCATTCACGAGTCGCTCGCAGCCAAATATGGAATGAGCGTTGAAGAAGCGAAGCAAGCAAACGCAAATGTAGGCCAGCAAGCAGCAAGTGCAGGGCTCACTTTCAATTTTGATACAATGAAGCCAACCAATACGTTCGATGCGCATCGTCTTGCCAAGTTTGCAAAATACCACGGAAAAGAAGCGGAGGTTACTGAAAAGCTGCTTTATGCATACTTCACAGAATCTAAAGATTTGAGTAATTTCGAAACACTTGCAGACATTGCCGAAGCAGCCGGCCTGGACCGACAAGAGGCCGTAAATGCTTTACAGGACCAAAATGCTTTTGCCAATGAAGTCCGCATAGACGAATCAATTGCACAGCAATATGGCATCAGAGGCGTGCCGTATTTTGTCATTAACTCAAAATATGCGATTTCCGGAGCCCAGCCGGCCGAAACGTTTACAAGCGCCCTTCAAAAAGTGTGGGAAGAAGAAAACCCGGCACCAAAACTGCAAGATCTTTCAGCAGATGGGGCTGACGATGCATTCTGTGCTGATGGCAGCTGTGCTGTTCCACCCAGAGAGAATTAAGAACAACAAATGCATGAAAACAGTCGCCCTAATTCGGTATTTGAATTAGGGTTTTTTTACTATATGATTGTATTAGTTGTGAACCCACGCTTAATAAGGATATATAAGGGTATAAAGAGTAAGAGATTATTAAAGAATGAGAGGGAAATTGTGTGACGGAAAAAATTTTTATGGCATTGGCATTAATTGGTTTTCCACTTTCGGTCATTGGAACACTTATACATTGGCCCAGTACTTTATTATTTATTATTTACTGTTTAACTATTATTGCGTTAGCCAGCTTTATGGGAAGGGCAACAGAAAGCCTTGCGATTGTAACCGGTCCGCGTATCGGCGGCTTGTTAAATGCCACTTTCGGTAACGCGGTCGAACTGATCATTTCAATCTTTGCCTTAAAAGCCGGTCTCGTTGGCGTGGTGCTTGCTTCCCTGACGGGTTCTGTGTTGGGTAACTTGCTGTTGGTTGCCGGGTTATCGTTTTTTGTAGGCGGTCTTAAGTTCAAGCGCCAGGAATTTAATGTATTTGATGCGAGACATAATTCCGGGCTTTTGATGTTTGCTGTTGTCGTTGCTTTTGTGATCCCGGAAGTATTTTCAATGGATATGAACGAAACAAAGACATTGTTTCTCAGTGTCGGAATATCAATCATTTTAATTGGGCTTTATCTGGCTGCTTTATTTTTCAAACTAGTCACGCATCGCGGTGTTTATCAACATGATAACAAAGGAGCGGAACATCATGAAGAGGAACCGGAATGGGGAAAAGGAAAATCACTTGCTATTTTATTAATTGCGACCCTTGCAGTAGCATATGTTTCCGAAAATCTCGTCCATTCGCTTGAAGCCGTTGCTGAAACGTTCGGCTGGACCGAATTATTTATTGGGGTCATCATTGTCGCAATCGTCGGTAATGCAGCTGAACACGCGTCCGCTATTATTATGGCTTATAAAAATAAAATGGATATTGCTGTTGAAATTGCCGTGGGTTCCACGCTGCAAATTGCGATGTTCGTAGCACCTTTGCTTGTTTTAATATCGCTTTTATATGCTAACCCAATGCCGCTCGTGTTCAGCCTTCCGGAATTGGTGGCCATGGTGTCGGCGGTGCTGTTGACAATCGTCATTTCAAACGACGGTGAATCCAACTGGTTTGAAGGGCTCACCATGCTGGCGGCGTATGTTATTATTGGTATCGGGTTTTTCCTATTGTAATAATAAGTTTGCATGTTTATTTGTGAAAATATTTTTTAAAAGATAAGAACCATAACACCGTCCAAACTCTGGACTGTGTTATGGTTCTTTGACTTTACGAAGGATAATTTTAACCATTCAAAATGCAGGAGGGATCACCCCATTTACCACATTTTTTTGAATCTTGATTACTTCCTCGGGATCGATAATATGGTTTAGGAAATTGCCAACTCCAGATTGTTTTTGGATGACAATGACAGCCTCTGTACATTTAGGAAGAATATCATTTGCCTGATTACTTTTCAGAGGAAACATGCTGAGAGGAAGATTTTTTTCCACAATCTCATCTACGTTCCAAACAGCAGCATCAGCCTCTCCGCTCTGTAACATATGAGGTATCTGCATATAGCCAACTTCCAGGAACTCTACCGGCAAATGCCCAAACTCGGCTTGAGTCAGTTGGTACTGATCAAGTGAGTCTTTATCCACACAAACTTTCATACCTTCAAAAAAATTGTCATCAGCCCCCAGAGGTTTGAATATCACATGATTGGAAACGTGAGTACCAGGGCCAAATCCATGCCAAATTTCCAAATCCGGGTCATTTTCACAAAGGGTCTCCCCGGATAACCTTGAACAAACAATGAAATCGTTGCGTTTTGCTTTCAAAGCTTTGGCCCGCGAAACCACACCGCGCATAAATGCCAATGAAGAAGGAATATTTTGCGCTGTGAAAACTTGCTTAAGGCCTGTCGCCATCCCGGCTAATAAGTTTGTATATGGTAAGGCCAACGCACCAAAAACAACCTCCCGGCCAGTTGCCTGCCAAAGAACAGGGTAGTCGATTGCTTCGATGTGGGTGCCCTTGTGCCCTTTACTTTCAAGTTGTAATGCCCCTATGTCCACCAAAGTTTGTACCGCTGCCTGAATGGTACCATTGCCGACTCCAAACTGAACGGCATAATCGGTGATTCGCGGGATTCGGTCGCCCACTTGAAACTGTAAAAACTCCCTGGCTAATTCAGCAGCTACTGCGCCTTGTTTACTAAACAGGGATTGAGATAACTTGTTGTTCAACATAAAGTCACTCCTATATAAATAGATAAATAATAGTTTTTAAGTCTAAAGAAATTATACCAAATAATAGTAATGTAGCATAAAAACAAAATCCTGTAAATTGTTGACACTAAATTTTCATAAATTCAGATTTTTTTAAAATTTTCTATTGACTCATTAAACAGAATACTGTAAATTGTGGATATAACAAGGTGATGCAGTCGAGTACATGAAAGCTCTCTCAAAAGAATTTCGACGCAAGCCTATTAAGGAGGGAAAGTATGGCAAATACTTGGCCGATTTTTGGTTTAGATCCAATTGCAGCAAAAATTCTATTTTGTTTAGTGTTTGGTGGTTTTAGTGCGTTCCTGATGAATAAATCTATCGCGACCTTTCATGATGGTTTACGCCCAGTTTTACCAGAATTTATTGAAGGGCGTATGGGCCGGGCACAGCTGACCAGTATTTCACTGGCCATCGGCATTGGATTTGTATTAGGATGGGCGCCATTTACATTAACTACTGGACTTATTCTTGTTGGTCTCATTCTTCTTCCTGTTGACTCAATTGGAGCGGCTGCTCCCAAATGGTGGATCGCTGTTCTCGGCGGTGGCGCATGGGGTGCTTTGGTATCCAGTAGCTTGGAAGGGATACAAACTGCTTCAAAGTTACTTCCGGTCGATATTTTGGCAGCGCTTGCATCGTTGGCTACTCCTTTGACTTTTGCTTTCGTCGCCTTCCCGGTGGTGGCAGTTGGTTACCAGTTTGGCTGGAAGAAAGGCTTGATTGCATTGACTGTGGCTGTTATCGCCCGCCAACTCTTGAGTGCTTTCGGAACTTTCAAGCTAATGGGAAATGAGGTTACTCTCAGTCCTGATGGAGCGGCTATGTTGTTTGGAATGGGTATGTTAATTATCTTTGCCATTCAGAAAGATAGACGGGTCAGAAAAGAGATGCAATCCGAGGTGGCGGCAACAATCGAAGTAGACGAGGACGGTGAAGGATTTTTCGGTGAGCGATCTGCGAGAATTTATAAGAGCCTGCCATTACTCGCAATTCAGGGAGCGATCATTGCTTTTGGGATCAGAGCAGGAATCGTCGCCTGGCAACCGACGGACGTCATGTCTGCAGCTGCTGGAAAGATGATTGAATCAGGAATTCTCTCATTAGCGTTGGCATTTGGGTTCTTGCCTCTTATTGCAACGACTGCCTTAACCACAGGAGTTTATGGGACGGTGGGACTCTGTTTTGCAGTCGCTGCTGGCTATTTTTCACCAAACCCATATGTGGCACTAATTGCTGGTGGGGTTGTCGCTGGCTTGGAAGTAGTTTTCCTAAGACAAATTGGAAAGCTTCTCGATCAATATCAGACATTGCGCGAATCCGCAGAAAGTCTGCGCCTTTCCATGGATAAAGTTGTGACATACGCGCTGTTAGCTGGATCAATGGTAGCCGGTAATCAATTAATCCCGGGCGGAACAGGTTACTTCCTTGTAGCGGGTCTGTTTGTTTTAAATGAATTTTCCGGACAGAAATTGATGCCGATGGCAGCGGCTCCTGCTGCAGCGATCATCACCGGTATCCTTGCGAACATATTCGTATTAATCGGCTGGATGTAATGCTTGAAAGAATCAGGAACTCCATTCGCTTTCCATTGAATAATGGTGATCGGTTTACGAGATTCCTGATTCCTTATTTTTTATAAAGTTCTATTGATTCCATATCAATTTTAAAGGAGTGAACTGTATGTCTGACAGCAAAAAAATTCGTATTGTCAGTACCGGATTTGCAAAGCAGGCCATTGCGGATGCAGCCAAAAAAGCGGGTGGGGATCTTGTCGAGATTGAAATCAATTCTGATATGGCTGGAGCCCGCAAGGTGAAGAACGGCGAAGCTGATTATTACATCGGCTCTTGCTGGAGCGGCCAAGGCGGGGCACTTAGCATTGCGATTGGAGTGCTCGGATACAGCAATTGTGCCATGGTGACAACAGCTTCTGGACATCCGACGCCGGAACAAATTAAGGCCAGAGTGAATGAAAAGGACTGGAAAGCTTTTGGTATCAACGCGGCTCATGCAGCATCAGCTGTACCCCATATCATCAATGCGCTATTGGAAAAGAACGGTCTGAAGTAGATATTTCTTTTCAGTAAAAGCGATTTATTTACTAAAACATTTAAGTCGAGGTTATATAAATGCAAGAAAACAGGAACAGAAATAAACAAAGCGAGGCCAAACACATGAGCCAATTTACGAGGAGGGATTAGGATGTTTTTAGACATGACAATGCAAAGGAACCCTGACCTGATTCGTACTGCAGCATTGTTGCACCAGAGCGGAGAGATCCCAGCCAATACGTACGTACTCGATGTGGATGCCGTTTATGCGAATGCCGTTGCTATTCGGGAGGTTGCCGATATATATGGAGCCAAACTCTACCAAATGACTAAACAGCATGGCCGAAACCCGGTTGCTGCACTTGCAGCAGAGGCGGCAGGAATTAAGGGGGCTGTATGTGTGGATGTGGATGAAGCTATTGCTCTCGCTTCCTACGGTGTCACAATCGGCCATGTAGGCCACTTGCAGCAGATTCCCGAGCATTCCCTGGCAGAAGTACTTTCTTATAACCCCGAAGTTGTTACTTGTTTTTCAGTGGAAAAAGCGCTTCGAGTTGGAGAGGAAGCTGCGCGGCTTGGCAAGGAACAGCAGGTGCTGTTTCGTGTCCGTGCTACACGAGATGACCAGGACGATTTCCACCCTGCTCAGGAAGGCGGGATTCGCCTTGCTGATTTGGAGCAGGCCGTCCATGCTTTAGACGGAGCCCGAGGAGTCCGCCTGGTTGGTGTGACGACACATCCAAATTTATTATATCAGGCGGACCGTGGGGAAGCCTTGCCTACCAAAAATCTGAAGACGCTGCTGGAGGCCGCGGAAATTTTACGACGGTGTGGGGTCGATGTCCGACAGATAAATGCTCCCGGTGTGACATGCTGTGCGACGATTCCCGGTATGGTGCAGCGTGGTATCACACATGTGGAACCTGGAAGTGCCTTGATCGGGAACACGCCTCTGCACTCTTCAAAGAACCAATCTGAGATCCCGGCGATGTGTTACGTCACCGAGGTCAGCCACTTAGTAAAGGACGGTGCTTTAACGATCGGTTACGGATTTTATCCGCGCTCTCACATGAAAGAAGCTCTGGTCGGATCGAGCCCAGATGAGTTAATGGAACAACGATACCCTGCCAGTGCATACCCGGCAGAGGCGATTGATTATTACGGCAAACTGGTTGTCCCCCCAAACATGCCGATGCCAAAGGTGGGAGATAGCGTTATATATGCTTTTCGTTCCCAGGTTTTTACCAGTAACTCTTTTGTGGCGCCCCTGGTGGGTTTGCGACAGGGGAAACCGCGGCTGGCGGGGCTATGGAACGCCGTTGGTTACCCGGTAGACCGGCAGGGCAGACCACTATGCCTGGAAGAAGGGGAGAAATTTATTCAACAAGCAGGATTTAATTCCAGCATAAAACTTTAAACCGGCAGGGCAGACTTCCATGCCGAAAAGAAAGGGCGAAATTGAATGTATAAGCAGGATTCCAATTCAAAAATTAAACAACCGTACCGTACCCGTTACCTTGAAGACGTACTTTCCCAGCCACAAGTGCTGCGTGCTCTCATTGAAAATCATAGCGCTGGGCGGGGACCTTTGGACAAATGGGGAAATGAGTGGGAACAAGCCGGTAAACCACTAATTGTCTTTACAGGGATGGGGGCTTCCCTGTTTGCGGCTGAACTGGTCCAGGCTTACTTAGCAGAAAATGGAGTGTTTTCACTGGTGCTGCCAACTTCAGACTTGGTGGATCGCCTGTCCGGTATCCCGGAGGACGCTTTATTGTTCGCAATCTCACAATCAGGAGAGAGTATTGAGATGACAGAGTTAGTGGACATACTCGGACAACGGCGCCTTTATGCCGTGACCAACGTTCCAGGAAGTTTTCTGGCCCGATCAGCATATGATGTTGCCTTCCTTGGTTTGCCTCCCGATCTGTCGGTAGCTATTAAAACATATACAGGCACTCTTTGTCTGCTCTTGCTGCTGGCTGCCCGATTGGTCGAAGGTAAAGACAATAATATGTCTGACCGGCTCCTTCAGGCTGCGGTTATCATCGAAAATCAGCTATCAGCCTGGGAAAGCGAGGTCATAAATCTTGCGGCTCGCCTGGGGCGCCCTCAGTTTACAAGCTTTCTTGGCCGGGGTTACGACCAATATACGGCCAGTGGAGCCGCTCTGTTGTTCAAAGAAGGTGCAAAGATTCCTGCTGAAGCAAGCTGCGGTGGGCAGTTCCGTCATGGTGCCGTAGAGGTAGTTGACCATGAGCATGTGGCGATTTATTTTGTTCCACCTCATACAGACCGACGATATAAACGTGTCCAGGCCTCTGTTAAGGAGCTCTTAAGTTTGCCTGGCAGGGTAGTGACGGTGGGGTGTGATTTGCCAATCCAATTAAATGAGAAATATTTATCCCACTTAGATGTCCGAGAGGTAGATGATCCCATCATTGCAGCCGTTACTGAAATCGTCCCGGTGCAATTGCTTACTGCGTATTTAGCCCGGTTAGCAGGATTAGAAGCTGGAGATTTCCGCAATACCACTCCTGTTATCAATCATGATGCATAAATGTTGCCAGCAAGAAATCAAGTGAAAAGGGATGATGATCATGTATAAGACACTTCATGCGATAAGCTGCAGGAGACGTCAAAGCTTGGAGGGAGCCAGCTATGACAGTTAAACTTTCACCTTCGATGGCCTGCGCTGATCCCAGTTCATTAGGACGTCAACTGACGGAGCTGGATGAGGCTGGCGCGGACTTGTTTCACTTTGACGTGATGGATGGCCGTTTCGTGCCCAACTTTGGTTTCAGTAATGACATTATTCGTGCTCTTCGGCCACTGACTGAGGTACCCTTTGAGGTGCATATGATGGTCGAAGATCCCGAAAGATACTGCAGCGACTTTGTGCGAGCAGGAGCAGACATAGTGGTTGTCCACGCGGAAGCGACTCGGCACTTGCACCGTACTTTGCTTGAAATACGCCAACTCGGTGCGAAGGCGGGAGTTGCCATTAACCCGGCCACCCCGTTGTCTTCCATTCAACATGTCTTGCCACTTCTCGATATGGTAGTAATTATGACAGTAAATCCAGGGTTTGCAGGTCAACCTTTTGTACCTGAGGCTGTTCCGAAAATCAAGGAACTCCGGGAGTTAATGAAGTCCCAGAACCTGCAATTTGATATCGAAGTAGATGGGCACATTGGAGCGAATACAGTTCCGGCCTTGCTTGAAGCGGGAGCAAACCTATTTGTATTGGGAACGGCCAGTATCTTTAAGGCGGGTTCAAATCCTGCTGAACTATTGCCGAATTTCAGAACAATTTTAGAAAATATACAAACTGAAAATATAGGATAGATGATAGTAAAACATGAGTAAGTGGTTCGATTATGAATCTATTAATGTCAACACTATTAAAGATGCGAAACTATCGAAAAATATTAATTAAGGGTCATTACAGATATTTGTATCGCTGTAATGACCTTAAACCTTTATGAGCAGGGCCAGAATCTGAAAAATTGGTTTGTGAAGCTTGTTGTAATTATTCAATAGGAGGTTAAGAAATGGATAAAGCAGAGTTAAACGAGAGGCTGGAATTGCTTCTGTCAGGCGGGGTTATTACCGCAGAAGCTGCAGCTATTACGGGAAAGGCCTTTGAAAACTTAGGATCAATGATGAACAAAACAGCGATTTTGCAAAGCGAAATGTTATTCACCCATCTTGCTTCCGCCCTTACAAGGCTGGAAAGAGGGGAGAAGATTGAAGGACCACCTGAAGCACTTTTAAATGAAGTTAGCCGTACAGGTTTTACTGAAAAGATCGAAAAAGAAATTGAATTCATAGAAAGGCAATTCGGAAATGCTTTACCTGTTGAAGAGAAGAATTATTTACATCTTCATTACGCATCAGTATTTCAGCAAAACTTATTAGAGAATAAAGTTTAAACATGGGTATTGGAACCAGATTATTTGTGTGATCACAACAATTTTATAGTTTAATAGTCAGGGGGACTGAAAATGAGCAAGAAAATACGGACTGTAACCGGTGATTTACCGCCTGAAAAATTCGGACAAACGATGATACATGAACATGTTGTATTGGATCTGTCTCATATCAGAAACGATGATGATCCAATTCTATCTAACTCTGATATGTTAAACAGAGAATTGGAGCGTCTAAAGGCTGCCGGATGCGGCGGTATTGTTGAAGTCACAAACCATGGTATGGGAAGAGATGTAATATCCTTGCACGATATTTCTTTAAAACACGGTTTGCCAATTGTCGCTGCAACGGGATATTACATAGAAGCATACTACCCTCCAGAAGTATTTGAAAAGAGCGAAAATGAGATATTCGAACTTTTTGTTTCTGAATTAACGGATGGTGTGGGAGAGACAGGCATCCGTGCCGGTATTATTTCCGAAATCGGAAGCAGCTTGAATGAAATGACAAGAAATGAAGAAAAGGTATTTCGTGCAGCATGCCGGGCCCAAATTCAAACCTGTGCTCCTTTAAGCACTCATTGTGAACTTGGAACGATGGCTTCAGCACAATTAAAACTTTTTATTGACATGGATGTTGATCTTTCGAAAATTTCTATTGGCCACCAAGATTTAAATGGGAATCGTGAAGAATACGAATATTTATTGAAATCTGGAGTCTATATCCAATTTGATACAATCGGCAAAAACAACTATCGCCCTGAAAAAGAAAGGATAGAAGATTTACTGTATTTATTGGATAAGGGTTACGTAAACCAGTTGATGTTATCATGCGATATTACGAAAAAATCTTATTTAAAAGTAAATGGCGGTTTCGGCTATGAATACTTATTCACAAATTTTTTGCCACAGTTAAGAGATCTAGGCATTTCAGAAAAGGAAATAACAACAATGATGGTTGATAATCCACGCCGCTTCTTGTCTTTTTAAGAAGTGAAAGAATGTACCGGTGTATACAAATTAAAGAATTTATCCCTTGCAACAGAAGCGAAAGGCAGTGATCCAACATGAAGAAAAGAGCAATTGTATTGATTCTTGATAGTCTTGGAGTCGGATATATGGACGATGTAAAAGATGTCCGTCCCAGAGATATTGGTGCCAATACTTTTTATCATATACTCGACCAAGCCAAGGAAATCTCTATCCCCCAATTTGAAGAATTAGGGATTAATAGCATTGTAAATCATCCCCGTTTAGAAAAAAGAAGCGGGATCGCAAGTTACGGGAAAATGAACTTGAAACACTATGGTGCGGACAGTTTTCAAGGCCATAATGAAATCATGGGGACCGACCCTAAAGTACCTTTTACAACACCTTTTTCAACGGTGATGAATGAAGTGAAAGAAGCATTGGAACACGAAGGATACCACAGCGAAATTCCTGATCCTGATTTTCCGTATCTGCTCGTAAACGGTTTAGTAATCGTGGCCAATAATATCGAAACAGATTATGGCCAAATTTATAATGTTACTGCTCCTTTAGACGATATTTCTTTTGATGAGGTTTTAAAAATTGGGAAAATCGTTAGAGCAAATGTAAAAGTCAACCGAGTCATAGCCCTTGGCGGGGAAAACATCTCAGTGGAGCAAATTCAAGAGGCTGTTGAAATGCGTGAAGATGGATTGGTCGGCGTGAACTCTCCGAAATCAGGTGTGTATGAACAAGGTTATAATTGCCTTCACTTAGGGTACGGCATCAATCCAGATACTCAGGCTGCAAATATTTTAGTTCAAAAAGGGATACCAGTTACTTTAATCGGAAAAATGCAGGATGTAATTAATTGTGACGGAGCAAATAAAATTCCTGCAGTTGAAACGGACCTTGTGATGAAATCTGTCCTCGAGACGATGGATAATATGGAAGAAGGATTTATTGCAGCGACCGTTCAAGAAACCGATATAGCGGGTCATTCACAGGATGTGGATCTTTATGCTGAAAAAATCATGTTAGTAGATCAATATTTAAAGATTTTGTTGGCGCAAATGTCGGAAGAAGATTTACTGATCTTGAGTGCGGACCATGGAAATGATCCGACAATAGGCCATAGTCAGCATACTCGGGAAAAAACTTTTTTACTTGCATACGGAAAAAAACTCAAAAACGTGGATTTAGGTGATCGCGACAGTCTATCAGATATAGCCGCGACAGTAACAGACTTTTTTGAAGCAGGCCTCCCGGAAAACGGCGAAAGTTTTTATCCATTGTTGAAAGACAATTCAATGATTCGGAACTATTAATTTAGACATTAGCGAAAAAGATAGCGGTGTGACTCCAAAAACTACTTAAATATACGCAACAAGAATTTGGAGAAGCACTTTTTTTGTGTTTTGAACCGACAAGACTTTAAAGTGGTTCTAATATAAAAATTTCATGAGGTGCTATACATGTATCGGATTGTTTTTCTCGATATCGACGAAACAATATTAAACTCTCAAGGCCAATTGGATGCCAAACTCCTTGGGACGATTCAAGAGGTTCAGAAAAAAGGTATTTTAGTGGCCCTGGCAACGGGCAGGTCTTTGGAAGGTGCCAAAATTTATGGTGGGCAGCTGGGAGTTTCTACATTTGTTACCTACAATGGGGGATACGTTATTTCACATGACCAAATAGTTCATGATATCAAAATCCCTTCCAAATTGGCATACAATTTATGCAACAAGACAAACGAATTAAATGGAATATTTATCCACTTTTCTTATAGCTCTTCTCTATCCAACCATGCCCCGCCGGAAATCGAATACTTGCTCCCTAAAGCGATACCGTCAACTGTAGCTGATACAAATCATGATGCCCACCGATTAGTCCTTTATCTTGAAGCAAATCATCGGGCCTCTCTACAAAAAGAAATAAATAATGCTGCCATTTTTGATGAAGGAGACCGATTAGAGATTTTTCCAAAAGGCTCGAAATGGTCGGGTATTTCACCTTTAATCAAGCAACTGGGAATTTCTCCGAAAGAAGTAATAGCAATCGGGAATGGAACAAATGACATAGAAATGTTGGAGGAAGCAGGATTGGGAATTGCAATGGGAAATGCTTCTGAACTTGTAAAAAAGAGCGCTAATTGGGTAACAGCGGACAATGATCATCATGGAGTTACCTTAGCCTTAAGAAAGATTTTTAAGTTAAACATAAATGAATTAATATTTTAATAAAACACAGTACTGACCCGTTCTCTTAATAATTAAGCTGTCCATTTGTGGCAGCTTTATTTTTGTTCGATAGAGCAAAAGATGCTAAATACGGATTTTGATAGAGGAACATTTGTGAAAAATGAAGAATTAAATTAATAGCCGGTCTTAAGCAAATCTTAAATTGGAGGAGAAAAAATGAATCCTGCTATACAAATCTTTGATTATCATTTGTGGGCGAACGATGTTGTATTTAAGCATTTAAAAGAACTTCCTTCTGAAATCTGTTATCAACAGGTAAAAAGTGTATTTCCATCTTTATATGATACTCTTTTTCATATGTACCAAATTGATTATGTATGGTTAAGAACGTTAAATGGGGATAGTTTTGATCATATTATCAAGGATGTAAACCAATTAACAGATACAATTCAGGAAAAAAACCTTGATCTGCTGGATGAGAAATTTGTTCAAATAGGCAATGAGTATCGTAAATTAATTCGTGAAATCGAAGACTTGCATGAGAAAATTAGTATTCAGCATCCCCGCTACGGAAAATTGACTACAAGTTATCTTGAATTATTGCAGCATGTCGCAAATCATGGAACATATCACCGCGGAAACATCACCGCTATTTTGCGGCAGTTAGGATATAAAGGACCATCCACTGATTATGTATGGTATTTGTTTGAACAAAAGAAATGAAGTGCAGCGGGATGCGAGGTGATGTCCACATCACCTTGCTGACGCAAATCATTTATTTCGTTCGCTGTGAATATAACCATTACAATGCGGTCACCTTTACTGAGACCTCTATTTTCAATCCCTTGAAAATCTCCACTCACATAAGAGTCTCTTGCGCTCACTATCTTTTAGATGAGAAAAATTCAAAAATACATATTAATCATTTTCAAGTATCAATGCTGCCATAACAAAGCATAAATAGACAGGATTTTTTTGAACAACGGCTGTTAGAATGAATCAAGGAGTGAGCGATATGAAATGGGTTGAGTCATTACAGAAAGCGATTGACTACATGGAGGAACATTTACTGGAAAGTATTACGATCGAAGGAATAGCCAAGCAGGCGAATGTATCTCCTTTTCACTTTCAGCGCACGTTTACGCTATTGACAGATATTTCTGTTGGTGAATATCTACGCCGCCGCCGTTTATCATTGGCCGCTGAAGAATTGTCCAGGACAAATTGCAAAATAATTGACCTTGCCTATAAATATGGCTATGACACTCCCGAGGCTTTCACAAAAGCTTTTCGAAGGCAACATGGCGTGACTCCAAGTGAGATACGAAAGCATATTGGAAAGCTACAATCTTATAACCGCCTGATTATTCAGGTGAGTTTGAAAGGGGCAGAACCAATGAAATACAATGTAATTGAAAGAGAAGCTTTTCGAGCAGTCGGGATGAAACGAGAGTTTTCACTAATCAATGAAGAAAACCTGGTGGGGATTCCAAAGCTTTGGGATGAAGTTCATGAGAATGGAATAAACGATTTATTGGTGAAAATGAACAACGGACAAATTAAGGGTGTACTTGGTGTTTGTGTTGATAAAAGCAAACAATCGGATCAGGTTATGGATTATTGGGTGGCTACAGAATACAAAGGTGACGTTCCTGATGAATTATCAAGCATTGAGATCCCGGCAGCAAAATGGGCTGTATTCGAAGTTCACGGCCCGATGCCAGATGCGATGCAAAAGGCGTGGAAACAGATTTATTCGGAATGGTTGCCATCCAGTAAATATGAGCTTGCCGATTCACCGCAACTGGAAGTATACACAAACGACAACCCCTCAAACCCGGATTATTATTCTGAGATCTGGATTCCAGTGAAATAATCTGGATCTTGAGAAGTTCTTTTGTACGACTAACTAATTAATGAAGAGAAAATTATGATGATAAAAAGAAACAAGGTTTGTGCGTTGGTTGAAAAAATCCGCTTGAACCTCCAGTTACGTGAGGGAGTAGAATCGATATAGATATCACAAATGTATACTGGAGGGAAATTTTTATGGGAACAGATAAGCAGTATTTGATTGGAGAATTTTCAGAGATGACCGGCACTTCAATACGAACATTACACTATTATGATGGAACTATCTATTTAGTTCCAATTTTTTATTTTAAGCGAAAAACAGCAGGACCAAATAGACTTTAAATAGGGAATACATATAAAGTTTTTTTGAACATCATCGAAAAACACAAATTAAAAACTGAAAATAATTAATATTTACAATTTACTGAATTGATTGTATAGTATACCTGTATACAGGTATACAGAGTTTTCTTAATAAAGGGAGGAAGACTATATGTATGAATTTGATTGCGATGTTCTGGTAGTAGGCGGGGGTGTGACGGGCGTTGCTGCTGCCACTGCGGCAGCACGTAGCGGTGCAAAAACGATCCTGATTGAATTAAAGCCATTTGTCGGAGGTAACGCCACTACAGGACTATGTCTTCATAATTACATTACAAAATTCGGGCGTCAGGTCGTGTTTGGAATTGCTCAAGAAATAGTTGACCGGCTGATCAAAATGGGTGGGGCTGTAGGGCATATTCCATATGGAAGTTTTGTTCATTCTGTCACTCCTGTAGATGGGGAAATGTTTAGGATCCTTTCTACGCAACTTCTGGCTGAAGCGGGTGTCACAGTATTATTAGGTGCAAGCGTAGTTGGAACTGAAACGGATGAAGGGAATATCACTGGTGTCCAGGTGGCTGTAAAGGGAGGAATACGTCACATTAGGGCTAAAACTTATATTGATGCAAGCGGGGATGCTGATGTAGCTGTGTCTGCCGGAGCAAATTATACAAAGGGCGATCGTAAAACCGGAAAAATGCAACCGGTTTCAATGGTGCTTCGTTGTTTTGGTACTAACAACAAGGAAATTGCTGAGGCTATTGCTGTCTCCACACCCGCAATGGCCACGCGCAGTGATTATCCCGAACCTATTCCGGTTTATTTTAATGGAACCTTTAGTCAATGGAATGACATTATCCGTGAGAATCAGATATTTCCTAATGAAAATCATAAGGTGTTTTTTAACACAGTCTGGCCAAATCATATCAACGTAAATACCTCCGCTGTGATTGGTATCGATGGCACAGATCCTTTGTCACTATCGCGTGCTACTGTGGAATTAACCAATCAAATACATCGAATTAGTCAATTTCTAAAAGAAAATGTGCCAGGGTTCCAAAACGCATACTTTGTTCCATCAGCATTTGCCGGGGTAAGGGAAACCAGAAGAATTGAAGGGCTGTATGAAATTAGCGATGAAGATGTGACCACAGGGCGCAAGTTCGAAGATACGGTTGGACAAGTATGTTTTCCTGTCGATATTCACGATCCTGATACCGGGCAGGCTACTTTTTATCAAATCGGGAATGACGGGGCATTTGATATTCCATACCGTGCCATGATTCCAAAAAATCTTGAAAACATCATTGTAGCGGGAAGATGCATTTCAGCTACTTCTTTCGCTCATGGGGCAACAAGAAACATGGCACCGTGTTTGGTTATGGGTGAAAGCGCCGGCGTTGCTGCAGCGCTTGCCGCGAAGCAAAACAGTGCTATGCCTGACCTGGATATTAAGACACTACAGGCTACTCTTGAAGAACGGGGTGTCTACCTTGGAAACCGCGTCACACAGTAACAATTGTTTTTTCGCATGGAGCCGCAATCGTTTAAGCAGGAGGAATTAAGCAGATGGACAACTCTAAAGAACCACTAATCATAGAAGACGAGCTTAATATAGATTCACCCGGGGATTTTCCTCCATATATGCCGTTGCGCGAAGCTGTCTTTCAAACTCTAAAAAAATCGATTTTAAATGGATCATTAAAACCGGGCCAGCTGTTAAGCGAGAACAAAATAGCAGACAAATTGTCGGTCAGTCGTACACCAGTACGTGAAGCACTCAGGATTTTGGAGACGGAAAACTTGGTCACCACACTGCCTGGAAGGAGAATCATAGTCTCAATTCCTAACATTCAGGATATTGAGGAAATATACCAAATTCGATTATTAGTGGAATCAGAGGCTTTACGAAGCATTGCGTCAGAGAATGATTTAATTATTCAACAGCTGGAAGAATGCTTAAAAAATGCTGATACGCAGCTACGGGCAAACGACTTAACCGGATTGGCGAATACAAATTCAGAGTTCCATTCTATCCTTGTTTCAGCACTGGGAAACCGTCGGTTAGAACAGTTTGTAGATACTGTTCAGGATACGATCGTCCGTTACCGTTTATATTCTTTGACAAATCTCAGATGGGCGGAAGAATCAGAGGCTGAGCATTGGGAAATTGTTGAGAGTTTAAAAAACAATAATCCAGAAAGAGCGATCCAGGTTCTTGATAAGCACCTTATGACTGCAAAAAAAGTATTGATTGCGATGACTTCCAAAAATGAGGAATGAATTTTCAAAAGCAGGGTTTGGAATGGAGGTGAATTTTCCAGTTCTAAAAAATTCGCATAATGTCTATTACTCGATGGGGTGACTGATGATATAAAATGAAAAAATAATATTAAGGGAGGAAGTAGAAATGTCAGTTCCCGAAGAAAAGGTGACACAACCAACACAGATAATAACCAAAACGCCATCTAGTTTCTGGCAATATTTGATTTCTTTTGGCCCTGGAATAGTAATGGTTTTGAGTTGGTTAGGTGCAGGAGACTTAGTAGATATGTCCGTTTCAGGTGCCCATTACGGATATAATCTCATGTGGGGGCTGGTTTTAGCCTTAGTCTTAAGGTATATCTTAGTGAATGTTATTTCTAAATACGCCCTTTGCAACGTACATCAAGAAACCATTTTCCAGGGTTATAAACGATTATATAAATATTTGCCCTTGTTTTTAGGTGTCGCTAGTCTTTTTCTGGCGCATTTTTATGCCGCATATCTTCTTAAAGGAGCTGGGGAAGCCCTCTGGCAACTTAGCAAGGTAGGGAACACATTTGTATGGTCGCTTGTTGTAGTCGTAGTTTCTCTTGCCTTACTTGGGAGAGGAATTTATAACTATATTGAAATTACGATTAAGGGAATTCTTATTTTAATGGTTGTCAGTTTAGTAGGAAGTGCCATATGGGTAGGTCCTGATGTTCCTGCAATTGTTAAAGGCACTGTAGCTTTTAGTATTCCTGATAATGTTGGAGGGGTAGATACTCTCGTTTTTGTTGTCTCTTTAATCGGCGCTGTAGCCGGATCTTTATCAAATTTGATTTATCCTTATCTGTTTAAGCAAAAGGGCTGGGTTGGTCCCTCTTATTTAAAACTTCAGCGTTATGATCTCTTGTTCGGTGTACTAATGATTATTATTATCGACCTCGCTGTATGGACTCTAGGTGCAGAAATACTTAATCCCCAAGGTTTGACCATTTCGAGTGTAGCTGACATGGCCCAGATGCTAACAACAACATTAGGTGCACTTGGTGGTATCCTGTTCTATGTTGGCGTTTTCGGAGCTTGTTTTAGTACAGTAATTGGATATGCACTTGGTTTCGGCAATCTTTTTGTTGATGCCATTTACACTACCTTTCCTGAAAGGGGGAAGAAATATAACGAAGAGTTTAACAAAGACCCACTTTTCAAATTTACTCTTCTCATTACGGTAGTATTGCCCATTATTTGGGCTCTGCCATCAATGCCTGGTTTTATATACTTAACTATTTTAGTTAATGCGTGGCAAATCTTGCTTTTACCTATCGTTTCGATAGGACTGTTGATTTTAACAAACCGTAAAGAGCTTTTAGGAAAGTACGTAAATAAGTGGTGGGAGAACGTGCTTTTATTAATACTTATCGGCTTAACCCTGTGGTCAACATGGCATCTAATAAACAGTTTATTTTAATTTGAAAGCGGTTTCAAATAATTAAGGTGAGAAAATCTACGAAGAAGTAAAGTAAAAGAATTTTGATTATAAGCATAATTATAGAGTGTCCCAAAATTCTTGAATTTTGGGACCTTCTCTTTTTGTTAAATGAAGCCTTCCGGAGGCTCTTTTAAATAAATGCCGCTTCATGAGAAGGGTAGGCTAATAGGAAAATAGTAATCAAAAACGAATAAGATTTAACCAACAATTCAGTACTAAAGTAAGGTTTGCCTTCATGGTAATTTTGGTAATATTATCTTATGGTATTAAATGGTTATCAACATTTACATATAATTTATAAGACTTAAAAAGAGGAGGGCACTCAATGGATATAAATCTTCTGGAGGAAATTGAGAGGAGAGCGAAGCGTCAGAAGTACCTCTGGATGATTGATATTTTGGAAGGTTACAAGTCCAATATAAAGCAGGGCAGTAACCACTTCGAAGACGGAGTGAGTATTTATCGAAGTGCGCATGGCTGTTATGCAGCCAATTGGCAAGGCCAATCCCGGGAGGCTTATGAAATGATTGCAGGCGAATTGAGTCAAACAGCGAATCAGGTTTATACTTTAGAAGACGAACTCATTCAGGAAATTGGGACGGAAATACGCAAATTGCGTAAAAAAGCCGAGGCCCTTTCATGAGCCGCATCCAAATCAACGTAGATGAGTTGGAGGAATTTGCAGACCAGTTAGGAAAGGCTGAGAGGGATTGCACCCAGGCACTTAATGCTGTAACCTGGCATTTTAACTCGTTGCTGGCTGACTTCCCAGGCGTGTTACCCTGTGGGATTCATGATCTAGAAGCCGAGTTCAAGCAGGCTATCAGACAATATAGAGACAAACTGGATGACGCACAGCGTTTGATCAAAATGACGGCGGCTGAAATGGAGAAGGCCGATCAAAAGATGGCAGGTGCAATCGGCGGGTTTCTTCTCGAAATGGTCGGCTGGTATGATCTTCAGCGGGTGTACAGCGAATACGACCCTGTCACTGGAGAAAAACTTTCTGCAGGTGATCGGGCATTGGCGATTGGGATGCTCGCACTTTCCCTCTTCCCTCCGGGGAAAGCTGTCGGAGTTGGAGGCAAAGCAGCGGTTAAAGGAATTAATGCAGGAATTGAAGCAGCCTCCAAAAGTGGTTTACCTGCCCTTGCCAAAAATTCAAAAGCCTTTATGGCGATGAAAAATGTTGTGAATCCAAACAAAGTTTCAGAAGCTTTTCGTGTTGTATATAACCGAGTCGTCCAAGGACCACTGGCTGCCACGAAGGTATGGTTTGATCAGGTTATGAAAAAGCTGGGAGATCTGCCTGTCCCGGCGAATCTTCAGGTACAGCTTGCCGGAGTCGGTCCGATGCGGACAACCGTTCGGGAATCGTTGGAAGGTGCGAAGGAATCGGTTGTTCGGATGGTGAATGATGGGAAGAGTGATAATGTAATAAATGTTGTTAATAAATCTACAGATGTTTCTAAAAATCCTAAGTATTATACAACGGAAGGAGAAATTATTTGGCCCCCAAATAGAGGGTTTATTGGCGAGATTCAAGATATTACACTTGAACCAGGGACACGAATAGATAGATATGGTTATGAAGGAGGGACTTTTGTTTCTCCTGTTGGAACTCCTTATGAAATGAGAGCGTTAGCCCCAGGAACAAATCAAAAGCCATATAATGTGTATGAAGTCGTAAAACCAGTTAACGTCCAATCAGGAAGGATAGCACCATGGTTTGATGAGCCAGGGTTAGGAATTCAGCACGAGTTTAATAAATCTATAAAAGAATTAATAGAAGAAGGAACTTTAAGAAGGGTGGAAAAGTAAATGAAACTTAATGAGTTGGAACAAAAACTATTATCTAATAATATACCGAAGGATTTGTACAGTCTTCGTGGTGGGTATCCTAATGAAGCATTTTGTATAAATAAAGAAAGTCAAATATGGGAAGTATACTATAGTGAGAGAGGTATTAAATCAAATTTAAAAACTTTTAATTCTGAAGAAGATGCGTGCAATTATTTCTATAATTGGTTGATTAGCTCTTTAAAAGATATGGGGATCTTGAATTGATGCATTATCTTAAACTAGTTAAATGCACTTCAAGGTTTATGTTTTATAATACACTTCATCGACCGAATGCATTTATGTTCCGGAGTAATCATTTTTCAATTTAAGAATCATGGAAAAAAAAAGAGGAGGAATCGAAGCGACTTCTGACGTTTCAACAAAGTATATTATTCTTGAGGGATCAAATTGGAGCAAAAACTAGACTTAATAAGACAAAGTTATGAGATGTTGTTGAAAGTATTAAACGAACAAAGAGATACGGATCTGCAATATATAATACAGCAAATAGAAACATCAATTCATTTAATAAATGATTTTTATATGAACCCGAAAAGTGCAAATGAGCTTGAAACAGTAATGATCGAATTAAGTAGAATTTATAAAATGAAGTGAATCATGGTACTAAAAATAGTTCGAGACCAGATTTTTATATCAGCGGGCATAGTATAGAAGTTAAGAATTATAAATTGACGACATCTTCTGGTAGAAAAAACTTAATAAGGAATGTCTCAAAGCAAATAAATAAGCGGATAAGTGATTTGCCAGAAAAAACTAATCAATCTGTTATTATTGATGTGAGAGGTCAAAGTGTCTCAAGGGATGTGTTGAGAGACATTAAACAAAAGATAAATGAAAGAACAAAAGGCGTAGCAGAAATTATATTTAAAATGGATTAGAGGTGAAGTTTATATGGCTGTAGGTTTATTAGTAGATTGTTTTTACTACGAATTAGGGCATAGCGATTTTGTACATTCATTCTTTTCAACAATCTCATATCATTTGGAAAAAGAAGGATGGGGGACAAAATACCCATTATTGATGAATGAGTTATATAACGACAAATTAAATTGGGTTGATGTCTCAGTTGCAAAATCTAATTTAATAGAAATTGAACAAGAACTTTCAAAATACTCGCCAGAACGTGTTGTATGGGATATTGATGACTTATCAAAAAAACCACCGTGGGGGGATAAAATCAGTCCAAAAGTAACAAGCTTAGCGGATTATTTTGCAACTGCTAACGGAAAGACGTTTTTTGAAGTGATTTGTAATACTATGGATGTAGCAGAAGAAGATAAATGTGATATAAAAATTCAACAAATTTAATTATTGTAAAACCATGGGTATCTCTCTCATGGTTTTTTGGACTGAGTACACTCTTCACTCTTTAATCGGACAATGAAAATGTCTTATTTTAAGCCCAAAGAGATATTAATATTGAAAGGGAAAATAATCTATAGAGGAGAATCGTATAGAAGGGAATGGTTCCCAACTAAAAGTGCAGTTCAACGTGCTTACAGTTTTTCAAATCCATATAGTGTAACATGAACTTGCATATTTTCTCAGTTTAATAGTTTCTCTTTATTTCATAGAGCTTGGACACTGTAGTTGGAGGGGAATTACTTTGACTCGTGGAGAATTGGTTGCATTTATAGAAGAAAACTCGGATATTGACGATTTTACTGGAGGTATCAATGAAACCGAAGTTATAAGACTTGAAGATGAACTCGGGGTTGTATTCCCGGAAAGCTATAAATGGTTCTTGAAATCTTATGGTTCGGGCGGGCTATTCGGAGTCGCAATACTAGGTTGTGGAAAATCACAAATTCCTTCAGTTATATCAAATACTGAAAGATTTCGAAAACTGGGCTTACCCGAAGAATACGCCGTAATAGAAAACTGTGAAGAATTTGTTTATTGCCTTCATACCAGTTTTATTTCTAGTAATGAGTGCCCGATTATTTCTTGATAGGGTTGCCGGGTACAGTGGCAAGCGAGCGAACAATTTTCATGAGTTTCTGTCAAATAGGCTGCTCGAAGCAAAAGAGAATTGGGAAGAAGATTTTTAAAATGCCTTTATTTTCTTGATTGGCGTTTTGTTAGGAAGTGCGATTGAAAAATATATTAAAAAAAGCACCGGCCTTCTCATCAAATTATTAGAAGGCCGGTGCTCTGTTGTGTATGCTGCATTCAGCTCGATTATGAGTATTCATAATTCAAACCGTCCCAACCGAATCCCCATCAATCAATGATACATAAATCCGCTCATTTTCCAGTGGTTCGTTCGCAATTAGTTTGAGTAAGTTTTCGGCAGCAAGGGTTCCCCATTTGCGTTTGGAATAATCAATGGTCGTCAGGCGCGGATCCATATATTGTGAAACCTCAATATTATCAAATCCAATGATATGGACGTGTTCACCGATCCGATAATCCGTTTTTGATAAATAATTATACATCCCGATTGCCATCTCATCATTCAAACAAAAGACAGCCACGGGTTTGCTGTAATCCGCAATGATTTGCTGTGCAGCCCGCTCTCCCGCAGGTTTATTAAAATCGCCCTCGATTTCCTCATAATCAATATCTTGATAGCGTTCGATTGTCTGCCTGACAGCTTGGAGGCGTTGATTCGAATCATAAGAAATACGTGGTCCCGTGACGGCATAAATCTTCCGATGCCCTTTATCAATAAGGTGATCGATTGCTAAAGTGGCTCCGGCTTTATTATCAAGCAGTATTTGATTGATATTGGGGTGGTCAAGTTCCCTGTCTAAAACGACCAATTTATGGCCGAGGTCCGCATACTTAATCAACTCAGCGCTTGAAAAAGTAGCATCAAGGATAATGGCACCATCAATCATTCTTTCAGGAAGAAAACGATGTGATTCTTTGCCGCTGCACACAATTAACTCGTACCCTCTGCTGGTCAGTGCTTCTTGCATACCCTGCAGAAGCTGTCCGTAAAAGGCCCCGCTATAATCAGTTAAAAACACGCCAATAATTTTTGTTTCCCGTTTTTTCAACGATCGGGCTGCAGCATTTGGAATATAGTTCAGTTCTTTCGCGATCGCAAGAATCCTTGCCGATGTTTCTTCTGTCACCTTCGGGCTTCCGTTTAAGGCATACGATACGGTTGAGATTGAAACGCCAGCTTGTTTCGCGATATCTTTAATACTAACCACGATACCTTCTCCTATCTTTACAAAAAACGTTTCTTTTATTATACCTTGTTTTTGGTATCTTCTAGTAGAATGTTTATGCAAACCGTTTTAACAAAAAGGCGACGGTCGCTATCTGCCGCCGGCGCTTTTTACATGTAAATCTCTACAACATTGGAATCCTCCGTTAACTGCTGGTCCAGGATGTATTTGCTTATCCGCACCCCGCTCTGACGGTAGCGGTTAAACACTTTCTCTGCGGAAACCGGATGCCCATTAATCACAATACGGCTTACAGCATTGCCGCCAAGGTGATACACAAACGTAACAGGGCGGTCAAGAATTTTAAAATGAAACTGCAATCCATTTAATTTATCCGGTAAAACCGGGTCAATGTTTAAGTCGCCTGCTGCTAAACGGATACCTAAGCAATTGGAAATCAGCTGGTTCATATAAATTCCCGGGCCGCTTGAATAAATGCGCCAGCCGCCTTTCACGGGAACGGAACCATCCCGCAATTCGTCAAAGCGGTTCTGAGCTTCATAGCGCGTCATAAATTTCCCGTCTGAACTGCTGAAATAGGCATTGCTTTGCCGCCGTTCCGCATTCGCCAACACCTCTTGGATCCCGACTGGGTTAATCGTCTCAAGTCCTTTCCAAACCTCATCAACCTTGCCGAGCTTTGCCATTGCTTCCACGAAACGAATATGGGCATGCACGTATTGCAGTCCTATTTCACGGCCAAAATTCGCTGCTTGCTCCGCCCGTTTAAAATGGGTGCTGACTCCGCCTTCATATTTGGCAGGGCGGTCCATCAGCCTGACGCCATCGGCATGATAAAGCTTTTCCTTGATGACTTGATAATGTGCTTCAGCCTGTTCAGGTGTCAAAAGTTCCCCGATCATGCTTCTTGTCATCGGAAGCAGCCGGTATTGGACGCCTGTTTTTGAATCAGTAGGGTGCAGCATGAATTCTGCTTTGCCGGGCTCTTCCATAAACACAAAGCCTGGAATGACATCGCTTTGGAGAATGTAACGTTTGAAATCGGCTTCGATGCCTGAAGATAAAGCTTTAAGTTCATCCGCTTCTTGTTTGTCGGCTTCTTCCAAAAGCTGTGCCAGCTGTTTGAGAACCTGATATGTCAAAGCAATAGTCCAGCTGCTGACCAAGTATTTTTTCAATTGCGCATTGGCAGGCTGCAGCGTGTCGTCCCAATCGCCATCGCCATACGATGATAAAAATGTATCGTGGAGAAAATGCCATTTAATATATTCGATTTCTTTCTTCGCATGGTCAAGAATGGTCGCTTTTTCTTCGGAAAACTCAAAGCTTCCGCGTTTTGTATAAGGGACTTTTTCTGCTAAAATGCTGTAATCCTTTGTCGCGGCAATATAGTCACCGAGCACTTTTAATGGCCAAACAATGATATCTCCATGGCTTTCCTCTTGCTGGATTTTGTAATACTGATCAAACATAAACCATTGCGGCCAATTGCCGTCATCCGCATATTGGTGGGCATAAACGGTTTTGATGATATCGCGCACAGCTTCATATTTTTGTGTCGCAAGAAAATACTCGGATGGTCCCTGGCAAACGTCCCTTGTGCCCCACGCCGCACCGCCATATTGCTCGAGGCCGTGAGGGACAGAGTAGTGAACAAGCATATTGTGCGTATACCACCAGGAAAGATCATTTATTTTCTCAATTCCATCTTTATGCTCCAGGCGGAATCCGTTCATCACAGATTGATAGAACAACCGAAAGCGTTCAATTTCCGTTTGAGCTTTACGCTCTACAAAAGGCAGGTCTTCACCGTTCAATGCTCCATGGACAATCATCGTCCATTCACTTGCTTCACTTAATTCAAGTACGACAAGGGACGCAGAATGACCGGGAAGATTCTCGGCAAATTTTCGCTCATCTAAAAGATTCATTTGCGAACCCTTTACCTGCAAACGATAGGTCAAGTCAGGGTAGGCTTCTTTACTGTCTGAACCCGCACCTGCTGAAAACGAGATCGTATTCCCATCTTGTTCGATCTGGAATGGGGCCTCGTATTCATTGTTGTTCATCGAAACTTGGTTTGTCACCAAATACCGGTATGATTTGCCGCTCACAGACCGGACCTGCAAGTGCAATTCCGGCGAATCGACGATTGTAAAGTTGGTGATAATCAAAAAATCATTGTCCGTTTTGTAAAACCAGCGCGCACAGTTAAATCCCATTTCAAACATCGATGGCAATGTTAATAACCGGTACACACCATCAACCTCCACATAAATACGCTGGCCGGAGGTTTTCATGACATTCAGCGGATTGCGGGCATTTGTCAGCATTTTATTGAACGAAGTGTTGCCAACCACCAGCTGGGAATTAAAAATTCCATATATATAAGATGTCGAAGTAAGCACATTTTCTTTATTATTGATATTTTCCCCGGACATCAATATATGGCCGTGCGGACGTTCAACGAGCAGTTCTTTTTCTTTCAAAACGACATGCTCATGCGTTTCGGTAAAAAACGAGAGGAGAGTCGAGCCGTCCCATTCTTCTTGATGACGATTAGGAAAATACTGATCTATGTCTTCTTTTTTCATTGCTGTTGTTACTAAAGGTGCTCCAAAAACAGAGGAAAGAGTTACTTTCTCTTCTATTTGCCCGGTTGGCTTGGTTTCTGATTTGACCAGTTCCCAAGCCTTTAAAATGATTGTTTCGTATTCCAGAGAAGTAATTGCCTCCGGATGGTCCTCGTCAAATAGTCCATAAAAGACAAACCGCGATGATCCTGATAATTTGATCCGCTCTGATTGCAATGCTGTGTAGGCAAATTCGTATTGATAAACCTCATTATCCAAGGAATCTTTCGTCAAGACTTCCGGCTGGTTCGTTTCCTTATAGGATAAACCAAAGAATTGAAAGCCATCTGTAGAATAGCCAATTGCTTTTGTTAACGCACCCTGCTGCAGATAGGGGAAAGTTCTCGATTGAGGCTGGTTTTGCCGTGAACATACGACGAAGCCCTTGTCTTTATCTTCAAAAATCGTGTGATCAATGTATTGCGATACGAAGGCTTCGTTTGAACGGATCGCTCCTTTTTCAGCCATTCCGAGATCCTGTCCATATATGACATCAACTTCAGCATCTTGTCCCTCTACTAATATATCCCAGAACCAGATGCCTTGTTCAGTCAGGATGAAAGTGACTTTGTAGTTAACGTCACTGACGGTGCCTTCCCAAATCACTTGATTTTCGTTATAGCGGACCGAGCTGCCTGACTGAACACCAAGGAGAGAATAGACCTTAATGCCCGATTCCTGATGAAAACGCAAATAAAGATTATTTAAAGATCCATCGATTGGATTGGAGAGCCACTGGTTGATTATAATGTTTTTATGGGTTGCCTCATAAAGATCACCGCTATTTAAAAAGGTGAAATTGTAATTGCCTGCTTTAATCTGAAACTTCGCTTTGTTCATTGTTGTCCTCTTCTTTCCATTGTTTACTATTGTACTAATTGAAATGGCATCGCCTGGCCTTGTTGACTGTTGGGTCCAACGTATGCGATAAACGCCCCGGGATCACTTTTAAATTGTAAGTCGGAATGATAATAGCGCAGTTGCTCTTCTGTAATCGTAAACGAAACCTTTTTCGTTTCACCTGGCTGTAACATAACCTTATCAAAGGCTTTCAGCTCTTTTAAAGGGCGAACCACTTCACCGGCAAGGTCTTGTATATAGAGCTGGACTATTTCTTCACCAGCCATTTTTCCTGTATTGGTAACCTCAACAGTAATCGATAAAGGCTGTTCCAGATTCATAGAGTCTCCCGACAGCTTTGCTTCACCGTAAGAGAAGGTAGTATAGCTTAAACCGAAGCCAAACGGAAGAAGAGGTTCATTTGGTATATCCAAGTACTGTGACACATAGCGCTCCTGGGCATCAGGTGCGTCTTTCGGGCGGCCGGTATTAAAATGGTTATAGTAAACTGGAACCTGTCCAACTGAATAAGGGAAGGACATCGTTAATTTTCCTGAAGGATTGACATCACCAAACAATAAATCGGCAATCGCAGCTCCTCCCTCGGTTCCCGGATACCATGCTTCAAGGACTGCATCCACTTCATCAATCACACCATGTAAATCAAGAGGACGTCCATTAAACAATACGGCAACGGTCGGCTTCTGCAGTTCCTTTAGCTTTGTCACCAATTCAAGTTGAACCTGCGGTAAACGGATATCTGCCCGGCTGCCAGCCTCTCCGCTCATCTCGGAGTCTTCCCCGAGTGCAAGGACAATGATATCCGCTTTACTTGCAGTATCAATCGCTTCGTTCAATTGTTCCTCATTTCCTGTTTCTATTCCGCATCCTTTTGCCGTTAGAAGGAACGAGGAGCGGACTTTTTCTTTTATACCATCGTACAGCTGGACGGCTTGTTCCTTTGAGCCTAACCATGACCACGGTCCCAAAATATCTCCGCTTTGTGCAAAAGGGCCGATTATCGCGATTTTCCGGTCTTTTTGGAGCGGGAGTACACCGTCATTTTTTAAAAGCACACACGATTTAGCGGCCAGTTCCCTTGATGCCTGTCGATGCTGTTCACTCATAACAATTTCTTTTTCCAAGCTTTCATCAGCCGCCCGGTAAGGATTTTCAAATAAACCGAGTTTCGCTTTTAACCGTAAAATACGAAGGACGGCTTCATCAATAATAGATTCATTAACATCTCCGTTTTCAACAAGCTTCCGTAAATGTTTAACATAGCATGCCGTCATCATCTCAATATCGACACCGGCTTGAATCGCTTTATAGGCAGCTTCCGCTTCATCTGTGGCAACGCCGTGCGGAATCAGTTCTTTAACGGCGCCCCAGTCGGAAATGAGCACACCGTCAAATTTCCACTCATCCCGAAGTAAATCGCGCATCAGCCATTTGTTGCCGCTGGCAGGGATCCCATCAACCGTGTTAAACGCGGTCATCACCATTTCAACGCCTTCATCGAGTGCAGCCTTGTATGCTGGTAAATATGATTCTCGCAGCTGGCGTTCCGACATATTGACGGTATTATAATCGCGTCCGCCTTCCGGAGCACCGTAAGCAGCGAAGTGTTTCACACATGCGGCAACCCGGTTATTGTCAGTTGCCAAATCTGATCCTTGAAAGCCACGTACAAACGCTTTTGCAAATTGACTGTTTAAATAAGGATCTTCTCCTGTAGACTCCATTACTCTTCCCCAGCGTGGATCGCGGACCAGGTCAACCATCGGTGCAAACGTTACATGCACTCCGGAGACAGCCGCTTCATGAGCGGCGATCTCGGCACTCTTTTCCGCAAGCCGTAAATCCCAGGAACAGCCGATTGCAAGTGGGACAGGAAAGATCGTTTTAAAGCCATGGACAATATCCGCCATAAATAATAGAGGAATGCCGAGACGATTGTTTTCTAAATGAGTTTTTTGAATATTGATCACTTCATTTGCCCCTGAAGCCCCGAGAACGGAACCGCTGTTATGCACAATCTCTTCAGTAATGCCTAATTCAGCGATCGGGCCTGTTATTTGTCCTTTGTTGTTGGAACCTTGGTAAAAGGGGGTGGCCAGTTGTATTAATTGAGAAATCTTTTCGTCCAGCGTCATTTGCTGGATCAGGGAATTAAGTTGATCGTCGTGCATGCTGAGACCTCCACTATTCTTTTCTATTAAAAATGATAGAAACGTTTCGAATATAAGTATAGTTGGATTATAAGCGCTCTATTTATGATAGTCAATTAAAAATAGAAACGTTTCGATGAGGGGAAAAATCATTTTAACCACGACATAAAGGTTTTTTTAAGTAGAATTCGCAAATTTCGTTCTTAAAAAGTTCATACTTTTAAAAAATTCCTATTGAAAACGATTTCAACCTGTCTTATAATAGCCCTATCGAAACGTTTCAATGAAAGTATCTGTAAAGCGGCAAGTTTTTAAGATCAATAGAAACGTGGTAGAAATCAGCAGGAATTATATTTTTTTGTTGGATTTCGAAACGTTTCACCAAAGGGGGAATTCTACAAATCTACGAATGATTGATTCAAATAATAGATTTCTTAGAACTATCTTGATTGATTTGTATTACTATTATTAAAATAAAGCGACAGCATACAAAGCGATGAAAAATTTAAAAATTCCACATTACGGGGGATACAAGCATGAAACCAAAGTTTATTAGCTTAAGAAAAAAGATCATCACAGCAGCGATACTCGGATCAGTCGTTATTTCCGGAGCACTGGCTGGTTGTTCTTCTGATTCCGCGTCTTCAGGCGATAAAGAGAAAACCACGATTAATGTTTGGGGAATGGGAGAGGAAGCAAAATCCCTTCCAAAAATTGCTGATCAGTTTGAAAAAGAAAATCCAGACATTGAAGTGAAAGTTCAGGCGATTCCATGGGACCAAGCCCACAATAAGTTGCTGACAGCAGTCGCATCCAAGAAAGGTCCGGATGTATTGCAAATGGGGACAAGCTGGATTCCTGAATTTGCTTCTGCTGGCGCCTTATTGGATTTAACACCGCATTTGGAAGAATATCCGGAATTTGCAGCCGATAATTTTTACGAAGGTTCAATTGAAACAACAAAATTTGAAGATAAAGTAGTCGGTGTTCCTTGGTATGTCGATACCCGTGTCCTATACTACCGCAAGGATTTACTGGAAGAGGCCGGATACAGCGAAGCACCAAAGACATGGGATGAATTGAGAGCTGCTGCGAAAAAACTATCAGAACGCGGCGATAACAAATATGGAATCAGCATTGATGCAAAAGAGCAAAGTCTTGCATTCATGTTTGCCCGCCAGAACGGTTCCCAATTAATAGACGGCAATAAACCGCTTTTCAATGAAGCTCCATTTGTCGAAAGTGTAGAGTATCTAAACGGATTCTTTGAAGATGGCTCTGCTCCTGTTGATGATATTGGCCTGGACATCATTCAGGCATTCAAAGGAGACGGCATTTTGCCAATGTTTATAAGCGGTCCGTGGATGGTTAAATTAATCAACGACCAGGCGCCAGAGCTCGAAGGCAAGTGGGCAACAGCTGTCCTTCCTGCCAAAGAAAATAATACTTCAATGCTTGGCGGCTCTGATCTATCAGTCTTCGAATATACCAAAAACAAAGATGCATCATTGAAGTTTCTGGCATACATGAGCAAACCGGAGACACAGGTTAAATGGCTTGAAATCACAAATTCACTCCCTGCGAATAAAGAAGCATGGAATAGTGAAGTTTTAGAGGGAAATGAGTATTATAAAGTATTTGGTGAGCAACTAGAAAATGCCCAGCCAATGCCGGTCATTGCATCGTTTGAAAAAATCGCCCAGACATTCTTAAGCAGTTTTGAGAAGATCTACCGCGGTGGAGCAGATGTTCAAAAAGAAATGGATGACTTTAATAAAAAGGCAGAAGAATTGTTAACTGAATAAATCTATTTACTTATTGGACTAGCAGGGTTTCCCTGCTAGTTCACTATATTGACCAAGGCATAGAAGGAAGGAACTTTCCATGAATAGCAGTACCTCAAAAAAAACTCCATATTTCTTCGTTGCACCAGCCATTATTCTGTTGACCATGTTTTCAATTTTTCCAATCTTTGTTGCTTTCATTATCAGCTTCACAGACATTGATTTAGCAGGATTGGCTGACTGGTCGACGATTAGCTTTGTTGGTTTAAAGAACTATAAAGATGTTGTCAGTGATCCAATCTTTTTAAAATCAATCTTCAATACACTGTTTTATGTTGTTTTCGGAGTACCACTCGTCATTATTTGTTCGTTAGCGATTGCACTTCTTATCAATTTTGGAAAGGCCCGTATTTTCAAAGCCTTCCGTGTCGTGTTCTATATGCCTTCGATTACAAACGTTGTTGCCGTTGCGGTTGTATGGACCTATTTATACAATCCGCAACTCGGACTGTTCAATTATGTATTAAATCTGCTGCATCTGCCATCCGTGCCGTGGCTGCAGGATCCAACGATGGCAAAGGTATCATTGATCGCTTTAGCACTGTGGCGAGCGATTGGGCTCAATATGATTATTTTTCTGGCGGCATTGCAAGGAATCCCGAAAACGTATTATGAAGCAGCCCAGCTCGATGGGGCGAATGGATGGAAGCAATTGACGAAAATAACGATCCCATTACTGCGTTATGCGATTTTCTTTGTCTCGATTACAACGATGATTGGCTGGCTGCAATTCTTCGAGGAACCATTTGTCATGACAAACGGAGGGCCGCTTGACAGTACGACTTCGGTAGCTTTGTTTATTTATCGCAATGGTTTCCAATTCAGTAATTTTGGCTATGCTGCAGCTGGCTCATTTATCCTGTTCATTGCGATTATTGTGATTACATTGATCCAATTTAAATTCCAAAAGAGAAATACTGATTACTGATTGAAGAGAAGAGGTGAAACCTGTGAAAACCAATGTACTGAATAAACCTGGATTAGACCCTTTGAAAAAAGCAAAAACCGCGCAATGGCTCGTCGGTATCATATTGGCAGTGGGCGGCATTCTCATAACGGTCCCGTTTATCTGGATGATTTTATCGGCCTTTAAAACAGAAAGTGAAGTAATGCAAATCCCGCCGACCCTCTGGCCTAACGAATTTACGTTGGAAAACTTTCAGAACCTGTTTGAGAACATGAACTTTGCCGTTTATTTAAAAAATACGATTGTCATCGTTCTTTGGTCGTTCGTCGGCTTGTTTTTAAATGCGATGGCTGGCTATGCCTTTGCAAAATTTCAATTTAAGGGAAGGGACAAACTGTTTTTTCTCGTTCTGGCAACGATGATGATACCGGGACAAGTGACGATGATCCCAGTCTATTTAATCTTGAATGAAATGCATTTGACCAACACGATGGCCGGGATTGTACTGCCAGGACTTGTCGGAGCCTTTGGGATCTTCCTGTTCAGGCAGTTTATTTCGACGATTCCGGATGAATTGCTGGAGGCAGCCCGCCTGGATGGCGCGAGCGAACTCCGGGTGTTTTTACAGATCGTATTGCCGATGTCTAAATCGATCATTGCCGTTCAAGGCATTCTGACCTTTATTGCAGGCTGGAACAGTTTCCTCTGGCCGCTGATTATTGCGAATGATGAGAGCCTTTATACATTATCTGTCGGTTTATCACTTCTGAAAGGGCAGTACACAGGCAATTTCGCACTGCAAATGGCTGGTTCAACCTTTATGGTCGTTCCAATCATTATCATTTTTATCCTGTTCCAAAAACATATTATCGAAGGATATACCATTTCCGGTATGAAGTAAGTGCCTGGAACTCCAGTTTTTTGCTGGGGTTCTTTTTATGTGAAAAAATAGTAGTTTAGTAACCTTTTTTATGGATTATTAGAATAGATGTTCACGCTTACATTTTGGAATGTTATGATGTTATAGAAACGTTTCGATTAATATCGAAAGGAGTTTTAACATGTCCAAAAAAAGCTATGTAATCATGGTAGTGATAGGATTTTTGATTTCCAGTTTATTAGTCTCACCAGCTGCCTTTGCAAAAGATCTTGAAAATAAAACTTTTGGTCGGCAACTGGAATCGGTAGCCAAGAAAACGTATCGATATTTTGAAGATTTCACCGATCCGGCAACAGGTTTAACATACGATGCCGTTCGTTTTCAGAATGGAGAAGAAATTGCGGCAAAACATACGTCCCCAACGAATATAGGGATGTACTTATTAAGCACAGTGTCAGCTGAACAGATGGACATCATCTCAAGGAAAGAGGCAGTTGCTAAAATACAAACAACTTTAAATACTTTGGAGAAATTACAAAAGTGGAATGGCTTATTTTACAACTGGTATAACACAGATGGCAGTTTAAAAACGGATTGGGGGCAATTTATTTCCCAGGTGGATAACGGCTGGCTTTCTGCTGCTTTAATAGTAACCGGCCAGGCTTATCAAGAATTAGCTGAACAGACTAGTGTGCTTGTCGAAGCAATGAATTATGCACCGTTATATGATCCAAATGTCGGCCAGTTCCGGGGCGGCTATTATGTAGACCGGGGCGAGCTCACCGGGCACCATTATGGCATGTTCTACACAGAACCCCGAGTCGCAAGTTATATCGCGATCGGCAAAGGGGATGTTCCGTCACATCATTGGTGGAAATTGTACCGGACACTCCCTGCAGAATGGGACTGGCAGGCACAAATTCCGACAGGACCAACTGTCGAATACGATGGGGTTTCTGTATTTGAAGGTCATTATCAGTACAAAGGAATCAGCTATGTACCGAGCTGGGGCGGCAGCATGTTTGAAGGGCTGATGCCGGGACTCGTGTTAAAAGAAAAAGAGCTTGGCACGAAAGCGCTTGGTTTAAACAATAAACGCCATGTAGAACTTCAGATCGCATATGCGAAAGAAAAAGGTTATCCAGCCTGGGGCTTTTCACCAGCAGCCACTCCAGATGGCTACAGTGAATTTGCGGCAACACCACTCGGTACATTAGGGTACAAGGATGACGGAACCGTCACTGCCCATGCCACTTTCCTGGCACTTGAGTATGCTCCAGAGGAAGCCTACCAGAATATCAAAGCATTAAAAGAACTAGATACGTATGGTAAATATGGCTTTTATGACTCAGTCAATGTCGTGACCGGGGATATTGCAAAAGCATATTTAGCTCTCGACCAGGGAATGATCATGGCATCCATTGCAAACTACGTGCATGATGGCGTGATTCGCGATTATTTCCACAGCAGCGAAATCGGCAGCAAGCCTGAGGAATTATTAAAGAAAGAAGAATTTTCGATTCAATAGCTAAAGTTAAGGGAGAGGGTGACCCCAATGACTGGGTGCACCCTCTTTTTTACATTGGTTTTTCGAGTTGCCATTTCAAAAGGGTCGTTCTGAGGGTTATTGATAAAATATATATGTAAAAAAACGAGAAGATCATCGTAATAATGCATTATTTATAAATATACGGGTTGAAAATGAAAAAAATATAAATTATTATATTGTTAATTATAAATTTTACAATATTGTGGTGAGTAATTTTGGTTAAAAAAACAGAAAAGCTAGAGGATAACCAACATCATTTAGATGAGCTCGATATTGAAATTATTGAACGTTTACAGGTAGACGGCAGAACATCTTATACCGATATGGCAGAAGAGTTGAACATTACAGTAGGAACGGTAAGAAACAGGGTCCAAAGATTAATTGAAAACAACCTGTTAAAAATTGTAGGTGTCGTAAACCCTTTTAAAACTGGGAATCCCACTGTAACGATGTTTGGGATAAAGGTTCGACTTCAAAAAATTGATCATGTAATTAAACAATTAGTAGAGATTCCTGAGGTTCGATTTGTGGCTGCTGCAACCGGTGTATATGATTTATATGTGGAGGTTATTACAGCTTCAAATGAAGATCTTCATAGAGTGATCAACTCTGAGATGGGCAAAATCGATGGGATTGATTCCATGGATTCTTCCTTGCTTCTTGCCATTTATAAACAAACTTACGATTGGGGGGTTCGGAATTAACACCCAATTTTTTTTACCTCAAAATTTTCTGAAATTATAAAATAGTCTTAAAATACGTACGAAAGCATACACGGAATATTGGCTAATATCAAAAAGGGAGTGAAAAATAATGAATCGTGCTTTGGAAGGGGAAGCAGCTATTATTACTGGAAGTGCCTCTGGAATCGGTAAAGGAATTGCGCATGATTTTTTAAAGGAAGGCGCATCTGTTCTTTTAGTAGATATTAAACAAGAACATTTAGAACTTACAAAGAAAGAGTTGGCTGATTCTTATCCTGAAAGCCATATAGTTACAGTCTCGGCTGATCTTACTAATATAGAGGTTATGGACAGGGTCGTTGAACAAGCAATTAAGAGCTTCCAAAGGATTGATATTCTCATAAATTGTGCAGGAATCTATCCGGTCAATCCCGCATTTCAAATTGATGAACAAGCATGGGATTCAGTGATGGATCTCAATTTGAAAGGAACATTCTTCTTATGCCAAACCGTGGCAAGGAAAATGATTGAGCAGACAAGTGGTGGAAGAATCGTGAATATTACTTCCACAGCCAGTGAAGTGGCTAGACCGGGTGTGGCTCATTACTGTGCATCTAAAGCTGCTGTTAAAATGCTTACACAGGTATTGGCGTTAGAATGGGCAGAATACGGAATCAGAGTCAATTCACTAGGTCCTGGATTAGTAGAAACAGAGACAGTGCTCCAAACGCTTACAGATGAGAAAGCGATTAAGGAGCATAAAGAAAAACTGTTATATTGCCCGATGAGCAGAACAGCTTTAGTTGAGGAAATCTCTAAAGGAGTTCTTTTCCTGGCTTCCAATCAATCAACCTATGTAACGGGTCAATCTCTTTTAGTAGATGGGGGGTATTCGGCGGGAAGAGTCTTTCAATCATTAAAAGAAACAGAGAATGCAGTTGTTAACAAAGGAGGAGTTTTATGACAGGCATCGTAGATTTTTTACATGGGAAAAGGGCAGAAATGCTGGACACTCTGCGACAGATAGTTGAAAAAGAGTCACCCACATTGGATAAACAATTAAATGATCAATTAGGTTCTTTTATAGCCTCTTTATTTGAGGAACTGACCGGCGAGAAAGCAGCAATCATCCCCAACCTGCAATACGGCAATCATATCAAAGGGGAATTTGGAAGCGGTGAAGAACAAATACTGCTTCTTGCACATTTTGATACAGTTTGGCAAAAAGGGGATATACATGAAAAAATCCCTTTTAAAATAGTCGGAGATAGGGCATATGGCCCCGGAGTTTTTGATATGAAAGGGGGTTTAGTACAGGGATTGTACGCTCTTCATGCACTTAAAGAGATGAACGAAACATTAAACAAAAAGGTTGTTTTCTTGTTCACCTCTGATGAAGAGTGGGGAAGCCCTTCTTCTCAGAAATTAATCGAGAAAGAAGCAAAAAAAAGTAAGTATGTGCTTGTCTTAGAACCCGCGGTATCACAGGAAGGTGCTTTAAAAACTTCAAGAAAGGGTGTGGGGATTTTTAAGCTTCAGATAAAGGGAAGGGCTTCTCACGCAGGATTGGAACCAGAAAAGGGATTGAGTGCCATCCATGAATTAAGTAAGCAAGTTTCTTACTTATATCGATTGCAGGATATTAAGAAAGGAACGACGATAAATGTGGGGAGAGTCTCAGGCGGAACTACTGTCAATGTGGTAGCCGCCGAGGCGGCAGCAGATATTGATTTGCGAGTTAAAACGCAGGATGAATTTGATCGGCTAATTCCTTTGATAAAAAATTTGGACCCCAAACTAGATGGCATACAGGTGCAAGTTATTGGCGGAGTGAATCGTCCGCCTTTGGAAAGAACTGAAGAGGTAATTAAACTCTACAATACAGCAAAAATGTTAGCACAGGAGCATCTTGGTATTAATTTGCCAGAAACGGAAACAGGAGGTGGAAGCGACGGGAACTTTACTGCACCATTTGCGCCAACACTTGACGGTTTAGGTGCAGTTGGAGATGGAGCACATGCACTAAATGAACATCTGATTATTTCAGAAATGCCGAAAAGGAGTGCATTGCTTGCGTTGTTACTGAGGGAGTTATGAAAAAATTGAAAGGGGAAATTAAAATGAAGCTGAAGTTGGAGTCTGCACACAACCAATTAATTCAGGAAGTGAATCAGGATTTGTTAATGGAGTATACCAAAAATGTTTCCTCAGAAATCCGGTTATCCGGAACCGAGGAAGAATATCGTGCCTTCGAATATGTGAAAGCCAAGCTGGAGGAATTCGGCTTAGACACGGAGCTAACTTTAAATGACGCTTACATAAGTCTGCCAGGAGAAGCGGAATTAAAAATTGATGGACAATGTTTTTCTTGTATCACCCATTCCATGGCTGTTTCTACTATGCAACAAGGTATAGAAGGGGAGGTCGTTTATGCAGGTAAAGCGGTGTCGGCTAATTATGAAGATACACCGGTACAAGGAAAAATAGCTTTATTGGATGGTCTTGCTATTCCCGGAGCAGTACTGCAAGCACAGGAAGCCGGTGCAAAAGCGGTTATTTTCATAAATGCTGAATATACTCATGAAATGATTGTTTCTGCTGTGTGGGGCAACCCAACACCTGTTACGCAAAAGGCATTACCTTCAATTCCTGTTGTGTCGGTGAATTTTGAAGACGGCAAGATAATTAAAGAGATTGTTGAAAAAGGTAGTTGCTCAGGATGGATGAAAACACAGGTTGATACCAAGTGGAGGGAAATCCCCACTTTAACAGCTGTTATTGAAGGAAATATTGAACCTGAGAAATATGTAATGTTTAGCGGACATATTGATTCATGGCATTATGGGGTTATGGATAACGGTACGGCTGATGCAACAATAATAGAAGTTGCCAGGATTCTGGCTGAAAATAAAGAAAAGCTTCGCCGCTCTTTGAAGCTTGCCTTCTGGTCTGGACATTCACATGGGCGTTATGCCGGATCTGCCCTTTATTGTGATGAGCATTGGGAAGATCTATACGAAAACTGTGTACTTCATATCAATATTGATTCAGTTGGCGGCCAAGGGGCAACCATACTAACAGAGGCCAATTGTATGGCCGAAACTAAGGATCTTGCCAAAAGATTTATAAAAGAATTAGCAGGAGACGATTTTGAAGGTTCCCGTTTTGGAAGAGCCGGGGATCAATCCTTCTGGGGGCCAGGCGTCCCATCCCTTTTTATGGGATTATCAGAACAGCCGAAATCAAATAACCCTGCATCTAAAGCTTTTTCACAGTTATTTGGCGGTGGGAAAGCCGGAGGATTTGGGTGGTGGTGGCATACGACCGAAGATACGCTTGATAAAATTTCACCAGAAAACCTTGTCCGTGATTGTCAAATATATTTATCTATTGTATATGAAGCATGTTCTTGTGACATACTTCCAATCAATCAATTGGCAGCCGTTGAAGAACTAGAATCATTTATTAGGGATTACCAGACAAAAACAAATGGCCATTTAGATTTCAGTGTAACATTTATGCGTATAGCAGAAATAAAAGAAAAAATAACTGAGTTTCAAAGTCTGACAGATTTACCACTTTCTAAAGAGAAAATTTCCCTAGTGAATAACACAATCGTGATCCTTTCCAGAATTTTAGTCACCCTAAACTATGTGAAAGGTGATCGCTTTCATCATGATGCCGCATTGAAACAATCTCCTATTCCAGTTCTCGCAGAATGTGAAAAATTAGCAGTGTTAGAAGCGGGCAGCCACGAATTCTATCTTGTCCTAACAGAATTGAGACGCAATCTGAATAAGGTAAACTATTCATTTCTGGAAGCTATTCGTACCGTGAAATATGCAGTTGAACAACTCAAATAGTAAAGATTACCTAAATCCTTTTTTGTATGACTGGGAAATACAACCTGAAAGGATTGACAGAAATGAACTACGTGATTGTCGGAGCAGGAGCAATTGGCGGAGTTATTGGTGCTTATTTAGTCAAGGGCGGACATCATGTAACCTTCGTAGATAAAGATAAAGCGCACGTATTAAAAATGAGAAAAGAGGGGCTATGTATTAAAGGTCAATCGGACTCATTTACAGTGCCGGTAAAAGTTTTTATAAATGAAGAATTTAAAACACAAAGTGAACCGATCGATAAAGTACTGTTATGTGTAAAGGCACACCATACTGTTGATGCTGTTAATAGCTTCAAACACCGATTACATGATGATTCATATGTTGTTTCTTTTCAGAACGGCCTTTGTGAATTGGAGATTGCCAATCTTATTGGCAAAGAACGGACAATAGGCTGTTTCGTTAATTTATTCGCGGACTACCTGGAACCAGGGATTATTAATTATGGCGGAATTGGCAGCGTGTATATTGGTGAATTGGACGGAACAAATACGGCCCGGGTTAGAGAACTTGCACATGACTTATCGGTTTGGGGAAACACCAGGGTTATTTATAACATATTCGGTTACTTATGGAGCAAGCTCGCTTATGGTGCGATTTTAACAGCTACTGCATTAACTAATGAAACAATTGCGGATCTAATAGAATCCGATTACCACCGAAATATGTTATTGGACCTTGCCAGTGAAGTTTTGCAGATTGCTCACCATAAAGGAATTAAGCCTGAAGGGTTTGATGACTGGGAGCCTTCAATCGTATATCCGAGGGGTATGAGAGATGAGGAAAAAATCAATCAAAGTTTATATGTCCTGGTCAAACGCCTCCGTTCTTATACTAAAACCCGAACCGGAATTTGGCGGGACTTAGCAGTTAGAAAAAGAAAAACAGAAGTTCCCCAGCACCTGAACCCAGTGATTGAAATGGGGGAACAGGCAGGTTTCAATATGATATTACTAAAAGCTCTGTTGTCAATGATTATTGAAATAGAAAATGGAGAACGGGAGCTCTCTCTTCAAAATCTTGCACAGCTGCATAGCCTTCATCAACAGAAATTGGACGTTTGATTCAGCAAAAGGGAGAAGTGGCGGAACATCCATTTCTCCCTTTTAAAAAATATAAATTGAGGTGATGGGCTTGGATATCGAGCTAGTTAACAATTTAATAGAAAAGAAGAAACAGGAATATCTTGATGATCTATTTCGATTGTTAAGGCAGCCCAGTATCAGTGCTCAAAATAAAGGAATAACTGAGTGTGTTAACCTGCTGACCGACCTAATGGAGTCATCCGGAATCACAACTAAGGTCTTGGAGACGCAAGGACATCCAATTGTGTACGGGGAAGTTATCTCTGCTAAAAATAAATTCACCATACTAATCTACGGACATTATGACGTCCAGCCACCTGAGCCTTTTGAAGAATGGATTAGCCCGCCTTTTGAACCGGAAATAAGAAATGGAAAAATCTATGCCAGGGGTGCCGGGGATAATAAGGGTCAGCTCATGGCACAGGTGCTAGCCGTTAAAAGCTTGTTAGAAACACATGGAGAATTGCCTGTTAACGTAAAAATGGTGTTTGACGGCGAAGAAGAAAGCTTAAGCCGGAATTTTGCCCCTTTCGTTGTAAACAATAAGGATTTATTAAAAGCGGATGTGGTTTACACCTCAGATGGGCCAATGCATGTTGATGGAACTCCGATGGTCATGTTAGGGTGCCGGGGGATGTTATATGTCGAAATCGAAGCAGAGGGTGCGATAAGAGACAATCATTCGGGGAATAAAGGAGGCATTTCTCCGAATCCGGCGTGGACGTTGATTCATTTGCTGGATACTATGCGTTCATCGGATGGTACTGTTCTCATTGATGGTTTTTATGATAATGTCCGAACACCGACCGACTTTGAAATCGATTTGTTAAGAAAGCTCCCTTTTGATTCAAAAGAAGCGGCTCACGTGATTGGTTTGCCCGCTTTGGAAATGGATGGTGAAGAATATTATAGAAAGCTTTCTTTGGAACCAACCTTTAACATTAGCGGTTTTTCAAGCGGATATACAGGTGGTGGAGCAAAAACAATCATTCCCAGTAAAGCGAGAGTCAAGTTGGATATTCGCCTGGTTGTGGATCAAAACCCGGAAGATATCTATCAAAGTATATCAAACCATGTTAAAAAGCATGCTCCAGGAGCAAAAGTCACATGCATAGGGAAAGTCGAGCCATCCAGAACTCCAGTTGAGCTGAAAGTAGTTCAAACGATTGTAAAGGCAATCAACAAGGCATATAGCAGAGAACCGATCATCATGCCGGCTATAGGGGCGACCTTTCCTGATTATGTGTTTACGAAGATTTTAGGTTTACCTTCCATCTTGGTCCCTTATGCAAACGCAGATGAAAATAATCATTCCCCTAACGAAAACATGAAAGTTGAATGTTTTTTCAATGGGATAAAAGCCACCTGCCAGGTGTTGCTGGATCTAGGAGAGGAAATGAATTCAAATTAATAAATTTTTATTAAAAAGGGGGGATATCCCCCCTTTTTGTTGTTTAGCAATTAATCATAGGACTATTTCCTGCACTAATTGCATTCCAACCAAAATACTCCCAAACAAACCCTAAATGAAGGCTTTTCGGCCGCAGGTTAAATGGATGAACAAGTACTTCGTTTGCTGCGTTGGCGACCATCACCAAATTTAATGCTGGCACGAAACTTGCATGTTTATAACTGAAACAAAAAGGAGGGATACAATTGAAAATTGTTTATGTGCTGCCAGGACCAATTAGCAGAAATGAACAAGGCCGTTTAGAAATGGAGAGGAGACTGGAAATCCTGCGCTCGTATGCTGCCCCGGGAACTCAGGTCGACATAGTGGATGTTGATGAGGGGCCTGCGTCGATTGAATCGTTATATGAGGAGTATTTGAGTATACCAAGTACTGTAAACCTCATGTTGGAAATGGAGGAGCAAGGGTATGATGCAGCGATATTAGGGTGTTATGGGGATCCTGGTCTGGATGCAATTAGGGAAGTTACTGAAAAAATGGTGGTAGTTGGACCAGGTGAAGCCGGTGTTTTGGCTGCAGCGATGTCCGGGTATCGATTTTCCATAATAACTGTAACGAACAGTATTGTAAATCCCCTGTACCATTTAGTGGAGAAAGCAGGAGTGGGAAAAAAGCTTGCATCAGTTCGTGCCATTGAAACGCCAGTTTTGGAATTGGCAAATGATCGTGCAAAAACAACCCAAAAACTGGTCGAAGAAGGAAAAAAAGCAATAATAGAAGATCGAGCAGATACGCTGGTATTAGGTTGTATGTCCATGGGTTTTCTAAATGTGGCTGAAGAAATGTCAAAAGAATTAGGAGTACCCGTTATAAACCCGGGGAAAATTTCGCTAAAAATGGCAGAGGCGATGGTGGGTGCCGGTGTATGTCATTCTAAACTTGCCTACCTTACTCCGCCCAAACTTTCATCTCGTACAGTAAATTCCTCAAAGGAACTATTAGTAAAGAAAGACAAAATCGTAAAGTAGAGAACCCGCATTAGGACATTCTCTAACCCTAAATACTATTTATCCACTATCCCCACAGAAGTAAAGGGATTTTGAACTTGCCGAAATATTTGCATTATTTTTTAAAAGGAGAGGAGCTTATTGCGAATTGCCAAGATTGAGGCGAAAGTTATCCACACCCCTCTAAATGTCAGCTTTAGGACAACATATGGAGAATTACCCCCTTATCAATCTCATTTAATCGTCCGCATTACGACAGAGGCGGGGTTAACAGGACTCGGAGAAGCATCTGAATTGCCTTTTTTTACGGGGGAAACAGCCGAAACGATGAAGGTTTTAGTAGAGAAAAACCTTGTCCCTGCAATAATTGGGAAACCGGTTTACTCGTTAAGGGATATTCATATTACTATGGAGCAAGTTTTGGGGCATGCAACTGGCGCTAAGTCGGCTATTGATATGGCATTATGGGATCTTCAAGGAAAAAGCGTAAACAGTCCTGTTTACAGGTTAATAGGGGGTGATAAGAAAGCTCCTGTTCGAGTTGCCTATGTTTTAGGTGATGATTCTCCATGCGATATGGCCAGGCTGGCAAAGGAAATGGTTGATTTAGGGTTTGATACGCTAAAGATTAAAATCGGCAGTGATTTCCGAAAAGACATTGACGCGATTTCTGAAATTCGAAAGGCTGTTGGTCGAAATGTCCGTTTAAGAGTTGATGCGAATCAAGGCTATAATGTGAAAACAGCTGTAAACGTAATAGAGGAGATAAAACAATATGATATTGATTATGTCGAACAGCCTGTACCGGGTTGGGACAGGGACGGATTAAGACAAGTTAGAAACACCTCTTCGATCCCAATCATGGCAGACGAAAGTGCCCATACTCTAAAGGACGTATATCAGCTTGCTAAAAAAGAAGCGATCGACCTTGTTGGGATTAAATTAATTAAGTGTGGCGGGATTTCACCAGCCATTCAAATTGCTCAATTTTCAGAAGCCATTGGCCTGCAATGTGTTTTAATCAGTCCTTGGGATACGCTTCTTGGTACACAAGCTAGTCTTCATCTTTCCACAATTTTACCGGGAACCCATTCGCATGAAATAGTGGGGCCTTACTATTTAAAAGATGATCCATTTGGAAAAATTCAAGTTAAAGGTGATATGGACATCCCGGACAGTATTGGGTTTGGAATTGAAGATATCTTTGAAGAGTTAACAGAGGGGTAGGATTGTGACACGTTTACAGTGGCTTATTGTTGGTTTTGTCAGTTTTATTCACTTTCTGGCCTTTTCTCATCGTATGGAAGTTGTGCCTTTTCTGGTTGATCTTAAGGATATGTACAATGCAGGTTTTGCAGAGGTCGGGGGATTAGTTTCTTCTTTTTTATTGGGGTATGCTGCTTTTCAAATTCCAGCTGGTACATTGGCAGACCGTTATTCACCGAGATGGTTAATATTGATTGGTCTAACTACAATGATGGTTTCTTCAATTATATTTTCTTTAACGGATTCACTCTACCTGGCACTAATCCTAAGGTTTATCATGGGAGCTTCATCCGCAATGCTATTCTCGCCGGGAATAAAGCTGATCTCTACTTTTACTCCTAAAGAGAAACGCGGTGTCAGTATCGGGATTTTAGAAGGAGCTGCAGGAATGGGAATGCTTTTAACATTAACCATTTTTCCAATTCTTTCATCCTTTGTGGAATGGAATCTATTGTTTCTGCTCTTGTCCCTGCTGTTATTGCCGGTATTGCTGCTGTTTTTGAAGATACCCGAAGGCGAGAGTAACACGAATGAAGACGAGAATAAAAGGATCCGACCTAGTGGTTTTTTTGATTTATTTAAGAATAAGAAAATCGTACGTCTGTTGGGAATTGCTTTTTTCGGATTATTTGGCCTTTATGGATTTCTTGCTTGGATGCCGACCTACATGGAAGCTGCTATGGGATATACGAAGAGAGAAACTGGTTTGGTTATGGCCATCATGATGATCGCTCAAATTATAGCTGCACCGCTATCCGGAAAGATTTCCGATTTCTTAGGGCAAAGAAAATCCACATTGATGATTGGCAGCTGCCTAATGGCTGCAAGTGCTTTGTGGCTCTATATCTTGAATGATTATCTGATTTATCTGGTCGCTGTTATTATAGGAACAGGGATTTCCTGGTCAATGGCACCGATGCTGGCTTTGGCAACAGAAATCGTCCACATAAACTTAGCTGGATCAGTTATTAGTATCATGAACACGGTAGGGCAAATAGCTTCAGCCCTCTCAGGATATATATTTGGATTGCTTTACGATCAGTTTGGGACCTTTCATATTATTTGGATGGCTTGCTTAGCATCCTTTATAATTCGGATTTTATTCACACTGGGAGAACTAGAAAATCACGAAGCAAATAATAGTAAGGCTCAGCGAAAAGAAGTTCAAATATAATTTTTTTCTAACAAGTTTTTTGATTTTTCAAAAATATAAATAAAAGATTTTTAGAAGGTGGTTGAAATCCAATACCTGTTTAATTGGAAAAATTTTTATTAAGAAGGAGAGAATGAAGTTGCAAAAATTTTTAGTGCTTCTTTTTATGATTATGCTTTTTTCAATAGCGCCAGTATCAGCCGCAGAAGCATCCCCTATTTTAAAAACTGCTAATTTAAATATTTCCTACGGAGATAGAGTAATGGTAACCGAAGAGATTACAATAGCAAATGCAGAAGCGATTCCTAAGGCAGCATTGGAACATGTTGCAACAAAAATTAGCGGTGTGCAGCTTGAAAATTTAGATGTTAATGCGAATAATCAGAAGCTTACTTATGAAGCAAGTGAAGGAGGCTCGGTGGATAAATTTATTGTCTCCCTTCCAGAAGGTGTCCAAGGAGATTTTACTTATACACTCTCTTATGAAGTCTCAGATCTTGAGACTGAGAAAATCCCTTTTCTCGTACCCGCAGTAAATTCAGATGGAAATGGAAATGTAGTTTCGTTGCAAGTCGAGCTTCCGGAGGGCACATATCTTCACGAGTCATTTCCGATTATCGATTCTGGAGATTCGGGGACAGTCGAAGAGCATATGATGAACATTCCAAGCTTCGCAGGTCTGCAGACAGGTTCTTCACCTGCAGGATTTTTTACAATCTCAAATTTTTATACGATTTTCGGATTAGCTGTTATCTTGGGGATTATTATTGCTTGGATAATCAGTGAAAGAAAAAGTAAGGCAGGTGAAATAGTAAATGTTTAATCTGGGCACTCCCTTTAGCTTATTTGTTCTATATACAATTGTTTGGATTGCAGGGTATTTCATTTGGGCGGTAAAAAGTGAAAAGTAGACCAAAGGAGGGAAATGGAAATGTTTGAAGTCAGCACAACGTTTTATGTTGTCTTGGTATTATATTTTGCTGTTATTCTTGGGATTGGAATATGGTCAGGTACAAAGAACAAAGGAACAGAAGATTTCCTTGTAGCGGGAAGATCGATAGGGCCTTTAGTTGGCGGAGCTGCTTTTGCTGCAACCCAAATGAGTGCAGGTACTTTTGTAGGAACTTTAGGAGTGCATTATTTAACAGGTGGTAGCTTTCTGTGGATTTGGAGCGGCCTTTGGTTAGGGTGGTTGGTTGCTGCAACTCTGGTTGGACCAAAGTTTCAAGCGTTTAAAGGATTGACGGTTCCTGATTATGTGGGAACGAGATTTAATAGTAAAGCGGCCCGTGGAATATCGGCCTTGTTGATATTAGTTGCTTATACAGTTTACTTAACAGCACAGTATCAAGCAGGGGGAAATATTTTTCAGACACTGTTCGGGATCCCGTTTATATGGGGAGCCATCATTACTGTTGGGATCACATTGCTTTATACGATGATAGGGGGAATGAGAGCAACGGCATATAGTGACTTCGTTCAAGCCATTATTATGGCTGGATGTTTCTTTGCTGCTCTTCCCCTGCTTTTCCATCAAGCTGGTGGAACCGAGTTTGTAGGGAGTTTCTTATCTGAATTCAGTCCTAATATGATAAGCTGGCATTTTGGATTTAAGGAATTACTTGGTTTTGGTGCAGCTTTTGGATTTTCAATGGCTGCCGCCCCGTATGAATTAGCAAGAATGTATACCTTAAGGGATCGGAAAACAGTTAAATTGGCCATTGGCTATTCATTTATCTTTCAGGCTGTCGTGGGAATTTCAGTTGCAGCAGCTGGTATGGCAATCCGGTCACTGTATCCTTATATGCCAACGCCTGACATTGCATCAACGATTATGGCGATTAACATCCTTCCGCCAGTTGTGGGATCACTAATTATACTGGCGATCCTATCAGCAATCATGAGTACTGTTTCTGGGGTCATGATGGTTTCTGCGTCGGCGTTTTCTCATGATTTCTATGCAAACATGATAAAGCCGAATGCCAGTGAACGTGAAAAAATGAATGTAAACAGAATTGCAGTATTGGTTCTTGGGATTATTCCAATTTTCCTTGCATTAAGACAGCTCGATATTGTCCAATTTATCGTAGTTCTCCAGGCCTCCTTAACAGCCAGTTTCTTCTTTGCAACAGTAATTCTTGGCCTCAACTGGAAAAGAGGAACGGGAGCAGGTGCCATCGTTTCGATGATAGGCGGTTTCTCTACCGCATTGATTTGGTATCTAGCAGGCAAACCGCTTGGGCTAAATGAGGTAATACCGGGAGTTATAGTGAGTTTTGTATTATTTATTGTCGTCAGTCTGTTTACAAAACCTGTCCCCAAGGAGTCGCTGCAACCGTTCTTTGACGATGTCAATTAGTAGCAGGATTGAAGAAATTTGTTTCCTCTTTTTGTTTATATATACAAGCTATAAAGTAGGTTCTGTTTTTTACACCCTAATTCAACCTAAAACTATAATAAAAATAGATAAATATGCAAATTTTACTACATTAAAATAATGGCATAAAACTTGCATAATAACACGTTGAAAGGGGTGGCACAGCATGGCAGATACAATTGAAAAAGTTGTTGATTCAATGAGTAACGAGATTGTTGCGTTTTTACAAAAACTAATCCAGATACCCAGTGAAAATCCACCAGGCAACTACGAGGAAATCTGTAATTTTCTCGAAAAAGAACTAGATTCATTGGGCTTTGAAGTCCGGGTCGTTCATGTTCCTGAAGACCAGACTCGGAATGCCAATCTGAAGACACCGAGAAAAAATGTAATTGCAGTAATGAAAGGGGAAGGGGGTGGGAGAAACTTAATCTTTAACTCTCATATTGATACTGTACCTGTTGGTGATTCTAAACATTGGACTTATCCTCCATTTTCGGGCGCGATTGCAAATGGCAAGGTATATGGAAGAGGAGCTACTGATTCAAAAGGTAGGCTGGCCTCTTATGTTATGGCAGCTGTTGCTTTAAAGAAATCCGGTATTCCTCTTAATGGAGATATTATCATTGCGGCCACCTGTGATGAAGAAACTGGCGGGGTGTTGGGGGCAGGTTATGTTACAAATCATCAATTGGTAATGGGTGACATGGTGGTTGTTGAAGGCTACAGCAATCATATTGTTCGTGCCATGGCTGGGGTTCTTCAGCTAAGAATCAGATCTACAGGAGTTCCTGCCCATGCTGCTTTTAAATGGAAGGGAACTAACGCGGTTGAAAAAATGGCGAAGGTAATTCAAGGATTGGCAGAACTGCAAAAGCAGTTAGAGAAGGAGCCGTCAAAGATCGACGGAATGAAATATACCACGGTTAATGTCGGAGTAATTAAAGGCGGAACCAAAGTCAATGTGGTGCCGGGTTCATGTGAAATTGAAGTGGACTTCCGCGTCATTCCTGAGCACACTCTGGATGAAATTTATAATTCAGTCGACACCATGATTAAAAACCTTCAGCTGGAAGATTCGGATATGAAGATTGAAATTGAGAGAGTACCAGATTTTCAAACGGATCCAACCGTGACTGAGGAGAATTCTCCCCTAATCGAAGAGTTGCAGACAGCGATTAAAGAGGTGGCAGGAAAAACTCTCCCTGTAGTTGGAATGCTAGGCCAATCTGATACTCGTTGGTTTATCCAACAAGGAGTACCGGGGATTAATTTTGGCCCGGGCACAAATGATAATAATCTCCATAGCTTTGATGAGTTTATGGATATTAAGGATTTAATTCAAACAACAAAAATTTTATCGGTTCTTGCCAGAAACTTCTGTGGAACCGTAGAAAAACAAACCATAACAAAATAGAAGAGAAATAGAGATAATAACTAATTATATATTTATTTTTCAGAATATATAAAAAATGGAGGTTGGGTAAATGAGTTCGTTTTATGGATTGGCAGTATCGAATTGGCTGATTTGGGTGACAATGGTTTTTTTCATTATTGCTTATTTTGGGGTAACTGAAATCCTCAATAAAAAGGAGGACAACGAATAATGGTTATTGCAGTTCTAATAACATATATGGTTGTCGTCATTGCCATTGGGTATTTTATGAAGTCGCGAATTCAAAATGAAACGGACTATTTAGCAGCAGGTGGCAAGCTGGGTGTTTGGGTTGGCGGCATGACGCTGGCCGCGACACAAATGAGTGCGGGAACAGCTATCGGTACGGTTGGGTTTCATTATCAGGTTGGTTACAACTTTGCCTGGATATGGCTGGCAATTTGGGCCTCCTGGGTGGTAATGGCCATCTTTATTGCACCAAAAATGAAAGCATTTTTTAATTCCAATAAGGCGTTAACGATTCCGGACTTATTAGGAACTCGTTATCAGAGTAATGTCATCCGAGTAATCTCTGTTTTGATCTTAATCGTTTGTTTTGGGTTGACTATTGTTGCAGAACTAGTGGGCGGGTCATATTTATTGAACGTTGTGTTTGATGTACCCACAACTGCGGGGGTATTAATTATTGCCGCAGTATTTATTGCTTACACGGTAATGGGAGGATTATTTGCCATCGCCTACACGGATGTCCTTCAAATGCTTGTATTTGCAATCGGTTTTGCCATTGCAGTACCTTTTGCAGTTACTGAGGCAGGCGGCTTTAGCAGGTTAAATGAAGCTTTATCTGCAATCGACCCTAATCTTGTAGCAAATGGCATGCCTTCAGGTGCCTTGACTGCTGTCGGACTTTCATTCTTTATTATGATGATCGGATATCCGATCATCGCAATTCGCTTTTATTCCATAAAAGATAATAAAACAATCCGCCGTGCAGTGGGAGTTTCCTTTATATTCCAGGCTATTGTAGCGGTAGCGGTGACGATGATTGGAGTCAGTGCAAGAGTGATTTATCCGGATCTGGCTTCCCCTGACCTAGCAAGCTCAACTATTGCAACGGATTTGCTGCCTCCAATATTGGGCGGGTTGCTTTTGGCAGCGATTCTTGCGGCTATTCAATCAACAGTTAGTGCAGTATTACTCATGCTCGGAAGCGGGATCTCCCATGACATTATCAAAAATGTAATGAAAAAAGATTTAAGTGAAAAACAGCAATTAAAGATTACGAGAATTGTGGTTTTGATCATGGGAATATTGCCGATACCATTTGCATTAAATCCGGTACCGTTAATTCAGCAAATATGGATCAATGCAGCTGCACTAATTGGTTCCTCGTTTGCCGTTGCGATTTTGTTAGGGCTATATTGGAAACGCGCCACTACAGCCGGAGCCATTACATCAATGGTTGGCGGCATTGGAAGTGCCTCCATTTGGTTATACTTAGGGAATCCCTTTGGCTTGGACCCGGTTTATATAAGTGTACCGGCCAGTCTTGTGGGGATGGTGATAGTCAGTTTGTTAACAAAGCCAGTTTCGGACCAAGCTTTAAAGCCTTTTTTTAAAGATATGCAAACAGCTGACCCTGAAGAAACCATTGCAGGGTAAAACATTGATTCTGAAGAATAATAGAATGTAAATCGCCGAAGCCAGTTAGCATAACTGGGTTCCAAAAAAGGAGGAATCCTGTATTGGCAACAAAAGAAATGGAACAATTACTATTTAAATCGATCAATGAAGTGGGCCAATTATATAGAAAAAAAGAAGTGTCTCCAGTTGAAGTTACAGGGAGCACATTGAAACGTTTACACGAATTGGAACCAAAACTTAATGCTTTTATTACAGTCCTTTCGGATCAAGCTTTAGCAAAGGCGAAAGAAGCGGAAACAGCTTTTATAAAGGGAGAAAAAGTAGGTAGATTATCCGGTATCCCGGTTTCAGTTAAAGACATTTTTATGACGAAGGGAATTCGTACCTCGCTCGGTTCACGAATCATGAAAAACTATGTTCCGAATGAAGATGCATTTGTGTATAGAGCCTTGCAGGACTCCGGAGCTATCATTATTGGAAAGAATCATATGCTGGAATTTGCATATGGTTCTATACACCCCGATTATGGACAGTGTAACAATCCTTGGAACGTAAACCGGACCGCTGGGGGATCAAGTACCGGATCGGGTGCTTCTGTAGCGGCCGGGATTGGCTTTGCTTCGATTGGAACGGATACAGGTGGATCTATCCGTGTTCCTGCTTCTTTTTGCGGAATTGTAGGGCTTAAGCCAACCTATGAAACAGTCTCAAGACAAGGCTTGTTTCCGTTATCCAATTCACTGGATCATATTGGACCGTTAACACGAACGGTTCGTGATAATGCTATTGTTCTGGAACAAATCTCTGCGCTTCAATTTGACTTTGATTCTGTGTTTTCGGGAGAAATCCAGGGAGTGAAAGTGGGAGTTATTCGGTCACTAACCGATACGATTGCCAATTCTGAAATTCTTGAATTAACACTTTCTGCTATTAATAGACTCAAAGAACTGGGAGGACAGATTCTGGATGTTGAAATTCCCGGAATTGAAAAGATCGAAGCATCTGCTCTCCCAATTATAATGGCAGAAGCATCAACGTACCAAAAAAAATGGTATGAAACGAGGGGAGAAGATTATGCCCCGGGTACATTTGCAAACTTACACGAAGGATATAAAGTGACGGCAGTCAGCTATCTGGAAGCTCTTGAAAGAAAAAAGCAGTTTAGCCAAACCGTCCATGAAGTGTTAAAACAGGTTGACATTCTTGTTTGTCCGACAGTCCCATATCCAGCTACTGAGAAAGATCCGTCCTTTGAAGATGGAAATATAGATGTCTCACAAAGAACCATACCGTTTAATGTGACCGGGCACCCTGCCTTAACTATATCATCAGGCAATACTTCTTCAGAAAACTTGCCGATCGGATTTCAGATCATTGGGCGTTACCATGATGAAGCAATGGTTTATCGTGTGGCGGATGCTTTCGAGAAAGCAACAGGCGGTTATAAGATTCCTCCGCTATAACTTAAAATCTTGAGGAAATAAATAGGGAGGAGGGACATTCTTGATAAAAAATAGCACAATTCCTGACGAAAGTGAGCAGAGTAACGTTCCTGAAACAATGAAAGCCGTAGTGATTCGGGAGCATGGCGGACCGAAAGTCTTAAAGATTGAAAATATCCAGACTCCAATCCCTGGACCTGGTGAAGTTTTGCTAAAGGTGGAGGCTACAGCCTTGAATCACTTGGATATTTTTGCAAGAAAAGGCTTAAAAGGCCCTGGTGTACCAGAAATTACTTTGCCGCACATCTCAGGAGTAGATATAGCAGGAACGGTCGCTTATTATGGTCCGCGGTTGCCGGGACAAAAAAACCTGATAAAAGAAGGGGAAAGAGCCATCATCAATCCGGCTGTTGGCTGTAATGAATGCCGATGGTGCAGGCGTGGAGAACCGAGCATGTGTCCTGATTATCAAATACTTGGCGAACATTTTTGGGGAGGGTTAGCAGAATATGTAGTTGCTCCGGCAAGAAATATTGTTCCTATTCCAGATCATATTTCTTCCGAAACTGCGGCAACGGTTCCAGTTGTTTATACCACTGCGTGGAGAGGGGTTATGACAGTTGCCCGGGTAAAACCTTCAGACACAGTTTTGGTTGTTGGTGCTTCTGGAGGACTTGGTTCTGCACAAGTGGAAATTGCCGCTGTTGCAGGTGCAAGAGTAATTGGGATAGCCAGTACAGAAGAGAAACGGAGAAAAGTACGAGAAAAAGGAGCAGCCGCAGTTTTTAGTTCGAACGGGGATTGGAAAACCGAAGTTATGAAATGGACGAATGGGGAAGGAGTTTCTGCAGTTTTTGACGCGGTTGGAGCGCCAACCATTCGTCACAGTTTGCGGTGTTTAGAAATGGGAGGTAAATTGGTGCTATCAGGAGCAACGGCAGGTGATTCACCGGATCTAAGCATAAGAGAAATTTATCAGCGCCACCGTCAAATATTAGGGGCGCCGATGGGAAATTGGGAAGATTTCTTGCAAGTTACTGAACTCGTTTGGAAAGGCAAACTCCAACCTTCTATTCATAAAGTTTATCCTTTAGAGGAAATTGGTAAAGCGCAGCTGGAACTGGAAGAAAGACAGCATTTTGGGAAGATCGTAATCAAGGTAAATTAAATTTTGATTTCTCTTACAAGCAGCCTTTTTTGAAGGGTTGTTTTTATTTTTGGAATTTTCTATATTGACTAAATTATTAAACATCCTTACAATACCCATTAAAAGGTTTTAGGGGGGATTAGGTTGCCTGAAATACTGGCAGTAACCAAGGATTCTCGAACTTATCGTGTCTTTCACGACCAAATATCAGATTTTTTTCAAGGCAAAGTAACTATTTTATCGGGTGAGGAGTGTAAAAATTATGATGATGTGGATTTAATCCTGTTATCAAATAAAGAATTCCTCCAACCAAAATACCCCTCAGAAAAAGTGTTAATAGCAAGAAGAACGGTAAATATCGCCAAACTGGAGCAACTCATTTCGCTTCCTGAAGGGCAAGAATGTCTTGTTGTCAATAATCTTGCAGAGACAGCAGCGGAAACAATCGAGTTGCTGGAAAACTTCGGTTTTAAATTTAAGTTTTTCCCTTATTATCCTGGAATGAAAAATTATCAAAAAGTAGATACAGCGATCATACCTGAGGCTGTGGAGATGGTTCCAAAAGGAATTAAAAACATTATCAATATCGGCTTGCGTCCATTAGACTTTTCTACCCTAATTGAAATGTCGCTTAAATTAAACATCAATATCGATAGAGCAAATATACAATCAGCAAGATACATACAGGAAATCATTTCTTTAAGTAGACAACTTGCTCATTCCTTTAATGAAGTCAGCAGCTTAAATCATCAGTTGGATGCTATTTTAAATACGGTCCATGATGGTATTCTCGCTACTGACGCAGAAAAAAACATTATCAAAATTAATAAGTCCGCCAAAAGAATATTAGGTATTCAAATACCTGAACACGAGATTCTCGGCAAAAACCTGTCTAAAATTCTTCCCAAGCTTACAGTGGATTCCTGCACGGATGAATACCTTTCAACTAAAAACCATGTCATTTCATTTAACGAACGCAAATTGATAATTAACAAGAGTTTAATTGAAGTAAAACAAAATCATATGGGCGAAGTGACCGCCTTTCAAGATGTTACCAGAATACAGCAGCTGGAACAGGAAATTAGAAAAAAGATACAAAAGAAGGGCTTTTCATCAAAATACTCTATTGATGATATTATCGGAAAAAGTCCGAGAATTAAAGAGATATTGCAAGTGATGAATAAGATAGCAAAAACAGATAAAACAGTCTTAATTTTAGGCGAAAACGGCACAGGAAAAGAATTATTCGCTCATTCTGTTCATCAGCTGTCCTCACGTCATAACGGTCCTTTTATTCCTGTCAATTTTGCCGGGTTGCCAGAATCCTTAGCTGAGAGCGAATTATTTGGTTACGAAGAAGGTACTTTCACTGGAGCAGTAAAGGGCGGGAAACAGGGACTTTTTGAATTAGCACATAACGGTACGATCTTCCTTGATGAAATCGGAGATGCCTCAAAAAACCTTCAGACGTTGCTCTTGCGAATTTTACAAGAAAAGCAGGTTATGAGAGTCGGGGGGAGAAGTATCATTCCTGTCAGCGTAAGGGTTATAGCAGCGACCAATAAGGATTTAAAGAAGCTAGTTGAACAAGGAAGCTTTCGTGAAGATCTTTATTACCGGTTGTTTGTGCTGCCACTGCGCATCCCTTCACTTAGAGATAGAAGAGAGGATATACCTGAATTACTAACCCATTTTATCAAAGAGTTTTGCTCAACTGTCCCCGTAATCTCTAATGAAGTGATGGAAAAGTTACTGGACTATGATTGGCCTGGAAATGTAAGGGAGTTAGCCAGTGTAGTCCAATATATGACAACGGTAATGGAGAACAATCTGGTAACCATTCATGATTTGCCCGAACAATTTTATAGGGACGACCAGCCTGCTGATTCTGATGAGCTATTGTCACAGTTAGCGAATGAAGGAGATCTGTTAGATTATCACACGGTTCTTTCCTGTTTGCTTGAAGCGAAAACTGAACGGAGGAGTATTGGAAGAGGGAAAATAGTTTCGTACTCAATGGAAAAAGGGCTGCACTTAAGTGATCAACAGGTTCGGAGAAGGATGGAAACCTTACGGGATTTAGGACTAATTCAATCCGGGACAAAAGGGCAGGGAAGCAGAATTTCCCCATTGGGCATGACTGCACTACACGTTATCCAACAGAAAATAAAACAAAATGAAAAATTGTTACAAGTATAGGTTGAGGGCTGTCCTAAAAGGGCAGCCTTTTCCAGCCTATTAAACCCTAATTTTAAGATAATTGAACATTGGAATTTTATTTGTAAGGTTTTTTTAATATTTAGAATTGGCATACTTCTTGCATGGATAATTGTATAAAACATTTTTTTAGGAAGGGGAATTATTTATATGACAACAGCATTAAATCATGCCGTCGAAAAAAGCTTAATTGAAGAGATTAGTACCGAGGTGCCAAAAGCCGTCCTTGACAAATTTATCACATTGGTTCGGGAATCTGGCAGTGAGGATGAGAAAATTGCGGCCGGATTCCTTACAGATCATTTAGAAAAATGGGGGGTGCCGCATAAACTACATCAGCCTGAATTATATCTTAGCGTCCCCAAAAGTGCTTATTTAAAAGTAACTGCCCCATTTGAAAAAGAATTTCGGGTCAAAACGCCAGCATTTTCTGTGATTACTGGTAATGAAGCCGTTAGCGGAGAACTTGTTTATATCTCTACAGGCTATGCCAAAGGAATTAATGATATTTTTGGCACGAAAGTAGAAGACAATGTTGGGGATCTCGAAGGGAAAATTGTTCTCACTGAAGGATACCCTATGCCAGGAAAAGTGCAGGAATTTGCAGAAAAGGGAGTAAATGCAATGATTTTTATCAGCCCGGGCAAGAATATTCACGAGGGAATTTGTACGACCATTTGGGGTGCACCTGATCTTGATAATATGAATAACGAACCGAAAATTCCAGTCCTGGCAATCAATAAACCAGATGGAGATGAGCTTAAAACATTAAGTGAAAATGAAACAGTTACAGTTGAATTTAAGACTTTCCTGGAAAAGGGCTGGTTTACTTGTCCGGTCATCGATATTTTCATTGAAGGTACGGAAGAACCTGAAAAATACGTTCTTTTACACGGACATATAGATTCCTGGCACGAAGGAATCGGTGATAATGCCACTGGTAACGCTGCATTACTGGAAATGGCACGGATCTTCTATAAGCACCGCGACAAGTTAAAAAGAAGTGTCCGAATTGCTGTTTGGCCCGGACATTCAACAGGCAGGTATGCAGGTTCAACGTGGTTTGTGGATCAATTTGGATTAGATTTAGAAAAAAATTGTATCGCGCAAGTCAATTGCGACTCTCCAGGATGCCGATGGGCAACCTCTTATGAGTATATGATGTGGATGAGTGAGGTTGATGACTTCTGTACCGATGTAGTCAAAGATGCAGTAGGTCTTCCTTCAAAGGGCACGAGACCTCTTCGCGCAGGCGATTATTCATTTAATAATATTGGTATTACTTCATTCTTTATGCTTTCATCAAGTATTCCTGAGGATATCTTAAAAGAAAAGGGTTACTATCCGGTTGGAGGGTGTGGAGCAAACATCGAATGGCATACAGAAGAAGATTTAATGCATGTAGCTGATTTAGATGTTTTAGTAAAAGACATTAAAGTGTATATTACAGGTGTTTTGCGTGCTGTAAATACTCCAATTCATCCATTTAATTTTGTTCATACGGCAGAAGAGTTTAACAAAACTATTCAATCTTATCAAGATGCAGCCGGCTCCCATTTTGATTTCTCTCCTGCGTTACAGGAAGTTGTAGCCCTTCGTGAAGACTTACTATCATTCTATGAAAAAGCAGAAGGTCTAAAGGAATTAGATGTATCCGAACCAAGAGTGAAAGCTACAAATGAGGTAATTGAAAAACTGGCAAGAATTTTAGTTCCGATCAATTTTTCAAAAAAGGGGAAGTTCTGGCATGATCCAGCATTAAATGTTCCTGCTCTTCCAGACATTGCACCAGCAGTAAACTTCAATCATGTTGAAGCAGGTTCACATGAATACAAGGTTCTAAAAACGCATTTAAGACGTGGTCAAAATCGCGTTATATGGGCATTGCAGCAAGCGCGAGAATTACTGATTTAAACAGAAAACGGATTGGAGTGTTAGAATTCTGCTAACACTCCTCAATTAAGAAAATTAAGGAGGAACATTATGGCCGTTAAAAGTGGGGAAGATCTATTATTTAAATCAATAGAAGAAATCGGCGCGTTATATCGAAATAAAGAGGTTTCTCCTATAGAGGTTACAGAAGCGACTTTGGATCGCTTGAATGAATTGGAGCCCAAATTAAATGCCTTTATAACTGTAATGGCTGAAGAGGCTTTGCAGCAGGCGAAGGAGGCTGAGAAGACTTTTATTAAAGGTGAAACAGCAGGGAAGCTATATGGAGTTCCTGTGTCGATCAAGGATATTTTCATGACCAAAGGAATCAAAACAACACTCGGTTCACGCATCCTTAAAGACTATGTACCGCAAGAGGATTCTTACCTCTATAAGAAATTTAAAGAAGCTGGCGCTATCATATTTGGCAAAACGAATATGCTTGAATTTGCCTATGGCTTCGTTCATCCGGATTATGGACAATGCAATAATCCTTGGGACTTAAACAGAACCTCAGGGGGCTCCAGTACAGGCTCAGCAGCATCTGTAGCCGCAGGGATCGGCTTTGCATCGATTGGCACTGATACTGGCGGATCGATCCGTCTGCCGTCGGCATTTTGCGGTGTAGTCGGATTAAAGCCTACCTACGATCGAGTCTCACGGAACGGCTTATTCCACCTTTCACATTCGTTGGATCATATTGGTCCCATAACGAGAACGGTCCGAGACAATGCCATTGTATTAGAAAGTATTTCTTCCAATCCGGTAAGCTATGATTCCATTTTTAATGGCTCAATTGAAGGGATGAAAATCGGGGTCATACGTACATTAACCGATTTGTTCACTCACCAGGAAGTCAGTAAATTAGTAGATTCTGCAGTCAACCAGCTTTCTGATTTAGGGGCGAAAGTATCTGATGTTACCATTCCGGGAATTGATAAAATCGCTGAAATTGCCTTTCCGATTCTTCTGTCTGAAGGCGCATCTTACCTGAAGAAGTGGTACCCAGACAGGGCAGCGGATTTTGCAGAAGGAACCCTTCAAAACCTAAAGGGCGGCTTTGACGTTAAGGCAGTCAGTTACTTAGAAGCGCTGGAAAAGAAAAGGCTATTTGCCGAGAAGATGAATACGATATTCGACAGTTTTGATATTTTAGTTTGCCCTACTGCTCCTTGCCCAGCAACCTACCGCGATCCTTCATTTGATGATACTACATATGATTTCACACAAAGAACGATTCCCTTTAATGTATCCGGAAACCCGGCATTAACAGTATCAGCTGGCCTAACACCATCCGAGAATCTTCCTGTTGGGCTTCAATTAGTTGGGCGCTATTTTGATGAAGCGAGTATTTATCGAGTTGCCGACGCTTTTCAAATAGCCACCGGAGGCTACAAACGGCCACCACTATAATACTTTTGCGCCCATGGGAATCAATAGTTGAGGAGGTGATAAAAAGGATATTGCCATGAAAAATGACATGTACCAGAACAGAATAAGTTTGTGATTTATAATTTTTTTTCGGCAGGTAAGATCAAGCTGTGTAAAGATTCCTTTAGTCAGAATAGTTGAAATCAAAGAATGTAAAAAATAACGCTGGAGGTGGAAGTTATGGCATCAGCCATAAAACTTGTTGCTGTAGGTGATATTACTCTTTCTCAAAAACCAGGAGATAAACTTTTCAGGACTTTATGGGATTCCGCGGATGTGCGGATAGGGAACTTGGAATCGCCTTTGGTTGATACACCGGGGGCACCCGCAGACAAGGAATTTCGACTACAACAATCAATCGAAGCGGGAGAATGGTTAAAACTATTGAATCCCACAGTTGTTTCAATTGCCAACAATCATACAATGGATTGGGGACCAGAGGGACTCTATCAAACATGTGATGAATTAAATAGAATTAATGTAAAGTATTCAGGTGGAGGCAGAAATGTTGATGAAGCAATCAAGCCTGTTTACTTTGAAGCAGAAAATTATAAAATAGCGTTCCTGTCCTGGGCAACAACTCTGGCACCGGGATTTCAGGCATTGGAAAACCGCCCTGGTATAGCGGGTGTAAGGGTCCAGACATTTTATGAAATACAACCGAGCCTTGATGCCGAGCAGCCTGGAACACCTCCATACATCAAAACCCAGCCGCGTGAAGAAGACCTACTATTGCTGGAAAAGACGATAAAACAAGCTCATCAAGAAGCAGATTTTGTGATACTAGCTCTCCACTGGGGAGTACCTCCTCAATGGTGTGTACCATATCAAGGATTTATTGCAGAATATCAGCCTATCATTGCGCAGCGTGCTGCAGATGCTGGTGTTGACATCATTATTGGGCATCATGCACATGCTCCATATGGGATGGAGTCATTCTCATGCAAGGATGATAAAGGAAACCATAAAGAGGTACCCGTTCTTTACAGTTTGGGGAACTACATATCTCATTATGAGTACTCCAGAGTAGGGCTGGATATGTCGTCATGCACAATGCCTCATTTCCCGCCAAGTCTGCCTGAAAACCGCCAAAGCTGCCTGGCAGAAATTCAATTAACGTCCTCCGATGGGAGACTTAAAGTGGACCGCTTGAAAATTCAACCTGCCGTTATTAATAAAATGGGTGAAGCAATAGAAACAACTGCCGAAGAAAGTTTAGCAATTGCGAACCGGCTGAATGAATTTTCAAATCAGCGTGGAACATCAACATATATTGAAGATACGAATGTAGTATGGGAGCAGAGCAAAGAAATATTGTTAAAGAGGAATGCAAGCAACTTGGAGACCACAGTCCAATAACTAACTTTTGAAAAGTCCCTTTAAATAAATCTTAAAGAGGATCTGTAGAAAAAAGGTTTGTCCTGCTATTCATAAAACTTTAACTAAAATAAACTTAGAAGCGATAGTCGACAACTATCGCTTCTATTATCTATTTTGCGGTACTTTTGGCAGCAGAGCACTAAGTGTTCCTGCCACAACCAACAGCACAAATGCAATCAAAAACGAAAACTGATAGCTGTTTGTTTGGTCGAACAAGACTCCCGGGATGAACGAACCTAAAGCAGCACCCAGCTGGTGGCTCATGAACAGCCATCCTGTAAGCAAGCCGACAGATTGTCCTTTAAAGTATTCAGACAGCAATTTAATCGTGGGAGGCACGGTTGCAAAATCAACCAAGCCAAAGGAAATGGCAAAGACAAATAACAAAACGGGATAGTCGAGAAAGAGCCTCATAAGCCCGGGATCACTTGAAAATATGATCAGGAACACGATCGTTGCAGCACGGGCAAAATAAAGGAATACCAAGATTTTTTTGTTGCTCCAGCGATCTGCGAGAATTCCGGAGACCAGTGTTCCGAAAATATTAAAAGCAGCCAATGTGCTGACAGCAGCGCCTGTTACGGCAGGCGTGAAGCCACAAAACTGGGCAAACGGAATGAGATGTGTATCCATCAAACCGGTTGTTGTCACTCCGCAAATGAAAAACGGGATTAGTAGAAACCAAAATTTCCGGTTTGCCAGATTTGGCTTACCTGCAGGCTTTTGTTTTACTTTTAATGAACTTGTATTGATGAAATTTTCATATCCCAACGCGGTCAGGCCAGATTTAGATGGTTCTGACTTTAGGAAAATAGCAAGAATAGGACAGATAACGAGGATCAGGAACAAACCTAAAATCAGGACCGTCCATTTCCAGCCGAAAGCATTAATTAAAAGTAATGAACTGGGGACGATCACCATTTGTCCGGCGCCAAAACCCGCTTCGACCAATCCCAATGCCAACCCTTGCTTTTTCAAAAACCACTTCGTCACAGCGACGGAAGCCGTTACGCCAGAAGCTCCGCCAAAACCAAGAGAAGCGATAATTCCGTACAAAACAAATAGCTGCCAGACAGAAGTGACAAAGAAGCTTAACAGAGTCGCGGCACCTACAATAAAGGTACTGATAACAAAAACTTTTCTGACTCCCAGTTTGTCAATCAGCCTCCCAACAATAGGTTGAGAAATTGCGAAAACTAGAAAACTAACAAACGATATCGCTGAAACAGTCCCCCGATTGGTAGAGAAGTAATCTTCCCATGACTCCATAAAAGCCCCAAACGAGAAGCGCACTCCTTGTGCGGCCAAAACCCCGATAAAAGAAACCGCAAGGATGATACAGGCATAATGTATTTTTTTATCCATCAGAAAAGTCCTCTCTGTATCTCTCAGTTTTTTTATGATAACCCATTTACGACCAATCAGTAAAATTGAAAATATGACCTTATTTTTGAATTTAGAAAATTGAGGTTTTTAAAGTCGGGTTATGAAACATAGAAAAGCAGTGAGTTACGCAAAACTCACTGCTTTTCAACCAATCATATCTTATCTTAAGAAAAACTTCTTCCCCGTCAACAGAGAACTTTTCCATCTCTTCAGTTTCTGCATAATGAAGGCGGATCGACTAAATATATAGACTGTATTTAGAAAAAAATCACGAAACAGATTCAGTATTCCGAATCAAAGAATAAATGAAATGGGCAACCCCGTCTTCAGCGTTGGAAAGGGTCACTTCATCACAAACATCTTTAATTTGTTGATGGGCGTTCCCCATTGCCGCGCTTCTCCCTGCAATTTTGAACATTGATAAATCATTGAAGCTGTCGCCTACGGCGGCTGTATCTTTTAGATGGATATTTAATTTATTGGCTAGAATTTTAAGGGCAATTCCCTTTGAAGCATCAATATGTTCTAATTCGAAATTATGGTCGGCGGAAGACACAAGCGTCAAGTCCTTCAAAGACTCGAATTTCGCCCGGCCTCTTTTCAGTTTCGCCAAATCAAACGAAAAGGCAAGGATATTATATATATCTACGTTTGAATCAACAAGATCCTTGTATGATGTGATAGAAGAAAAACCAGTTTGGCTGAATTGCTTCTTGGCGGCATCCTCGAGCACCTGGACATCTATATCAGGGTTGGCGGATAGAACTCTGTCCATTTCAATCGCCAGCAGCTCCCGTCCATTTTGTGGAGTGAAAATCGCATCATTACTGAAAACTTCATAATAAAAATCTTCTTGCTCAAGCCAGCTTAGTATATCTATTGTATCTTGTTTGTTGATTGACACAGAATGAAAGAGATTTCCGTCAGGTTGATGGATGGTTGCTCCATTTGCACCGATAATCCAGGTTTTTACCCCGGTATCCTTAAAGATGGTTTGGACGTCAAAATGGGCCCGCCCTGTCGCAACAACCACTTCTATGCCCTTTGATTGTGCGTATTTAATCGATTCCAAATTCTTTTCGCTAACCAGGTTTTCTTTATTTAACAAAGTACCATCCAAATCGACAGCAATTAATTTCACCATTTTAGTCATCTCCCTCTTCGTCTTCATCTTCATGAGGCGTTAACAGTTCAACATTGTATTTGCTTAATAAGTCCCTAAAGGGCTTTGGCGGGGTTTTATCCGTAATTAACAAATCAATATCTTCAAGACCGGCAAACCTGTAGAAATCAGTGATCCCTAATTTTGTATGGTCGGCTAACACAATAACCTGGTCAGCCTGCTGCATCATTTTCCGTTTTACTCCCCCATCTTCTTCATGGGCAATGGTTAAGCCTTTTTCCGATATGCCTACCACCCCGATAAATGCTTTATCAACATGATACTCCGAGAGTTTCTCAATTACTGACGCCCCGTACAGGAAGCGGTGCTCCTTTTGCAGTGCTCCGCCTAACAGCTGGATATTAACGCTTTGGTTGAAAGATAAAATATCAGCCTGGTTAATGGAATTCGTGATGATTGTGCACTCAATATTTCCAAGATGTTCAGCACAGGCCTGCACGGTGGTTGAGGCATCCAGTATCACCCGGTCATGGGGATAAATTAAGGAGGCTGCTTTTTGTCCGATCACGTTTTTTTCTTCAGACACCATTTTAAGCCGGCTGGTATAGTTCTTTACTGCATGATTCGATGTGGGCAGAATAGCTCCGCCCCGGGTGCGTACAATCGCCTTTTCTTCTTCAAGCTTGACAATATCCCTTCTGGCTGTATCTCGTGAAACCTGGAAGAGGGAACAAATTTGTTCAACAGAAATTCGTTTGTTCGTTTTTAGGAATTCCAAAATGGCCACTAAGCGTTCCTCTTGGTACAAAAAAAGACCCACCTGCCTTTATTTAAGTATTTATAAGTAATTATATACTAATATTAAGTATTTTCAATTATTTATAAGTAATTATAAGTGGACAATTGTAATCGAACAGTAGCACGTAATTTGTTGCTTGCCTTCGCCATCAAAAATATTTACTGGCGCACCGTTTACTCAGGGGATCCGCTGTTCAGTTTACTGGAGATGATTTTCATAAAGATAAAGATTTTAAACGGAAAACTATTAAAATCAAATCAGCTTCATCCGGAAATGGTGTATAATGGTGCCTGGGAGGTGAAATCAATCAATGGCAGATAAAAGACTAGAAAAAATCGAAGAAATGCTCACAAATTTGATCACGATGGTAGGAGGAGTGCGTTCAGAGCAACAAAGTATGAAAGAAGATCAAGCTTCCATCAGAGAGGAACTTGTCCTCATGAGAGAAGATCAAGCAGCCATGAAAACTGAAATAACCACTATTAAAGAAGATCAAGCAGCCATGAAAACTGAAATAACCGCTATTAAAGAAGATCAAGCAGCGATGAGAACGGAAATGGATGAGCGCCATCGAGAGATAATGGTTAAACTTAATGAAATGAAAGCCGATCAGGATTACACCTGGCAGATAGCAGTTGGCAATCAAAGAGAAATTGTGAAATTGAAGCAGCGATTCAAGTCGTAACTGTTATCATCATTAACAATTTTAGATTTTAAATTAAATTTGCGTTTCACTGTTTGCAGACAGGAATTTCTTATGTAACACCTTCTTTAAACCTTTATCACCACTGCACCTGCCTGGATTGCACATAATTCCTCATTTATTTTACATCCACTCTATTTATTTGGTGCCTGACCCCCGCTGCGTTAATGCTTTAAAGCAGCGGGGGTCAGGCACCTTTTTTGGTAAAACTTCTTGTGATTTTGTGGGAATATGTGTTATTTATAAAATATAACATTCACAAAAAGTTGGTGAGAATATTGTTAATGCATGACCGTCACGAAAAAATCATGGATCTGTTAGGTAAAAATAAATCGTTAAAAGTATCTTTGATCACTAGCATGTTTGGCGTTTCTACTGAAACAGTGCGCAGAGATTTGGAGTATTTAGAGAAGGAAGGGTATTTACGGCGGGTACGTGGCGGGGCTGTACTGGATGATATAAACAGTAAAGAAATGAACTTTACTTTGCGGGAAACGAAGAACATCGACGAAAAGAGGGAAATTGCTGAAATTGCTAAACGTTTCGTATCAGAAGGGCAATCAATTGCATTAGACGTTAGTACAACAAACACGGAGTTTGCTAAGGCGTTAAAGGGGGAGTTTCAGCGCCTTACCGTATTAACTAATTCTTTGGTTATTGCAAACGAATTGGCTGATATGCCTCATTACACTATTATTATGCCTGGAGGCGTCCTTCGAAATGAAGAATTATGCATGGTGGGGCATATGGCAGGGGAGTTCTTTAAAGACTTTCATATTGATACATTCTTTATGAGTATAAGCGGCATCTCCTTAACAGAAGGATTGACAGATTATGGGATCGGGGAATACCAGGTGAAAATGAAGATGCTTGAGAGCTCCAGAAACTGTATTGTTTTAGCAGACAGCAGCAAATTTGATGTTGCTTCCCTTTTAAAAGTTTGTCATTTTGATAGAATCGACCGCATTATTTCCGATTCGAAGTTATCAAATAAGGTGCTTCAAAAGTATGCAAAAGAAGGAATTGAAATTGTAAATAAATAAATGGAGCACTAGTCCAGAGAGGAAAAAGCTCATGAAGCTTTCCCTCTCTTTTTTTTTGGTTAAAGTTGTAAAAATGAGGGAATGATTGTTTTTTTACATATAAATCACAATAATTTACTGTCTATTAATAATTAATTAACAATGTTTGTGTACTATTGTGGAGAAATGAGTGAAAATGTGATAAAAAATGATAATTTGTTGGATTTTGGAGGTGGTTTAGTTGCTGAAGAGTAAATATAAACAAATTCTTACAATCTTACTGTTTATGTTGCCTGCTCTTATACTCTTATTGGTATTTTGGTTTATTCCAATGGCAGTATCACTATTTATTAGTTTTACGGACTGGGATTATATAAGTCCAACATTTTCATTTGTCGGGTTGGAAAACTATAGCAGTTTGTTTACAGACAAAGAATTTTACAAGGTACTTTTAAATACTCTGTCCTTTGCGGTATTTACAGTAGTACCCATAATGGCAATTGGACTGGGACTAGCTTTAGCACTAAATAAAAAGGTAGCAGGCAGTACAGTTTACAAAGCAATTTTATTTTCGCCCTGGGTAACTCCGATGGTGGCAGTTTCCATTGTTTGGTCATGGATTTTCCAACCGGAAGTCGGACTTCTCAACTTTCTTCTTTCCGCCTTGGGATTACCAAAAATAGATTGGCTCGGAAGTTCTACATGGGCCATGCCCGCAGTAATTATTGTAACGGTGTGGAAAGGGATCGGCTGGGTTATGATTTTCTATTTAGAAGCACTGCAGCGCGTACCTGTTGATTTGTATGAGTCGGCATCAATCGATGGGGCGCCAAGGTGGAGAAGATTTCGTTATATAACCCTTCCGATGATTTCTCCAACCACGTTTTTTTTATTGATTGTAACTACAATCGATGCGTTACAAGCCTATGACCAGATTCAAGTTTTAACTCAAGGTGGTCCGGCAGGGAGTACAAGAACGCTGCTTTATATGTACTATCAGCTGGCATTTGAACAGTTCAATATGGGGCAGGCAACAGCGGCTGCAACGCTATTAGTACTGATAACTGCTTTATTGTCAGCGATTCAGTTCTTGACTTCTAAACGTTGGGTTCATTACTAAAAAAGAGAAAGCAGGTGACAAAGTTGGACGAGGTTGTTGTTGCGGCAAAAGAAGAGTCTCCTAAACTTCAGATAAGAGAAGCACTTACATTTTCAAAAATGATGAAAATAACAGTACGTCATATTTTATTAATCTTATTCAGTGTGATAACGGCATTCCCGTTTTTATGGATGCTGGTAAGTGCTATTAAAACAACTGACGAAATCTGGAAGTTTCCGCCTTCTATCTGGCCTGCAAAGCCACAGTGGCAAAATTTTATTGAGGCCTGGAACAGCGCCCCTTTTGGATTGTATATGTTCAACAGTATGTTTACTGCAACTGCCATTGTGTTGTTTCAAATTATTAGCGCAGCTATGATGGCCTATGCTTTAACTCAATTCCGATTTAAAGGCCAAAAGATGTTCTTTGCTCTTATTTTGGCGGTGTATATGCTGCCTGCGGCGGCAACATATGTACCAAGTTATGTGATTTTATCAAAACTTAATATGCTTGACAGCTATCAAGGAATGATTATTTCAAACGCAGTCAGTGTTTTCGGTATCTTCTTTATCCGGCAAGCATTTTTACAGGTGCCAGCAGAAATGGTTGAAGCGGCAAAGGTTGACGGTGCGAGTCATTGGACTGTTCTTTGGAAGGTTTTATTTCCACTGACAAAGTCTTCGTTTTTAACATTTAGCTTAATAAGCTTTGTGCAAATGTTTAATAACTATCTCTGGCCTTCGTTAATCTTGAAAAGCCAGGATAAATTTTTGATTACGATTGGACTTCGCCAATTCTTCATTGAAGGCGGGGCATATGGAATTAAGTGGCCTTTAGTGATGGCAGCAAACGTATTCGCGGTTGCTCCGCTTCTGCTGCTGTTCTTTGTCGCGCAAAAATGGTTTATCAAGGGAATAAATGATCGCGGTGTTAAAGGTTAAAAACATTTAACGGAGGATGAGAACCATGAAGAAAAACTTTTTGAAAAAGGCGATGCTGGCTTGTGCATCAGGAATTATGTCGTTATCTCTATTAGCGGGGTGCGCGAACGAAGAGACCACAAACAGCAATGGTCCGGTTGAAATTGAATTCTGGTACGGACTTGGCGGCAAATTGGGAGAAAATATGCAAGAAAAAATTGAGAAATTCAATAAATCCCAGGATGAAGTAATTGTGAAGGGAGTAGCGCAAGCAGATTATACGGAAACGTATCAAAAGCTGCAAGCAGCAAGTGCTTCAGGGCAAACACCCGCAGTGGCTCTTTTAGAGCATGCAACTGCAAATGCTTTGGCAAACAAACAAGTATTAGCTCCTCTTGACTCTTTCATTGAGAAAGATCAGGAATCAAACGTTGAGGATTTTATACCTACATTTTTAGATTTAGGAAAAGCAAATGATAAACAGTATGCATTACCGGCTTATGGCACAACACAAGTACTTTATTATCGAAAAGACATGCTTGAAAAAGCAGGGATTGATCCTGCTGCCTTAAATACCTGGGAATCATTAGGGGAAGCAGCTAAAAAGCTTAAGGAAGAACAAGGAGTGTACGGCTGGGAACCAATGTGGGGAAGCCTAAACTTAATTGATGCTTCGTTGAGTGCCGGAGGAAAAATCTTAAGTAACGATGGCAAAGAAGTAATGATCGATTCAGAGGAATGGGTGAACACATGGGAGTTTTTCCGCAAAGCCATTCATGAAGATAAAACAATGCGTATTCACCACGGTGGACAAGGCTGGGAATATTGGTACAAGACAATTGATGATGTGATGCAGGATCGTGCAGCCGGTTATACAGGCTCAAGCGGGGATCAGGGAGACTTGGACTTTACTAAAATTGCAGCTTATCCGCAGCCAGGCTGGGAGGACCATGAAGCAGCTCCACAGGCAGAGGCACAAATGCTGGTTATTCCTGCAAAAGCGTCAAGTGAACAACAAGAAGCAGCATATAAATGGATGAAATACTTCACAAGCTCTGAAGTTACTGCAGATTGGTCTATGAAAACAGGCTACATCGCCGTGCGCCAATCAGCTACAGAGGTTCCGGCGTATAAAGAGTTTTCACAAAAAAATCCACAAATCCTTGTTCCGCTTGAGCAAGCACAGTATGCAACACCAGGCTTTATTGACCCGACAGGCGGAAAGATTTTAGATGCTCTTTCAAAAGCCGCAGATAAAGTGGAAATTGAAAACATTCCTGCAACCCAAGCGCTAAAAGAAGCGAAAGAGGAAGCACAGAAGGCATTGGATGAGGCTGGGAAATAATGATTAGCACAACATATCAGTTTAAACAAAAAATAAGTAATGAATCTCAGCTCCCTGTCTTTTATCATCATTTTAAACTTACAGAAAACATGAATTGGATTCATTTTGAAGTCGAAACAAGCAGAGCCTGCTGGTTTAGCATGCTTTTATTTGACCCGCATGGAGTTCTGCGTTTGCAATATATGTACGGGAAATCACCTAAAGACGTTATGCTGCATCAAGATGCTCGTTATTCAAGTGCAGCAACACTTCCCGGGCCGCTGCCTTTAGGAGAATGGACATTAGAAGTATATGTAACAGACAAACCGATAAGTGACAAAGTAAAAAAAGAAATGGATTATCAAATTGTGTGCGAAGCGGGCAGCCAAGAGCTGCCCGCCAAAACAACAGATATTGTACGGTTTGGGGCTCATAAGTGGGCTGAGTATGACCCTAATGGACTTGTGTTAAATTCGTATCATTGGGATGAAGCCATCGAAAAGGAAGAAAGGTGGTATAAAGGAGATTTTCATACTCATACGATTTTGTCTGATGGCAGCATGACACAAGAAGCCAATCTGAAAATGGCTAAACAACAGCAGCTCGATTTCTTTGTAGCTACGGACCATAACATGATCTCCACTTCGTGGGCTGAAGGAGAAGCATTAGTGATTCCGGGAGTCGAAATAACTTCGACAAAAGGGCATTGGAACGCTTTGGGTTTAAAGAAATGGATTGACTATCGCCCAAGCAGGAAGGATGGCGGCTTAGAGACCGAGCAAGGGATGAATAACATTTTGAAAGAAGCAAGCGAATCAGGTGCTCTTTGCTCAATGAATCACCCTTTTCTTGTTCCATGGCAGTGGCAAATGGAGCATACACCGCTTTCAGTAATTGATAGCATAGAGATTTGGAATGATCCCACTTTCCGGGCGAATGTCGAGGCAACAGAAAAAGCTCTTCGATTCTGGTCTCATATCTGGAACGAAGGGTATACGATTACAGGAATTGGCGGTTCAGATTCTCACTTGCTGCCAGATGATAGCTATGAGCAGGACGGAGAGCCTTCCTTAATAGGAGATCCTGGAACATATGTCTGGGCAGAACATTTATCCGCCGCTGCGATTTTGGAAAATGTTAAAAAAGGACATGTCTATGTATCCCGTGGCCCTGTTATTGATTTCTCGGCTCAAGTGGGTGAGGCCTTTTATAAAATCGGTGAAGAATTAACAGATGCGATGGACCAAAACGGAAATAAGGCGTTTTGTAAGATCACTTTACAATACGATACAGAAGATATCATGGTCCACTGGATTGAAGACGGGAAAAAGGTTCACGAAGAAAGGGGCCTTTCGTCCAGCTATGAAGTACACTGGAAAGATAACTCCTACCATTGGCTGCGGATAGAAATCCGCTCAATTGATGGGAATCTGCTGGCTTTTACGAATCCTGTTTATTACGGAAGAAAAGAGCCGACCGTTCAGACATGGGGAGAGCTCATGCAACACGCAGGAGGATCTGATTTTGAAAATTAAAGGTGTTTTATTTGACAAAGATGGTACTTTATTAAGATTTGGATCCATTTGGATTAAAGTAATTGAGGACGTAATCGATCATTTACTTGAGATGATTGGTGAAACATGCAATTTAAATCTCAGGAAACAGTTATTTATGTCGATTGGTTTAAGAGACGGAAATGTTGATGAGAAAGGGCATTTGGCAAGTGGGACTTCTTTGGATATTGCTAATGCTTTTCAAGCAGTGCTGCCTAAGGATATACCATTCTTGCATCAGTGGCTTTCGCAGCATCTATTGGAAAAGACGAAAGAATCTATCGAGTATGTACAGCCTGTATGTGATCTTTCTCTCACATTTTCAGCACTAAAGGAAAAAGGAATCGTAATAGGAATTGCTACAGCAGATGACTATGAAACTACAACTCTTTGTTTAGAACATTTAGGCATTAGAAACGAAGTACAATTTCTGGGCACAGCTGATTTATATGAGAAAAAGCCATGTTCTCAAATGGTGGAAAAATTTTGCGAAAAGTTTGGGTTTAAGACGGAAGAAGTCGCTGTCGTCGGAGATACAGTGATTGATTTGCAAACAGCCAAAAACAGTAACGCAGGCTATGGAATAGCCGTACTTTCAGGTGTTGGCTCTGAAGGAGAACTGCAAAAACTCGCTGATTTTGTCATTCCGAGTGTTGAGCACCTTATTAATAAAAATGATAAGTTCATTTGGGATTAAAGAGAGATGTTAGAGTAGGCGATAGCTCTTTCACTGCCTAATATCAACAAGATTTATGAAAAACTTTAACCAGGTGACTGATTCTCTTTTTCCGTTAATTTTAAAAACTCTTGAAATGATTTTTTTAGAAGTGTTGAAAACCTCTTGCTTTTAAAAATTAAGACTCCGCTTTGAGGGTTTTTTCCCTTAAACGGAGTCTTCAATTAGTTAATCCAGCATTAATTGAACGCCTTTTCGATACTTCCCTTCCGGTGGCCATACGCACAGGTCAAACGGAAAATCGGAACCTGGAACAACGCGGTCTTCGCCAACTGTTTTTACTAAAAAGTCCAGGCTGTCCTGATTCCACAGTACGGTGTCATACCAAAAACGTTTTAAATATTCAGATGGATGCGCTTTCAATTTTGTGGAAATGAGTGGCCATTGTTCGTATCCTTTGTTGAGTCTGCCGATTTGATAGGGAAGGAAGCCTCCGCCATGGGCAAACAGGATTTTTACATTCGGGTATTGATCGATTAGGCCGCTTAACAAAAGATCTGTTGCACACACTGTCGTTTCCCATGGTACTCCGATCAAGTTTGGCATCATTCGTCTTTTTAAGCGGGGGTCATCACATAGTAATGGATGGATGAACAGAATCGCTTTTAATCGATTTGCTTCCTGAAACAGCGGTGTGAAAAAGTCATCTGACAGCATATGGTTTGAGAGGCCCGGCCCAATAATCGCCCCTCTTAAGCCAAAATTCATAGCTTGATGCAATTGTTGCGCTGCTTGCTCAGGATCATTCAGTGGAACCGTTCCTAATGCGGAAATTTTCTCAGGTGCGGATTTTGACCAGCGCGCCAGTGCTTGATTATATACACTTGCAATTTCACTCGTGATTTCCGCAGGAAAGTCGTACATAAAGAGCTGGGGAACTGGTGAGACAAGTGAATGAACAACGCCTGCTTTTTCTTGTTCTGCTAAAAAGAGCTGATCATCGATAAAAGATTTCTTTAATTCGAACCCCCATTTTTCATTAACGACTAAAAACTCCTCTTTATTTTCAGCTTCCTTTACCCATTTTGCATTAACAATTTGCTGATTGTCCTTAAGCCAGGTTAGAACTTCTGCCGGGATAAAATGTGTGTGGAAATCATGCATGGCAACCCCGCCTCCTTTTCTGCAAATCTAACATCAATTAATTACTTCCAATATCCCATTCTCGTTGAAATTTCCCTGCCTGCACTGACGACCTTTTTGGCAATCCCCTGCACTTTATGCTGCTGGATTCTTTGCTTCGGCCCAACGACAGATATGGCGGCAATCACCCTGCCTTTATAATCGTAAACCGGTGCGGCAATTGAATTCACCCCTTCGAGAAACTCTTCGATGCTGTAAGCAAAACCGTTCTCCTTTATGTTTTTTAAGTGGGTGCGTAATTTTTGCGGATCTGTAATCGTGTTTTTCGTGAATGATTGCAAACCTTTTTTGATAACGGTTTCAATCGTATTCTCGTTTGAGTACGCAAGCAGCACTTTGCCTGAACTTGTGCAATATAGCGGATTTCTTCTGCCGACATGGGTTAAAAATCTGACCGGATGGTTGCATTCTACTTTTTGCAAGTAAATCACTTCTAAATTATCCATAACGGAAATGTGGGCAGTTTCGCCTATGCTTTCGACAAGCTTGGTCAATACCGGCTGTGATTCGCGGTAGACGTCCATATTGCTGTTGACGATTCCGCTTAACGAAAGAATCGACAGCCCCAGGCGATACTTTTTTGTTTCAGGGTCTTTATAAACAAAGCCTTCACTGGCGAGGGTTGCCATTGTCCTGCTGACCGTACTTTTATTCAGGCCAAGCGCTGATGAAAGGTCACTTATTTTCTTCTCAGGCTCATCCATTGTGAAACTCCGCAAAATACGGAGCGCATTTTTCACGGATGAAAGGTGGCTTTCCTCTTCTTTTTTCAGTGCCAACATAATTCCTCCTTCTAATCCAGTTTCATCATCCACAACATTTTTATTACAGTTGCTGTGTAGTCGAAAATATAACAAAAAATTTTGGTTTGAAAAGAGAATATTTTAAAAATTAAAAAAATATCTCAGCGAAAAGCTTGAATTCATGCAGGTTTGCGCCGGAAAAATCAAAATGAATAAAAATATATCCAGTTTCATATAGAGCAACGATGGCGTTGTGAGCGCAAAAAGGAAGCGTTATCATAATATTGTGAAAATAATAAAAGTGATATTTTGGGAGGCCTGACATCATGCAAGTTGAAACAAGAGTACGAGCAATTAATTGTTTGCATTTTATTAACGGAAGATTTGTAGAATCACACAACCAGAAATCCTTTGAAAATATTAATCCCGCGACAGAAGAAGTATTGGGAACCGTTGCTGAAGGCGGCAAGGAGGAAGTTGATTACGCAGTGGCAGCTGCCAGAAGAGCATTGAACGGGCCGTGGAAAAATACAACGCTAGTAGAGCGTTCAAAAATTCTGCGCCGCATCGGTGATCTGATCCTTGAGAGGCAGGAAGAACTTGCTCATTTAGAGTCTTTGGATACTGGCAAACCATTTTCACTGGCAAATAAGATTGACATCCCCCGGGCGGCTTTTAATTTTCATTTCTTTGCCGATTATATTACATCGATTGGCACAGATGCCTACCAACAGGATGATCAGGCGATTCACTATGCTTACCGCCGTCCCGTTGGTGTCGTTGGGATTATTAAGCCATGGAATCTGCCGTTATTGCTGCTGACCTGGAAACTGGCACCTTGTTTGGGAATGGGGAACACGGCGGTTATTAAGCCGGCGGAATGGACACCGATGACAGCAACAGTCTTGATGGAGATCTGTAAAGAAGCGGGCGTACCGGACGGAGTCGTCAATCTTGTCCACGGATTCGGGCCGAATTCGGCAGGCGGGGCGATTTCCGAACATCCTGATATTGATGCCATTTCATTCATTGGCGAACCCGGAACAGGTTCTGCCATCATGAAAGCGGCGGCAGATTCTTTGAAAAAACTATCGTATGAGCTGGGCGGGAAAAATCCGAATATCATTTTTGCCGATTCCGATTTGGATGAAGTGATTGAAACGACGATTAAATCGAGTTTCATCAATCAAGGCGAAGTTTGCCTGTGTGGCTCGCGCATTTATGTCGAACGTCCCGTCTACGAGGAATTTCTTGAAAAGTTTACGGCCAAAGTGAAAGAGCTAAAAGTAGGCCAGCCGCTTGATGACGATACAAACGTAGGGGCGTTAATCAGCAAAGAACATTATGATCGCGTCAATAGTTATATCGAGATCGCCCGCAATGACGGCGCGACGATCCTCACTGGCGGCAAGCGGCCGGAAGGATTGACAAAAGGGTATTTCCTTGAGCCGACGATTATTACCGGATTGGACCGGAATTCACGCTGTGTCCGTGAAGAGATTTTTGGCCCGGTTGTGACCGTAACGCCGTTCGATATGGAGGAAGAAGTCATTATGCAGGCAAACGATACCCATTTCGGCCTCAGCGCGACGATCTGGACAAATGACTTGAGGCGCGCCCACCGGGTTGCCCACCAAATTGAAGCGGGGATTATTTGGGTCAATACCTGGTTTTTGCGTGACCTGAGAACGCCTTTCGGCGGCATGAAAAACAGCGGCATTGGCAGGACCGGTGGCATGCACAGCATCGATTTTTACTCTGAACTATCCAACATCACCATTAAACTGTAGGAGAGGGGAGTCAGATCATTGGCCAGTAAAATAAACCAATTTGCCGGTCAGCTGGCGGAGGCAGAGATAAACAGGATCGGAATCGCTCCGCTCACTTCGCAGGATCCGGAGCTTACGGTAAAAGAAGCCTATCATATCCAGCTTGAAAACATTCAAAGAAAAGTTAACAAAGGCGATCGGATTGTCGGCAAAAAAATTGGACTGACATCAGTGGCGATGCAAAAGCTGCTTGGCGTTGATGAACCTGATTATGGACATTTATTGGACAGTATGGCTGTCGAAAATCAAGGTGTCATTTCGATTGAAAAAGTTCTTCAGCCTAAAGTGGAAGCAGAAATCGCCTTTATTTTAAAGAAAGAACTAAAAGGGCCCAATGTCACAACCCTTGATGTTCTCCAGGCAACAGACTATATCGTCCCGGCTCTTGAAATTGTTGACAGCCGGATTAAGGACTGGAAGATTAAGCTTCCAGATACGATTGCCGATAATGCCTCATCCGGTTTCTATGTGCTTGGCGGCAAGACGGCCAAGATCGATGAGGTCAACCTTGAATTGCTTGGCATGGTGCTGACGAAAAATGGTGAAATCGTCAACACGGGTGTTGGGGCAGCTGCTCTTGGGAACCCCGCCACTTGTGTTGCGTGGCTGGCGAATCGCTTAGCCGATTTTGACATTCCGCTTCGAGCGGGCGAAGTGATTTTATCAGGTGCTTTGTCCGCTGCGGTTGAAGCCCGGGCAGGAGACCGGTTTACAGCAAGATTTGCCCATATCGGAGACGTGACTGTGAATTTTTAAAGAAAGGAAAGGGTGCCATATGAGCAGAGTTAAAGTGGCTGTACTAGGTTCTGGAAACATTGGAACCGATTTGATGTTAAAGCTCGGGAGGTCGGAGCTGCTGGAACTGACAACCGTGATTGGAATAGATGCTGATTCGGATGGATTGAAAAAAGCCAGGCAATTAGGATACGAAACAATAGATACTGGGATTAAAGGATTTTTGGAAAGGCCGGATCTTGCCGAGATCGTCTTTGATGCGACCTCGGCCAAGGCGCATATCAGGCATGCGAAATTACTGCGCGAAGCGGGGAAACAGGTGCTCGATTTAACGCCGGCCGCAGTTGGCCCGTTCGTCGTTCCGTCTGTCAATATCAATGAACACTTGGATGCGAATAATATCAACTTGATTACATGCGGGGGACAGGCGACAATTCCGATCGTCCACGCGATCCATCGGGTCCAGGCGGTCGAGTATGCCGAGATTGTGGCGACGATTTCGAGCAGGAGTGCCGGGCCGGGTACGAGGGCCAATATTGACGAATTCACGCAAACAACGGCCCGCGGCATTGAAAAAATTGGCGGCGCTAAAAAAGGAAAAGCGATTATCATCCTGAACCCGGCGGAACCGCCGATTATTATGAGAGATACGGTTCATGCTCTGGTAGAAGGCGTTGATGCGGATGAAGAGCGGATCACTGCATCGATCAGGGAAATGGAAAAGCAGGTTCAGTCGTATGTGCCGGGCTACAGATTGAGGCAAGACCCAATTTTTGACGGCAACCGGGTCACTGTTTTTATTGAAGTGAAAGGTGCCGGGGATTACCTGCCGAAGTATTCAGGCAACCTCGACATTATGACAGCTGCGTCTGTAAAGGTTGCAGAAGAATGGGCGAAGCACAGGATTTCACAGGCGGTTGTTTAAGGAAGGGGATGAGTGGAGGAATGAATTCAACAAGAGACGTATTCATTACCGAAGTGGCGTTAAGGGATGGCAGCCATGCGGTCAGGCACCAATTCACAGTCGACCAGGTTACAAAAGTGGCAAAGGGCCTTGATGAAGCAAATGTGCCTTATATTGAAGTGACCCATGGCGATGGTTTGGGCGGATCTTCTTTACAATACGGACTGTCATTGACGAACGAAATGGAATTGATCGAAGCTGCAGCGGCGACAGTCAAGAATGCAAAAATTTCTGTACTGCTATTGCCGGGGATCGGCACAATGCCTGAATTAAAGGAGGCGGCCCGGCTGGGGGCGAAAATGGCAAGGGTCGCCACCCATGTGACCGAAGCGGATGTCGCCCCGCAGCATATTGCTTTAGCCAAAGACCTCGGGCTTGAAACGGTCGGATTTTTAATGATGTCGCATATGGCGCCAACAGAAAAGCTGGTCGAGCAAGCGAAATTAATGGAGAGCTATGGAGCAGATACAGTCTATGTTGTTGACTCTGCCGGAGCCCTTTTGCCGCATGAAGTGAAGGAACGAATCAGGGCGCTAAAAAATAGTTTATCGATTCATATCGGATTTCACGGACATAACAATCTGTCTTTAGCCATGGCAAACACCCTCGCCGCGATCGAAGAGGGGGCAACGAGAATCGACGGCAGCATTCGCTGCCTGGGAGCCGGCGCCGGCAACACGCAAACGGAAGTTTTGGTGGCCGTTCTTGAAAAGTTGGGAATTAACACAGGAATCGACATTTACAAGATGATGGACATTGCCGAAGATTTAGTGGCACCAATTTTAGAAAAACCGCAGGAAATCACAAAAGACAGCCTTGTTCTCGGCTATGCCGGAGTTTATTCAAGCTTCTTGCTGCATGCGCAACGGGCGGCGAAAAGGTTTGGCATTGACTCTCGTGATGTTTTAATCGAGCTCGGCAAACAAAATGTCGTCGGCGGCCAGGAGGACATGATCATCGATGTCGCGGCAGATATCTCGAGAAGAAAGCTTGGCGTTCGTGTGTAAAGAGGAGGAAAAAGAATGGTCAATGCGGAATACAAGGATATAGCCACATATTTAGAGGCAGCCGAAACAGGCAAACGCGAGGTTGAAAAGGTAACCGCGCGATTAAAGCCTGATCTCACTGTGGAGGAAGGCTATCTCGTCCAGCAGGAGCTCGTCAAAATAAAGTTAGAACAGGGAAGACGAATCATCGGTCCGAAAATGGGCTTAACAAGCGAAGCGAAAATGAAGCAAATGAATGTCAACGAGCCGATCTATGGCTATGTATTTGATTACATGCTGATCGATAACGGCGGAAAAGTTCGTTTGAATGAGCTCATACACCCCAAAGTTGAAGCGGAAATTGCTTTTATCATCGGTGAAGATATTGAAGGTCCGGGCGTAACAGGGGCCGATGTGCTCGCCAAAACGGATTACGTCATACCAGCCCTGGAAATTATCGATAGCCGCTATGAAAATTTTAATTTCACTTTGCCTGATGTCATCGCCGACAATGCCTCTACCTCGCGGGTCGTATTCGGTACATCGCCGAAGAAACCCGGCCAGTTCAAACTGGATTTAGTGGGTGCCGTTCTATCAATCAATGGCGAAATAAAAGAGTTGGGAGCTGGTGCCGCAGTCCTCGGCCATCCTGCTGAATCGATTGCAATGCTTGCAAACATGCTGTCCCGAAAAGGAGAAAAAGTGCGTAAAGGCGATGTGATCTTATCCGGTGCCATCACTGGCGCCGTAATGCTGAAAAACGGGGATGTTGTCAGCGGGAAATTTGATGGACTGGGGGAAGTTTCTTTTACCGTAACTGAATAGATAAAGAGGAGGAAGAATTGGATGCCGATTATCAATATTCAAATCCAGGAAGGGAGACCCAGGGAGAAAATCGCTGAAATCATTCAGAATGTGACAAACACAGTTTCCGAAACACTGGATGCCCCAAAAGAAAATATAAGAGTATTAGTGACCGAAATTCCAAAAACGCACTGGGGAAAAGCCGGAAAACCAATGTCAGAGCAATAACTGTTAAAGGTTGTTACTATATCAAGATTGCTGATTATGCCAACTGTGAAAAAAGTAGCATCATCTTTTTTGTTGATTTTTGTAAGCGTTTGCTTCCATCGATATTTATTTAAACGGGAGGTTATTATGACGATTGAGTTAAGCATGCTGGTGCCCCATGTTCCTAGTATTTGTCACGAAGACCAGGTTCCAGAATTTCAAAAGGATATGGTTTCCGCCATGAAAGATGTTTCTAAAGAAATTTACAGGTTGAAGCCGGATGCAATTGTGCTTGTTTCTTGCCACTGGCCATCGACTTTCTTCCATTATGTTGACTGCACACCGGAGCATAAAGGTATTTTAACCGCAATCGAAGCACCGGACCTGATCAAGGATGTTCCTTATCATTACCCAGGTGATCCAGACTTGGCAGAGGAATTGGTCACAGCCGGCCAGGCTGCCGGGCTTCAAGTGCAGGGAGTGAATGATCCATATTATTTTTGGGACTACGGCAGTGTCGTGCCGTTGCGCTACCTAGTTCCAAATGAGGACATTCCCGTTATCAATTTATCGGTGACATTAGCTGCGAGTCTTGAGGAAACGTATAAATGGGGGCAAGTGATTGCCAAGGTTTTACGGGAGAGCGATAAAAAGGTCGTTTTCGTTTCAAGCGGGGCATTATCGCATAATTTAGTACGCGGGAGACATAACAAGCCGACCGTGGCCGAACATGCGCTTGATAAACAGTTTATTGATTTCGTCATGAAAAAAGATTATCAATCCGCGTACCACATGCTTCCAGAATACGCAAGGATGGCCAAAGTGGAATCAGGAGGGCGCCATCTCGCCATGCTGTTCAGCATGATTAATGAAGACTGCGAACCGCTCTATTTAGCTGACGGGCAATCGTCGGGGAGTTGGAATGCGTTGATCACTTTTGCCAAAAGCGCACTTGTGACAATAGAATCCCAGGAAGAGAGCGTATTTGCCAAATGATGAAGACACAGGTTGGAATCATCGGTGCCGGCCCAGCCGGTCTTCTGCTTTCACATCTTTTATATCTACAGGGCATTGACTCGATTGTCCTGGAACATCGATCTCGTGAAGATATCGAAGGTACGATCCGTGCAGGAGTACTGGAACAGGGAACTATGGATGTCTTAAAAGCAGCGGGTGTTGGTGAACGAATGGCGAGGGAAGGACATGTCCATAAAGGAATTGAATTGCAGTTTAATGGGAAAAGGCATCGGATTGACATGTTTGGGCTGACTGGTGGGAAAAGCATTACCGTCTACGCTCAACATGAAGTAATCAAGGATTTGATTGATGCACGAATCAAGGCAGGCGGAAAAATCTTTTTCAATGTTAGTAATGTCAGCCTTCATGAAATCGATACTCCGTCTCCAAAGATCCGTTTTATCATGGAAGGGGAACCATACGAAATCGAAAGTGATTTTATTGCTGGATGCGACGGTTTTCACGGTCCGAGCCGGCGAGCCATTCCGGAAAGTGTACGGAGCGAAAAACAAAAGGTTTACCCATTCGGTTGGCTCGGCATTCTCGCCAAAGCTCCTCCGGCCAACCCAGAATTAATCTATACAAATCACGAACGTGGCTTTGCCTTGCTGAGTACTCGTTCACCGGAAATACAGCGTCATTACCTTCAGGTGGATGCAAAAGACGAAATCTCGAAATGGTCGGATGACCGAATTTGGACAGAATTGCATGCCAGGGTCGATACGGACGATTGGAAATTGGCAGATGGTCCAATTTTTCAAAAGAACATAGTTGCAATGAGGAGTTTCGTCTGTGAAACGATGCAATACGGTCGATTGTTCCTGGCCGGGGATGCAGCCCATATTGTTCCGCCAACCGGGGCGAAAGGCCTCAATCTTGCTGTCGCAGACATTCTCGTAATGGCACGTGGGTTGAGTGAATTTTTCCATGAGGGAAAAGAAGAGATTCTTGGCCGCTATTCAGAAATCTGCCTGGCGAGAGTTTGGAAGGCACAGCGCTTTTCGTCGTGGATGACAACCACTTTGCACCGGAATTTTGATCATAACCCATTCGAATACGGCATCCAGCTGGCAGAACTGGAGTATGTAACCTCTTCCTCTGCGGCAGCCACCTCACTCGCAGAAAACTATGTGGGTTTGCCATTTGAAATGCCATTTATGCCATTGCAGACTGGGGCGATTATATAATTCTTTACTGCATCCTAAAGCGCAGCATTCGCTTTGCAGGGATGCATTTTTTTATTGCAGGAAAGTGATTATAAAGATCAAACGCTGCTCCTTTAGTTAATTTTAAAAAATTTAAAAAATTTTTAATTGTTGCATATAGTGGAACGCTACGATTGTTGGGTTTCTATAAAGCTATTATTATCATATTAAGAATCAAAAAGAATTCCACTCTGCAGAGGGAAGGTGATCTTGTAAAGATTATTTTTTAAGAGTTTTATGAATGCGCTTACAAATATGGAAGTCTCTATGTCTTAGTTGTTTGAATAAAAATGGAATGGAGTGATACTATGCGTACCATAAACCCTTCGGAAGTTGTTGCAGCCAGTAAATTTAACCGCTTTCATTTACTTGTCTATCTCTGGTGTTTTTATGCCATCATGTTTGATGGTTTCGACATTGCCATGTACGGAGTTAGCCTGCCATGGTTGATGGAAGAATGGAGCCTTACGCCCGTTCAGGCTGGGGCTGTGGGCAGCTATTCTCTAGTCGGTATGATGATAGGTGCATTTGTATTTGGTCCGCTCGCGGATAAAGTAGGAAAGAAAAGAGTATTGGCGATTTGTATGGTTCTTTTCAGTGTTTTTACATTGGGATCAGGTCTTGCCCCGAACCCCACATTTTTTACCGTCATGCGGTTTATTGCCGCACTTGGCATGGGCGGGTTAATGCCAATGGTCATCTCTCTAATGACTGAGTATTCTCCTAAAAGAAACAGAGCGTTAATTGTTGCTACTATGTATTGCGGTTATTCGGTCGGAGGAATTCTTGCGAACCTTACCGGCATGTATCTGGTTCCAGAAACAGACTGGCGGCTAATTTACTGGATTGGAATCATACCATTTCTAACATTGCCGTTCTATTTCAAAGTTTTCCCAGAATCTCTGTCTTATAAAGTTGGAAAGAACCAAACTAAGGAGCTTGCTTCGGTACTGAATCGGATCGACCCAGCTGGAAATTATAAAGAAAGTGATTCTTTCCAGTATTCCAGTGGCCAGAAAGCTTTCAAAGGATCGACTGTCAAAAAACTGTTTGAAAACAAGCGTACGGCAAGTACCTTCGCTATTTGGCTGGCTGTTTTCAGTTGTCTTCTGATGGTCTATGGATTAAATACCTGGCTTCCTAAAATTATGCAGCAATCCGGGTATGGCCTGACCTCAAGTTTATCTTTTAACCTCGTGCTGTGCTTCGGGCAGGTGCTGGGTTCCTTAGTGGGAGGCTACCTGGCTGAAAAGATTGGTCATAAAAAAGTTCTGATCAGTCTATATGCTTTAGGTGCCATATGTTTTGTTTCATTGAGTTTAACTTCTAATTTATTCCTTCTATATATATTGATCATGATCGGTGGAGCATGTACGGTAGGTAATATGAACCTGACAAATCCATATATAGCGGAATACTACCCACCGGAAGCACGTGCAACTGGAATGGGCTGGGCATTGGGTTTTGGAAGGATTGGGGCAATTTTGGCTCCGACTCTTATTGCTTTTATCCTGGCTGCAGGGATTGCTCCACAGAATGCTTTCATTGCTTTTGCGATTCCAAGCATTGTCGGAGCCGTAGCCCTCTTATTGGTTAAAGAGAAGTATGGCAGCTTCGATAAGCTTCAGGAAGATCGTGCCGACATTACGATAAAGACCCCTGTTAATGTTTAGTGTTTGAGTAAAAATGCTTGGCACCTTCTGTACTTGACGTAGTAAGTTAGACTCGCTCACATCTATGGAAGGAGTTAAGCGTTTTACAGGAGAAGGAGGCATTGTCAGATGATCAGAAAGACATTGGATGAAAAAGCATTTCATATTTTAAAAGATAAAATGAAGGAAGGGTTATTGCCCCAATGGGTGTTGACTGACCCGGATATTTATCAGCTGGAAATGGAAAAAATATATGGACACACCTGGCAGTTTTTAGGACATGAAACAGAACTGAAAGAGCCGGGGAGTTACGTGACCAGGTGGATGGTAAATGATCCAGTCTTACTCGTAAAGAACCGGAATGGTGAAATAAAGGCATACTTAAATTCTTGTACACATCGTGGAACGCAATTATGCACAGCAGACCGGGGAAATAAAAAAACCTTTACATGTCCCTATCATGGCTGGAGCTATAATCTTGAAGGGGAACTTATCGGAATTGTCGCAGGTAATAAAGTATACGGTGAACAAATGGATAAATCAGAATGGGGACTTCGCAAGATTCCGCAGGTTGGAATCTACCAGGGAATGATTTTTGGAAATTTAGATCCAAATGCGGAACCTTTGGAAGAGTATTTAGGGGACATGAAATGGTATCTGGATTTAATGCTGGGCAGAAGCGACGGTGGCATGGAAGTAAGAGGGCTTCCACAGCGCTGGGTTGCAAAAGCAAACTGGAAAGCAACCGCCGAAAACTTTGCTGCCGATCCATATCACGTACAGACTACCCATCGCTCAACCGTTGAAATGGGGATAAGTCCTGAAGATCCTCTTTATGCCGGCTATGGTCATCAGGTTGTTATGGAAAATGGCCATGGCATTAATGTCATTACTTCGAAAACGGGTAAAGCCAGAGTTCCGTTCCAGAGCACTCCAGAATCGATGTGGCCGATGTTTGAGAAAAATTTAACTCCAGAACAGCTCGATATTCAGTCAAGAGTAACGGTGTTTGTTGGGGGCGTCTATCCAAATCTTTCATTTGTCAGTCCGATCCATGGAACCGAAGGAGATTTACACAACTACCTGAATTTTAGAATGTGGAGACCGCTGGCACCTGACCGGGTAGAAGTGTGGTGCTGGTTCTTGATTGATAAAGCGGCTCCCGAGGAATATAAAGAAGCCGCATATAAAGGATATTTAGGATCATTTGGTCCATCCGGGACATTGGAGCAAGATGATACAGAAACATGGGCGCGCATTGTTGAAGTAAGCAAAGGTTTAATGATGCGCGATAAAGAATTGAATTATAACAGTGTAAGCAACTATTTAATGGGCTTCAATCGGGTTGAACCAGATCCGAATTTCCCCGGGCCGGGCATAGCCTATCCAACCACCTATATTGACGCATTATCAAGAAGCATGCACGAACAATGGCTTAAACTCATCTCCAAAGATCTTTTTGTATTGGAGGAAAGCAAATGAGCCCGGAACTACAGGACAAAATAAACTATCAATTACACTATGAAATCAGCAATTTTCTTTATCAAGAGGCCTACTTTTTAGATAATCGGAAATATAAAGAGTGGCTGGAATTGTTGGCAGATGATCTACAATACCGAATGCCTTTACGTGAAACAGTGGAAGGTGTCGGAGTACCAGATATTGCAACGGATATCTCATTTTTTGAAGAAACGAAAACATCTTTGACGACAAGGGTCAATCGTTTATATACAAAATCGGCCTGGGTTGAAAATCCGGCGACAAGACAACGACATTTCATTACCAATGTTATGATCGAAAGCACAGCTAACCCTGATGAATTCAAAGTGAGAAGTTATTTCCTTTTCCAGCGCAGCAGAGGCTCAACTCTTGACATTGAGCAGATGTTTGGAGAAAGACATGACATAATCCGAAAAGTGGATAACCAGTGGAAAATCGCTGCAAGAACCATCTATCCTGATCAATCCGTAATTACGACAATGAATATGAGTATGTTTTTATAATTGTTAATGTTTTAGGTGCCTGTCCCCCGTTTTATGCTTTAAAGCGGCGGGGGTCAGGCCCTTTTTTTAGTACATTTTTCCGTTAAGAAATGGAAGAATGACCACCACTATAGAGCTAGCAAAGATAAACCAGAAAGTAAAAGATGATAGACGCTCTTTTATCAAAGTGCTTTGTTGCTGATTATTTCGCAACTTTGCCCAAATTAATGTGTAGATGCTAAAGAGAATAAAAGAAAAACCAAACCAAACAATTCCAACATTGCCTTCAAAGCGGACACCATTTAACTCATAAATTGGTTTTAATATATATCGAGTTAAAATAAAGCCTAAACAAAGAAAAAGAAAAATTTCGATTAAAGAAATCAGATAGAGTTTAAATATTTTCATTAACATCACCTCTAATATAGAAAAGTGTTATGCCATAAATGAAAATAACAATAGTAAAAAAATAACGATTTTTTATATATTAACAAATTTCATTTGCCAGCTCAATATGCCTACCGAATTAACTTGATCCTTTTAGACATTTCACTGCCAAAATGAAATTAGAATAATTTTCAAAAATTTCTATTCTTCCTTCTAATTTGGAAAAAAAGGTAAACAAATGACATATTATATGAGATAAATAAATAGAATCATAGTTGATTCAATAAATTAATAATGGAGGAAAAAGATGATTTTTAAAAAGAACAAAATAAGTTGGTTAGTAGTGTTTAGTATTTTGGTTTTATTTCTATCATCTGTGTTCCCACTTTCAACTGCCGCCTCAAGCCACCACGATCCTTCACCATTGAGTTCACCTAAAAGTTATATCAATTATCTAAAAAATTACTCCATTGAAGATGCATATGAATCTGGAATAACAGACAACACAATTGCTAAGGAGGCAGTTGCTAATGCAAGTAATGTACTCAAAGATTATAAAAAGTTATCCAAAAAAAACCAGGAAAAATTTCTTCATATATTAAGTGATCCAACCACTGTCCAAGCTATGTACAGTGGTAATTTGGAACAGCTTGATGAAGCAACTAAACAAGATGTTGCTTGGACTAAAGTACAAACTGACGAAGCCTCAGAAGATGGTCTTATAAGCGTTGCAGCACTATCACGCACGGTGTCAGGAACCGGTACTTTATGGGTACTGGGTGTTCGTGTTACTGAATATAAAATTGTAGGTACGTACGAATATAATAGTTATGGGGTTACAAGGGCAGTGCGCACTCAAGCTTATGTTACACGTAACTGGAATCCTACAGTGGTCACTGATTTGACAAATAAAGACCATGATGTGAGAAACGGTAAATATTATGGTGATGCAGTTTTTTATTATAAAATGGGATTAGGTTCAGTAGGAATTATTCAGTTAGGAAATGTTTTCATAGGCATAGTGGGTAACAAAAATGGAAAAGAGTCAGGCTATTTCTATACTAGATAGGAAGTATGCACAATGAAGAAATTGTTAATTTTCTTGTTAGCGTTAGGCAGTATTTTTATAGTTTTCTGGATTTTTGGGATTATAGCATTTAATTCTGCAAAATAGAAACATAGCCACCCAGACCTATTAATGGATGGGTGGTTCTTCAATTTAGAAAAACACAAAGTAGAGGCCCACCTAAAAACTCCATCTGTTATGTGGATAATGCAAAGCATCTTCTGTGTCTTAACAAAATTCATTTTTTGTATAACAGGCTTTATTATCACAGTTTATTTAACAGTGAGGGTCAGGCCCTTTTTATAGTTTCTCCTTTATGGCAAGGTAAATAGCATAGAAAGAAAGTCCAACCAATACGACTGAAATACCTCTTTTTAAAATCAAATGGTCTTCAAATAGGTTTCCAAAGGCGTCTAATAACACGAAAATCGACAGTATAGTTAAAATAACTAATAATGCTTTATTCTTCACTTCATATCACTTCCTATTTTCTATTAAGCTCTAATTTATTAAATCCAGCTGATATGCACAACGTTCAATAACAGTTCCATTTCTTTATCTTTTTGACTAGTGTTGAATGATCAATGCCGAGCTCTGCGGCCGCTTTTCTTAAAGAAGGATGCTTCTTTATCGTGTCATAGACGATTCGCTGTTCGTAATTTTCGACTTTTTGTTTTAGTGTTAATGGCTTTTCCAAATCTGCCTGGCTAAACACATGCACGGGCAGATGATGAGGCTCAATGAGATTTGCCGGAACGGACACAATCATATTTTCCATTAGATTTCGGAGTTCTCTTACATTGCCAGGCCAATGATAGGATTGAAGTATTGTTTTGGCCTCATCAGACAAGCGCTTTTCAATACGGAACTGTTGGCAAAAATACGAAAAATAATGTTCGACCAGCACAAGAATATCGTCCTGCCGTTCGACAAGAGGAGGAATATGAATTTCAACAACCTGCAATCGATAATACAGATCTTCGCGAAATTCCCCCTTTTTAATAAGCTTCTTTAAGTCATTATTGGTGGCGGAAATAATCCGGATATCAAGTTTTTTTGGTGTTGTTCCACCAAGTCTTAAAATTTGTTTTTCCTGTATGACTCTCAGCAGCTTGACCTGGATCGCCAGCGGCATTTCACCAATTTCATCAAACATGATAGTACCGCCATTGGCAAGTTCAAGCAGGCCAATCTTTCCGTCGTTATGTGCCCCGGTAAATGCCCCTTTTTCATAGCCGAATAGCTCCGATTCCAACAGCTGCTCAGGAATCGCACCGCAATTCACCTTAATGAAAGGTTCGTTTTTACGGTTGCTGTAATGATGGATCAAATTAGCGAATACTTCTTTTCCGCCCCCTGAAGGCCCCGACAAAAGAATGCTGGTAGGATATGGCGCCACCTGTTTCACCTTATCATGTACCTCTTTCATTCTCTCACTTTGGAAGACGACGTGTTGATCGGAGTCATGTATTTTTACGGAAAAACGATGATCATGAAATTGTGAAAAGGTTTTGGCTCTTAATAATTCATGCTTCATATCGTTTAGTTGCGTGATATCCCTGACGCTTGTAACAACTAAATCAATTTCACCAGACTCATTCAAAACAGGATTGCCGGTGACAATGACATCTTTTTTGCCGCCGATTTTTTGGATGATGGAGATTTTCTCTTTCTTTTCGAGAACGAGCAGGGACACAGACTGATCGATATAGCCGTTCAACATTAACTTTTTCATATGTTTCCCGATCAGGTCTTTACGGTCAAATCCGGTCATATCCTCGTAAGCTTTATTGACATATATCGTAATGCCTTCACTGTCAACGACATAAATGCCATCGGTCGAGAACTCCAAAACCGCTTCCCACTGTTTCAACAAATTCCGGTATTGTTCAATTTCGGATATATCCTGAATGACACTTATTCCGCCAATGAGGTCGCCGCCTTCATATAAAGGAGTTCGATTGACGATGCATTGCTTCCCGTTAATGACGATCTTTTCACCAATAAAGCTGTCGCCTGTTTTTAAAACTTTCATTATTTTTTGATTCGGAACAAGTTTTTCAATGCTTTGGCCTTCCCAACTTTGAGTCCCGACTTGAAACAAAGCTCTCGCTGACGAATTCATAAACCGGATGGTCCCGTGATAATCAACGACGAGGACACTATTATGCATCGAAGAAAGAATGTTTTCCCACGGAACCGAATGAAGCAGGCTTTGCGTTTCCAATTCAACACCCCTCTGGTGAATTTTTTCAGAAAACAGTGAATATTATCACCACTTTAATTCTAGAAGACAATCAATGATCCCTTTATTTTTGGTGAATTTTTTCAACGGTCAGTGATGGACAAGCCCTTTGTTTTCAGTAATGATCGTGTTGGCATGATTATTGCATTCATAAATGATGACAAACATTGGGGAGGAGATAACTTGAATGCGATGACAAAAGGGTTGTTTATTAATGGAGAATCGATCGTAAAGGATCGTACATATCCGCTTTATTCTCCATATAGCGGTGTTTTGCTTGCAAATATAAGCAAGGCTGATGCTGCTGATGTAAACACTGCCATTGAAGGAGCACATGAAGTTTTTCAGCAAATGAAGGAGATGCCGGCCCATCAAAGATCTGCCATTATCTATCGCGCCGTTGAATTGATGCGGGAGCGCAAAGAGGAACTGGCAAAAATCATCGCTCAGGAAGCCGGTAAACCAATCAAAACAGCACGCGGGGAAATTGACAGGACAATCGTTACGTACCAGTTCGCGGCTGAAGAATCGAAGCGGATTTACGGTGAGACCATTCCGATGGACGCTGCACCGGGTGGCGAAAACCGGCTTGGGGTGACATGGAGGGAACCGCTCGGAGTTGTAGCCGCAATCACACCTTTTAACTTCCCGTTCAACCTTGTAGCCCACAAGCTCGGGCCGGCATTTGCAGCCGGGAATACAGTCGTTTTAAAGCCTGCCAATCAAACGCCTTTAAGCGCTTTGAAAATTGCCGAAATTTTCGATGAAGCCGGCCTTCCAAAAGGTGCGCTTCAGATCGTTACCGGAAGCGGTGCCGAGATTGGCGATTCTCTTATCACGGATGATCGGGTGAAAAAGGTGACGTTTACCGGAAGCGCGGAGGTTGGAAAAAACATTAAAGCGAAAGCGGGATTAAAAAAAGTAACATTGGAGCTTGGTTCCAATTCGGCGGTCATTGTCCAGCCAAATGTGCCACTTGAACGGGTCATCCCCCGGTGTGTCGAGGGTGCATTTGTTTATTCAGGACAGGTTTGTATTTCGCTGCAACGGATTTATGTTCATGAAGACATTTATGAAGAGTTTTGTAAGCGTTTTATCGAAGAGTCGAAAAATTTAAAAGTCGGCGATCCTTTAGATGAGAATACAAATATTAGCGCGATGATCCATGGTAAGGAAATTGACCGGATTGAAACATGGGTCAAGGAGGCTGAAGAAGGCGGTGCGAAAATCGCCCTGGGAGGAGGCAGACAAAATACGGTTTTTGAGCCAACAATCTTACTCGATGTCCATGGAAAAATGAAAGTTTCCTGTAAAGAGGTTTTTGCGCCAGTTGTGTCGATCACGCCGTATAAAGATTTTGATGAGGCGATTGGCTTTGTTAATGATTCAGTCTATGGTCTCAATATTGGAGTCTATTCCACAAATATCGATGAAGCTTTTTATGCAGCAAGAAAGATAGAGTCAGGAGCTGTGATCATTAATGATATTCCGACGTTCAGGGTTGACCATATGCCATATGGCGGTGTGAAAGAAAGCGGTTATGGGCGAGAGGGAATTAAGTATGCTGTTGAGGAAATGACGGAATTAAAATTTATTACTATTAAAACTTTTTTATAAGGGGGAATCTGTGAATGTGCAACACTATTAAACAACATCCAAAGCTGTATGTGATGGATAATGGAAGAATGCAAATGGATAAGAACTGGATGATTGCGATGCACAATCCGGCAACGCTCAAAAAGCCCAATGCGCAAACCGAATTTGTCGAGTTTCCTATTTACACAGTGCTTATCGACCATCCTGCCGGAAAAATCCTGTTCGACACTGCCTGCAATCCGGAATCGATGGGGCCGAGAGGACGATGGGGCGAGGCGACCCAGCAGACTTTTCCGTGGACGGCCAGTGAGGAATGTTACCTGCACAACCGGCTCGAGCAATTGCGTGTCAGGCCGGAAGACATTAAGTTCGTAGTTGCGTCCCACCTCCATCTGGACCATGCCGGTTGCCTTGAAATGTTCACGAATGCCACGATTATCGTTCATGAGGATGAATTGAACGGAACTCTCCAATCGTATGCACGCAATCAAAAAGAGGGTGCCTATATTTGGGCAGATATTGATGCGTGGATCAAGAACAACTTGCAATGGCGGACCGTAAAAAGGGACGAGGATAATCTCGTTTTGGCAGATGGAGTTAAGGTTCTGAATTTTGGAAGCGGGCATGCATGGGGAATGATTGGGCTCCACGTGCAGCTGCCGGAAATGGGCGGAATCATTCTCGCATCGGACGCCATTTACACAGCCGAAAGCTATGGACCACCAATCAAGCCGCCGGGGATCATTTATGACTCGCTTGGTTATGCAAAGACCGTGGAAAAGATTCGCAGGATTGCATCGGAAACCAATTCAAAGGTGTGGTTCGGGCACGACTCTGAACAGTTCAGGAACTTCCGCAAATCAACAGAAGGCTATTACGAATAAGTGGTAGTGTAAAAAGTTCTATGAAAACTCGGCTTTGAGGGTTCCGTTCTGCCACAAAACAGAT
>NZ_PGUZ01000030.1 GCF_002860165.1 Bacillus sp. V3-13 | reverse complement strand
TGAGCTGCGTCTTCTTTAGTATTGCCTTTTTCTCTGAGTTACAGAAGTTTATTTTCATGGTAGAGCATAATAGAATTTCTTTAAAAAGGGATGATACATTTCAGGAAGCAAGCCATATAAATGATTTCCGGCAATACCTTTAATTGAATCTGTCAGGGAGAATAGGTGTCCGTTGTTACTTGAATTTTGGAGTGGACTTATGAGAGGCTTCGTTGAGTTCGAGCGTAATCTTATAGTTGAGCGCACGCTGGAAGAGAGAGCGATAGCAAAACGACGGGAGGACTTTCACATTGGTAGGCCAGCAAAGTTTACAAAGGCACAAATAGTTAAAGCAGGAGACCGAGTGTAATCGGTCTTTTTTTATTTGGTCGTGGACAATGTGGTGCCATTTATCATTGGTTTACTCCAATTTATTAGATTGAACCGGTGATATTTTGGGCTTAACCATTCCGATTTTCCACACTCAACCTGACTGGACTGCTGATTGTAGAAGCCTATACTTAAGAGATGTAGCATCCTTGTTCACTTTAATAATTCCCTTTATCAACTTGTTACTCTCTTACTTTTCTATTCCATAAAAATAAGGCCACCTGCTGAAAAGGAATCGTTGTCGATATTTCGACTATACCTTTTCTGGTGCCTTTGATGAAACCTTTGGTTTCCATAGTTCCAAATAGTATACGTTGTATTAAATGAATTTGTAGAATAAACCTGATTAATCCCCATATTATAAATTGTCTTTACTATATTGCATTTATTTATAACTTATATTAGTTCTTTCAGTGTTTGCTTATGGTCCAAGTTTGCTCTAAATTCCTCTTTTGTTGCAAATCCCACCTTCTTTTTTTCGCACTTAACACCTTCGTCTTTTTTAATTTTTCCAAAAAAATCTTGAATAAGGAGGGGTGAGGAGAACCCCCCCTTAATACCTTACTGTGCTTTTTTTTCTGGGGGTATTATAGTTTGTACTTGTTTGCTTTCTTTATCGGATGTTTGGATCAATTCATCTTTAAGACCTTTAAAAGTGGAGTAACACATAAACAACATTAAAATAGCAAGTGGGATGGAGGTTGCAACAAGAGCTGACTGCAATCCTTGTAAGCCCCCTGTCGTAATCAGAACAGAAGATACCGCCGCAATTACAACACCCCAAATGATCTTAGTAAAAGCAGCAGGATTTGGATTTCCGTTTTCACTAATCATACCTAGCACAAAAATGGCAGAATCCGCAGAAGTAATGAAGAAGATAACGACAAGCACCATGGCCAAAACACTTAAAAACGTACTCATCGGAAAATACTCGAAAAACTTGAATAAAGCAGATGTCACATCAGAGGAGACAGCTTCTGCAATGGCTGTTTTGCCCTGATTTTGGATAAGATCAAGCGCCGAACCTCCCATCACAGCAAACCACAAAAACCCGCCAACAACAGGGATAAAGACAGCCCCCATCATAAATTCTTTGATGGTTCTTCCTTTTGAAATCCTTGCAACAAAGCTTCCTACAAGCGGTGCCCAGGCAATCCACCAGCCAAAATAGAATAATGTCCAGCTTCCAATCCATTTACCCTTCTCGGCACTATACGGCTCCAGACGGAATGACATGCTTATAAAATTTTGGGCATAATCGCCAATGCCTTGAAAAAAGATTTTAAAAATAGATTGTGTTGGTCCAAGAATCAACATAAATCCTAATAAAAGAAAGGCTAAAAGCATATTAAGATTAGATAAGTGTTTGATACCAGCTTGTAGTCCGGAAACGGAAGATGCAAGATATAGAACGGTTGTAATAGCAATGATAATAACCTGGGCGAAAAAACTTACTGGAATCCCCCAAAGATAATTCATTCCACTGTTCACTTGAAGTGTTCCAAATCCTAAGGAGGTTGCAATTCCAATAACAATCGATAGAATGACAATAATATTAATAAATTTACCAAAAGCACCGTAAATTTTGTCACCGACTAATGGGTAAAAAACAGAGCTTAAAGATGATGGAAGTTTTTTTCTAAATTGGAAGAATGCTAACGAAACACCTACAACCGCGTAACATGCCCATGCTGAAACTCCCCAGTGCAGATAGACAACTTGCATTGCAAGCTTTGCAGACTCCTCGGAATTAGCTTTACCAAACGGAGGGTCAATATAGTAGGAAACTGGTTCTGCTACCCCCCAGAAAACAAGGCTGATCCCAATAGATGCACTAAAAAGCATCGCAATCCAGGTAGCTGTTTTATATTCAGGGCGATCATCGTCATCCCCTAAACGAACACGACCAAATTTCGAGATTCCGATATACATACAGAAAGCAAAGAAAAGGAAGGTACTTCCAAGAATAAACCAGCCTAAATTATTATAAATAAAATTTAAAGATGAATTTGAGAATCTCTCCAATTGCTTTGGAGCAAAAATGCCTATGCTGATTAACAATAGGCTGAGAACTAAAGAAATACGAAAAACGGCCTTCTTGCTATTCATCCAACCATCCCCTTATCTATTTCTTTTGGTGTAGAGCCCTTAACCTGTAAACGTTTTTAAAATAAAAAATGTAATTTACAAAATATACTAAGTGTTCCGAAAATTTGAGCTAGCAACATATGAAGACTACAACCCCATATTCTGCCACATTGTTAATATTCTACCACTTTAGCTAATTGTAATGAGCTTACAATACTTACCAACTGGTCGCCAACTTCAGATGTAGAAGCTGCCCCCTTCATATCAGGAGTTAAAACTTTCCCTTCTATAATCAGTTCCTCTACCGCATCAAGGACAATTTTTCCATAGTGTTCGTATCCAAAAAAGTCGAGTAGTTGGCTCGCCGACCAAATCGCAGCCAACGGATTTGCCAGCCCTTTACCGGCAATATCCGGTGCTGACCCATGAATTGGTTCAAACATCGATGGGTACGTTCTTTCAGGATTAATGTTGGCACCGGCAGCCAGTCCAATTCCTCCAGCTAACGATGCACCTAAGTCTGTTAAAATATCTCCAAATAAGTTCGATGTCACCACGACTTCAAATCGTTTTGGGTCGGTAATCATCAGCATCGCCGCCGCATCAACAAGGTACGATGAGGTTTTGACATCTGGAAAGTCTTTCGCTACCTCCTCAAACACTTGGTCCCAAAACACCATTGAATAGTTTAAGGCATTGCTCTTACTTATACTAGTAAGGGATTTCCCTTCTTTTCGTGCTGTTTCAAAAGCATAGCGGATCACTCGCTCCGTGCCTTTTCGGGAAAATACTCCCGTCTGGAGCACAACTTCATTTTCTTTGCCTTTGAATAACCACTCTCCGGCACCCGAATATTCGCCTTCACTGTTTTCACGGATAAACAGCATGTCCACATCTTCATAATTTACGTCTTTTAATGGGCATTGAGCACCTTTTATTAGTTTAATAGGGCGGATATTGATATATTGATCAAAGCTCTTTCTGATTTTTAACAGGAGATTCCATAACGAAATATGGTCCGGGACCCCCGGAAATCCGACCGCACCTAAATAAATGGCATCAAACTCTTTTAATTTCTCAATTCCGTCCTCATCCATCATGACCCCGTGCTGGCTATAATACTCACAGCCCCATGGAAAGTAGGTGTATTCAAATTGAAGGGCACCATCCAGTTCAGCAATTTTATCTAAAACTTTGATTCCTTCCTGTAGCACCTCAGGGCCGATTCCATCTCCGGCAATAACAGCAATTTTATAGGTGCTCATCATTATTCGCCTCGATTCCATACAACTAATTTTAATTCTGTCATTTCTTCCACTGCATATTTAATACCTTCGCGGCCAACACCACTTTCCTTTACTCCCCCGTAAGGCATGTGGTCAACACGGAATGTTGGAATGTCATTAATCATGACAGCCCCTACTTCCAGTGTTTCACTTGCCAGCAGTGCATTGTTCACATTTCCTGTATAAATTCCTGCCTGAAGGCCGTATCTGGAATCATTAACGTAGCCGATCGCCTCTTCAACGGAACATACCCTATTAACAATAACGACCGGTGCAAACACTTCCTGGCAAGAAACACTCAATTTCGGATCCACGTTTGTAAGAATCGTTGGCTCCACCACACCATCCGCTGTTAAATTTCCTCCGGCTAAAATTTCAGCACCGTTTTGTTTTGCCTCTTTAATCCAACCTAATGCGCGTTCTGTTTCTTTTTTGGAGATTAAAGCAGAAATATAAGTGTCAGGATTTAGAGGGTCACCGATTTTTAACTGCTTGGCTTTAGCGGCAAATTTTTCTATAAATTCATCAAATACCTCTTTATGGGCATAAATACGCTGTAATGAAATGCAGACCTGGCCCTGATTCGAGAAGGCCCCTGTAATATGACGATCCACGACTTTATCAACGTTCGTGTCTTTATCTAAGATAACAGCCGCGTTAGAACCAAGTTCCAATGTCGTTCTCTTTAAACCGGCTTTGTTACGAATCGAGATCCCTACCGCCGGGCTGCCGGTAAAAGTAATCATTGCAACACTGTCATCTCTAATAATTGCTTCTCCGACCACAGATCCAGAACCAGTCACAACATTTAATACTCCATCCGCCAAACCTGCTTCCTTAAACAATTCGGCAATAAAAAGCGCGGATAATGGAGTTTGCGATGCCGGTTTTAAAACGATTGAATTGCCGGAAGCAATCGCTGGACCCACCTTATGTGCTACAAGATTCATAGGGAAGTTAAACGGAGTAATCGCTCCGATTACGCCAATTGGCTTACGGGTTGTATAACCGATTCTACCAACACCACCTGGGGAAGCATCAAAAGGAATGGTCTCCCCATGTATTCTTTTCGCTTCTTCTGCCGCAAATTTATACGTTTCAATCGTTCTTGAAACCTCGCCTTTTGCAAACGTAATCGGCTTGGCAGATTCCCTTGAAATCACTTCGGCAGCCTGATCCAATCTTTCCTCTAGCAATTTCACTACGTTTTCTAAAATTGCTGCCCGCTTGTAAGCCGGCATTTTCGAAATAACTTGAAAACCCGCCTCAGCGGCTTTGATTGCTTCCTTTACCAGCTTTTCGTCCGCCATTGCAATTTGAGCGATTTCTTCTCCGGAGTACGGGGAGTAAAGAGGGGCATATTCAGCCGCCTCTACCTCTCCACCATTAATAAATAGATGTTTTTTTTCTGTTTTTGCTGCTTTAATCATCTACCCAACGCCTCCAATACCATTTCGTGGAATTGAACAATTGCCTTTTCAGATGAAGAGTAAATCCCTTGGTTGAATGCACGTGAACGGAAACCGATTTGCTCTAATTCAACCAACTCAACATCTTCTTGGCGTACTTGTTCTGCAAACGTTACTAAGTCTTGCTCTTCTTGGGATAAGTTTTCATCCCTGAAATAGTAGGTATAAACACCTAACGTTGTTTCATGGTCAATTGGTATCATTTGAATTGTAGCCATATTTGCTGGTCCAGGATAAATTGTAACCATCAGGTTTGGCCATAACCAGTAGAACTCGCCACCCTGAAATTCCACTTCATTTAAATTCGTTGTACCCATTTTCTTATCAGGTTTTACAACAGAAGCCTGGACAGAATAGTTTTGGCAAGTAACAATTTGATAGTTTTTCATATCTAACGTTGCGATAAAGCTCGGATGTGCCACGTGACAGTGGTCACACTCTAAATAGTTGTCAATAAATGCCTTCCAGTTTGACTTAATCACACGTGTCTGTTGGTTAATTCTCTTAAGCTCTCCCAAGAATGGGAACTTCGCTAAACGGTCAAAGAAATCACCATATGTTGCAGCTAAAGGCGCAGCATGGTCATCAAGATTAACGAAAATTATTCCCTCCCCAATTTCCATTCTTACCTGGCGTAAGCAGCGGTCACTAACACAATGTGCATCCTCACCGGAAAAGTTTGGAGCCTTATTCAATTGGCCGTCTAAATGGAATGTCCAGCCATGGTAACTGCAGGCAAAGATTTTCTTCGTACCGGCTTCTTCTTTTTCAAGTTTTGTTGCGCGGTGTGGACATACATTGTAAAATGCGCGAATTACTTCATCTTTACCACGGGTGACAATAATGGGTTCACCCGCAACCTCAGTTGTGAAAAATTGACCAACTTTTTCAACCTGGCTGACATGGCCGACTAACTGCCATGATTTTGCAAATACATCATTTAGTTCCTGCTGATATACCTTTGGATCCGTATAAAGATCATACGTTAAAGTTCTTTCAAATGTTTTGCTAGAGTTGTTGATAACTGGATTATAAGTCGCCATGCTAAATTCCTCTCCTTCTTTCCCTTTAATTTGTTAAATTCCATCCATTCCTCATTGATTTGGGATTAAACTAAATATCTCTTCCTGCCCAAAGCTGAGTTAAAACCACTTCACTCATAGATTTACTTTTTTGCACTATTAAAATAGTGTAAAACGTTTACTATAGGCAGAATATTTAGTTTAATTAAATTAAGAGATATCCATCTCTTAACTTTGTTCATATATATCTAATGCAGGTATCGTGCCAACCTACAAAATACCGTCGTTTACTTTAAAAATGTCACTTTTTGTTCAAATCCACTTGAAAAATTGAGTTATTTTTAACTCACTCGAATTAAAAACAACTCAATTAAAAAGGAGAAGAGTTGTATGTTGGAACAAGTGCAAATACCAGATATCACAGGCGAAACACTTAGAAGAATACTGGATCATTCTTCTGATGAAATTTTTGTACTTGATAAGAATCAGCGGATAATTTTTGTGAATAGTGTATGTGAAAAGCATTATGGTCTAAAGCCTGAAGAGGTTGTGGGGAAAAATAATTCAGAATTATTCGAAAAAGGATATTGGAAGCCATCGATTGTGCCGTTGGTTTTTGAACAGAAAAAACTGGTAAGTATGAAACAAACAACCTATATTGGTGCGGAACTAATCACCACTGCTGTTCCAATTCTAAATGCGAATAATGAAATTGAACTTGTGGTAATCACATCACAGGAGATGCAGACTTTCACAAGAATAAAAAAAGAGCGGGAAAATAATCCGGCCGACAATGAGATCGCAAGCCCTATTACCAATAGTAAAAAGATGAAAGATATCTTGAAGGTTTGTGAAAAGCTTGCCGAAGTAGATTCAACTGTATTAATTCAGGGAGAATCAGGAACAGGCAAAGGAGTGTTGGCACAATACATTCATGAAATCAGCAGACGGAAAAATAAAACCTTTTTAAAAATCAATTGTGCTGCCCTTCCTGAGGACCTGTTGGAATCTGAACTTTTTGGATATGCCGAAGGGGCGTTTACAGGTGCAAACAAATTCGGGAAAAAAGGGCTACTGGAGATAGCGGACCAAGGCACAATATTTCTTGATGAAATTGGGGAAATGCCATTATCCTTGCAGGCAAAATTGCTGCAGGTCATACAGGAAAAACAATTTATACCGATTGGAAAAAATCAGATAAAGAAAGTGGATGTGCGTATTATTGCAGCCACAAACCGCGATTTACTCGATATGGTGGAAAAAAAACTGTTTCGTGAAGATTTATTTTACCGCCTGAATATTATTGATCTTCACCTCCCACCATTAAGGGAACGCAGGGAAGATATCATTCCACTGACATATAACTTTTTGTACAAATTTAATAAGAAATATGAAATGAGTAAGATCATCTCCCATGAATGTTTGGATATTTTCTATTCGTATTCATGGCCAGGGAACATTCGTCAGCTTGAAAATGTCATGGAAAGGCTGGTTGTCACCAGCGACTCGATCATCCAAAGAAATGATCTCCCTGAGCTAATCACGAATAACATCCGGCCGCGAGCAAAAATGGCTCTCCCCCCGAGGCTGGATGATGCGCTTGAATATGTGAAGGAAACTTTGGTTGTACAATCTTATAAAAAATATAAGAGTTCTAGAAAAGTAGCAAAGGATTTAAACATAACCCAAACTAGGGCTGTGAAACTTATTAACCAGTATTGTGGGAATTTAGTGGAATAGCTCAATTGTAAGGAGGTTGCTGCAAGAGGCTTTCTCCAGTTGATCTTGTGTAGTATTATTATTAATTAATACAAGCTTATGTGTATTTCTTACTAATATCTCAAATGAAGTTTGAAGATTAATTACTACTTGAATCATTTGCTCTCTATAGAAATGCGGTCTCGCTTTGGCATTGCCACCACTCTTATGAACATTCAAAGACTAGGATTAGTAGAAATTTCTTATGACAGCCAAATTTTCCATAAATCACCTTTACAAGATGAAGGCTAAAGAAGCCAATAAATCTACAGAATTTCAAGATATGGAGCCTTGGATTCAAAAAGGTAAAATACAACTTTCTCCATTGGGAGAACAATTTATAAAAGTTTGTTTATAGTCAGCCCAATAAAAGTTGGCTTTTTTAGTGATGTCTAAATGCTACTTTGTTTCCTCTCTTTCCAAAAACGCTGTAAAGAAGACGCACTCCTACCCTGGTAAAATTAAGGTTTAGGAGCGTGTTTTAATTCTCCTTTGTTTCCCCTATGCTATTACACAAATCACCTCACAGAATTGAAGCTAGATGGCATCGGCTTGATATATACTGTTAAAATAGGAGCAATAGCTGGTGACATTTAAATGGGTTACTTGATTAAGGTTTAGGCACCTTGATTGCAATAGCACCATTTGGGTATCACCAAATAAAAAAAAGACCGGTTGCGCGTCGGTCTATGTACTAAACAGATGGGTTGAGTTGGCGGGACTGTGTGGGAACCGAACCACCTGACCTGGCACGCAGGTCACAAGCGGTTTTGAACTTTGCTAGCATCTGTTTTTCTAGTACCTTGATGTACCCTGCAATACTGTTAAATCAAGGTTTGTTGATTTCTAATATTTTTTTATGGTTTCTAATTTTAAAAACTTGGGCACCAAGCATGGCACCACAATACCGTTTTATTTGCCAGTCATATGAGCTTTTATCGCTCATTTGCTTCTAGTGATAGACTACTTTTAAGAAAAAGGCTATCCGAAATGATAGCCTTTAATACTGCGAATGATGGGATAAAAAGTGATCTCTACCCTTTCAAGTTAGAATCGCAGGTTAGTTGTATGTTTGTAAGGTAAACTAAACCCTTGTTAATTTAGCTTTTGTAAATTATATACTTGATTTTATCTGTATAGTTAGTTAATGTGTATTTCGGCAATAATTGGTCAACAAGAATAGTAACTTATAAGCCTCCATAGACTCTATTGGTTTCCATTGGTCCCCTGTAATAATCATCATTAAAATTTATGGACCACTTTGGTTCCCCTTTCAACCATGATGAAAACCATTTTATTCTGCATTTAATATTTCTCTAACCACTTCATAAACCAACAAAAAACTTTGAAAATCAATATTATCAAATGGCGGTCTTTCAGTGAGAATATAATTGGCAAATCTACTTTTAGTAAGGGCAATATTAATACTTTCATCACTGATACGACAAACACCATTATCTATAATTTGAATAGAGTTTTCTCCACACTTATTTTTATTTTTACAAATTTTTTCTTCAAAAATATGCAAACCATATGTCAAAGAAAATTCATTCCCTATATATAACCTTCTCCCATTCTCATCTTCTAACTTTATCTCTTCATCTTTATAATAATGTTCAATGGAAATGTGAGGGGTAGCTTCTCTGTGAGAAGGAACTGGAAGAGTAAATGAATAAACATTATTTCCCCATGATCTAAAGCTGACACCATCTCCTCCTGATACTTTTCTAATGAAAGCCGGTTCATCTCGATCAAAAATTGCAATTATCTTTTTGTTTTGATTTAATTTTGACAGTGAAGTACAAAGATTAAATAAGTTACTGCTCCCCATTTCGATATCCTCTTCAAATTCTAAAAACTCTATTTCCCCTAAAATATCTTGCAGGTTTAACTTATTTAATGCTTGCTTTAAATGTTTCCAATCAGTTTTACCTTCGGTAATGATTAAATTCTTAGGAGAATTTTCAACTTCTTCTTGCAAAGGTTTAATATTAAAAGCCTCTTGAACTACCTTTTCTTTATAATGGACCCATAAAACTAGACACGAAATGAGGAGATGTTAAAGTAGGTTTATGACAAAAAGAAATCGATATACTCCAGAGTTTAAATCTCAAATCGTGCTAGAAATATTGAAGGAAGAGAAGTCCTTAAGCGAACTCGCTTCCCAACATGTGATCCATGCAAACCAATTGAGGCAATGGAAAAATGCAGCTTTAGAACAAATGCCGCAACTGTTTACGAAAGAGAACAAAAAACAGGATCAACTCATCTCTGATTATGAAGACCAGATTCAAAACCTCTACTCCCACCTTTTTTAAGAGTTTCCAAAAAGTTTATATAAATAACATTCCATATTCCTGTTCTTAACGTATTATCCATCGATTCTGTTTGTATAATAGTTTTAATAGGTTTATACCCCATTCTTTGCGAAAAAGATTGCAAAACTATCCCCCCTAATCTCTATATGTTTATTTTATCCAATGATAGTTAGATAAGTAAATATAAGAGGATAAAGAAAAAGCCCACCGCAAATGGCAGGCTAGTACGTTTAAAACTTTATGTTATTTAACGGGCTAAACCGCTCATGCTTATCTTTAACATTTGCGTTAGCCATCTGTATATAACGCCGTGTCATGCTAATATCGTTATGCCCTAATATCTTTTGCAAACTAAATGGATCACCGCCTGCCATAACGTACAATAACGCCCCTGTATGCCGTAGTTTATGCGGATGTATGTTACCTTTTAACCCTGCTTTCTTTCCGTAATCACGCAGGCTATGCCTAAATGTAGCTTCATTTAACTTCCGCCCATCATACGTAACAAATAGATACTCGCTATTAAAATCGGCTGTTTCCTGCATATACTCCGCTAATAACTTACAAGTACGGTAGCTTATCGGTACTGTACGCCCTTGCCGTGTTTTTACTGTTGTACCCTCTAAATAAATCGTACCGCCGTTTAAATCAACGTTATCCCTCTTAACCGCAAACAATTCGCCTACCCTTGTCATGGTATCAAGTAGCGTTATAATAATCACCTTATCACGGTACTGGGTAAACCAATCCTCGTCTATAACGGATAACAATGCCTTAACTTCTTGTGGCGTTAGTGCATCCACGTTATCTATCGGTGCTTTGACCGTTTTTACTTTGTTATGCAACGGCTCTAATATATACCCTTCTTCGTAGCAGTATTTTAAAAAGGCGTGTAGTGCGCGTACCCTTACGTTTACCGTATGTGGTGAGTAGCCCTTATCGTTTAGCATATAATCCTTATACGCAATAAATACTTCTGCGGTTATTTCGTTCTTATGCAAGTCACCGCCGATAAAATCTAACAGGTAGCCAAACGTTACTTCGTAATCGTGTAAAGTTCGGGGAGCTAACCCTTCTGCCCTTTTATACCGCATAAAGTTACGGTGCATTTCCTTTAATGTCAGCTTACCAACGGCATTAGTAACTGCGGTACGCTTTTCGCTCTGCTTTAACTTGCCTTCCCGTTTAAACTTGCGTATTCCTGCCATAATAAAAAGCCTCCTATAACGTAATAGATTTGCGTACATCACGTTAATAGCAGGCTATAAATGCGTTAAATACTATGTAGTTCACCAACGGTTTACCATTAACGGTTGCCAACGGTTTACCCTCAAAACGGGTAAAATACGTTATGGTATTACGTTTAAAATTACCGTCCTTAAAACAACGGTAAAACAGCGTAACCCTTGCCGTTAAAGGTTTTTTTGCGGGACTGCGTGGGAATCGAACCCACCTGACCTGGCACGCAGGTCACAAGCGGTTTTGAAGACCGTGGGGGACACCAGTACCCCATTCAGCCCCGTATATTGAGCATTCCAATTATACATGTTAATAATTAGTCTATCAAGCAGGAAAGAGGTTTGACCAGAAAACGGACAATTTTAATGTCCTTAAATTAAAATCTTTGGCTTTAAACCATGTATTATGTTTTTAAAAAATCAGGAGAACAAATCGTCTAAATGATTGTTCTCCCTAATCAATTAAAAACTGTCTTCATCTAACCCGAATCCTCTCCCCCGCCCGAATCAAGTCCGGATCCTTAATATTATTCAACCGCACCAACTCTCCCACCGATGTACCAAACCTCACAGCAAGTTCACTCAGTGTATCCCCGGCTTTTACCGTATACATCATTGGTTCGAAAGTCGTAACTGATCCATCCTTTTTCTGCGGCAAGTTGAAAGCGCGGGCAAGTCCATTCACATGTCCCCGGGCGATTCTTTCAATAAATGAAGCTTGCTTTAGGCTGGCCGCATCTGCCTGGTTGTCGATAAAGCCGTTCTCTGTCAGCAGCGCAGGCATTGCCGTTTCTCGAAGCATATGAAAGTTGGCTTGTTTTTTGCCGCGGTCACGGAAGCCCGTAATTTTTACTGCTTCTTCATGAACGATATTTTGATAGCTGGTTGTCGGTGCTCCTGTTCCAGAATAGATATAATCTTCATATCCTGTTCCACCGCCGGAATTCACATGAATCGAAAGCAGATAATTGGCTCCCCAGCCGTTCGCCAAAGCTGTTCGTTCTGCAAGGCTCACGGTTTGGTTGCTGGTCCGGCTCATTTTGATCTCTGTATTTTCGTATTCAGCCATAAGAATATCCCTGACTTTTAAAGCAATTTGTAAATTAATCTGTTTCTCCTCGATGCCGTTACCGATTGCACCAGAATCCCTTCCCCCATGCCCCGGGTCAATAAAAAATTTAACCATGTCTATCATCCCTTCTTTACTTTTTATATATGAATAAGTTTTAAATATGGGTTGTTTTAATGGCTTTCAAACATAATAAGAGATTTTGAAACCACCGACATAGCTAAGAGAGAAGCATTCTTTCCATGACTTCCCGTACTATCAAAGTGCTGGTCATTGATCACGGGAAATTTTCGGCTTGTCGATCTGACTTTGAAAACATTATAATAGGATGGAAAGCGTGAGCGGGCAACTGCTTAAACTGGATTTGCAGGTGAGGATTATGCTTGAAGGCTGGTTTTTATGGTTTATTCTATTTTGGATTTTTATTTTGATAGGTTCTTTTGCCATTGGCGGATTTTTTATGTTTCGCAAATTCCTGAAGAGGCTCCCGAAGGAAGATGGCAAATCGGATATGGATTGGGAAGAGCATTATGTGAATAAAACGAGGCAGCTCTGGAATGACAGCCAGAAGGAGCTCCTTGATGATTTGGTAAGCCCGGTCCCGGAATTATTCAGGGATGTGGCCAGGCACAAAATCGCTGGAAAGATCGGCGAGCTCGCGCTTAAGGACCATGCCGAACAAATTACCGAAGATCTTGTCATTCGCGGCTATATTTTAGCGACGCCGAAACGTGACCATAAATTTTTAAGAAAAAAGCTGGCAGAAAAACAAATTGATATTACACCATATAAACATCTTTTCGAATAATAAAAGGGGCTGTCCCAAAAGTGGTATTTCAGCCGAAGCCTTAAAAAAATAAAACCCAAGAATGCTGTTAAATCAACATTTTTGGGTTTTTAATTTGAGTGCATTTTACTTAATATGGACGTTTTAGGCAGCCCCTTTTTATTGAAAGCGGACCGGTCTTGGCGGCCCATGGATTTCACTGTACAGCTTTCTGTAGCTTAAGTACATCGCCACTCGCCACGGCACGATCATGCCAAATGCAAGAATCCAAAACATTCCGCTTAGTTCACCATAATCGATCGACGCGCTCAGCACCGTTTTTCCGATGATCCGGATGATCAGCAAGCCAATTAAAATGAACACAAATGCTTTTGAACGCTGTAAATAAATTTTATTTTTCCGAATTTCAAAACGGGAGGTTTTGATTAAAAGGATGGAAAACAGCATACCGACGGTTGATGCTTCTATTATTTCCAGAGGGGTCACCCGAAAAACAGGAAATAAAAACATCAAGGCGCCAGTACTCATAAAAATCGGCGGCAGAATAATTTTTCTCGCTGTGACCGGTTTGCTTGCAGCCTTTATCCGGATGAACATGACAAGAATCGCCATGCCAATCGCTCCAATCGAAGAAGCAATGACCATGTTCATAAACTTCATCCTCACATAAATTTCATTGTTGTCTGAATCATTATAACTTAAAAAGAGCTTGGCTAAAAGGCATTTTCCGGGAGGTTGTCCGCGGATATTTTCATCGAATTGCGGATAAAATCAATTTCCCCGGGCGCTAACGACTCTGCCGCGGCCATTTTGCACTTTAAAAAAAAGCTGGCGCAAATGGAAGAACGGTTCCGATGCTGCCAGCCTTTAAGATTCATTTATAACTATCAACTTAACACTCTATTAACAGCGTCCATCACACGTGCTTCATCAAATGGTTTGAGAATAAAGTCTTTGGCGCCCGCCTCGATCGCTTCGACGATGATTTTCTGCTGACCCATCGATGAACACATAATGACCTTTGCCTCAGGAAATTCATTTTTGATAACCCTTACAGCTTCCAGTCCGCTCATTTCGGGCATTGTTATATCCATTGTGACTAAATCAGGTTGGAATGCACGATACAAACTGACCGCTTCTTTACCGTTTCCACACTCTCCGACGATTTCATGGTCTGCTTTTTTTAAAATATGGGACAATGTTACTCTCATGAATTTTGCATCATCTACAATTAATATTTTTGCCAACGCGGCTTCCTCCTTGATACTCACAACGGATGAAAAGTCTATTGAATGGTTCGGTAAAATTATTAAAAATACATTAGTCCGTTACAAATGAACACTGCTTCAAATATATCGAAACCTGTCCTAATTTTCAATTGAAAGAATCCGACAAATTTCGAACTTTGTTACCGTTATTTCACGTGGGCATGTTTCATCAAAAACCGGTAAAACCGCCAAACAAGCCGGAGAAAATCGCAATAATTTTCGTCATCCCGTCAAAATACAGAACAACACCCATAACGATCATAATATATCCGCCGATTTTCATGATCTTAACACTGTTTCGCTTAATCCATTGCATCCTCCCGACGAAAAATGATAAAACGAAAAATGGAATGGCAAAGCCAAGGATATACGCAATCATATAAATCATGGACGAGGAAGGATTCGTTGATGACAGTGAAAAGACAGCGCCTAAAATTGGACCTGTGCATGGGGTCCATCCGGCAGCAAATGCAACACCGATTAAAGCTGAACCCAAGTAACCGGGAGGCCGGTTTTTAAATTCAAATCTTCTTTCCTTCATAAGAAATTCAGGCTTGAGGACTCCTACAATAATCAAGCCAAATAATACGATTAGAATCGCACCAATTTGGCGGATTAAATCCTGATACTCTTTGAAAATAGTTCCGATTAGTGAGGCGCTAAACCCCAGTGCTATAAAAATACTGGAAAATCCGATTAAAAAGAACAATGTATGGAGCATGCTCCGCTTTGGAAGTTTCGCATTGTCACTCTTCAAGTCCCCAACGGACATTCCGGTTATATATGAGAGAAAGGCCGGGTACAGCGGCAGGCAGCAAGGTGAGATGAAACTTAAAAACCCTGCACCAAGGGCCAGAAAAATATTTACGTCGGTCATAATCACAACTCCGTTTCAATCGATTCGTATTCATTCTAACAAAAATTTTCTTTTAATGGTAATGGACAAGATGTGAACAATTTTTGAAAATACCTTATCTTTTTCACTATATCTGTAACATTCATAACGAAAACAGCAGTAAAAAATGAAAGGTTTTTGACAGTAAGGGTCTCTTTTTTATCGAGGTAAAAATTGTTAACTAAATAACTTGAAATATCCTGGTTTTTCTTTTGAATTAATCATCTTAATCCGCTATACTGTTAAAAGGTTTAAACATTTATTGCTATTATCTTTCATCTTTATACATAATCTCTCAGGTAACTCTTCCATTTTCCATGAAAGGAGTATCAGCCGTGTCGAAACAAAATTTGCTTTCCCTAATTGAACAAAAGCGTGCTGAACTCATTCAAATCGCTGGCAAAACAGGATTAAATTCGACAGCAGCAATTCGCCACAGCCAAGAGCTCGACCATCTTCTTAATGAATATAACCGTTCCTTTATAAAGAAAATGCGGACCTATTAAGTTTTAGAACCATCCCCTGCATTAACAATGGAAATTCTTCCGCCAATCCGCAAGCACTCTAGCTATTCCCAAAAATAAAACTAAAAAAAGAGCAGGAATTTTTATTGTACCTGCTCCCTTTTTTAGGTGGTTTCTAGCCGACCACATCCTCAAGCCGCTCAGCTGAACCATTTTGCAATAAATACATTTTGTGGTAAAGGCCGCGCTTGGCAAGGAGTTCTTGATGGGTGCCCTGTTCCACAACTTCACCTTGATGCAGGACGAGAATCAATTCAGCATCCTGGATTGTTGAAAGCCTGTGCGCGATCGCAATCGTTGTCCGGCCTTTTCGCATTTTTGAAAGGGCAGTTTGAATCGCTTCTTCTGTTTCTGTATCAATGTTGGCGGTCGCCTCGTCAAGAACGAGAATTTTCGGATTGGCGGCAATCGTTCTGGCAAATGCAAGCAGCTGCCGTTGACCGCTTGAGAACGTTGCTCCCCTTTCGACGACTTTATGGTCATACTTGTCTTCCAGCTTTTCAATAAATGTATGGGCCTGAACGAACCGGGCCGCTTCTTCTACTTCTTCTTCTGTCAGGTCAGTATTGTGCAATCGAATATTATCCTTTATCGTTCCATAAAACATAAAAGGATCCTGCAAGACGAGCCCCATTTTATCACGCAGCTCTTCGATCGAAAACGACTTGATCGATTTGCCGTCAATCAGGATTTCTCCCCGTTCAAATTCATAAAACCTCATCAGCAGATTAATGACCGAGCTTTTCCCGCTTCCCGTATGGCCAACAAGAGCGACGGTTTCACCCGGGTTGGCAGTAAAGGAAATATTTTTTAAGACATCCCTTTTGCCATCATACGAAAAGCTGACATTTTTGAACTCAATTTTCCCGTCGGATACTTTATGATTCTTAACAACTGCTTGTGCCGGAGCCACTTCGTGTTCATCAAGCAGCTTAAAAACCCGCGATCCGGCGACAATCGCCTGCTGGTATAAAGACAAGCGCATCATCATCTGGTTAACAGGCTCAAAGAACCGGTCCAGGTAATTGATAAACGCGTAGAGAACGCCGATTTCTATCGTATTGTTTAACGAAGTAACGCCAAAATAGCTCAATACAATGATCAGGGCAAAGACATAGACCAAATCGATCGCAGGCCGGAGCAATAAGCCGTCGACCTTGATGTTGCGCATCCCGGCCAAATAATGTTTCTCATTAATCTCGCCAAATTCAGCACGCAACCTTTTTTCCTGGCGAAACATTTGAATAATCGCCATGCCCTGCAGTGATTCACTAAGCTTGGCATTCAGCTGGCTGAGCCTTTCGCGCATATCCTGGTAAAACAGGGAGCTGTATTTCCGGTACGACTTCATGATCATTAAAATGATCGGCAGAATCAATAAACAAAAGGCTGCTAATCGGACGTTCAAAATAAACATCGCTACAAAGATTCCAGCGAGCAGAAAAAAGCCTTGAATAAAGGTTACAAGAACCGTTACAAACATCTCTTTAATCGCTTCCGTATCGTTGGTCACGCGCGAAACAATACTTCCGGCCGGCGTTTTATCGAAATACTTCAATCCAAGCTCCTGCACCTTTGAAAAAACATCAATCCGGAGCTGCTGGATAATTTTCAAAGCAATTTTTTGAAACGTTAACAACTGGAAATAAGAAACGAGAACATTGGCAACCTGGATGCCGATATAGGCCGAAGCAAGGCCAACGAGGGCACTTCTCACCAAATTGCCGGGCGTTAAATAATCATCAATAAAGATTTTCACTAAAATCGGGCCCAATATATCCCCAACCGTTGTTAAAATAAGCAATCCGAAGGCGAGGGTGATCGTTTTTATATGCGGTTTCGTATATGACAGGAGGCGAAACAGCACTTGCCTCTGCTCTTTGCCGCTTAGGGTGGTTATTTTCTCCATTGGTTATCCTCCATGCTCGACAAGTTCTTCCAGCTGCTGGCGCAAATACATTTCCTTGTACCAGCCCTCCTGCTGCATTAATTCTTCATGGGTGCCTCTCTGGATGATTTTGCCCTGATCCAGAACAATGATCAGGTTGGCATGGTGAATCGCACTGAGCCGGTGCGCAGTAATGATTGTTGTTTTCCCATGCCTGTTTTCTTTTAACGAGGATAAAATCGCTTCCTCTGTCTTTGCATCAACGGCTGACAGGGAGTCGTCGAGAATCAGCACTTCCGGATCCATCAACAATGCCCTGGCGATCGAAATCCGCTGTTTCTGCCCGCCTGATAAAGAAACACCGCGCTCACCGACGACTGTTTCATACCCATCAGTAAATTGAAGAATGTCTTCATGAATATGAGCCATTTTCGCGGCATGATAAATCTCTTCTCGCGGCGCATTCGGATTCGTAAATGCAATGTTTTCGGCAACCGTTGCAGAAAATAGAAAATGGTCCTGCGGGACGTAGCCAATTGCTTCGCGTAATTTTTCAATCTTAAAATAGCTTAATGGCTCGCCGCCAAACTTGATATGTCCATCATAGCCTTCAAACTCTCTTGTTAACAGCTTTAAAAGGGTTGTTTTTCCGGCGCCGGTTTTTCCGACAATGCCAAGCGTTTCTCCCCTGTTCAGATTGAAATGGACGTCTGAAAGCGTTGATTTTGATTCGCCTGGGTACTGGAATGAATCAATCGCATAAGTGATATTTCCAGTCGGCAGTCGATCAACGGCATGCTCATCATCAACGATATCGACCGTTTCGCGTAAAAGTGCTGAAATACGGTCATAAGATGCCCGGCCGCGCTCAACAATATTAAACAGCCAGCCAAAGGCAAGCATCGGCCAAATGAGCAGACCGAGATAAGTCGTAAAAGAAATCAGCTGTCCGATCGTCAGTTCTCCATTCAGCACATATCTTGCCCCGAAGGCAATCGACAGGAAAAAGGAAATTCCAACGATAATGCTGATCGTTGGATCGAATAAAGAATCAATTTTCGCCACAGCAATATTTTTTTGCACCACATCTTCAGACTGTTTACGGAAATCCTCTATATCTTCTTTTTCCTGCCCGAACGTTTTAATGACTTTAATCCCGGATATGCTTTCCTGGGTTTTATCATTTAATGAAGAAAAAGCTTCCTGGGCTCTGTGAAATTCCTTGTGTAAAAGGGTTCCGTACCAGCTGGTCAGCATCGCCATTAAAGGCATTGGAATCAGCGCGATCAGTGTAAGCTTCCAGCTGATTGTCGCCGCCATCGCAATAATCACAAAGCCGCCAGTTGCAAGCGAGTCGACAAGCGTCAGCACGCCTGCTCCCGCTGTCTGTTGCACAGCCTGCAGGTCGTTTGTCGCATGCGCCATCAAATCCCCGGTTCTGTGCCGCTGGTAAAACGATTGCGACATATTTGTAAAATGATGATACAGACGGTTCCTCAATAAGCGCGAAAGCTTAACCGCGGATCCAAAAATCATAATCCTCCAGTAGTAACGCAGAGAGTACATCATTAGCGCGACAACAATCAGGATGCCGATCCACTGGAGAAGAATCCGGCCTGATAATGTGCCGTTTTCGATATGATCAACAACGATTCCAATTACCTTTGGCGGCACCAGCTGAAGAAACGCAACAAATAGTAATAGTATAATTCCGGAAATATATGATTTTTTCTCTTCCTTAAAAAACCACATTAAATCATGAAAAACTTTCATGGTGCATCCCCCAGAGCTCGAGTCAAATTATAGGAAACAAAACAAATGTAAAAATAGTTTATCAAATATTCACAAAATAAGGAAGGTTAATGCATGCACCAGCGCATAGTTGACGCAGCTTGGTCTGTTTTATTCGTTTCGGGGCCATAAGAAAAGCACTCTCCCCGAGTGCTTGTCCTTCATTATTTTGTTTGTTTATTCATCGCAGCCATCATTTGGTTGATTTTCTTTTGCGATGGCTTCATGCCCATTTGCATCATCATCATTTTTAACATTTGCTCATTGATTGGCGGATTTTTCTTTAAATAGCTCATCATATATTTGCGAGCAATGAAAAATCCTAGCGCTACACCAGCTAACAGTGCCAGTATACCAACTAGAATAAGATCCCACATAGCTTAAACTTCCTCCTTCGTGTTGTCTACCATACAGTGTACTAGACCACACGTTATTATACAATATTTGCGCCGTTTTTTCCTTGTTTTATACAAAATTTCTTTCTTTAATCGGTTTCAGCCATCCGTACCGGTTTTGCGATGTATCAACCGCTAAAAAAGAGCGTTCACATTTGCGAAGTACCTCGAAAAAAATCGTTTCCGAATCATAGCTGCCGTATGACTCCACTGTCACTAGGCAGTCATAGACGTCAAGCTTGGCAAAGCTTGCATTTCCGCTTTTCTCAATTAAATACGAATTTTGCTCAATACGGAATCCCCGGTTCTTGATGAGCTGTTGATGGATAAGCTGATGAAGCTTCAATGCAGGAATCTTTTTCGTAATATAGTCGATTTGCATACGCAGTATTGAGCGCAGCTGGCCATGCGATTGTTCATAATCCTTAAAAAGCTGGTAAAACATTCTTTCTCTTCCGTAATAGTGGCAGGCAAATTCATCTTCAATTAAATAAAGGCGATAATTCCGCATCGCTGCCCTCCTCAAGGACAAACTTTTTCTTTCATTATAATGAATAAAAAAGGGGTTGTTTGTCTGAAGATGTTATAAAATAATGATTTTTTTGTCGAATTCGGAAATTTTTATTAATTTACACTATATCTTATCAAATTGTCAGCGGTTTATATAAATAAATCTTCCAAATGGATTCCCTGGATTCAAAGATCTTAACCAGTTCAAGCTTATTTTCCTCAGCATTATCAATCGGCACAGCAGAGAGAATATAGCGCCCTCCCATTTCTGTAAACGGCGTTACATTCAGCTCCAGGTTTTTCAGCCGTTTCTTCGAATTTTTTTTAAACATATAATGCTTTCCCAGTTCATCGGTAAAAATGTAGCAGCGGCCTCCCCACTCATCGAAGTATGTACGAATGCTCTTATTTTTCTCCAGTTCTTTTTCAATGATTTGCCGGAATTTATGCTTATAAGAAAGCGGATAAAAATTGTTGTAAGTATCCAGAGTATAAAACCCATTATACTGAGCGATCGCAGGGTGAAGGCCAATGGACGCAACCCGGTAATCTTCCTGCGGCATGCCTATATAATTTTTAATTTCCTTAAATTGCTCCACTGCGAAAAATTCTTTAACTGTAGGCTCACCATGAAAAATAATTTCCTCATTGAATATTGTGAGAAGTACTATTTGAGCCATCACAGATGCAACTGCCGCTTTTCTCCATTTTGACCCATGAAAATACATAATTTTCAAGCCTAGAGCAAACAACAGATAGATGACGAGCGGCCTTAAGAAATGATAACGGGCAAAATTAAATGTATCCATAAAGTGAAAACGTTCGGTCAGCGGCACCCAACCCCGATAAAACCAAAACGCATACCATGCAGACAGGAAAAAATTCAGGCAGAATAAAAATACAAAACCCCTTTCCTGCCTCCAAAGTTTTTTCTTAACAACAAAGTAAAACGCAATCAACATCACAGGAAGGATCACAAATGTGTGAACGGTCATTACATGATGATGTCCCAGGATAAAGTTTTTGAAAGTGAGGCGGATTGCCCTCCATAACGACAGCCTTGCATGAAAATACTCATCCCGGCTGTTCGGCACCTTGTCGAATAAAAAGGAATAGACCAGCCTGTATTCAATAACGAGGTAAACAACTGTCATATAAACAATCGAGAAAAGAAATTTCAAATTCCATCCTTTCCCTCTTATCACATCTGACAGCCAGAAAATTCCCATCGCGCTCAAGAAGAAGAAGAACCCCAATACGATGCTTGAGTAAAATGGAATCAGGGTCAGAACAAGATAGTTTCTCCATAAGCTTTCCCCGCTTCGTATATTCAAGAACGCCCAGAGAGCGAGAGGCATTCCAAGCGTACTCAACATTCCCGATGGCCAAAAGGGAGGCAGCGCGAACGTTAAAGCAACCCCAACACGAATCCAGGCCAGCTCAGGCTTTTGGATAAAATGTTTTTTTAAAAGCAAGTACATTCCGATAAAAGCAATAAAACGTGTAATCGCCTGGCTAAGCCCATAAGCCATCATAGTGGGAAAAAACGAGTACAGCCATACGATCGCGCTCAATTCTGTACCAAAAGCATTTCGAGACAAATTTCCGTTTATAATCTGTGGGATGATTGCGTTAACCGAACCAAAAATCTCTCCACTTCGTGCCAGTACCTTGTACCAGGCCAAATTCGAATCGAGATTGTCATGAACACGAATGTGCGCATTTTCACCAAGAATAAATAAAGGAGAGAGAAACAGCGCGATAAAAATGAGAGCAACAACCATTAGTTTCCGTTCATTGGTAAGCAAGTTCGAAAGCAATTTTTCCACCTCAAAAATTTATGCTGTTATTTCCTTCTGTACTGGAACTATAATTCATATAATTTTCAAAATACTTGCCGTTCATCATGGCTGTATTATTTTCGTTTTTCATTGTGTTGCATGATTTACCCGAATCAATGGCGATTCTTCCAGAGACTGATTATGCACTCCATATTTATTTAATAAGCTTTCCTTTGAAATAAATAAATACAATGGATAAGGCCTTTTACCAGCGTTAGGTGCTTTTGACTTTGAAAGGAGATAAATTGGGTAGAGTGCCAATTGTTTCATCCATTTATATGTGCGACTCGAAATTGGATGAGGCTCAAATCCTAATCGTTCAATCCCTTTGTTAAGCATTGTGATGCCAATGATACCTTTAATTTCTCTGTTATATTTATGCTGATGAATATATAGCGCAATATAAGGCAGCGACTCTTTTACTTTTTTATACAGGATTACAGCCTTTTTAACATCATTATCAATATTTTGAAGTTCTTTTAATAAACGGACGTTATGTAAATGTATCTTTAGCAGCACATCATTTTTCTTTATCTTTGTTCCATCCGCCAAAACGACTTCACGTCCTTTATAGCGTGTCAGCCTTACCCGAAATATGGCAGTTTTTTCTTCCGTTTGGTCAAGATAATTTAAGCGAGAAAAGAAAAAGTACACCGGATCGATTATACTCCATACCAATAGCAAGTACTGTCTCAGTCTCATTGTCATTCTCCTTGCAAATATGTTTACATTGTTCATTAACAACTGATTTTATTTTGACTAAGTCTCTGAGTAAATATAGGTGGAAATTGTAGGTTGTGGTACATGTCTTATTACTGCAGGGAGAAGGTAGCATATTTGTCACCGATGAATTGAATCGGCCCTATCGTCTGGTTTTGAGCGTATTTTAAATTGACATGAGAAAGAGTATTTCCTGAGCGTTATGTTCTGGGTGAAAGCAATCAGGTTCAGGCAGAAATGCAAAAAAGCAGGATATCCAAATTCCTGCTTAATGCTTTGAGTATATGTCTGAACCCGTATAACAACAACGTGCCACTTCGTTTGTTTCTTGTCTATTACATGCTTTTATCCAAATAACGTATATTGGCATATCCTTTTTTACGGCGGTAGAATATGATCATTATGGCCACAAAGATTAACACGACAGAAATGACTTGTGCCATCCGTAATTCATCTGTAAGCATTAAACTGTCCGTTCTCATTCCCTCGATAAAGAAACGGCCGAATGAGTAGTAGATGATATATGTTATAAACAATTCACCACGTCTTAAATTTGTCCTGCGCAGGGACATCAACACAATAAAACCGGCAAAATTCCAAAGAGACTCGTATAAAAACGTCGGATGAAAATAAGTCCCTTCAATATACATTTGATTAATGATAAAATCGGGCAAATACAAACTTTCGAGAAATTCCCGCGAGACCGGTCCACCATGAGCTTCTTGATTGATAAAATTTCCCCAGCGTCCGATTGCTTGACCAAGAATTATACTTGGTGCCAAAATATCGGCAAGTTTCCAGAAGGAAATATCCCGTAGCTTCGCAAACACGAATATCGTCAATACGGCACCGATTAGTACACCGTGCATGGCCAATCCGCCTTCCCGGATAGCGATGATTTTGCCGGGATTTTCGATGTAATAATCCCAATTAAATATCACGTAGTAAATGCGGGCAACGATGATCGAAATTGGAACCGCAACAAGGACGAGGTCAACTAAGGTTTCTTTTGGTAAGCCTCGTCGTTCGCTCTCACGCATGGCGATCCACAGGCCGAGAAGGACACCGGCAATGATAATAACACCGTACCAGTAAACTTGGATAAAACCGAGATCGATTGCAACCCTGTCAATCGATTCAACCGTTACTTCCATATGCTCACCCTTTTTTACAATTTTGTTTATTCCAAATTGTTTTTGTAGTTGAAATTAGAATTAAACGACATTCATGGCTTGTCTGGCATTTAACATCCCGGTTGATACCGAATCATACACATCTGTTTCACAAAAGTCATTCATTCATGCCTACCCGATCGGACACAGATGATATAATATTTGCCGGATCATTTGTTTGGCATCCCTAAACTTTTTATCCCATCGGTACTTGGGGAATGACTTTTCCTTCAATACGTTCAAAAATGTCACTTAAGTCACGCCCTGTAATGGTTAAACCATGATTTCTAAGACCAATGATCGTCCTTGAAGGATCATCGGCATTTCGTACCAGGTCGGCTACAGTTTCTGCCAGTTGTATCGTACCACAAGGATAATTCATGTCAGTGGCTTTTACCCCATCCATCCATGCATGAATATGAACAATAGCCCCCACTTTTGGATGTTCTTTATAAATCATCCAATGTTCAATCGCATCAACTGATGCTCTTTTTGGAGAAATAGAAGGTGGAACACTTATTTCCATCGCATTTTTCTTCGGATTAAATCCTTTAATATATAAAATATCTTGTCCTATTACGCGCATATTCGCTTTATTGACACCACTTGCGCTCATCCAAAATCCCTTGTCATCGTGACGGCTGCTAAGATTACCATAGCTTAGACCGCCAATCCCATATAATTTTTTCAACTGACGCATATCACGATATGATAAATATTTTTCAAGTGGAAATGGTGCAGGTAATAAATTCATTTCATCTAATTTTTTTCCTGATTTGTACATTGTTTGTGTGACTTCGTTGCCATTCCATAAATTTTCATCCAGATCCTCTGCAAACTCATTGTCGATGACTAATTGAGCTGATGCCACCGGTTCCAATCTTTCATAAATCTTTTTGAAAAAGTCTTCCGCGTTATTTTGGTAACTTAATTTGTAAAATCCTTGTTCAGGAGTAATAAAATAAACATCCATTTTTTCCTTAGTGTTTATGATAAACATTAAATGGTTGGCTAATGACCTGATTAGATATGGATAAGCAGCTTCAAAGATATTCTCAGGTTCTTCATTTGTCTCAAGTATTGAGATAACAAAAGTCGCCTGTGCTTTTCGACGAAATGGACGGGGTTTTTCTTGATCGATGACATTAAACACGATCCTAATATCATCGACTGTTTCTTTACAATATGTATATCCTTCGTTCGAAAATTTTTCTCTTAATCCTTCCATATACCATGTCAGGAAAGGAGTTTTTTGGGCACCTGTTATCGCAAAGTTATTCATATGTCTTCCTCCTAATTTCTATCAAGATACTCATCTTACGGTTCAAAAACTACTTTCATGGCTGCACTACTTTTCTTATTTGAAGCAGTACTGAGCGCATTGTGGTACTCTTCTAATGGAAATCTATGAGTAACCATTGGTGATAGATCCAGTTTTCCAGCATGCATTAACTGAATGGCAATATCAAACGTCCGTTTTCTTTTTCCTTGAAATACTTCTGTGCTATAAGCGAAGCTTCCTTTGACATTTAACTCATTAAGCCACACTGTGGTCCAATCAATTCCGTCCATGATCCCGGCAAGACCTAACAGCACAATTTTTCCGCCATTTTTTGCAAACCGCAGTGCATCATTGATACTCTGTTTTTTCCCAACACATTCAAATACAATATCCGCACCTCCCTGTATCACTTCAGGACCAAAAAGCGGTTTTAATACTTGTCCTTTAATAGATTTTGTTAGGTCCCCAACGTAAGTTTGCTTTCGCAAGAAGATTATTTTGTTTGCCCCGTAATTGGATGCCAACCCGGCCTGAAAATCATGTTTCACCAAAGCAACAATGTTACACGGGATTTCCAGTGCCCGAATCGCAGCAATAACGCATAGCCCAATCACCCCTCCACCTATCACCAGGACGGTGTCGTTTTTACCAGGCCGGTTCCTTAAAATACTATGTAAAGCGCAGCTAAAAGGCTCTATCATCACTCCGTTTAAATCATCCACGGTTGCAGGGAGCTTAAAAACCTGACTCTTGTGGGCCACAATATATGAACCCCAGCCCCCACCTGTGTCATGACAGGTTCCTATTAACAGTCCCGGCGATAAATTTCCTTCCGTTTTATAGGCACACAAACTAAAATTTCCTTTAAGGCAAGCGGGACAAGGAGGGTCTATTCCTCGTGACACACACGACAAGATTGGATCTATTACCACTCGATCTCCCCTGTTCAAACCAGTAACTTGTGAACCCGCTTCCGCAATTGTTCCTACAATTTCATGCCCGATCGTAAAAGGAAACGAAACAAATGGCGACGTAGCAGGACTATCCCTTAAAGAAATCAGATTAAGATCACTGCCGCAAATACCGCCATATTTCACCTTTACTTTAACCCAGTTTTGATTGGGAAGCTCGGGCTCCGGTTGTTCAAGAAATTGTAAACAGGATAGCCGTGAATCCCAATAAACAGACGGAAATAACCTTCCCGTTATTTTACTGAAGATATAGCGGGGTGCTTTATAATCAAACTGCAAAGCTTTCAATGCGAATCACCTAGTTTCTTGAACGTTATAAAAATAATTTTTCCAGATCGGTACCTTGTTATTCATGCTCTTGATAAATATGGAAACAACTTCTGTGTATTTTGGCCGAAAAAAAAGAAAAATAAGTATTGGTCAAAGAAGTTTTCTTTTCGTCGGAGGATTGGACAATGAATACAAGAAACAAACAGGCTTTAATGGTTTATAACTCTTTTTCCGGGAAAAAGACCACTCACAAAGCCTTTCCTTTACTAATACAAAGACTTACGGAAATGGGTTATCGAATCACGATTCAGCCGCCATCGGGGTTCGAAGATATGGTTACAGCTATTAAAAATGCATGCCAAAACAGATGGGATGCGGTCTTTATTGCCGGAGGAGACGGCACAGTAAACCGAACAATCCAATTTATAGCGGAAGAAGAATATAGACCAACTGTAGGGGTATTCCCATTTGGAACGAGCAATGAGCTTGCAAAATATTTAGGAATGTCATGCCCGATGGAAGCTCTCTCAATTATCGAGGGAGGAAATACTAAACAAATTGACATCGGAAAATTTGGAAACCGCTACTTTGCCAACATTGCAGCAGCGGGATGGTTGTCGGATATAACCTATCGAACACCTCCTGCTTTCAAATCGTATTTTGGTGAATGGGCCTATTGCTATTATTTTCTTAAAACGTTTTTTTTGACAAAACAGCCGGATGCAATATCCGTTGATGTTTCCTCGGATCAAGTGATTTCGGATATCTGTTTATTTTTAATTATGAATGGAAACTCAGTCGGTCCATTTGAACATCTAATTAAAAATTCAACTGATCATGATGGTTATTTTCATTTGATTACATGTAAAAAAACCAATCGGTTCCAACTGCTTGTTTCATTACTTGCCAAAATGCTTAACATTCCTGACAAATCATCACTCATCAATCATACAAAAATAAAATCTGGTTGCTTTACGATACCAGAGTCCATCGCCCTCAATCTTGATGGAGAAAAAGCTGATGTGAAAAGCCTGGATTTTACAGTATTGCCTCAGCACCTTCGTTTTTTTTGTTGTAAATAAAAACTGCCTATGTTAAAGAATGTATTTTCACAAGTAAACTTGGCTATAATTTTGTTAAAAATGGATAGCTGGGTGAGACTTTTGTTTTGTTTTATTGTTAATAAAGCTGCGGGTAATGGAAAAGCTCTTAAAGTTTGGTATCAAATAGAAAAAATGCTTAATGAAAAAAACGTGTTTTACTCTGTTCATTTTACTCAGAAGCCGACACACGCCACAGAATTAGTTCGGGAATTGGTTCACAATGAAAAAGTGAGTGTGATGGTGGCAGTTGGCGGGGATGGAACCATCCAGGAAGTAGTCAATGGATTAATTGGTACTAATATACCTTTAGGAATTATCCCAGCCGGTTCAGGAAATGATTTTTCAAGAGGATTGGGTATTCCGCTCAAACATGATAGAGCTTTAGAACGTATGTTAAGCGGGAAACCTAAAGTCATCGATATTGGAAATGTAAATTCCAGATTGTTTTGTACAGTTGCAGGAATAGGATTTGACGGGGAAGTAGCACGGTCGGCGAATGGATCTAAATATAAAAAATTCCTTAATCTCATCCGAATGGGGCGAATTTCATACATTATTAGTGCATTAAATGTGCTGTTTCGCTATAAACCACTGGATATCTCCTTAATGATTGATAATAAACTCCACAATATTCCTAAGGCATGGCTAATCGCGGTAGCCAATTCACCTTTTTACGCTGGAGGGCTTGTAATTTGCCCGGAGGCCGAAAACAATGATGGTTTTTTTGATATATGTATTGTTCAAGAGATGTCCAAGTGGGAATTTCTTTGTATATTTCCATTGGTTTTTAAAGGAAAACATACCTCCTCCCCATCGATAAAGATCATTAGAGGAAAGGAGTTGGAGATTTATTCCTCCTCTCCACTGTTGGTACACGGGGATGGGGAAGTAATTGGACAAACTCCTGTCCGAATTACAATGAAACCATGCGCATTACACGTCTTGTAGGGAATACGTATAAAGAAACCCTTGTTTCATTAAAGGCTGAAATAAGGGTTTTCTTCGCTAAAAGTTATTTATTTTTTTTCATTTTTTCCAACGCTTCGTCATAGTCAAATTCAACTAGTGCCACAAGCATTCGGTTTATTGTTTGAATAAACCCCTTAATAATCTCAATCATGTCTGTTTGAACCCCTTTCTTTGATTTGAAGTTTGTCTGTCCATATTATTGAAAATATGGAATCATTTTAAGTTGATCAAAAAAAGGATTTGCTATACAGGCTTCTTAAAATTTCTGTTTGATTCTTAACGGGTGTTAGAACGGATTATCTTCGTCTTGAGATTCTTTGATTTTATAAAACTAATGTAAATTCGAGGTGAGATATTTTGGAGCTTAAAATCATGACATATAACATTCACCATGGAAAAGGTATGGATAAGCAAATAGATCTGCACCGAATTGCCGAAGTAATTGAAAAAAGTGATGCAGACATCATTGGCCTGAACGAAGTTGATAAGCATTATTCTGAAAGAAGTGATTATCTGGACCAGAGTATGTGGCTTGCACAACAATTAAATATGTATCATGCTTTCAGCCCCTCGCTCACTTTGACGTCTAAACAAACAGCCACAAAGAGACAGTATGGAAATGCCCTTTTGTCCCGCTTTCCGATCGTATCAGAAAAGAGTTATTTATTTAATTTTATTCCCGGGTTAATTGAAGGAAGATCATTGCTCACCGCCACTGTTGAGCACAACAAAAAGTTATTTGATATTAATGTCACGCATTTAAGTCTTAATCCCTTTCTTCATCGCAAACAAACAAATTTTATTGTTAATCAATTACATAAAAATTCTCATCCTATGATTATTATGGGTGATTGGAATATGAAGCCAGGATCAAGAGGTTGGAGAAAAATGACCACTGAGTTCCAAGATGTATGGGAACATGCGGGCAATGAAACTGGATTTACTTATCCATCCCTTCGACCAAGATTAAGATTGGACTACCTTTTCGTCAGCCCTTCTTTTCAGGTTGTTGATGCAGAAGTGATAGCAAATATACCGCATGCATCCGACCATTTGCCATTAAAAGCAACGCTTTTATTCAGTCAATAGAATGAAGAGAATATTGCCGCAATAAACGAATTCTTTGGACGATGATATGAAAAAATGCTCAAATAATTTTATGTGCGACAATCCATAATAAAACAAGAAATTAATGTTTTATAGTGAGGAGATAAATGATGACATCACCCCTTTCTCAGAAAAAAAGAGTGATCCTGCTTTTGATTGACACATTAATGGGTTCGACTGTACAAGCTGCCGTAAAGAGTGGACAAGCTCCTGCTTTACAATTTTTTATTGAAAACGGCCGTTACTTTCCCGATGTTGTCAGTCCATTTCCAACTATGTCAGTCAATGTCGACAGCACATTATTAACTGGAGTGTACTGCAATAAACATAAAGTCCCAGGCTTAGTTTGGTATGATCAAAAAGAAAAAAGAATTATTAATTACGGAAGTCATGTAAGGGAGCTTTTAAAACTGGGACTGACGCAATCCATGGAAGATATCCTTTATAATTTGAATAATAAGCATTTAAGCAAGCAGCATAAAACGATCCATGAAATTTTAAAAGATAAAGGAATCAAGACGGCTTCAATCAACACGCTTATATATAGGGGAAGTCAACCTAACATATTGAAAGTACCCTTTTTATTATCTTTGTTAACAGGCATGAAAAAAGAGCAAATAACTTATTCTCCAGAGTTGTTTTCGTATGGAGCTTTACACCGGTTTAATCATTTAAAAAAGAACTCTTTCTTTTGGCAAAAATATGGATTTAATGATAATTTTTCAGCAAACCAATTGAAATATCTTATAAACGAGCATAAACTTCCGCCCTTCACGATTGCTTATTTTCCCAATTTAGATCAAAGCATACATAAAAATGGAAGAACAGAGATAAAGGGTGTCCAAAAGATTGATCAGAAATTGCAGGATATTTTAAATCAATATCAATCATGGAATGATGCTCTGACCGAGAACATTTGGATTATTCTTGGAGATAATGGTCAAGCATGGATCGATAAAAATCGTCATGAAGCTTTAATTGATTTAAGAAAGCTTTTAAGTTCATACAAAATAGTAAAGTTAAAAAAAGGAATTACGCCACAAGACCAAATTGTTCTTGGTGTCAACGAGAGGATGTCCTATATTTATTCTCTTAACACTGAAAAAGTACCTTTAAGTGATATAGCAAATATCCTGCAAAAAGATAACCGAATTGATGTCATTGCATTTAAAAAAGGAAACACGATAACTGTTACATCCGGAATTCATAATGGACACCTTCATTTTGAACCTGAGGGAGACTTTGTGGATCAATATGGACAATCCTGGTCTTTTGAAGGGAATAAAGAAATATTGGATCTCACCATTTCGAACAAAAAAATTGAATTTGGGGATTACCCCGATGCTTTTGCAAGGTTATATGCATCATTATTCTCACATGAAGGTGAATACATGATTGCAAGTGCGAAACCTGGCTATGAATTCATAGGTGAAGGTTCTCCTACTCATGTGGGTGGTGCAAGTCACGGAGGGTTACACAAACAAGATTCTGTTATTTCAATGATCATTGCAGGTACCGAGTCAACACCGAAGTACTTACGCACATTAGATATAAAGGATTGGCTTTTGTCGTTAATTCAATAAAGTGAACTTCGAGCAATCGGGTAATTCTAACAATCCACTGAACCTGTTATGTATTACCTTTATTTTAGTTAAACTTCAAACACTCTCAACCGAATATCCTATTTTCTTCAAGGTGATGATCAAGTATTTTTACTCTTCCTTAACCAGTTCATCCGTACTCTGTATTGAAAAGGATTAATTATCAAATACTGTGAATAGCCATTTGATAAAGGAGCGAAAGAAGTGAATAAACATAAGGGTACTTCGATTCATTTATCTCTATTATTCCTGGTTGCGGCAATTTTTATATGGTCAATGATTAAGCCGACAGGCGGTTATTTGACGTGGGCATTGGAGGTGGCACCTGCCGTTGTCGGTCTGATTATCGCAATTGCGACATACAATAAATTTCGTCTCACTACCCTCTCATATATCATTATCGCGATTTTGGCAATCATCATGTTTGTCGGCGGTCATTATACTTACTCAAGAGTCCCCCTATTTAATTGGTTAAAAGACGTTTACGATTTAAAACGCAATCACTACGACCGGTTTGGACATTTAATAAAGGGTTTGATTGTGATCGTCATAAGAGAAATATTATTACGAAAAACACCGTTAACAACAGGCGCCTGGTTATTTACCATTGTGACAAGTATTTCCCTTGCACTCGCTGCCTTTTACGAAATCATTGAATGGTTAGTTTCGATGATAACAAAGGGAGGAAAAGCATCTAAAGACTTTCTCGGTAATCAGGGCGACATCTGGGATTCACAATGGGATATGTCATTTGCCTTGATTGGTTCAATTCTTGCATTACTCCTCTTCTCAAAATTACATAACCGCCTCCTGAAAAAACACTTAATAAAAGAGTAAGTTTTTTTATTTAGAAATGCTTATGAATCACAACAACGGTTTTCCATTAGAAAACCAACAACCAAACTTTAGGCACCTGGTAGACCAAGATTTTAGAGATATAAAAAGAGCATCGAATATCATATCGATGCTCTTTTTATATATTGTGCATCCTCACCAATGGAGGCTGCACTTATAAATTAGTTTTGCAGCAGCGCTTTTACGCGTGCAACGACATTTTCAACTGTAAACCCATACTCTTCGATAATTCTGTCTCCAGGTGCTGAGGCTCCAAATTGGTCAATCGCCAATACATCGCCTTCATCTCCTGTGTAACGGTGGAATCCTAATGATGCAGCCATTTCAATGCCAAGGCGTTTCTTGACCTCTTTAGGGAGAACGCTTTGTTTGTATTCTTTGCTTTGGGCTTCAAAGCGGTCCCATGAAGGCATGCTGATAACAGACACGTCAATTCCTTCTGCAGCCAGCGCTTCTTGAGCTTTCACAGCCAGGGCTACTTCGGAACCTGAAGCTAACAGGAGTGCATCAGCCACTTCTTTTCGAGCAGGAGAGATGACATACGCACCTTTTGATACTCCCTGATAACCATGTTTAACGGAACCTTTTAACGTCGGCAAGTTTTGGCGCGTCAGGACAAGCGCGGTTGGCTTGTTTTTCGATTCTACAGCGAGCTTCCAGGCAGCCGCTGTTTCATTGGCGTCAGCCGGGCGGATCACAGATAAGTTCGGCATTGCCCGCAAGGAAGGCAGCTGTTCTACTGGCTCATGTGTCGGCCCGTCTTCCCCAACCGCAATACTGTCATGCGTGAATACATAGGTTACAGGCAATCCCATTAATGCTGCGAGGCGAATCGCCGGACGCAGGTAGTCCGAGAAAACAAAGAACGTTCCGCCAAACACTTTAAGCCCGCCGTGAAGAGCCATTCCGTTCAAAGCGGCTGCCATCGCAAATTCCCTGACACCAAACCAAATGTTGCGGCCTTCATATGAGTCAGGCGTGTAATCGCCTGTCCCTTTAATCATCGTCTTGTTCGAACCGGCAAGGTCAGCTGAGCCACCAATGAAGAAAGGAAGATTTTTCGCAATTGCATTCAATGCTTCTCCCGAAGATGCGCGGCTTGCCAGGCTTGTTCCATCTTCATAAACTGGCAGGTCTTTGTCCCAGCCCTCCGGAAGTTCCCCTTTTATGGCTAGTTCAAGCTGTTTGCCAAGCTCCGGAAACGCTTGTTTATATTGGGAAAACAACTCGTTCCATTCCTTCTCTTTTTTGCTGCCGTTATCCGCAATATGCTTTTTAAAATGGGCATAAACCTCTTCAGGCACATAGAAATCTTCTTCAAACGTCCATTTATAGGCTTCTTTCGTAAGCTTTAACTCTTCTGCACCAAGCGGAGCACCATGTACATCCGATTTTCCGGACTTGTTAGGCGATCCGAACCCGATAATCGTTTTAACTTCGATTAAAGTTGGATGGGCTGTGTCTTGCCTTGCTTCCTCAAGGGCTTTTGCAATTGAATCAAGATCATTTCCATCTTCCACCCGCAAATACTGCCAGCCGTAAGATTTGAATCTGTTTTCAACACTTTCAGAGAACGAGCGATCAAGTTCACCATCAAGCGAAATATCATTTGAATCATAAAGAACGATGAGACGGCCAAGCTTTAAATGCCCGGCAAGCGATGCGGCCTCTGCAGAAACACCTTCCATCAAATCTCCGTCACCGCATAAGCTATATGTATAATGATCAATTAATTCATAGTTTTCTTTGTTATAAACAGCCGCCAAATGACGCTCAGCCATGGCCAAACCAACTGCCATTGCAATGCCTTGTCCAAGCGGGCCTGTTGTTGCCTCTACCCCAACCGTATGGCCGTATTCAGGATGTCCCGGCGTTTTGCTGCCCCATTGGCGAAATTGTTTTAGATCTTCAATCGAAAGGTCATAACCTGCGAGGTGGAGCAAGCTGTACAAGAGCATCGAACCGTGTCCTGCTGACAGAACAAAACGGTCGCGATTAAACCAATCCGGATTCGCAGGATTTTGGTTCATGAACCTTGTCCATAATGTGTAAGCCATCGGTGCTGCGCCCATTGGCAAGCCCGGGTGCCCGGAATTTGCTTTTTCAATTGCATCAATTGAAAGAGTGCGAATAGAGTTTATTGATAACTCATCAATTTTATCAAACATGTGATACATCCTTTCCTTGTATGTTGATTCCTAACCTTAATATTATAGTGATTGAAATTTTTAAACAACCAATTGTTCATCCGTTTCTCAAAAAAAAAACAACTATTTCTTATTTTTGGACATAACTAATCCGAATATGTACCGAATAAGCTTACTTTCAATTATAACATTTCCACATCTTGCTTTCCTTCCACAGGGGAATTTGTATAATCAACAAAAAAAATAAAAACAAGGAATGCAATCGTTTTGCATCCCTAATATATGTCTTAATGAAGGCGATTTTTGTTTTGAAGCGCTTTTAGTTTGGCAGGTGTTACGTCGTTCCCCTCCGGATCCATAATCGTCACACCTTTTAGTGTGTTGAGCATTCCGGATCGAAAAGACTTTAAATACTCTTTGCGCAATTTTGTTTGCTCTCTTGCCTCAGCTTCTGTTAATCCTGATTGCTTCGCCTTGTTGGCCAGTGCATTAATTCGGGCAAGCTTGTCTTTAGACAGCATGGAAAAACTCCTTTACAAAAATTCTTTAAAGAGGAATGCCATTTATTCCGGCTTTTTATTGTAGACTAATGGTCATATTACTAAAAACAAGAGCTTTTGACAAGGCAAAAGCTTCTACGACTGTTTCGATTCATTATATTCCTGGTATCTTCTGTGGATGGTAGCTTTCGACACTTCATAACCGAATCCCCTTAGTGTAGCTGCAATTTCAGCGAAAGTCAGCCCGTTTTTCCGCAGACGGACGATTTCCTCGATCGGCACTTTGATCCGGTCTCTGCCTGAGTTTTCGCCAAGGTTTTTTAAATTCCTTTCAGGACGGTAGCCTTTGCTGACTGCGCGAGCCATGCCCCTTTTAATTTTAATATTGTGGAGCTTTCTTTGATACTCCTCTACCATTCCGACTATTTTCAATACCATCGAGTCTGACTCCGACAGTTGCAGTTCACCATTGTCGGAGATACTGTAAATTTTCACCCCTTCTTTTAAAATGCAGTGCAGGAGTGCTATTTTCGCATTTCCTCTCCCAAGCCTCGTTTCATCCTGAATAAGAACAGCATCAATATCTCGGTCCCTAATAATCGTGAGAAGATCAAGGATTCCTTCCCGATCGAGTTCGTACCCACTTGCCTGTTCTTTTATCGAAGCAGCTATTTGGTATCCGTATTTTTTTGCAAGATCGGTTAATTCTTCTTCCTGCCTGATTAAGGATGTTTCCTGCGATTCCTTCGTGGTGCTGACCCGGCTGTAAAGAATAGCATTCATTTTTTTAATTCTCCTTATTCACCGGCATAAACTTCAATATCATCCGCCGATGTTTCGCTGACAGGAATCATAATTTCATCTCCAGGAAAAATTTCATCCCCGTTGATCCCGTTAAGCGTTTCTACCAAACTGACAAATTCCTGTGGCGATAATGAGTGTTCATTGGAAAATTCGTTCGATATCGTCCATAAAGTGTCGCCTTCCACGACTTTAATTTTCATGTAGTTTTCGCCTTCGCCATCTCCGTTAATCAATAAAGCTGTGGCAAAGCTTAGCAAGATAAGCAGGATAGCAAAATAGTAATTGGACCATAGTTTTTTGATCGATTTCATTGAAAACACTCCTTCTCAGAATATACGTTCGTATTGTTAAAATGATTATAAATCGAACGTTTGTTTCGTGTCAACAAAAAAATTCGAACTTATGTTTGTATACTGTCCTCATACATGCTATACTTAATTCAACAATAACCATAATGAGGTGCGAAGTTTATGCCAAAACTATCGAAACGCCAACAAGATATACTTGCTTTTATTAAAGAAGAAGTGAAAAAGAAAGGGTATCCCCCTTCCGTGCGCGAAATCGGCGAGGCAGTAGGGCTTGCTTCCAGTTCAACCGTCCATGGCCATCTTGCACGGCTTGAAAGCAAAGGACTCATTCGTCGTGACCCCACAAAGCCGCGGGCAATTGAAATACTTGAGCTCGATGAAGCAGCAAACATACCGCAGGTTAATGTGAGAAATGTTCCGATTGTCGGTAAAGTAACAGCCGGCCTTCCTATAACAGCCGTTGAAAATGTGGAGGAATTTTTCCCGCTTCCGGAACGGCTTGCGCCGGCGGATGATCCAGTGTTTATGCTTGAGGTTATGGGTGATAGTATGATAGAAGCCGGGATTCTTGATGGGGACTATGTCATTGTGAAGCAGCAACAAACTGCCAATAATGGGGATATTGTCGTAGCGATGACGGAAGAAGATGAGGCAACAGTAAAGCGTTTCTTTAAAGAGAAGGACTTTTTTCGTCTCCAGCCTGAAAATTCAACCATGGAACCGATTATCCTCCGCAACGTCTCGATATTGGGAAGAGTAATCGGTGTCTACCGCCATATCCATTAATTTAATTGTTAAGAAAGCAAGCTGGCTGGCTTGCTTTCTTTTCTTTGCACATTACTCGGGCAAAACTGGAATATCTTTGTGCAAAAGGTTACAAAAAAGGAAGAAAATGAATCTATAGATTCAGTCTCTTGCCATTTATAGGAATCAGGAACCATGTAAATTCTTCAGAAAATTCGATATATTTACATATATTATCAGGAAAGGAAAACTATTATAATAGAGATACACCAAGAATTTAACCTAGGGTCTTTCCAAATATTTTTTGGGGGTGTGAAGGAAGCATGTATGAAAACATTGTCTTCGCAACACTATTTGGTGGGCTTGCCGGGGTTATTGGACATGTAAAAAGCAAGGGCAAAATGATCATGCCACGGAAAACAAAGAAATTTATTTATTTAGGTTTTTTCGAGGACTTTCTTACGGGGGCAATGTCGGCCGCTCTTCTCGTTTTATCTTCGGGAATCAGCTCGGTGTTGAACGTTCTCTTTATTTCGATTATCGCCGGGTTAGGTGGAGAAGCATTGATCAGAAAACTGGAATTAATAAAATGGCAGGAACATGAGGAATCTTTGCCCGGCAAGAAGCCGGACAACTGCCAAAAAGAAAAATAGCCTGAACTTTAATCTGTTGAGGTCCAACGGATTTTTTTTTGAATCCAGCATTGAAAAAAATTCCGATCAACCATTGAAATTAAATTAACCCTTTCTAAACAACAAAGATGACTCCGGATGTTCAGAGTCACCTCTGTTCAATCTATCAAACATTGAATTTGTTTAAATGGTTTTAATAGACAGTTTGCTCTACTTTCCCATCAGCACTCACAAAGTAGCTTCCGTGTTCTGATAAATCTTTAATCGATCCATCCGGAAAAACACCATATTCATGAAAAACACCGTACTTATCTTTATAGTAACCAGAAATGTAGCTTATCGAATCACCATCGTCTGAAAAATGAAAAACGATAATGAACTTAACCCGATCAGTCATAAGTGCATCGACATCGACAGCATCGCCCTCGAGTGTATATTCATACCCTTCCACCGCCCCAATGCTGAAATTCCAGAGCTTGTTTCCGTTCATGGCCCCTTTCAATTCTACATAATCAATTCCAACCAATCCGATGATCCCGGCCTTGCTAAGATGATAATGTGAGGAATCGATCAACGTTCTGATTTCGGTCTCAACGTATACGGTCTCCTCCATATTTTCTGTTGAGGCATTCGCAACTGTTGGCGTTTTTTCTTCATTCATATTTATATTGTTAATAGCGACAGGCTTTGCTGCACTATTTGTATTATCGCTGGTTAATTCCAAGGAATACGCATCAGCAGGCTGTCCATCCTGAGAAAAGCGTACAGAATCATCATTTTGTTTCATTAATGAATGGTTGGAATAGGTTTCTGCCATTACTTTCGGCTGGTAAGAATCCGACCGCGCAGATCCATTTACAGCAGAATAATGGTAAGAACCAGCTAAAAAAATCGAGGCAAAACTAACACTCATCACCACTAAGCTTTTTTTCAAAATTGATCACTCCCCTTTTCTCTCTCTACATATATAGACTAGTTTATGGTTAAAAATGCCTCATATTTTACAAAAATATTTCATTTCGGAATCATGAATTTTCAATTTCCCAATGTTGTAGAAGGATTGGATTCTTTAAAGTTAGTTTTTCGCTAAAAATTTGTTACATTTTTATTACGAAATATTTTAGTTTATGTCGTTTAATAAAAGTTTACTTTGGAAAGAAGAGAATGCTACCTTGACTTGAGCTATAATGATCCTTAAGGGGGATTTTGAGATGCTTGGAGATATATTTATGCAGATTTTTTGGAGGCTTTTTTCTTTATATTTCTTGTCTTACAAACTGCCTTCACGATCGATCACGCATAGTATGATGTGAAGTAGTATATAGTAATGTTTGACCTAGCTTGTTTAAGTTTACATTGGCTGCAAATCTCCTGTTCCTTCTAAAGTTATAGTTGTTCCCAATGGAGAACTATCCAACCTTGTTGGCAAACCTCTCCCGACAAAGCTGCTGCCGTCCTTTGTTTCTATGACTAAACTTACCTCTTCTTTGTTACTCACTAGCTCATCAAATAAATGTTCATGTCTGCCGTCATCAAAAAGATCAACATCCCATGAGCTAATATTATCTGCATCATGAACATTAAGATAACCCTTCCCTATTGAAATTTGTTGATCATTTATCGAAACTTCTGCAATATCATAAATAGTCATATAAACGTCTCCTTTTTCCTGCAGTATATAAAACTTCCAGTCGAAATGAATACTCTACTAAGGGCTATACCACAAAAAAAAACCCTAAACACCAGTTGGTGTCAAGGGTTTCTTCAATCTTAATACATTTGCATGTACTGCTCGCGCTCCCAAGGATGGACTTGAGTTCTAAACATATCCCATTCAATTTCTTTTGCTTCGATGAAGTGCTCAAGAATATGCTCACCCAATGCCGAGGTGATGACTTCGTTTGCTTTTAATGCATCAAGAGCCTGGGCCAATGTTGCCGGAAGATCGTCAATTCCTTCAGCCAGACGCTCTTCTTTGTTCATTACATAGATGTTGCGGTCAACTGGAGCTGGAGGATTAAGTTCATTTTTGATTCCGTCAAGACCCGCTTTTAATAGAACTGCCATTGCCAGGTATGGGTTTGCAGAAGGGTCAACGCTGCGCACTTCCAAGCGTGTGCTGAGTCCGCGTGAAGCCGGGATACGGATGAGCGGTGAGCGGTTTCTTGCAGACCATGCTACATAACATGGAGCCTCGTAACCAGGTACTAAACGCTTGTATGAGTTTACAGTCGGGTTGGTTACAGCTGTAAAGCTCTTGGCATTTTTGATAACGCCGGCGATGAACTGGCGCGCTGTATCGCTTAACTCAAGATTTCCGCTTGGATCGTAGAAAGCATTTTCACCATTTTTGAATAAAGAAACGTTACAGTGCATTCCTGAACCGTTCACACCAAACAACGGTTTTGGCATGAAGGTTGCATGCAGGCCGTGTTTGCGGGCGATTGTTTTAACAACAAGCTTAAACGTTTGAATATCATCACAGGCTTTAATTGCATCAGCATATTTAAAATCGATTTCGTGCTGGCCCGGAGCCACTTCATGGTGGGATGCTTCAATTTCGAAGCCCATTTCTTCAAGCTCAAGAACGATGTCACGGCGGCAGTTTTCCCCTAGATCTGTAGGTGCCAGGTCAAAGTATCCGCCATTATCGTTTAGTTCCAATGATGGTTCCCCGTGCTGGTCAAGCTTGAACAAGAAAAATTCCGGCTCTGGTCCAAGATTAAAATTAGTGAAGCCAAGGTCTTCCATTTCTTTAAGGATTCTGCGCAAGTTGTTGCGCGGGTCTCCTTCGAATGGAGTTCCGTCTGGATTGTAAATATCACAAATTAAGCGGGCAACTTTACCTTTTTCAGCTGTCCAGGGGAAAATAACCCAAGTGTCCAAATCAGGGAATAAGTACATATCAGATTCTTCAATGCGGACAAATCCTTCGATTGAAGAACCGTCAAACATCATTTTATTATCCAGCGCTTTATCAAGCTGGCTGATTGGGATTTCGACGTTTTTGATTGTCCCTAAAATGTCTGTAAACTGGAGACGGATAAATTTTACATTTTCTTCTTTTGCCATGCGTACGATGTCTTCTCTTGAATACTTAGCCATTCAAATGGTTCCTCCCTTAGTTAAAGCTCTATATTTTTATTAATGGAAAAAGCGTGACATATCCCCCTGGCGAAGCGATGCGCGGTTAAATCTGCCCGCCTGCATCAATTCACTTCTCAACAGCTTTCTCAGCTCGTCATCGGAAAGATCGCGGCGCACTTTTTCCGCTTGCTGCTGCATTTCCGCCGTTAAAGCTTGCTGTTCCTTCACGGAGAACAACTGCTTGATTCCGGCCATGTTAACACCCTGGTCAATTAAATCTTTGATTTCCAAGAGGATATCAATATCATTTAAAGAAAAGAGGCGTCTTTTCCCATCTGTTCTTGCCGGAGAAATCAATCCATGCTCTTCATAATATCGAATTTGCCGCGCGGTTAAATCGGTAAGCTGCATGACAGTTCCTATTTGAAAAAGCGGCATTGATCGACGAATTTCTCTTCCACTCAAGACGGTTCCTCCTGTTCTGTATTCCACTATACCGTCATTATATTTGATGTAAGTTTTTCTGTCAATTAAATGTTAGATTTTCTTACATATAAATTTTAAAATTTTTATATCATAATTAAACAGGGCAACTAGCGATCTAGCTGCACATATTTATATTTACCTATTATAATTGAATTAAACCTTTGCTGATTAAATGGTCAACCGCGATGCAAATGGCCATTTTTACATGGGAATAGGTTAATCCGCCCTGGACATAGGCGACATACGGCGGCCTTGTTGGGCCGTCTGCAGTCAGCTCAATGCTTGCCCCCTGGATAAAAGTTCCCGCCGCCATGATCACGTCATCCCCGTAGCCCGGCATATAACTTGGGTATGGGGTTACATGCGAATTGATCGGCGAAGCAAATTGGATCGCCTGGCAAAAAGCAACCATTTTCTCACGGTCATCGAATTGAACGGACTGGATTAAATCAGTTCGCTCCGCGTCCCATTTCGGAGAAGAATTCATGCCGAGCGTTTCCAGCAAGGCTGCTGTGAACACAGCTCCTTTTAACGCCTGTCCTGTTACGTGTGGTGCCAAAAAGAAGCCCTGGTACATTTCCTGCAGGCTATAAAGGGAAGCACCCGCCTCCGCACCGATTCCTGGCGAAGTCAACCGGTACGAGCAGGCATCCACCCATTGTTGTTTGCCGATGATATAGCCGCCGGTTTTGGCCAAACCGCCGCCCGGATTTTTAATCAGCGACCCGGCGATCAAATCGGCACCGGCATGGCACGGCTCCAGCTCTTCAACGAATTCCCCATAGCAGTTGTCGACAAATACAACAATATCGTTTTTTATTTCTTTTACAAAGCGGATCATGTCTTCGATTTCACGGATCGTAAATGAGGGCCTTGTCGCATAGCCTTTGGAACGCTGGATTCCGATCATTTTCGTATTCGGCTTGATCGCTTTTTTAACGGCTTGGAAATCAATTTTTCCGCCTTCAGCAAGGGGAACACTGTTATAGTTAATACCGAATTCTCTTAAAGACCCGTTTCCGGTTCCCCTGATTCCGACAATTTCTTCCAGAGTATCGTAAGGCTTGCCTGTTATGTAGAGAAGCTCATCACCAGGGCGCAGCACCCCGAATAACGCAATTGAGATCGCGTGAGTTCCGGAAATGATTTGCGGCCGGACGAGTCCTGCTTCGCCGCCGAATACATCCGCATAAACTTTTTCAAGCGTCTCTCTCCCTGCATCATCGTACCCATAGCCTGTAGAAGGGATGAAGTGTGAATCACTGACTCGGTATTTTTGAAAGCTTTGCAACACTCTATACTGGTTTGTATCAATCCGCTCATCGATTTTTTGATGAACGACCGCAATTTTTTTTTCTATTTCTGTGACAAGAGGATAAAGCTTTTCCCATGACTGTAAATGCTGAAACATGCTGCTGCTCCTAACTAATCTGAAATTCTTCTAATTCCCTGCGATATGATGGTCTGAGAGTGCGTATCCTTTGCATACGTAAAGCTGTTTTTCCTCATTAAAAGATAGCTCCCTGAGGATCGTTTCGTTTTTTAACTGCGAAAGCAGCTTCCCTTCCGTCGATGGAATATGAACATGATATGGCTCCATCAGGCCAAGGATGATTTCCTCTGCTTTCAGCTTTAACCGGTGGCGGTCCTCGTTGTCAAACGCACTGATAAAAATAGTTTCCGTCTTAGCAGTCGGCACAAAATCCGGATGCTGAAGATCCCTCTTGTTGTAAACGGTCAACTGCGGAATATCTTTAATTTCGAGTTCGTCAAGCAGTTGGTTGACCGTTTTTTCATGCTGAAAATAATCGGGATTTGACATATCGACAACATGAAGGAGGAGATCGGCTTCCTTTACTTCTTCAAGCGTCGAACGGAACGCCGCGATTAGCGTTGTTGGCAAATCCTGGATAAAACCAACCGTATCGGTAAGCAGCGTCATAAACCCGCTTGGTAAAATCAATTTTCTCGTCATCGGGTCGAGCGTCGCAAACAGCTGATTCTCTTCAAAAGAGTCCGCTTCTGCGAGACGGTTAAACAGAGTTGACTTCCCGGCATTCGTATAGCCGACGAGGGCAATTTGGAAGGTCTTATTCTTTTTCCGTCGTTCCCGGTAACGGTCGCGGTGCTGAACAATGATTTCCAATTGTGATTTTATATCATCAATGCGGCGCCTGATATGGCGCCGGTCCGATTCAAGCTTCGTTTCACCCGGCCCTCTCGTTCCAATCCCGGCCCCTAATCTCGACATCTCAATCCCTCTTCCGGCCAGGCGCGGCAGCAAATATTGAAGCTGGGCAAGCTCAACCTGGAGCTTCCCTTCTTTCGAACGGGCCCTTTGGGCAAAAATGTCCAAGATCAATTGCGTCCGGTCAATAACCCGCGCATCAAGCTGGGCAGACAGATTCCTGAGCTGGCTTGGCGACAGTTCATCATTGCAAACAATAATATCTGCTTCAAACTCCTTTTCCAATGCTTTTAGTTCCTCGATCTTCCCTTTTCCTATATATGTAGACGGATGGACTCTTTCCCGCTTCTGGACGACGGAAACGAGCACCTTTCCTTTCGCGGTTTCCGTTAACGATGCAAGCTCATCCATTGAATATTGAAAACGAAGATCATCGTCGTCTCCGGTTTGGCACCCGAGAAGAATAACCTTTTCGAACTCTGTATGCTGCTCCATGTATACTCCCCCTCCCGCGTTCGCTCTTTTAAATATCATACCAAAAAAATTTTTTTAATCCTAATTTCATTCTGATTACAACCAAACAAACGGCCGGAACTTGATCTCCGGCCGTTTGTTTGGTTGCTTCATTGTCAATCTTCTTCAAAAACAAGATCGTTGCTGCGGATCGTCATTAAGTCGTGGCGGTCATAGCTGCTTTGCATCAGCAATCTCATCGCCTGGGATCTGATCGACTTTTCGATGATGTTCCGGACGTAACGGCCATTTGAAAAACTGGCCGGATTCAGAACAGATTTCACCCAGATTAAATGTTCGCGCAGCTTTCGATCCGCTTCATGGCTTAAATTGTATTCGCGTTCCTTCAACATCCTGCTGCCGATTTCCATCAGCTGCTCAATCGTATAATCCGGAAAGTCAATAACTAGTGGAAACCGCGAATACAGGCCTGGATTCAGCGTTAAAAAATAATCCATTTCACGCGAATACCCTGCGAGAATTAAAATAAATTCATGCTGTTTGTCCTCCATATGCTTGACGAGCGTGTCAATCGCTTCCTTGCCGAAATCCTTTTCCCCGCCCCGGCCAAGCGAGTAGGCTTCATCAATAAACAAGATGCCTCCGATCGATTTCTTGATCAAATCCCGGGTTTTCTGGGCGGTGTGCCCGATATACTCCCCGACGAGATCGGCCCGTTCCGCTTCAATTAAGTGTCCTTTCGACAGGACATTCATTTTTAAAAAAAGCTTGCCAATCAGTCTTGCAACCGTTGTTTTTCCAGTGCCGGGGTTGCCCTTAAACATCATATGGAGAGCCTGCCGTTCCGCTTTCAGCCCAAGCTCCTCCCGCTTCTTGTTTACATAAAGCCAGGCGTATATTTCCTTAATCATTCTTTTCATTTCATCCATGCCAACCAGTCCGGCAAGCTCATCTTCAATTTCTATTAAAGCCGTATGCTCGGAAGGGATCGCTTTTTGAACTTGTTGGTTGTCAGGCATTTCTTTTGCCAGAGCTTTTCGCTTTTGATTATTCAGAACAATACTTATTTGGCCATTATTTTTCAGGCGCATTGGTTGGTCCACAGCTATCACCTCACCATCTCAGAAACAGTATACGCTAAAAAAAATCAGTTGTGACAAATGCCCAGTTTATTCCGATAAAATCGTCCATTTCATTTTCGGCTTTAATATGTTGATTTAGATTTTCGCTGACTACATACCGAAATTGCCCAAAAAACCGACATACATCTTTACGAATCTACATTGACCGCGCCGCCATTGTCGGTTCCTGCGCTTTCCCGAGAAATAATTTCTGACTTTTCCCAAACTTACGAAAAAAGTGACTCAGTCCCTCGCGGCAAGAGACTCGTGCTTAGGCGTATCATTTTATATGTATTCAGCTTCAAGACAATTCATTAATGCTATTTTATTATATTGTGGATCATGGAGGATTTCCGATTATAAAATAAAAATCAGCCCGTATCAAACGGGCTGAGGCTGGTTTAATGGTTGTAATTTAAAATTACTGCTGCGGTGCTTCCATATCAATTTGAACATTGCGCTGTGGCGCAAATGTGGAAATAGCATGTTTATAAACAAGCTGCTGCTTACCTTCCGATTCAAACAGAACCGTGAAGTTATCAAAGCCTTTAATCTGCCCCCTTATTTGAAAACCATTTAATAAAAATACCGTTACATGTACGCCATCTTTGCGAAGCTGGTTTAAGAACTGGTCCTGAATATTGATCGACTGTTTCATCTTTGGGATCCTCCTCTTTTATCTCTATTAGTATGTATTCGATTTTATTTTAAGCTTTCCTTCAATAAAAGCTGAAATTTCCGCGATTTTTTTTGCAAGCTGGGAATCAACTAATACATCCGTCATATCAAACCATTCCACATTGAGCTTATTTCGAAACCATGTTAGCTGCCTTTTTGCATATCGCCTGGAATTTTGCTTCAAATTCTCAATCGCTTCGTCGACCGTCACCTTGCCATCGAAATAGTCATAAAGCTCTTTATATCCGATTGCCTGTATGGACTGGCAGTCGCGCAGCCCCCGTGAATACAGGTGTTCGACCTCCTCGATCAACCCCGCTTTCACCATCTCATCGACACGCTGATTGATCCTGTCATATAACCGGGCCCTTTCCATTGTTAATCCGATCAACGCGGTTTCATACAAAACTTCAGGAACTTGACTGCTTTGAAGGTCAGACATTGTTTTTCCTGTACAATGATAAATTTCAAGCGCCCGGATGATGCGCCGCGTGTTATTCGGATGAATCCTTTCGGCACTCACAGGGTCTACATCATGTAATTTATCGTAAAGCGCCTCATTCCCTTCACGCCTGGCAAATTCCTCAAGCTGTTTTCGGAAGGATTCATCGGATGGTGCATCGGAAAATTGATAATCAAAAATGGCTGCTTGGATATAAAGACCTGTCCCTCCAACAATCATCGGAAGCTTGTTCCGGGAAGAGATTTCCGTGATTTTGGCGCGGACAAGCACTTGAAACTCCGCTGCCGAAAAAGGCTCGTCAGGGTTTTTAATATCGATTAAATGATGGGGAATCCCGTTCATTTCTTCTTTCGTTATTTTCGCTGTCCCGATATCCATCCCTTTATAAATTTGCATCGAATCGCCGCTGATAATTTCGCCATTATATTTCTTTGCAAGCTCAATGCTCAGCTTAGTTTTTCCAACTGCTGTCGGCCCGATTAGAACAATCAGCTTCTCTTTTTTCATGAATCTTTTCACACTGCCTTTTCGCACGCTTTAAAGAGGAAGCCCCAAAGACGGGCCTATCCTTTTGTCTATCGTACCACAATTATTTTCCGCAGTTGAACATCTAAGCATTATGACCATAAATATTCCTTTCTATTCAGGAATTTTTCTGGTTCTTAATTTACCAAACCTGATAAAATTTTCATCTTTCATTACAGTTCGTTAACGTTTTGTTAACAATGGCATGCCTGGGCCCAATTTCATGGTACCTTAAGGTGTAGATTTATCATATAACAAGCTAATAAATAGAAATTGGGTGATGATTGATGCTGTCAACTTCAGAAATTGGAATTGATTTAGGAACTGCAAATGTTTTGGTATACAGCAAAAATAAGGGGATCGCTTTAAACGAACCTTCTGTTGTCGCCATTGATACAGAAACAAAAAATGTTTTGGCAGTTGGAAAAGAAGCAAAAGACATGATCGGAAAAACACCGGGTAAGATTGTCGCAATCCGGCCGTTAAAAGATGGTGTCATTGCCGATTTTGATGTAACGACTGAAATGCTTAAGAACGTGATAAAAAAAGCATCCAAAAAGATCGGTCTCGCGATCCGCAAACCGAATGTGGTGGTCTGCACGCCTTCAGGCTCGACCAGCGTTGAAAGACGTGCTATTCACGATGCGGTTAGGAACGCCGGTGCAAAAAAGGTCCATTTAATCGAAGAACCGGTTGCTGCGGCAATTGGCGCCGGACTGCCCGTGGATGAGCCGGTTGCCAATGTTATCGTCGACATCGGCGGCGGAACCACTGAAGTCGCGATTATTTCGTTTGGCGGTGTCGTTGCCTGCCATTCAATCCGGATTGCCGGTGACCGCCTGGATGATGATATTGTACAATATGTACGCAAAGTCTATAATGTTCTGATTGGAGAACGGACAGCGGAAAAAATCAAAATGGAAATCGGCTACGCAATGATTGACCATGATGAGCTGACCATGGATATTCGCGGCCGCGATCTTGTGACCGGTCTGCCGAAAACAATCACCCTGTCATCCTATGAAATTCGTGATGCCCTGAAGGAATCACTCTCACATATTTTAGAAGCGATTCGCGCAACCCTCGAGGATTGCCCTGCCGAGTTGAGCGGTGATATTGTCGACAGAGGCGTCATCCTCACCGGAGGCGGTGCGCTGATGAAAGGAATGCAAGATTGGCTCAGCAAAGAAATCGTCGTTCCCGTCCACCTTGCGCCAAGCCCGCTTGAATCTGTAGCAATCGGAACCGGAAAAGCACTGCAATTCATTCATAAGCTTCAAAAAGCGGTCAGATAATCAAATCAACTGTGAAAAAACGCCTCAGCTTGAGGCGTTTTTTCTTAGGTCAATTGTTCCTGTCATCCAGTTTAACAAGTGTGTACCTCTGCTCGTTGACCCTTTTGAGCAACGGGCTGATTTTCTCTAATGAATAAATATGAAGCTCGTGCATGGCACGGGTGCAGGCGGTATATAGCAGCTTTCGTTCGCTTTCTCTTTGATAGATTGAGCTATCATACATAATGACCGCATCGAATTCAATGCCCTTCGCCAAGTATGCCGGAATCACCAGCACTCCCTCATCATATCCTGAAGTACCTTTTTCAATTAGCCTTTTCTCAATCCCGTCCAGATTTTGAAAAGCTTCACGGCTTTCATCTGCCGTTTTACAGATAACAGCAATCGTTTTATGTCCTGATTTCAAAAAAGTTTGTATCGTTTCAATAATCGAACGGTATAGCTGTTCAAAGCTGTGAACGATAGTCAAGACCGGTTTGCGGCCACGCCTGTTAAAAAGTTCAATATTCACATCTTCAATGATTTCGCTCGTAAATTCGACAATCTCTTTCGTCGACCTGTAGGTTCGATTCAAAACAATCGTTTCTTGCTCATCGTCCCCATCGACATCGGCAGCGAGAATCGGTTCGGAGCCTGTTGCATTGGCATAAATCGCCTGGTTTAAATCGCCCAATAAAGTCATTTTGCTATAGGGAAACTGATCCTTCAAAAAAGCGAATTGGAATGGCGAATAATCCTGGGCCTCATCAATAAAAATATGACGGATTGCGGTGTTGGACTTCCTGCCTTCGATCTTATCTTGTAAATAGAGAAACGGCGTTGTGTCTTCGCAGGATATTTCGCGGGTCGCCTCCAATTTTTTGATTGTCATCGAACAAATGGCTGGCCATTGTTCCGGGACTTTAATCCCCGCGGGAACATCACGGTGGAACAACCGATTGTACACGGAAAGCATATCAATAAATTTTAAGCGTTTCATTTGCGCAAACAAAGGTCTAAACCGCTTCTTGACGATCATTTGCGCGAGGAGCTGCCGTTCTCTTTCGAAATCATCGAAGGTGTCTTCCAAGAATCGCTGTTGCTTCTGCAGCTGTTTAAAAGCCTCGAGATAATCTTCTTTTTCCAAATAATGCAGTTCTTCTTCGACCCATTCTTGTTCCACTTCCAGCTTCATCGCTTTCCTGAGCTCTTTTAGAAGCCGGGCTTTTAAAAGTTCAACACGGTTTGGAATCGGCATTCCACGGTCGAAAGAATAGAAATATTGATAAATCTGTTCCTTGCTGATTAACGTTTTTTTACGGAAATTTAGGTCTTTAAATACAAGCCCTTCGTTTGCCAGAAACCCGGCATATTCATCAATCAGCTCCTTGAAATTAAGACTCGATTTAAAACGGATGCTCTTGACCCGGTCGTCATAATCCGGATCATCGCTTTTGGTGAGCAAGTATTCCATTTGGGTATAAACATCTTCACATTGAATATCATGGTTAATCCGGCTGCTCACATATTCCTGATAGGTGGTTTGCTGCATGTTTTCTTCGCCAAGCTCGGGCAATACGGAAGAGACATAGCTATTGAATAATGGATTTGGAGAAAACAGCAATATATTTTCAGGATTCAGCGTTCCCCGATAGCGATACAGCAAATAGGCGACCCTTTGAAGGGCTGCTGAAGTTTTTCCGCTTCCGGCAACGCCTTTTACGATTAACAGTTTGCTTTTTTCATTCCTGATGATTTGATTTTGTTCCTTTTGAATCGTTGCGACAATGCTTTTCATTTGCGTATCAGCATGATTGCCGAGCACTTCGATGAGAAGCTGGTCTCCGATCGTGATTCCGGTATCAAACATGCCGGTCAGCTGTGCGCGGTGAATAATATACTGACGTTTTAGCGTTATCTCACCTTCGATTAAACCTGACGGGGTCTTATACCCGGCCGGACCGGGAATAAAATCGTAATAGAGACTTGATATAGGGGCGCGCCAATCGTAAATGAGAAATTGATCTTTCTCTTCATCGCGAAAGGAAGCAATTCCGAGATAGATCGGATCGGCTGCAGCTTCACCATCTTCAATAAAGTCGATCCGGCCAAAATAAGGCGAATTCCCCAATCGTTCAAGCGTTCTTTGGGCAATGTTAAATTGTCGCTGGCTCCTCTCACGTTCCGCCAAAAGTTCAGCCTGCTGCTTTATGCTTGTATATGTTTCAGCAATGTCATCGGCTTCATCAAAGTTGACAGTAACATCATGCCAAAACGTCTTGCGAATTTCGGAAGCATCTGCTTTAATACGGCTTGCCCCTTCAGTTAATTTTTCAATTTGCCTGTTGATTTTATTAACCACATGGTTGACTCTTGCTTGTTCCTCCTGCCATTCGGTATTGCGATTATTCACACAGGTCACTTCCCGGTAAAAATTTTTTAGTCTAACCATTGACAATCAGTTTTGATTGTGGTAATGTTATTATAGAGTTTTTTTATACATAATGTTTTTTTAGTGAAAAAGAGTTAGACCAATATTCAGACTAACAGACACCCCTGAATTTTTCAAGGGTGTTTTTTATTTTAAACAAAATATAACCCTTCATCCAATCAGTGTAACGAAATGTGTCATTTTACTCTATAAGAATAGAGATAAAAACAGTAATTGCACCGCCGATGACTGCTGTTAAAATGGAAGTGATGATTGCGTTCGTGAATGTCCGTCTCAGCCACTTTGTATCTTCCTTTATTTCTTCGAGGTCGCTTTGAATGCTTTGGATGATCTGGTCTTGAATCAGCTGTTTTTCTTGCAGTCGGCGAACGTCTTCTTTCAATTCATCAATATCATTTTCTATCGCTTCCTTCCACGTTTCGATCTCTTCTTTTTTCATTCCCCTTTCCTCCCTCCTTGCTTAAGGATCATGTAAAAATTAAAAAAACCCCCATACATCTATGAAGGAATCATTGCTTGAAACTGATTCTACTATGTCATTAAAACTTTAAAATTGCCTTGAACTCCTCCTGATATATTTATATTAATAGCTAGCATAATTGCTTGTACGGGTAACTACCACCGCGTCATTTTTTACAAAAAATATCTAAAAAAATCGTCTCCCGTTTTTTCGGAAAGACGATTTCTAATAGATTTAGTCGCTACATGACCCGCTTAAACATTTTCTCCATTTCATAGGTGGAGTAATGAATAATGATCGGGCGGCCATGCGGGCATGTGAACGGGTCTGTCGTTTGCCTCAGTTTGTCAAGGAGAGCCTGCATGTCTTCAGTGCGTAAATATTGGTTTGCTTTAATCGAAGCTTTGCAGCTCATCATGATCGCCGCTTCTTCGCGGAGCTTTTTAATATCGACCTTTTTCATCGCCAGCAGCTGTTCAATCATCCCTTCAATCATCCTTGGTTCATCTCCCTTTGGAAGCCACTGCGGATGGGAGCGGACAATAAAACTATGATTGCCGAACGGTTCAAGAAAAACGCCGATCTTTTCCAGCTCATCTTGATATTCTACAATTTTGATATATTCATCGGCGGAATACTCAAAGGTGAGCGGAACAAGCAGTTCTTGCAGTTCGCTCGCGACCTCGCCAACTTTTTCTTTATAAAACTCGTATTTGATTCGTTCCTGGGCGGCATGCTGGTCAATGATATAGAGCCCTTTGTCGTTTTGCGCGATAATATACGTCCCATGCATTTGCCCGATTGGATACAAAGGCGGTACCCGTTCCGGCAGCTGCTGATCCGTTTTTTCGAATGAGATATCATCATCGTCTGCCGGCTGTTCAAATACTTCCTGTTCCAGCGCTGGAGGCTCAGCGGAAATGATTGGCTGAGTGTCTTCGGCAGGCTGAAACGTATTATTTGGCGGTTCCTTTATTGTACTTTCGTTGCGGCTGCCATCCACTGACCGGCCACTATTGAATAACTGGTCATGTTGATTTTCTTTTGCCGGCAAATGATCAAGCTCCAACGCTGTTTGCACGGAAACAGGCCGGGTTTTTCTTTCGTGTATGAAACCAGTCGGAATCAGGGTTTTCGACTTAAAGGTTTGTTTGATGCCATTTGAGATCAGTTCATACAGTTCCTGCTCCTTGCTTAAACGGACTTCCATTTTCGATGGGTGCACATTGACGTCGACAAGCAACGGATCCATTTCGATATGAAGAAGCGCGATCGGAAACCTGCCGATTGGCAGGAGTGTATGATACCCCTCCTGAATCGCCTTAACGAGCTGATAATTTTTAATAAAACGGCCGTTAATCATCGTCGAAATATAATTGCGCGAAGCCCTTGTCACTTCCGGAACTGAAATAAACCCGCTGATGGTAAAATCAAGGCTTTGCGCAGAAATCGTTGTCATGCTTTTGACGATATTTAAGCCGTATATGGCGGCGAGTACCTGGCGGACATCGCCATTGCCATTCGTATGCAACAGCTTTCTGCCGTTATGGACAAACCGGATCGATACATGCGGATTGGCAAGGGCAAGCCGGTTCAGGACATCCGTCATATTGCCAAGCTCCGTGTGAATCGTTTTCATGTATTTTAAGCGGGCTGGTGTATTAAAAAATAGATCGGTGATCGAAATGTCGGTACCTTTTCGGCTCGCTGCTTTTTCAATGATCTCGATGTTCCCGCCTTCAATGACAATCCGTGTTCCGGCATCAGCGCCGGTTGACGTTTTCATCTCCAGCCTTGAGACAGAAGCAATGCTCGGGAGTGCTTCGCCGCGAAAACCAAGCGTCCTGATCCGAAACAGGTCGTTTTCATCTTTGATTTTGCTTGTCGCATGGCGCTGAAAAGCAACCGGAACATCCTCCGCTTCAATTCCATCGCCGTTATCAATGACCCGTATTTTGGCAAGTCCCGCTTCTTCAGCTTCTACCTCCACGAGCGTGCTTCCGGCATCAATCGCATTTTCAACCAGTTCCTTGACGACCGAAGCTGGCCGCTCGACTACCTCGCCAGCGGCAATTTTATTTGAAAGTGCATGATCAAGCTGAATGATTCGCCCCATTCTTTCCACCTCCCGGCATGCGTGCCTAAGCCTTCAATTTTTTTTGCAGCTCATATAATGTATTTAAAGCCTGAAGCGGCGTCAATTCAAGAATATTCAATTCTTTCAGATCTTCTATCAACTGTTTCTCTTTTCTTTTTAGAGGGAGTTTTTCTTCCCCGGGTTCTGCGAAAAATGACAACTGTTCCGGCGCTTGTGCAGCCGCAGTTGGTTTCGTGTTCTGCCCGCCTTGATTGTTGTCTTTTCGTTCCAGTTCGAAGAGAATATCGTTTGCACGTTGGATCAGTTCGGAAGGAAGCCCGGCCAATTTGGCGACATGAATCCCATAGCTTTTATCTGCTGCACCTTCTTTTATTTTATGAAGAAAAACGACTTTCCCGTTTTGTTCAATTGCACTGACATGGACATTTTTCAAATGCGCAAGCTCAGCTTCGAGTACAGTCAGTTCATGGTAATGGGTCGAGAAAAGCGTTTTTGCCCCGATCCGGTCGTGAATGTATTCGATCATCGCCTGGGCGAGTGCCATCCCATCATAAGTCGATGTCCCGCGGCCAATTTCATCAAAAAGAATCAGGCTGTCCGGAGTTGCATGGACAATCGCATTCCGCGCTTCGAGCATTTCGACCATAAACGTGCTCTGGCCCGAGATCAAATCATCAGCCGCCCCAATCCGCGTAAATACCTGGTTAAAAATGGGCATAACCGCGCTGGACGCAGGTACATAGCAGCCGATTTGCGCCAAAATGGCCGTTAAGGCGATTTGCCGCATATAAGTGCTTTTTCCGGACATGTTTGGCCCGGTAATCAGCAGCATTTCCCTTTCCGCATTCATAGCGCAATCGTTCGGAACATACTCCTGTGCATTCATCACTTTTTCAACGACAGGATGCCTTCCATCTTTGATGATCATTTTCCGGTCGCTCGAAAATTCCGGTTTTACATAATGGCGCTCTTCGCTTATCGTGGCAAAGCATTGCAGAACATCAAGCTCGCTTAATGTTTTGGCAAGAGCCTGGAGCCGCGGAATGTATTCCTTCACTTGCTCGCGAATTTCGCTAAACAGCTGGTATTCGAGCTCAACGCTTTTTTCCTCCGCCTGTAAAATCAACGTTTCTTTCTCTTTCAATTCAGGAGTGATGTATCTTTCTGCGTTGGCCAGCGTCTGTTTTCGTTCATACTGCCCTTCCTGAAGCAGGTGGAGATTGGCTCTGGTGACTTCGATATAATAGCCAAAAATCCGGTTATAGCCGATCTTCAGTGATTTTATGCCGGTTTTCTCGCGTTCCTGGCGCTCGAGCTGGGCAATCCACGTTTTGCCGTTTCGGCTCGCATCTCGATAGCGGTCCAGCTCCTCGTGATAGCCATCCTGGATGATGTTCCCTTCTTTAACCGTGAGCGGCGGATTCTCGACAATGGCGCGGTCAAGCAGCCCGGTAATCGCTTCGCAAGGATCGAGGCTTTCGGCAAGTCTCGCTGCCTCTTCATCCGGAAGCTTTCCGACCAAATCCTTCAATTCCGGAACTTGCAGAAGCGACCGCTTTAACTGCATTAAATCTCGTGCATTAACATTGCCAAAGGCGACCCTGCCGGCAAGGCGCTCCAAATCATAGACTTCTTTCAGCCTTTCACGCAGCTCAATTCTTTCAAAATAAGAATTTATTAAAATCCCGACAAGCGATTGTCTCCTCAGGATCGCGTCCTGTTCAATAAGGGGCCGGTCCACCCATTGCTTTAAAAGCCTTCCCCCCATCGCCGTCATTGTTTCATCGAGCAGCCATAAAAGTGAACCCTTCTTGCCCTTTGAGCGGATTGTCTCGGTTAATTCAAGATTCCGCTTTGAAAAATAATCGATTTTCATATACTGATGAATTTGATATAGCGTTACCGGCTGTAAATGATCGAGGCTGCGCTTTTGTGTCCGGTATAAATAATTCAGCAGCCTGGACGCTGTGACGCTGAGCCTGTCATGGTTTAAATTTTTCAACAGATCGCGGTATGCATCCTTACTGTCTGTATCATCTTCAAACGATAAAGTCAGGCTGGCACGCTCACGCATTTTTCGCTGCAGCTCTTCAGCAAAGTCGCTGGCAATGACAACTTCCCGGGCACCGGATAGAGAGAGCTCGTTTAATACCTCTTCGAAGCTGCCTGACAACAGGGTAGCCCGGCTTTCGCCGGTTGTAATATCGCTGCAAATAAATCCGTATGTATGATTTTCAAAGATGCTGATCGCAGCGATATAATTATTTTCCTTATCATTCAGCCCTTTGCCTTCCATCATCGTTCCGGGTGTGATCAGCTGGACAACTTCCCTTTTGACAACGCCTTTCGCTTGTTTTGGATCCTCTGTTTGTTCACAGATCGCGACCTTGTAGCCTTTGTCAATCAGCTGTTCAATATAGCCAGACGCAGAATGGTATGGAACCCCGCACATTGGGATCCGCTCGTCCCCGCCGCCATCCCGGCTTGTTAATGTGATCTCCAGCTCCTGGGATGCCTTGATCGCATCGTCAAAAAACATTTCGTAAAAATCACCTAAACGAAAAAATAAAAAGGCATCCTGGTAATCTGCCTTTACTTGCAAGTATTGCATGATCATCGGCGTATAAGCAGCCATAATATCCCCCAACATTCTTCTATTTCTTTCGACAACTTATTATATCATAAATAGAGAATTGACTTAAGGTACTGACGCACCAGGAAAAAAAGAAAAACTAGGAAGCATAATCTTCCTAGTTGCCGGTTATTCTTCTTCACTTCCTACTAAAAAGTCAGGATTCAAATCTTCGAATTCTTCATCGTCAACATCGAGGCCCCAATCATCATCGTCACACTCACACTCATCAGGGTAAATGGCCACGCATACCTTTGTTTCGCCGATTACTTCAACAAGAAACTCTCTTTCAACATGAACGATGATTTTGTTTCCGTTAGGAGAAATAACGGCTTCGACGCAGTTCGGTTGCTGTAATACCCGGACGACTACATCAGAGTCATCCTGAGAATCAGGGTCGCGGTATTTAAGTTTAATGACATCTGTATACGTTACGCGTTCAGTCACTACTTCTGTTTTTGTATTATCATCAAAGGAGTACCAAACGTTAATGTCATAGGAGCCGCTGACTTCCACTGTTTTGCCGGCCTTGTTTGCCTCATACTTATGGTTGATAATCCAACAGCCGAGGATACTGGACGGATGGTGTGCGGGGTTGATCGTATGATTGGACTGGGTAAACTTGCGTCCTTTCGCTACGACCGCTTTTGTTATAATCTCTCTGTATTCTCCCATTGCGAGCAAACCCTCCTCATTCATTTTCACTTCATCCTATGCGGGATATTAGACTAGTGTGCTTATCTTTTTAGCAGGTCTAGTTTCACACCGGAATATAGTCCATACTATGCGGATAAACACTTGTGGGTGCAGAGTTCGGTGGAGTGTTTAAATATAAGAAAAACCGGGCGAAAACCATGCCCGGTCCTTTTTTGTTTAGAGGAAATCCGGTAGTTT
>NZ_PGUZ01000003.1 GCF_002860165.1 Bacillus sp. V3-13 | reverse complement strand
GGTGGAACACCCTGAAACCCGAGGACAAGAAGACAATATCTAATTCCTGTTTTCTACTCTACTGGGAAAGAATCCGTTCAAGCGGCTGGATAATTTGTTCCTTTGAAACATCACCTTTTACCCTGGCAACGACTTTGTCATTATAAACGATCAAAATCGCCGGCGATTGTTCTATTTGAAAGGCGTCATAATATCTCTTCGCATTGTCTTCAGAAAAAACCATCATATTATCCACTTCAGAGGGAAACTCTTTTTTTAGCTCGAGTAGTGCATCATAATAGGAAACTTCTTCAGTATAGTCGCTATCGTCCGAAAAAAAGACAATCTGTTTGACGTTCTGACCAAATGACAGCGAATCTTCCGGCCCACCCTTTGTGCAAGATGCAGTTATCACCAACAAAACAGCAGATAAGCAGAATGCCAGCCCTTTCATTTCTTGGCCTCACTTTATAAAATAATCCACATGGCTTGCCAACGAGTCGATCATAATAATCCGTATTTTATCATAGGAAAATATCGTTTTTATGCTTGTCACCTAAATGTTACAGAATTGAAAAATAAGTGCTGTCCAACCATCATATATTACAAATAGCTGGGGAAAATATAGTTAGAACCCGGAAATGGCAGGGATCACGGCTCCGCTTTTATATATAACAGTCGTTGCCGGCTTTTTTGTGCATCAGGTGACATTTTGCAACAATGGTGAAAGGAGTGGGATTTTTATTGAAAGTATATTCTGTTATTCTGCTCCAGCTTATTTTGTGGAGCGGCTATACCCTGTTGGAATGGTTATCAAAGCATGACCATCCTGAATACAATATTTTAATGTTTTTCATTTTCTTCTATCTGGCGATCATTCTTGGGAACTATTTTATGAAATCTGCGAAAAAAACCCTCCTTGTCACTTTCCTGAGTCTGGCCATTTACGGATCCTTTCAGTTAACGATGATCTATATTATATAACGGTTAAAAGGGAGTCCCTTGACTCGAGAGCCGATTTCCCACAGCCGGACACTTTTGGACAAGCAAAACCGTTGTAGACTGAGGCGATAACTCGTATTGAGATGTCAAGCCCATCCCACTTAAACAGCAAAAAACAGAGACAGCACGAAAAGTTGCTGTCTCTGTTGGCAATGAAACGCATATCTTTGGAATTGAACCGCATCTTTAATTAGATTTATTACTTTTTCTGCCCACAATATAGAGCTTTTCTTCCTTAAACGCTCTTAATAATGCTGCAACTATAAACAACATCACTATGGTAAAGGGTAAAGCAGCGATGATCGATGCACGCTGAAGTGCTTCGAGTCCACCGGTCCATAATAAAATCGCTGCTGCTGCTGATTGGATGATGCCCCAAGTGAATTTTACGCTGGTGGAAGGGTTTAAGCTTCCGGCGGTCGTTTGCATCCCAAGTACAAAGGTGGCAGAATCAGCAGATGTAATGAAAAACGTACTAATCAGGAATACTGCCAATAACGAAAGCACGGTTGAAAGCGGGAAATGGTCGAGAACTGAGAACAAAGCGACTTCCATTCCTGCTGATTCCATGCTTTCCATGATAGAGGCTCCTTCGAAAAATTCAAGATAAATTCCCGTTCCTCCAAATACAGAGAACCATAGCGCTCCAAAAATAGTCGGAACGGCCAGCACTCCAATCACAAATTCACGGACAGTTCTGCCGCGCGAAATTCTTGCAATAAACGTTCCGACAAATGGGGCCCAGGCAATCCACCATGCCCAATAAAAAATGGTCCAGTCCTGGAACCACGTGATTTTCTGCTCGAAAGGACTTAACCGGAAGCTCATCGAAGGGAGGTTTTGCAAGTATGACCCGATCGTGGTTGTAAATAAATCCATAATAAAGTTTGTCGGGCCAACAAATAGTAAAAAGATGAGCAATAAAACCGCAAGCATCACGTTCAGATTACTTAAGTATTTGATCCCCTTATTCAGTCCGGAATAAGCAGACAGCATAAACAGCACTGAAACGATAACGATAATCACCAATTGTGTTGACGCTGTATTCGGAATGCCATCAAATACATATGATAACCCGCCGCTTATTTGAATCGCACCCAACCCAAGCGAGGTAGCGACACCAAATACTGTTGCAAAAACAGCTAAAAAATCAACTAATACCCCCAGGTTGCCGTCAACCCTGTCTCCAAAAATTGGCCGCAATATCGAACTGATTACTCCTGGCGCGCCTTTGCGGAATTGAAAGTAGGCAAGTGCGAGGGCAATCACGGTATAAATCGCCCACGGGTGAAGCCCCCAATGAAAAAATGAGTACCGCATCGCCGCACGAGCCGCTTCCGGAGTCCCGCCTTCCATAAAGGGCGGGGCATAGTAATGGTACATCGGTTCAGCAACACCCCAAAATACGAGTCCAATCCCCATACCTGCGCTGAAAAGCATTGAAAACCAAGATAGATAACTGTATTCAGGCCGATCATTGTCTTTCCCTAAACGAATGTTTCCATACTTACTAAAAATCAACAGCAATGCAAAAATTAAAAATGCTGCAGCTGCCAATAAATAAAACCATCCAAATTTCTCCAAAATGAATCCTTGCACAATGGTGGTTACACGGTTTAAATTTGCGTTTGGCAGTAACCGTTCCGGTATCAATCCCCATATAATAAACAGGGCAGTTACAACGACAGATACCGTAAAAACTGGTGTCAGCCTCTTCATGAAATCCCTCCAATTCACAATTTAATTCATAGTCCATTTTTGTGTCAGTGAAACATAAAAACCTTCATCCTATGTCGCCCAGTGCCGCTTAGCCGGCTTCATAAAAAAACTTGCTCTGTCATATAACTGTTTAGGGCGACTTTTTTTGTTAATAAGGTTTGCAAATCATTGAAAAGTGGAAACAACAGTTTAGGGAAAACAGCAGATATCGGAGTAAAAGCAGGGAATATTTTTCCACTTGACGGCAAGTCCATATATTATCTTAACATTGATTAAGAACAGAGTGAAGGATTCTGCACGGAAAAGGAGCAAGTATGCAAAAACTGGCTGCCATTTTAATGTCAATGATATTAGTCGTAACTGCTTGCGGGACCAGGAATGAGAGAGCAGGCAGTGATGATCACAAACAAAAAGCTTCGCAGAAAAAAAATGAACCGCAGCCGGCGGTTCAAACAGTCGTTGAAGACGTGCAAAATCCGGTCCCAGAAAATGTCCCGCAATACAGGGTAAATGAAAACAATTGGTCGCTTGAACCAATAGGCAATTCCGCTCAGCCGGCCGTCCTGCTGACCATTGACGATGCTCCTGATAAATATGCAGTGGAAATGGCAAGAACATTGGCAAGACTGAATGTCAAAGCCATTTTCTTCGTCAATGGCCATTTTCTAGACACACCAGAAAAAGAAGAGCAATTGAGAGAAATACACCGCCTCGGATTTGCGATCGGAAACCATACAAACACGCATCGAAGGCTAGATGAGCTTTCCGAACAGGAGCAGTATGAGGAAATTGTTTCATTAAACGATAAAATCGAAGGCGTGATCGGAGAACGACCGAAGTTCTTTCGGGCGCCCTTTGGGGTTAATACAGATTACAGCGAAAAAATAGCCAGTGAACAAAATATGGTGCTTATGAATTGGACATACGGTTATGATTGGGAAGCAAATTATAAAACAGCCGAAAATCTTGCCGACATCATGGTCAATACATCCCTTTTAAGCAATGGCGCGAATCTCCTCATGCATGACCGCCAGTGGACAAATGCTGCGCTCGAAAACATCGTAAAAGGTCTGCAGCAAAAAGGGTATGGCATCATTGATCCGGCAACAATAGAAACTCCGTAAGAACAAAACGCAACTATAAACAGGAGCAGAACAACCTGTACGGCAGAGTTGTTCTGCTCCTGGAAACTTTTCTATTTTCTTGGGTAGTAATACATGATTCGGCCGTTGAATAAATGAAGCTCGGCTTTCAGCTTTTTTGCAAGGAATTTGCAAAACTCGTTCGCTTTGCCTTTATCACCAAAGGTGGACGCATCGGATAAAGTGACTTGTATGTATGCCTGTTCCCTTTCATGATCATCCTCGACAACCGTTTCCTTATCCACCCCAATTAAAATGGAATGGTAGCGATCGTGGTTTGAATAAAGATAAAACCATTTTCCTTTACTCTCAGGCATTTCCTTGATTTCATACGGAAATGCTGAATCTTCATACTTCCAGTCAAGCTGGTCGCCGGTTTTAGCGGTGATGCTTTTATAATATTCGAATAGCTCTTTTATTTCTTCGGTGGTAACGCTTTCTTTATCTGATAAAGGAACGAGTTTAATGTATGCATGACTCGCCATGTTGGATCCCCCCAATTGTCCTTTTTTATTCAATTTTAGCACTGAATACAATCAAATAACATAATATAATAAAAGTAGTATACTAAAAACTTGAATAAAAATATTTTTTGAATTATAATAATATTCAAAAAAATAAAAAAGGAGGATTATTATGGAACTTTTCGAAAAGCTTTATGACGAGCACGAAAAGGTGAAGGTACGTTTTATTGGTTTTACCACGGATGAAACGCGCTATGATTTCGGGATCGTGTATACCAATATGTTTTTCGGAAAACCACTTGTTGTTTGCATGCAGACAGGAAGGTCAACCCTCCTTGACCCGAGAGATCTTGAGGATACAGAACATTTGCAGCATTCTTTTCGAATCAAGGATAAGAAGGAAGCAGAAGATTTAGCCGAATTTTTCCTGGACGCCCTTCCAGGTGTCTCTTTAGAAACACAATATGAATAATAATCTGATCGATGGCCCAATTAGGGCCTTTTTTTTAGGGAAATATTCATTATTTAGATTAATGTGACATACTTATTTAGGATATTATAATAAAAGATCATCAATTTATAACTATTTATTTAAAAATAAGCAAAATATGCTATACAATTAGACTTGAAATTTTAATTGTGTTATATTATTATATTTTCAAAGATAATAAAGCGTTTTCAAAATATCGAAAGGAGCTTGAGAAAATGGGTACAATTGTTTGTCAAACTTGCAACTCCACTATTGAACATTTTGAAGATGAAAAAGTAACTGTTCTGTATTCAAAGGGCCATTGCTGCGACGGAGAGCACCTCGAAGAAGAATAAAAATATAAACGGTGTGGAGCATGCAGGCAGGATTGCGTGCTTCTTTTTTGTATTATTAAAAAAAGGCGGCCGCAAGCAGCGGACCGCCATTTTTGCCATTGAATTTAGATTAGCGTATCGCTTTATGTTCTTTAATCACGCGGAAAGATTTTAGCTCATCATCCTCCGGCCCCTGGACAGGCAGGCCAGCTTCGACGTTCTTTTCGATGTAGAGCAGGTTTTCCTTTGTGATGATTTCACCGGGAATAAAGATTGGGATTCCGGGAGGGTAAACCATTGCAAATTCGGCAATAATCCGTCCTTCCGCCATTTCAACGGGAACCACTTCAGTGTCTGCATAAAAAGCATCACGAGGCGTTAAGGCCAGCAGTGGAATATCCGGTAGCAGCACTTGCACTTCTATTTTTTCTGCACCGTGCGTAAACCGGTCGGATAATTCCTGTAAAGCCTGCACCAATATTTCTGTTTCTTTCTCCGTATCCCCTGGAGTAATCAGGCAGAGAATGTTGTATAAATCAGACAATTCCACTTCGATATTGTAATTTTCGCGGAGCCATACCTCTACATCATAACCTGTTAAGCCAAGCTCTTTTACAGAGATGATCAGCTTTGTCGGATCATAATCAAAAGCAGCTTGAGTGCTGAGAATTTCTTCCCCCACACAATATAAACAATCGATTTCGTTTATTTTCGCTCTTGTCGACTGAGCCAGCTTGATCGTTCTGTCAATCAGCTTTTTCCCCTCTGTAGCCAGCCTTTTCCTGGCCACGTCAAGCGAGGCGAGCAGTAAATAAGACGTAGACGTTGTCGTCAACATACTTAAAATACTTTGCACCCGCTTTGGAGAAACAAGCCCTTCTTTCATATTCAGGATTGAACTCTGGGTCATTGACCCCCCGAGCTTATGAACGCTCGTGGCTGACATATCTGCTCCAGCCTGCATGGCCGATAATGGCAGTTCATCGTGAAAATGGATGTGAACCCCATGCGCTTCATCGACAAGGACCGGCACATTGTATTCATGAGCAATCTCAACGATTTTCTTTAAATCAGCTGAGATCCCGAAATAGGTCGGGTTAATCACCAATACACCTTTTGAATCAGGGTGTTGTTGAAGCGCCTTTGAGACTGACTCGGTTGTTATGCCGTGCGAGATTCCAAGGTTTTCATCAATTTCAGGATGGATGAAAATCGGGATTGCTCCTGAAAAAACGATCGCGGACATCACTGATTTATGGACGTTTCTCGGAACGATGATCTTATCCCCAGGACCGCAGACAGCCAAAACCATCGTCATAATCGCCCCGCTTGTACCCTGGACGGAGAAAAATGTATGGTCAGCACCAAAAGCTTGAGCCGCAAGGTCCTGCGCTTCTTTAATAATGCCTTTTGGCTGATGAAGGTCATCAAGTGGGCCGATATTGATCAAGTCAATGGATAGCGCGTTTTCACCAATAAAATCTCTAAATTCAGGGTCAATTCCGGTCCCTTTTTTATGGCCGGGAATATGAAATTGAACAGGATTTTTCCTTGCATGTTCCACTAAACCGCTAAAAAGCGGAGTTTCATTTTGTGACAATTTTAAACTACACCTCTTTAATCATACAGATTCACAGTCATAAAACACATGAATTATAGCACTAAAAATCCTTTTTTGCATAGCGAAAAACGGCCGGTCCGACAGGCGCAGGAAAAATTTAAAGACTGCCTGCAGTAAAAGTCTAAAATCCGTTTTAATATTAGTTTTTCGAGAAGCGAGGATATTAATTTGTTAAAATAAATAAAAGATGGAAAGAGTGACTGGAGGGAAAGGAATGAATTGGAAAACGCGCGTAACAGATCTTTTAGAAATCGAATATCCGATTATACAGGGCGGGCTTGCCCATTTAGCTTATTCGGAGCTGGCTGCTGCAGTTTCAAACGCGGGAGGATTGGGACAAATAACTGCCATGTCATTGGAGAGCCCTGAAGCGCTAAAAATGGAAATAAAAAAACTGAGAAAGTTGACAGATAAGCCGTTTGGCGTTAATTTTGCGATCGGCCAGCATGGAAGACCGTTTGCTCATATGGTGGAAGCAGCTATTGATGCTCAGGTACCGGTCATCAGCATTACGGGCGGAAATCCCGCACCTATTTTTGATCAGCTGCAAGGAACCCCGATTAAAAAGCTTGTCCTTGTCGCTGCGAGACGGCAGGCTGAAAAAGCCGAAGAGCTTGGTGCGGACGCAGTGATGGTTGTCGGCCAGGAAGGCGGCGGGCATCTCGGCAGACATGATATTGGAACGATGGTTCTGATCCCCCAGGTCGTTGATCGGGTATCGATTCCGGTTATCGCTTCAGGAGGGATTGGGGATGGCCGGGGATTAATGGCCGCTTTGAGTCTCGGTGCGGAAGGCATCGAAATGGGAACAAGATTTATCGCAACACAGGAATGTGTTCATGCTTCCGAACTATACAAAAAGAAGCTTGTCGAAGGAACCGAAAATGATACGGTCGTGATCAAACGATCACTGGGAGCGCCGGCCAGAGCAATTGCGAACGAATGGACAAACAAAATTGTTGAGCTGGAAAGAGAAGGTGCCGGCTACGAAGTGCTGAAAGATTACATAAGCGGTACGGCAAATATGCGCTATATCCATGAGGGCCGGGTTGATGAGGGATTTGCCTGGGCCGGTCAGGTGATGGGCTTGATCAAAGATATTCCAACCGTAAGCGAGCTGGTAGCGCGAATGATAGGAGAAGCGGAAGAAATCCGCGAAAGGTGGAGAAATTAAAGGATAAATTGAACCGTTTTAAACTAACATATTTTAAGTAAAAAAAGCAGGTGAACATGAATGGAATATCAATACCCGATCGACCATAATTGGTCCACAGAAGAAATTATCGATGTGATTAAATTTTTTGAGAAGGTCGAACTCGCATACGAAAAAGGAGTTGACCGTGACGATTTATTGAATGCATATCGCAGATTTAAGGAAATTGTACCAAGCAAAGCAGAGGAAAAAAAGCTATGCAGCGAATTCGAAGAAATGAGCGGCTACTCTCCATACAAAACTGTTAAACGTGTAAAAGAAGAATTATCAGGAGAAAGAATTAAAATGGGTTAAAGAAAAAAGCATCGGCATTTGCATGCCGATGCTTTTTCCATCGTTGCCGGAAAGGCGTCATTAGGTTTACGCCATTTTATATAAGGGTAATAATTTTCTAAACACAGCATCAACTTTACTTATCAGTTCAGAAGGTTCAAGGGCGATTGCCTGATCCCTGGGAATATGAAGTCCGCAAAGTATTTCGGCTTTCTTTACCGTTTGCAAACGTTCAAACATGGAAGATAACTCATCTTTTGATAAATCTTTATGACGAATGGCATCAGGCTTTGTATGATCAGTGGACCAGACGAAATCTCCGGGGATGCTCTTTGAAATTCCATCAATATTTTCGGCGAGTTTTTGGCCGTAGGCTTCCTTGTCGGGAGCCTCATAAATTAATGCAAACCAGATAAATAAATGGGTTTCCCACAAACCGATTTGAAAATGGGGCAGCATTTTATACCCTCTTGGATTAGCAGCAAAAGCTACCCATGTATCGGCGGGCGGATTCTTTGTACGGCGGGCGTGTTTGGCAACATGAGCAAACATTTCATCGCCTGTCAAAGCAGAGAGAGTCGGAGCAAAATGAGCGCCTAAATCCTCCAATTTTGGACGGACATGCTCTTTTAATTGTTCCATCCGCTCATCAAGCCCATTTATCGTAAACACAGCAAAATCTTCTTTTGAAAAGCCGGTAAATGACATGAGACAAACCTCCTTGATCTTTGTCAAATATTGTAGCATAACCATGAAAAAACAGTAAATGTTTGAGCTTTAAGCTGTAACAAAGATAGGTTTAAGCACATTTTTGTTGCAACTTCGACAGTTCATTCATACAATAGATTACTAACAATCAGAATGCGCAATTTTAAAACTCGGAAGGGGTGAAGTACAGTGAAACAACTAATCAATTCAACTCGTAAAAAAGGTGTGGAACAGGAAAGAACAGCTGTGTTGAAGATGGAGATGGATTACGAACTGGCAATCCTTTATGATGCGATCAATGAAAAAAATGAAACAAAAAAGACCGAATGTAAACAGAAGCTTGAGCACATCAGGCAGGAGCTGCTAAGACTTAAAGCATTATAAATCTGAACATCATAAGGGGATTTGTTGAACGGATGAAAAAAACGAAGCCGAATATAGTGAATAACTGATAACGAACTCCTGGGGGATTTGGGAGTTCGTTTATTGCATTTGTCATTTCAATTTCCGGTCTTTTTGGGAAAGCTAAAACTTGAATGGAATGCTGATACGCGATAAGCTATTGATACACTTTTTGAGATCAACAGGATCACAAATCCATTGGAGGAAGACGATGACAAACTGGCAGGAAATCGATAACAATGCGAAAATATGGGTGAAAGAAGCTGCAGAAAGAATCCGTGCTTCTTTTCCAAAAACGCTCGATATCCAAACAAAATCAAATCCAAACGACCTTGTTACAAATATCGATAAAGAAACAGAGCAATTCTTTATTGAAAAAATAAAAGCTACATACCCGGAGCATAAAATACTCGGGGAAGAGGGGTACGGTGATAAACTGAACCAGCTTGCCGGGGTTGTCTGGATTATTGATCCGATTGACGGAACGATGAATTTCATCCATCAGCAGCGGAATTTTGCAATATCGATCGGAATATATGAAGACGGAGTTGGAATGATCGGGTTAATTTATGACGTAGCCCATAACGAGCTGTATCATGCCTTTAAAGGCAAGGGTGCCTATATGAATGATAAAAAAATACCCGATTTGGAACAAGTGCCGGTCACGAATGCGATTGTCGGCATAAGCCCGTCATGGCTGATAGAGAATAAACGATTTGATTACAAGCTGCTTTCCAAACTTGTCAAGGACGTAAGGGGAACGAGGTCATACGGGTCAGCAGCTCTCGAAATGGCTTACGTAGCAACCGGAAGAATAGACGCCTACATCTCTTTGCGCCTCGCTCCATGGGATGTTGCGGGAGGAGCAGTTATTGTAAAGGAACTGGGCGGTTTGGTCACCACACTGACAGGCGAAGAATTGGACTTCCTCACAACAGGCCCTGTGTTTGTAGCAAAACCGGGGCTGCACGAGCAAATATTGCAGAATTACAGATTCTCCGAACGAGAAAGCCCACGCAGGGCGTAGCCCGTCTTTAGACGTGGGAGTCTCAACTGCAGGCTGAAAATTTATAAACTTCCTATTTTATAAAGAAGAATGAAAAAGATCGGTACGCGCCGATCTTTTTCTGCGCGAAGGCGGCATCAGCTTATATTACAGATCTCCTTTTTCGCGCATTTTCCGCTTTGTTTTGAATCCAAAGCCCATCACAACAATAACACCGGCTATGCAAGCAAAAATACCAACCAGGCTTCTTTCGGCAATGGCGACACCGATTCCCATTATGCAGGCTGCTGCGACAATTGCAAATACGACAAAAATCCACTTAATTTCTTTCAATTTTTAACCCTCCTTGCGGGAGATAAATCTTCTGCATGCTTTTTTACTATTGTACAAAAAAAGCTGATGGGTTTCTACACTCGTTTGTGGTATAATATTTTAGTTATGACAAAAAACATCAATAATAAATCACATAAGGATATAACAAATAGGAGTGAACAAATTTTGAAAATAAGAGAAGATATTCGCAACATCGCCATTATCGCTCACGTTGACCACGGAAAAACAACGTTGGTTGACCAGCTTTTAAAGCAATCCGGTACTTTCCGGACAAATGAACACGTTGAAGAGCGGGCAATGGATTCAAATGACCTTGAAAGAGAACGGGGCATTACGATCCTGGCGAAAAATACAGCGATTCAATATAAAGATACGAAAATCAATATTTTAGATACACCGGGCCATGCCGACTTTGGCGGTGAAGTAGAACGGATCATGAAAATGGTTGACGGTGTTCTGCTTGTCGTTGATGCATACGAGGGTTGTATGCCGCAAACCCGCTTCGTATTAAAGAAAGCACTGGAACAAAATTTACGCCCGATCGTCGTCGTCAACAAAATCGACCGTGATGCAGCAAGACCCGAAGAAGTGATTGATGAAGTGCTTGATCTTTTCATCGAGCTTGATGCAAACGAAGACCAACTGGAGTTTCCTGTCGTATATGCTTCAGCAATCAACGGTACTGCAAGCCTTGATCCTGGCAAGCAGGATGAGAACATGCAGGTTCTCTACGATGCAATTGTCGAGCATATTCCAGCTCCTGTTGATAACCGTGAAGAACCGCTTCAATTCCAGGTGGCGCTATTGGATTACAACGATTATGTAGGACGTATCGGAATTGGACGTGTCTTCCGCGGAACGATGAAGGTGGGGCAGCAGGTAGCCTTGATGAAGCTTGATGGTTCTGTAAAACAATTCAGGGTAACGAAAATGTTCGGTTTCTTCGGGTTGAAACGCCAGGAAATTCAAGAGGCGTTTGCCGGAGACCTTGTTGCGGTTTCCGGGATGGAGGATATCAATGTCGGTGAAACCGTCTGTCCGATTGATCAACAGGAGGCGCTGCCGGTATTGCGCATTGATGAGCCTACTTTACAGATGACTTTCCTTGTAAATAACAGCCCGTTTGCCGGCAAAGAAGGCAAATATGTGACCGCGCGGAAAATCGAAGAGCGTTTACGTGCCCAATTGCAGACAGACGTCAGCCTTCGTGTTGAAAACACGGATTCTCCTGACGCCTGGATCGTTTCAGGACGAGGAGAGCTGCATTTATCGATATTAATTGAAAATATGCGCCGTGAAGGCTATGAGCTTCAAGTATCAAAGCCTGAAGTTATTGTCCGGGAAGTGGACGGGGTCCGCTGTGAACCGGTTGAGCGGGTTCAAATTGATATTCCTGAGGAGCATACTGGTGCTGTTATGGAGTCAATTGGTGCCCGCAAAGGGGAAATGGTCGATATGATCAACAATGGAACCGGGCAAGTGCGGCTCATATTCATGGTTCCTGCCCGCGGACTGATTGGTTATACGACAGAATTTTTAACATTGACAAGAGGATATGGAATCATCAATCATACGTTTGACAGCTATAAGCCGATGCAGGCAGGCCAAGTTGGCGGACGCCGCCAGGGTGTACTCGTATCGATGGAAACGGGAAAAGCATCTGCTTATGGTATTCAGGGAGTAGAAGACAGGGGAATCATCTTCCTTGAACCAGGCACAGACATCTATGAAGGGATGATTGTCGGTGAACATACCCGGGAAAATGATATTACCGTCAACATCACGAAAGTAAAGCAGGCAACCAACATTCGTTCAGCCAACAAGGACCAGACAACGACAATGAAAAAGCCGCGGATTATGACGCTTGAGGAAGCGCTCGAGTACTTAAACGACGATGAGTATTGCGAGATTACGCCTGAATCGATTCGGTTGAGAAAGAAAATTCTTGATAAAAATGAACGCGAAAGAATGACGAAAAAGAAAAAATACGCTGAAATGAATTAACCTTTTGGGAAGGGGAGATTCGGAGTGGATGTTACAGAACGACTTTCTTTTTTCGCAGCCTTATATAAAGTGGGAGAAAATCCAGAGTCGGGTATGTGGATGCTTTATATCACGATTATTGCTTTAGCGATAATCGTCTATAAATTAGGGTTTGCTAAAAAGCTTCCATTAACAAAATCGATCATTATTTACATTTTTTTAGTGCTCGGTTGTACGATATTAACGTTTCTGGGCGTTTTCCTGCCTGTAGCAGAAGGGCTCGTTGTGGCAGCGATTATCCTGATTATTTACAAAATCCGCTTGCACCAGCAAAAAAAGCAGGAAGCCATGCAGATTGACGGGAGAGGAAAATGAGATCATTACAGGATGCATTATATAATTGGCTCTCGATTAAAGTAGTCAGCGATGCGCGGCCTGATGATACCGCTGCAAAGGATACAACCAAGCTTTTTGAGGAGTTATTGGCAAAAGACCACGGGATAAGCGAAATTGTGATCACGAAAGGCGAAACGATGTACGAGCTTACCTACAGTCATCAAAATCAAGAAAAGAAATCTTCTTTTCCTGTTGAACTGATCGATGTAATGATCAATCAGATTGAGGAAGAGCCGGAGAAATTTATTAACTATCCTGAGAACTAAAGCCTCATAAAAACAGCCTGTCCAGTATTGGCCAGGCTGTTTTCTATGTCCATATTGGATCGGTTTTTGTCGGAAACTCCCAGTTCCGAGTGAAGTCGGCTTTTGGACTTTTACCATTCGTCCTTTTCAGTGTTCGGACGATACAGGCGGAAATTGCCGGTTGCTTTGCGGGCAAGCGTTTTTTCACTGATTCGTTCTTCACATGGACGGCACATATAGGTATGAATCGGCCTGTTTCTTAATCTTTTCGCTATTGGGGAGTCATCGTCAATCGACTCTATTATATCGCATATCACGCATTTTACTCTCATTTTGGCACCTCTGGCATACAAATTTTGCTGCTTTTAATTATACCATTGTTTCAAGCAGAGAGTAATGAGATATTGACGTTTATATTGCCGTATGTAAGGGATAGTAGTAATATGGTGGTAGCTTAAGGAGGGATGGACAGTATGGCAAATCAAGTGGAACCAAGGCTGATTCAACCATTATTTGCTGAACTGCAGCACGAGCGATTTGTGACGCTTGCTACAATCGATTTTGAAACAGGAGCGCCAAATATAAACGCGATTTCATGGATTTTCGCAAAAGATGATAAAACGGTTTATTTTGCATTGGATAACCGCTCCCGAATCATTCAAAATATTAAAAACAACCATAAAGTAGCGATCAATATGATTGCAAATGAATCTACATATTCGATTAGCGGTGAAGCCGCGATCATCCGGGAAAGGATGGAAGGGGTTCCTTTAAAGCTGGCGCTCATTGAAATTAAAATTAAAGAAGTAAGAGATGTTATGTTTTATGGCTCTAAAATTGTTGTGGAACCACAATATGATAAAACCTATGATAAGGATGCAGCAGCCCGCCTCGACAACCAGGTAATGGAGGCAATGAGAAAAGCTTAGCCGGACTGGTCCGGCCAAGCTTTTCCTATTTCAGTCCTTATGATGGTATGATTGGTCCTCCTGTTGTTTCTCAAGCTGCTTTGATTCAGAGTCTTCCAGCTTCTTTTTTGGTTCTTCTGTGTCATTGTTTGCATTTGGGTCTTCAATATCGGCAGGAATCTCAGGCATCATCCGGCCAGTCAAATCGGCCAGTTCGTTGACGATTCCTTCAACAGGCTCCCCTGCTTGAAAATCCTCGGCAATTTCCCTTAACCGGGCTACTATGTCCGGGTCGGCGACAACCGCCGCTCTCGCCCCATATGGATCATCTTCGAGGCTTTCGGCCACCGAATATTTAATGGATCCAACCTCTGAACGGTCTAAATTTTCATTTACATCAATCCCGACAATTGCATAATCTCCTATCACAACAGCTGTAGCGTCTTCCACATCCGGGACGCTGCCAGCAATTTCTTCCAGGTGGGTGGAAGCCCTCTGGCCTGTTTCCTGGTCAACTTCTCCAAGCGGGCCACTTTTAACATTTACTAAATTCTGCTCATTATCTCTGGAAGCGTCATTCTCTGCCCCGCAGCCAGCCAATGCCGCTACCAGCACGGTTCCCAATATCATTTTTCTCACTGTTGCCACCTCCGGCAAATATATTGTAAGACTCCAAATTAGCCAAATAAGAAATAAAAATGCTGTGAAAGAGTTCGTTGCCTGAATAAATGGACCTCAGCAATTATTGTGTTAAATTTCTTCTATCTTTATTCGGAAAAACATATATTTTAGCAATTGCTACCCGAATCCAGGGTAGAGATGCACCATAAAGAAACAACAGAGTGGGAGGCATCAACTTGGCTAAAATTTATGTGTTGGACACGAATGTCTTGCTGCAGGACCCGTTTTCAATTTTCTCCTTTGATGATAATGAAGTTGTTATCCCCGCGGTGGTCCTGGAGGAAGTTGATTCAAAAAAACGCTATATGGATGAAATCGGCCGCAATGCAAGACAAGTATCGAGGCTGATCGACAGCATGAGGGAATCAGGCAAGCTACATGAGAAAATTCCGCTTGAAAATGGCGGGATATTGCGGATTGAACTGAACCATCGTTCTTTCCAGCAGCTTCAAGAAATATTTGTAGAAAAAACAAATGATAACCGGATTCTTGCCGTAGCCAAAAACCTGTCACTTGAAGAGCAGACGAAAGAAAATGGACGACCTGTTATTTTAGTCAGCAAGGATGCGCTGGTTAGAGTGAAGGCCGATGCGATCGGGCTAATAGCTGAAGACTTTCTGAGTGACCGCGTCGTTGAAAATGATGATCTTTACACCGGAATGCAGGAGGTGTATACAGATATTGAAAAACTGGGCCGGTTTTATGAGAAGGGGGAATTACCGCTCGCAGACATAGCCAATCACCCTTTTTATCCAAATCAATTTCTGCTTATGAAAGACTCCTTGGGAAGCTCTTCTTCAGCGTTGGGAATGGTTGAAAAGAGCGGAAAAAAAGTTAAAAAAATGGTTTTCGACCATGATCATATTTGGGGGATCCGGCCGCGAAACGTTCAGCAGACGATGGCGATAGAACTGTTGCTCAGAAAAGACTTGCCACTGGTTACGCTTATCGGAAAAGCAGGTACGGGCAAAACGCTTCTTGCCCTTGCTGCGGGGCTGTTACAAATAGAGGATCTCGGAGAGTATAAAAAGCTGCTTGTTGCGCGGCCGATTGTGCCTGTCGGTAAAGATCTCGGTTTTTTGCCCGGGGAAAAAGGTGAAAAGCTGCGGCCGTGGATGCAGCCGATCTATGACAATCTCGAATATTTATTTAATACGAAGAAACCAGGTGAACTTGATGCGATTTTAGCGGGAATGGGTTCGATTGAGGTTGAAGCATTGACTTATATCCGGGGCAGGAGTATTCCGGATCATTATATCATTATCGATGAAGCGCAAAACCTGACAAAGCACGAGGTCAAAACAATTTTGACGAGAGTTGGGGAAGGAAGCAAAATTGTGCTGATGGGCGATCCAGAACAAATTGACCATCCATATTTAGACGCATTCAACAACGGACTTACATATGTGGTCGAAAAGTTCAAGGATCAAAAAATCTCCGGACATGTAAAACTGATCAAAGGGGAACGGTCCGATCTGGCGCAGCTCGCAGCTGATCTCCTTTAATCCGAAGTCATGATTGACAAAAGCAGATTCACCTAAAAAAGGGGAATCTGCTTTTTGGCAGGCTGGATTGTGTTGATAAGACAGCGCTTATCATTCCAATCGGAAGCCTTTTATGTTTTTAAGCGGCTTGTCCCGATTTGACCCATCCCCAAAAAAGGCATAAACAGGGCCGTCTTCCTGCAGTGGCTTTCCATCCTTTGAAAAACCCAAAATCAATTCTTTCCCCTGTTCAATCGGCAATGCAATTTCTCCATCCAAGCTTTCAACTATCAGCGTTCGGGCAGTGCTCTCAGGTTCAGCATTTTGTATAAATGGCAGCAGCGGTATCCCGAATGTCCCCGTTAATACTTTTTCCTTTTCGAACTTTTTTTCCGATTTTAATGTCGGCGGATAAACTGCACCTTCCATAATCTCCCGGTCCCAATGCTTTGAAATCGATTTCGTGTAGTTTTCCAGCTCATCGACAGATTCATTTGCCTGATCGAAATATGTATTCAGGTCAAGGCGGCGATCATCAAAAATCCAAACCCCCGGATCCAATGTAATCGGGTATTTTACTTTCCCTTTAATAAAAATAATATTTTCCATCACAACCTCCTCGTTCGCGTTCCATGCCTAAGTAAAGTATAGCAGGTTCTTAAGCGAAACGCCTATTTTACGCTCTTGCAGGGGAAACCAGCGCATGAAAAGAAACGGCCTGCGGAACACTAATTAAAAGTTTTTAACCGGGGGAATGCCGCCTTGACATGCCATTCGAATGAAAGCCTCAGCAAGCTGGTTGAAAAAGCACGCCCTTATACTGCTTCAGGCCGGGTTGCTGATTATATACCTGCACTTGGAAAAGCAGAAAAAGGCGATTTATCTGTCGCCATTTTTGAAATTGGGAAAGAATGCTACTATGCCGGCGATTATAAGAAGAAATTTACATTGCAGAGCATCTCAAAAGTTTTGGCTCTTGCGCTGGCCCTTGCCGACCGGGGCTTTGATTATGTATTCAGCCATGTTGGAATGGAACCGACCGGTGATCCTTTTAATTCGATTTCCAAGCTTGAAACGACGGTCCCTTCAAAACCGCTAAATCCGATGATCAATGCAGGAGCGCTTGCTGTTACCGATATGATTAACGGCCGTGACAGCAAAGAAAAAATTGACAGGCTGTTCCGGTTTGTTTCCAGCTTCTTAAATGGAGAGCCGGTCTCATGCAATTGGGAAACGGCCCGATCGGAAATGGAAACAGCCCATCTGAACAGGGCCCTTTGCTATTTTATGAAACAGCACGGGATTATCCAGGGCGATGTCGAAGACCTTCTTCACGTTTACACTGCGCAGTGCTCGATCGAAATGAATTGCTTTGACCTTGCCAGGGTCGGTGCTGTGTTCGCTTTAAACGGGGCCGATCCTGAAACCGGGAAGGTGATCATTCCGGAACACATTGCCCGGATTTGCAAAACCTTTATGGTTACATGCGGAATGTATAATGCTTCCGGGGAATTTGCCATCAAAATTGGCATACCTGCCAAAAGCGGAGTTTCCGGAGGGATTATGGGCGCGGTACCAGGCCGTTATGGAATCGGAATCTTCGGGCCGTCGCTCGATGAAAAAGGTAACAGCATAGCTGGAATGAAGGTTCTTGAAATGCTCGCCGCAGAGCACCAGCTCAGCATCTTTTAAGCGAAATGCAAAAATAAAAAGCTAATCCCGTATTATCCTTGCTTTTTTCCCGTCTTAACGGTAATATTTAAAGATAGGATCGGGTAAACGCTCGGAAACGGGGGGATCAATGTTGGCGTCTGAAATGATGGTGAACCACCAAGAAAAAGCACACGCCCTATTAAAGGCTGACGCTGATAAGATATTAAAGCTTATTAAGGTGCAAATGGATAACCTTACAATGCCTCAATGTCCTCTTTACGAAGAGGTTCTGGATACGCAAATGTTTGGCTTGTCACGGGAAATAGATTTTGCAGTCCGCCTCGGGCTCATTGATCAAAAAGAAGGAAAAGCCATTCTTGCCGCGCTCGAAGCTGAGCTGTCAATCCTTCATGAAGCTTCACAAAAAAAATAAACCGAAAAACTCAAACAGTTCTTCATTACTTGTTTGAGTTTTTTTATAAATATTTAGGGTATATAGGGATAACCCTCGATTATGCTAAATGTGACATATTTTATTTTTAATAGTATAACATATTTGTGGATATTTCAGAATTAACATGTTACATTTAACATAACCTCTCTGAGCAGGATTATTGTTTATAATCGGAGAATACATATACATCCGGAGAAAATGGGGAAGAGGTTGAATGTTTAAAAAAATCTTTAAATCATACGATTATTCTTTAGTGATTGCGATGGTGCTGCTATCTTTATTCGGGCTCGTCATGGTCTACAGCGCCAGCATGGTGACGGCATACGATTATCCGAGTGATCATTTTTTCCAAAGGCAAAAGCTCCACCTGATTGGAGCTTCCGTTGTATTTTTGTTTTTTGCACTCTTTCCGTATAAAGCGATGAAAAGCAATAAAATACTTGGACCGATGGTTTTGCTGTCCTTGCTTTGTTTGGTAGCTTTATTTGTTTTCGGACATACTGCCGGCAATGCGCAAAGCTGGTTTCAAATCGGGCCGGCAAGCCTGCAGCCGTCTGAATTTGTCAAGGTTTCCGTGATCATTTACCTGGCCGCAGTCTATGCGAAAAAACAGTCGTACATAAATGAATTCAATAAAGGTGTTGTCCCTCCTTTATTCTATTTATTTCTTGTCTCCGTGCTTATTGCCATTCAGCCGGATTACGGGACCGCAGCCATTATCATCTTGATTGCTTCGATGATCATTATCTCTTCCGGGATGAGCCTGAAAAATCTGCTGAAGCTTGCTGGCATTGGGCTAATGGTTATCCTTCCTATATTCATTGCCTTGCAGGATAAGATTTTCACAGAAAACAGGCTGGGCCGTTTTAAAGCCTTTATGGACCCTTTTGCAGTCGAGCAGACGAGCGGTTATCAAATTACCAATGCCTATATTGCGATTGGCTCGGGCGGAATTGACGGACTTGGTCTCGGCAAAGGCATTCAAAAGCTCGGTTATCTTCCTGAACCGCATACCGATTTCATTATCGCGGTAATCGCGGAAGAACTGGGGATTTGGGGAGTTGCTTTTGTCATATTGCTGCTTAGTTATATCGTTTTAAGAGGGATATACACAGGCTTAAAATGCACTGATCCGTTTGGAAGCCTGCTTGCGATCGGGATTTCAAGCATGATTGGAATCCAATCATTTATTAACCTTGCCGGCGCCTCGGGACTCATTCCCCTAACAGGTGTAACGCTCCCGTTCGTCAGCTACGGAGGTTCTTCATTGCTCCAGCTATACATTTCAATGGGAATACTCGTAAACGTCTCAATGTTCGTCAACTATGAACAAAAATACAAAAACAAAGATAAAGAAAAACAAGTAGCTTAAGCCCAATAAGGCTTTTATATAAATGCAAAATCAGTTTCAACAGTCATTTTTTGACAGATAAAAGGATTTAGCAACAGCGCATGCTCAAAGTATCACTTAGCTGACACCTGCTATGCGTAAGCAAAACAATCCTTGTACTAATTATATAAAGATGAGGTGTTCTGATGAGTAAAGTTATCAACAAGGTCTTGGTCGCGAACAGGGGAGAGATTGCGATCCGCGTATTTAGAGCATGTACAGAATTGAATATCCGTACGGTTGCGGTTTATTCCAGGGAGGACTCCGGCTCTTATCACAGGTATAAAGCGGATGAAGCTTATCTTGTCGGGGAAGGCAAAAAACCGATAGATGCTTACCTGGATATTGAAGGTATCATTGATATTGCGAAAACAAGCGGCGTGGACGCAATCCATCCTGGATATGGGTTTTTGTCTGAAAACACTCACTTTGCAAGGCGCTGTCAAGAAGAAGGAATTATTTTTATCGGACCTGAAGAACGGCATCTCGACATGTTCGGTGATAAGGTAAAAGCAAGGACTCAGGCGCAATTGGCAAAGATTCCGGTAATCCCGGGAAGCGATGGACCAGTCCACCGGCTTGAAGAGGTTATTAAATTCGGAAAGACGCACGGATACCCGCTCATCATTAAAGCTGCTCTTGGCGGCGGCGGCCGCGGTATGAGAATCGTGAACAATCATGATGAAGTAAAAGAAGCGTACGAGCGCGCAAAATCGGAAGCAAAAGCGGCCTTCGGCAATGATGAGGTTTATGTCGAGAAGTTTATTGAAAAACCGAAGCATATTGAAGTTCAAATCATTGCTGACAAGAACGGCAATATCATTCATTTGTATGAGCGCGATTGTTCTGTCCAGCGCCGCCACCAAAAAGTGGTGGAGGTTGCCCCGTGCGTATCGATCACAGATGAATTGAGGGAAAGAATTTGTGAAGCTGCTGTCCGGCTTATGGATAATGTCGGCTATGTCAATGCGGGTACGGTTGAATTTCTGGTCGCAGGTGAAGATTTTTATTTTATCGAAGTAAATCCACGTGTCCAGGTTGAACATACAATCACGGAAATGGTTACTGGCGTTGACATCGTCCAAACGCAGATTCTTGTCGCGGAAGGGCATGATTTGCATAGTGAGAAGGCTGGAATTCCCCAGCAAGCAGATATTAAAATACATGGTTTCGCCATTCAATCCCGTGTAACGACGGAAGATCCATTAAACCAGTTTTTGCCGGATACAGGAAAACTGATGACATATCGGTCAGGCGGCGGTTTCGGTGTCCGTCTCGATGCCGGAAATGCCTTCCAGGGCGCGGTCATTACACCATATTACGATTCATTGCTCGTCAAGCTGTCCACCCATGCAATGACATTTGACCAGGCTGCAGCCAAAATGGTCAGAAATTTGCAAGAGTTCCGAATCCGCGGGATCAAAACAAATATTCCTTTTCTTGAAAATGTCGTTAAACACGAACGGTTCCGGACCGGCCAGTATGATACATCTTTCATTGATACAACACCGGAATTGTTTATTTTTCCAAAACGTAAAGACCGCGGAACGAAAATGCTTACCTATATTGCAAATGTAACAGTAAACGGCTTTCCCGGAATAGAAAAGAAGAAGAAGCCGATTTTTGAAAAGCCGCGCATTCCAAAGTTGAAGTACAGCTCTGACAGACTCGAAGGAACGAAGCAAATCCTCGATCAACAAGGGCCTGAAGGGCTTGTCAAATGGGTGAAAGAACAGAAGGAAGTGCTCCTGACGGATACGACCTTCAGGGACGCGCATCAATCACTGCTCGCAACCCGTGTCCGTACAACTGATATTAGCCATATTGCTGAACCATCGGCAAGGCTTCTGCCCGATTTATTTTCATATGAAATGTGGGGCGGAGCAACCTTTGATGTTGCCTATCGTTTCTTAAAAGAAGATCCGTGGGACCGATTGCTGACGCTGCGGGAGAAGATTCCAAATGTTCTCTTCCAGATGCTGCTGCGCGCGTCAAATGCGGTGGGCTACAAAAATTACCCGGATAATGTGATCCGCGAATTCGTCGAGAAATCTGCCTACGCCGGAATCGATGTATTTCGGATTTTTGACAGCCTGAACTGGGTGAAAGGCATGGAAGTCGCCATTGACGCAGTAAGACAGGCCGAAAAAATCGCCGAGGCCGCGATTTGCTATACAGGTGACATTAACGATCCAACGCGCCGGAAATACGATCTCGATTATTATAAAAATCTGGCTAAAGAATTGGAAATGCAAGGGGCCCATATTCTTGGTATAAAGGATATGGCCGGGCTGTTAAAGCCGGAAGCTGCTTACCGCCTTATCTCTGAGTTGAAGGAAACGGTTGACATTCCGATTCACCTCCATACGCATGATACAAGCGGCAATGGCATTTATATGTACGCAAAAGCAATTGAAGCAGGTGTCGATATTGTCGATGTTGCGTTAAGCACGATGGCCGGGCTAACTTCACAGCCAAGCGCCAATTCACTGTTCTATGCATTGGAAGGCACGGACAGACAGCCGAAGGTGGACAACCGTGCGCTTGAACAACTCTCGTATTACTGGGAAGATATCCGCAAATACTACCATGACTTTGAAAGCGGCATGATGGCTCCGCATACGGAAGTGTATGAGCACGAGATGCCCGGAGGCCAATACAGCAATCTGCAGCAGCAAGCAAAAGCGGTGGGACTCGGCGATAGATGGGACCTTGTAAAAAGCATGTATGCCCGGGTTAACCAAATGTTTGGAGATATCGTCAAGGTTACACCATCTTCAAAGGTTGTCGGTGATATGGCCCTGTTCATGGTGCAGAACGAGCTGACCGAGGAGGATGTGTTAAGCAGGGGCGACTCGCTTGATTTTCCTGATTCTGTTGTCGAATTATTCGAAGGGTATCTTGGCCAGCCGCACGGTGGTTTCCCGGAACAATTGCAGAAGGTCATTTTAAAAGGCAGGGAGCCTATCACGGTTAGGCCGGGAGAACTGCTCGAAGATGTCGATTTCAACGCTCTTAAAGAAAAACTGTTTAAGGAAATGGGAAGACAGGTCACCAGCTTCGATGCGATCGCCTATGCTTTATATCCAAAGGTGTTTATGGAGTACTTCAACACTGTCGAACAATTTGGAGATATTTCGGTTCTCGATACGCCAACATTCCTCTATGGTATGCGTCTTGGAGAAGAGATTGAAGTTGAAATCGAAACCGGTAAGACGCTAATTGTAAAGCTGGTGGCGATAGGGGAGGCCCAGGCCGATGGTACGAGAGTCGTCTATTTCGAATTGAACGGCCAGCCGCGCGAAATCGTCATTAAGGACGAAAGTGTAAAATCAAAGGTTGCATCAAAAATAAAAGCGGATCCGAAAAATGACAGCCATATTGCCGCCTCCATGCCAGGTACGGTAATCAAAGTGGTTGTCGAAAAGGGTGAAAAGGTAAACCGGGGCGATCACCTGATGATTACGGAAGCGATGAAAATGGAAACGACCGTTCAAGCTCCGTTTTCAGGAGTTGTCAAAGATATTTATGTGACAAACGGAGAAGCGATCCAAACCGGCGATCTGCTGATTGAATTGTCCAAGTAATATAAAAAACCGATCGAACAGTGTTGTTATCATCGTTCGATCGGTTTTTTTATTTCAGGCATGATTGACAGTGGATTGGCTGTTTCGATCATCTTTTAGTTTTTCAAGAGCCGCGGCGTTTTTACTGCTGCGTGAAGTCAGCAGGATCAAATAGCTTAATACTCCAAACAGGCATGTAACAAAGAAAGCATGGGATAATGCGAGATATAAATTTACGCGGGTAATCACAACGAGTGCCCCGGCGATAACTTGCAACGAAACAAGTATAAATGAAATAATCCATCCCCAATAAATCACCTTTTGATGCCGGTACTGATTAATAGCCAGGTAGGTGACATAGCCAATCCAGATAAAGATTAATCCGGCTGCGGCACGATGGCCCATCTGAATCCATTCATGCATACTGCCCGGCAAACCCGGATCAGAATTGACGCAAAGCGGCCAGTCTTTACATACCAAGCTTGCATTTACGTGCCGGACGAGCGCACCGGTGTATACGACGAGATAGCTGTACAGGGAAACACCGATGATATGAAATTTCATTTTCTTGTCGAGGATCAGTTTCTCCGCTTCGAATTTTTTGTCAACTTCAAAAATAAGCAGTGTCAGCAACAATACGGCTGCAAAGGAAATAAGTGAAATTCCAAAATGAAGTGCGAGCACGAAATCGGATTGTCCCCACACCACTGCTGCAGCGCCGATCAAACCCTGGAGCACCAAAAAAAAGAATGAAAGGACGGAAAGAAATTTTGTCTCCCTGACATGTCCGATCGACCGCCATGACCAGACGGATAATATTAACACCATGAACCCGACAGCGCCTGATACGACCCGGTGGGCTAATTCGATAATTAATTCAGGAGTGATCTTGCTTGGGATTAGTTCTCCGTGGCAGAGCGGCCAGGAATTGCCGCAGCCCATACCCGATTCTGTTTTTGTTACAAGAGCTCCGCCCAACAGGATAAACAACATCCCAATTGTAGTCAGGACAGCAAACCATTTTAAAAACCGATCCAACTGATCCACCTTCTTATAGTAAAGTTCGATAATTTGTCACCGATAATAATGGAAGTGTATAATAAGAACGAATTTATATAAAGATATCAATCTTTTACTGCACTTTAAAGATACTACACAATAATAGGGATTTTTACAATAGATAGCTGCATGATTGCTGGTTCCTCGATTTGCTATAAGCCTGGAAGAATGAGAGCTCTACTATCCTGCTTTTTGGATCCACTTTATTATCTTAGAAAAACAACAAAAATTATACTTTTTGTCACTACGCGACACAATTTGGTCAAAAATAATTCGAAAAATATTCACAAAAAACAGCTGAAATGTGATTTAATATACAGTGAGTATCGAATGTTTTTCTACACAAATACTGATCCATATTTCTACAATAATAATAGTGGAAAACTACTTTTTTAATCTTTTATAAAATTTTTGTTGCGAGTATAGTGCGGCAATTAACGATGCTTACAGGCGTTTTTTACGGTTCCGGTTGGTGATTTGGATAAAGGAGGAAAAATAATGGCTAATACGAAGGCTTTAGCTGAGGCGGCTATTGATAGCAGTGAACGGAGCCTTAATGTGAAAGTATCGGCAGCAACTGCCTGGAGCGATTTTCTAGCTCTCATAAAAATTGGCATTGTTAATTCTAATTTGATTACAACTTTTACAGGTTTGTGGCTGGCGCTGCATTTCACTGATAAAGGTTTTTTGAATAATCTTGATATTGTTTTCTTTACTCTTGTTGGTTCTTCATTAATTATTGCCGGTTCATGCAGCATTAATAATTACATTGACCGGGATATTGACCATTTGATGGAGAGAACGAAAAACAGGCCAACGGTAACAGGACGGGTGAACCCCTCGAAAGTGATCACGCTGGGCATCTTATTAATTGGATTGGGAACGCTGTCTTTACTGCTGGCGACTCCAGCTGCTGCTTTGATCGGCTTAATCGGAGTATTCAGTTATGTGTTCCTCTATACGATGTGGTCAAAACGGAAATATGTATCAAACACGATCGTCGGCAGTGTTTCGGGAGCTGTACCGCCATTAATTGGTTGGGCGGCTATTGATGGAAGCCTTGATCCGGTCGCGTGGGCATTATTTCTCATCATGTTTGTGTGGCAGCCACCGCACTTTTATGCACTGGCGATGAGAAGAGTCGAGGAGTACAGGGCCGCGGGCATACCGATGCTCCCTGTTGTAAAAGGCTACAGCACAACGAAGAAGCATATTATTGCATGGGTAGCAGCGTTGTTTCCGCTTCCACTTTTGCTTACCTCTTTAGGAACTCCATTTCTTATTCTTGCGACTGTCTTGAACTTAGGGTGGTTTATCTTAGGGATTTATGGATATAAGCTAAAGGATGATATTAAATGGGCTAAGCTGATGTTTATATACTCCCTGCAATATCTGACTATTATGTTTGTAGCTATGGTCATTGTCACACTTATTTAATTATTTTTGTTAGGAGATTCTCTCTTTACAAGATTCATAATTCAGAGAGAATTTTTCCATATTTTTTTGATCAACTATTTCAAAAAAATATATTACGAAAGAGGGGTTTTATTAAGCTATGAAAAGGCTTGCGAAATGGCGTTTATTTTCTTTATTTGCAGGATTGACGCTCATTCTTTCCGGCTGTGGAAAACCATTTTTATCAGCATTGCAGCCTGCAGGTGAAGTTGCTCAGAAACAATATGATTTAATGCTATTGAGCACAGCAATTATGGTCAGTGTTATTCTTGCCGTAACTGTTATCTTTATTATTGTCATGGTGCGCTTCCGCAGAAAAGATGAGAAGATTCCAAAACAGGTTGAGGGAAATCACAAATTGGAAATTATCTGGACTGTTATTCCGATTCTTCTTCTCTTGATTCTTGCAGTGCCAACAGTATCTGCTACATTTAAGCTGGCAGATGTTTCTCCCGCCGAGAAAAAGAATGAAGAAGGGAAGACGGATGCACTCGTCGTTAATGTGCGCGCCAACCTTTACTGGTGGGAATTTGAATATCCAAACCAGGAGATCGTTACGAGCCAGGAGTTGGTAGTGCCGACAGGTGAGAAAGTCTACTTTAATTTAAAGGCATCCGATGTTAAGCACTCCTTCTGGATTCCTGCTGTTGGCGGAAAAATCGATACGAATACAGAAAGCGTAAACAAGTTCTGGCTGGAATTTGATGAAAAAGCTGCTGATGAAGCAGGTAATTTGTTTTATGGGAAGTGTGCTGAGCTTTGCGGACCTTCACATGCATTGATGGACTTTAAAGTGAAAGCTGTTTCTAAAGAAGAGTTTGAGCAATGGGCAAGTGATATGAAGGCTGTTGAAGAACCAGTCCAGGCTGAAACTGCTTCAGCACAACAGGGCCAGGAAATTTTCAACAACAGCTGTATCGGCTGCCATGCTGTAACACCGACAAACAAGGCTCCTGAAGCAGCGCGTGTCGGTCCAAACCTGACGAACTTTGGTGACCGTTCCCGCATAGCCGGAATTCTTGACAATAATGAAGAAGAACTTAAAAACTGGCTGAGAGATCCTGAATCAGTTAAGCCTGGAAATAAAATGACCGGGAAATATAAAGAATTAAATGAAGAAGAGCTGGATGCTTTAGCTGAATATTTGATGGGCTTAAAAGTTCAGGAATAAAAGGGGATTTTTTAAAGGGGAGGTAAAACTGTGAGTACTTATGCTCAGAAAAGAGGGTTTGGCGCAACCTTATGGGATTACATAACAACCGTTGACCATAAGAAAATCGCCATCCTTTATCTAATTGCCGGCGGATTTTTCTTTATTCTCGGCGGCTTGGAAGCCATGTTTATCCGCATTCAGCTTGCAATACCGAATAATGATTTTGTAAGTGCGGGACTATATAATGAAATTCTTACCATGCATGGTACAACGATGATCTTTCTGGCAGCAATGCCGCTGGTTTTCGCTTTTATGAATGCCGTCATGCCTTTGCAAATCGGGGCGCGTGATGTTGCATTCCCGTTTTTAAATTCATTGGGCTTCTGGCTGTTTTTCTTCGGGGGCGTTTTTCTAAACCTGTCATGGTTTTTAGGTGGAGCTCCTGATGCAGGCTGGACTTCCTACGCGTCTTTGTCGCTTGCTTCAGCGGGACACGGAATTGATTTTTATGCGCTTGGTCTGCAAATTTCCGGATTCGGAACGTTGATCGGTGGTATTAACTTTCTTGTCACGATCATCAATATGCGTGCACCGGGAATGACTTATATGCGCATGCCTTTATTTACCTGGTCTACATTTGTTGTTTCAGCACTGATATTATTCGCATTCCCGCCGCTTACGGTCGGTTTGTTCCTATTGACCTTTGACCGCATGTTTGGCGCGAACTTCTTCGATCCGCTAGCGGGCGGCAACACGATTATCTGGGAGCATCTGTTCTGGATCTTCGGTCACCCGGAAGTATATATTCTCATTCTTCCGGCATTCGGTATCTTTTCCGAAATTTTCGCAACCTTTTCGAGAAAGCGCCTGTTTGGCTATTCATCGATGGTGTTTGCAACCGTACTGATTGGCTTTCTTGGCTTCATGGTTTGGGCCCACCATATGTTCACAACAGGAATGGGGCCGATTGCGAACGCGATTTTTGCGGTGGCAACGATGGCGATTGCCGTTCCTACAGGGATTAAAATCTTTAACTGGCTCTTTACGATGTGGGGAGGCAGCATTAAATTTACGACTCCAATGATGTGGGCGGTTGCGTTTATCCCATCTTTCGTAGCTGGTGGAGTCACAGGTGTTATGCTTGCATCCGCAGCACAGGATTACCAGTTCCATGATACTTATTTCGTTGTTGCCCACTTCCACTATGTTATTGTCGGCGGGGTTGTCTTCGCACTATTTGCCGGAGCACATTTTTACTGGCCAAAAATGTTTGGAACAATGCTGAATGAAGTGCTTGGTAAAATCACTTTCTGGCTGTTCTTTGTCGGATTCCATTTAACATTCTTTATCCAGCATTTCCTTGGCCTGATGGGAATGCCGCGCCGTATTTTCACATTCCTTCCTGATCAGGGACTGGAAACAGGAAATTTGGTGAGTACGGTCGGAGCAGTCTTGATGGCAGCTGCCGTTATCGTCTTGCTCGTTAATATCATCATGACGAGTGTTAAGAATGAAAAGGTCGGCAATGATCCATGGGGAGATGGCCGTACCCTCGAATGGGCGCTTCCTTCACCGCCTCCATTCTATAACTTCAAGCAGCTTCCGCTTGTCCGCGGATTGGATGCTTTCTGGCTTGAAAAAATGGAAGGCAAAAAGGGTATGACTCCAGCCGAACCTGTCGGTGACATCCATATGCCGAATAGTTCATTCATTCCATTCGTGATTTCGCTTGGATTATTCATTGCGGCGTTTGGTGCCATGTACCGGGTCGACCATGCATGGGGCATTCCGGTATTGGTTCTCGGTTTAGCGATCGTGCTTGGCGCAATGTTTGTCCGCTCAATTAAGGATGACCACGGCTTCCATATTCACAAGGAAGATCTTGAAGATGATAAGGGGGGAATGGAATAATGCACGCTGAAGAAAAATTCACGATTGAAACTTGGCCTGCTTCGCCTGAAAAGGCTACCCTCGAAGCGAAAAACAAATTTATTGGCTTTTGGCTGTTCTTAGGAGGAGAGACGGTTCTCTTTGCCTCTCTCTTTGCCACTTACCTGGCATTAAAAGACAAAGTTCCAAATACAGAGCATACGCTAGCTAAAGACCTTTTTGGTTTGCCGCTTGTATTTGTTATGACTATGCTGCTGTTAACCAGTTCACTGACAAGTGTATATGCGATCTATCATATGAAAAACTTTAATTTCAAGAAAATGCAGCTTTGGTTTGGTATTACCGTAGTATTGGGTGCAGCCTTCCTTGGCTTTGAAATTTATGAGTTTAATCATTATGTTCATGAGTATGGCCATACGTTTACGAGCAGTGCTTTTGGCTCTGCGTTTTACACGCTGGTGGGCTTCCATGGCGGCCACGTCGCATTTGGCTTATTGTGGATTACCACACTGATGGTCCGCAACGCGAAAAGGGGATTAAGCCTCTACAACGCTCCGAAGTTTTACGTAGCCAGCCTTTACTGGCACTTTATCGACGTTGTTTGGGTATTCATCTTCACAGTAGTATATTTAATGGGATTGGTGGGATAAACTGATGGCGACACAACAACCAAATTCAGGTAACCCAAGAGTGGACATTGAATATCGCCGCAAAAAAAGCGCAGAAGAAATGAAATATCAAGTCATTACCTTTGCATTAATGATTTTCTTTACGATTGTAGCATTTGCAGCAGTTGCCTATGACGGGTTTACCGGCTGGTTTACAGTACCGTTTATTCTTCTGCTCGCTGTTGTACAGGTTATTTTTCAGCTCTACTATTTCATGCATATGAGCCATAAAGGCCATGAAGCACCTTCTTTATTTCTTTTCTCGGGTGTGTTTGTAGCTGCGATAACCGTACTGACTTTTATGACTGTTATTTGGTGGTAATATTCAGGAAAATCGGCTTAAGAGCCGATTTTCTTTTTATATGGGCCCGCCTCGCTTAAAATGTTGGAAAATCCTCATAAATTGCAGTTGGCGGGCATCAGGAGTATAATGAAAACATGTATTCTTAGTGCTAACAACGGGGTGATTTACCGTGCTTTCATTAGATATTTTTGGCTTTCGGGCAATGTGGAGTCCCTATTTTTTTGTTGCTATTTTAGCCGTAACGGCTGTGTTTTTCTTGATTACCGTAAAATACCGGGACCGGTTTAGCGGCAGTGCGCCTTTGCAGAAAAAAGAAGCGGTTCTTTTCGTTGCAACCGCCGCACTTCTCTATGCCATTAAAGGTTCGCCGCTTGATCTGATGGGCCATCTTGCTTTTTATGCCCATATGATCCAAATGGCCTTGTTGTATTTGGTTATTCCGCCATTGTTTATCGTCGCGATCCCCGAGTGGATGTGGAGAAAGGTTCTCGGTATGAAGAGCATTGGAGCGGTGTTCCGCTTTTTGACAAAGCCGATTGTTGCACTGATTCTATTTAACGGGTTATTTTCGTTTTATCATATCCCGCTGATTTTTGACGTTGTCAAGACGGATATGCTGCTGCATGCTGCTTACACGACGATGCTTTTCTTAATGGCGATCATCATGTGGTGGCCTTTGGTCAATCAGCTTGACGAATACCAGACGATGGGCGGGTTGAAAAAAGTCGGCTACATTTTTGCCAATGGGATTTTGCTGACCCCGGCATGTGCGCTGATTATTTTTGCAGATGCACCGATGTATGAGACGTTTTCTGACCCGCGCGCATGGGCAGACGCACTGGCTCTTTGTGTGCCGGCTTCAACGTTGTCCGGACTCAATTTGAGCGGGCCGGAAATGTTTAGTTCAATGTCCCTTTTAAATGATCAGCAGACTGGCGGTGTGATCATGAAAATCATTCAGGAAATTGTATACGGAGTTGTTCTTGGCAAAGTATTTTTTAGCTGGTACAAAAAAGAACAGGAAGCGGATCAGGTCGACATGAATCCATCGTTAAATCCGCAAACGATAGAATGAACAAAGCACCCAATTTGGGTGCTTTGCTTATTTCTGGATATTTGAATGATTTTCAAAAAGTAATTCTTTAAGTGAAAAACGAACAGTTGCTTAAAATTAAGATAGTATTATTCGTTTCCTACGGCATACTCCTATATATCTAGTCAACTTCATTCGTTTTTCGGTTTAGCTTATTACATTGTGAAATTGACTCATTTAGAAATCATAATCATCGATATTCTCTTTTGTAAATACCACCCGTTCAGGCAGGAGGATAATGCCGCTGTCGTCTGCTGTATAATCATATCCCTGTATTGAATTCGGTTCGATTTTCACTTTGCCGATCCCGGGTACTTCAAATTCATCGCCCACTTTTAATTCTTTACCTTCCGCCGTCATCAGGTAAGCGACGTATGCCGCAAGTGCGCCCTGTTTTTTAACATCCCATAAACCGAATTGTTTGACAGTGTCCCGTTTGACATAGTCTCTCATCACATTTGGTGTCGAGAATCCGGTGATGACAACGGAGCCGGCTTTCCCCAAGTTTTCAGCTGCTTGCGCCATCGCCGGCAGGGCAGTAGCGTCAGGGCAGATGACCGCATTGATATCCGGATACGTTTTTAAGATGCTTTCCCCTACAGATAATGATTTTTGGGCATCGTTCTCCCCGTATTGCGTGGTGACAATTTCCCAGCCGGGATATTCAGCAGCAATGATTTCTTTTGCTTTTGTTACCCATTGGTTTTGGTCTGTCACGGTTGGACTGGAGTAGAAGAAAGCGACCTTCCCGTTATCCCCGATTTGATCTGACGTCATTTGGATCAGCAGTTCTGCCAGTTGCTCGGGAGTACCCTGGTTAATATAAAAAGAACGGTCCTTTGGATTAACGTCCGAGTCCCATGTCAAAATCTTTACCCCGCGGTCTTTTGCCCGTTTCAATGATTGACTTAAGCCATCGACCGAGACGGAAGATATCATAAGAGCATCATAGCCCTGGTTTACAAAGTTATTAATAAATTGAACCTGGCCGGCTACCGATGCTTCAGCGGGACCATCATACTTTAATTCAACCCCCAATGAATCAGCCATTTCTTTAGCACCCTGGCCGCCCGATGTAAAAAAACCAACTCCGGTAAGTTTAGGGATAAAAGCAAGTTTTACATCCTTCTTATCCGCATTATTGCTTTCTCCATTTGAACGGGACTGCTGGCCATTGCTGCATGCAAGCAAAGATCCAACCAAAACAAAAATGGTGATAATTACGGCTATCGGTCCAACCTTCTTCATTTTTGAAATACCCCCTTATTTTTTCAAAAATTGAGTCGTGCTTTTGCCTGAAAGATTGATAATAGAAGCTTTGAATGCCTGCCAATCGGTGTTTCGCAGCAAAACGGCAACAATTAACATAAAACCAATGACAACGCTCGTTTGCTGACTGGACATATTTGCCATTTGCAGCCCATACTGCATGATGCCGATTACGATACTGGCTACAGCTGTCCCAAACACACTGCCTTTCCCGCCAAAGATACTTGTACCTCCGAGCACAACTGCCGTAATGACCGGCAATACCGCCTCGGCACCTAAATCAGACCTGGCCGAACTGAAGTATGATGTTAAGATGATTCCGCTAATCCCACCTCCAAGACCCGATAATATATAGGCACTCATGACCGTCCACTTAGTGGAAATGCCGCTGTACCTGGCAGTTTTTATATTAATCCCCACTAAATACACGTTTCTTCCATAACGGGTTAAGTGGAGCAAGCCGCCGAATAAACACATGCATATGATCAACATCCAAATGGGATTGGGGATGCCGAGAAATTGCCCATTTGCAAGCTCCACAAATGAATCCGGAAAACCGCTGATGCCCTCATAGCCCGAAGCGCTTGAGCCACCGGAAATGACAAGGGCGATTCCTGAAAATAAGAACATTCCGCCCAAAGTGACAACAAGAGGTTGAACGTTTGTGAAAGCTACCAGCACGCCATTGATGAATCCGGCTAACATGGCAATCGCAAGCGTGATCAGCAGGGCAATCCAAATATTGATGTCATTCATCCAGAGGACGCCAACCGTTATCGAGGATAATCCCATTACAGATCCAACTGAAACATCAATTCCGCCTGTAATAATCACAAACGTCATCGGAATGGCTGCCAAAGCGATATAGGCAAAATCGTTCATGCTGTAAAGGAGATTGTTAACATTTAAAAACCCGGGAGAGACCCAGCCAAACAATAGTAATTCCAATCCAAGAAATAAAATCAGAGCGGCTTCCCACTTAAGTAACAGCTTTATTTTTTTTATCATGATCAACACCTCCTTTAAGGGAAGGAACTGCTTCTGGCATTTTCTTTTTTTGATTTTTAAAGGACTGTTGTTTAAGATATTGCTGAAATTTGGAATCTCCCACCACAATTAGCAGTAATAGAAGCCCCGATATAGCATCATTCCAATAGGCTGGTATTTTCAAATAAATTAACGAATTACTGATCACCGTAAAGAAAACAGCTCCTAAACCGGCACCGAGCACAGTGCCAATACCGCCGGTCAGGCTAACACCGCCAAGTACTGCTGCCGCAATAACTTGCAATTCGATACCGCTTCCAGTTTGGTTCGGAACGAATCCAATATTCATAACGAAAACAAGTCCGGCAATTGCTGCTGAAATTCCTGACAATATAAAGGCTGCCAGCTGGACCTTTTGCACAGGTATTCCCACCAGGCGGGCTCCCTCAAAATTGTCACCTACCGCATAAAAATAACGTCCGAATTTTGTTTTCGCCAGGGAAAGAGAGGTGATGATAAGAATAAAAATCGCGATCCATACAGGGAAATTCAAACCTAAAAACTTGATACCTGATAATTCTTTATAAAAATGGGGAATGTCCTCTATCCACATTCCTTCCGTGTAAATCAGCATAAATCCTCTAATGATTCCAAGCGTGCCAAGCGTCATGATAATAGAAGGGATTTTTAAATAGGCGACTCCGACTCCGTTCATAAACCCAATAACCGCTCCGACAATCAGAACGAAAGAAACCATCATCCAGAGACTGTATCCGGAAGTTAACAGGACTCCACAAACTGCGGCAGTTAAACCCATAATTGAGCCGACTGATACATCAATATTAGAGGTAAATAGTACGAAGGACTGGCCGACCGCCATGATAAGAAGAATCACACTGGCTTTGACCAGTAAGGAAATTGAATCTGCTGTAATGAATTCATGGTTGATGGAACCTATAAAAACGATATAGGCGAGCATCAATAAGACAATTGACAGCTCCCGTGCTTTCAATATTTGCAATAATAACGCACGCATCATACGCTCACCTCTTTTTTTACCCCAAAAGCCCATGTCGTGATCGCATCTGAACTGATCTCAGGCTTCAGCAAAGTTTTCACGATTTTTCCTTCGTGCATCACCAGGACGCGGTCACTCAACTTTTCTATTTCTTCAATATCTGAAGAAATTAATAGGACAGCAAGACCGGTTGCTTTTAATTCCTGGATAATTCGGTAGATGTCTTTTCGGGCGTTCGCATCGATTCCTCTTGTCGGCTCATCCAATATCATTACCTTTGGTGCTGATGCAAGATATTTGGATAAGACAACTTTTTGCTGATTTCCACCCGAAACGTCTTTAAGCTCCTGGTCAATACTTGTTGCTTTAATTTTCAAGTCTGAAACGTAATGTGCAGCAAGTTTCTGTTCTCGGTGAAATGGCAGTAAAAACCCTTTAAGGCGATGCAAAATTGTCGAGGTTATATTTTTTTGGATTGTTGTAATCGGAAAAATTCCGTGCGAGTGACGATCTTCCGGGACATAGACAAGACCTTTATCGATCCGTTGGCGGATTGAACATTTTTTAATATCTGCCCCGTCTAACAGGATGCTGCCCCGCTCTGTTTGTGAGACCCCGAAGACAGCTTCAGCCAGTTCAGTACGGCCGGCACCAACTACCCCGGCAATTCCAACAATTTCACCGGCATGGACACTGAAAGAAACGTGATGAAATCTTTTAGCTGACAGGTTTTCAATGACTAATACAGGTCTATTATCCGGGAGGGTGTTTTTGCTTGGCAGCGCTGTTGCCATGCTGTTGTTTTTAGACTGCTGGGGTCTTGCGATATTCCCGGGCATTAATCCCTCAAGCAATCTTTCATAATTGAACCCGGATACGGGTCCTTGAGCTGAAATCACCCCGTCACGCAAGACAGAAATGGTATTGGACAATGTAAAGATTTCCGGGATGCGGTGCGTAATGTAAAATACACCGAGGCCTTCGTCTGTAAGCTGTTTGATCGTCTGAAACAACGAATCAATTTCAGCGAAGGTAAGGGTGGAAGTCGGTTCATCCAGTATTAAAATCTCAGCTTCTCTTATCAGTCCTCTAATAATTTCCACTAACTGCTGTTCAGCGATCGATAAGCTTAACCCGCTTCTGTGTAAATCTATTTTCCAACCGAGGCGCAGCATAATGTTAGTTATTTTTTCATTCAGGACCGTTTTTTTGTCAGGGAGCCCAATTGTGATATTCTCTGCAACGGTCATGTTTGGAAAAATGAGCGGTTCCTGTGGGACGAGATATACTCCATGCATATGTGCTTCATGCGTATTGGAAAAAACCACTTGTTGTCCTTTGATTTTTATCACACCGCTGTCGGCCTTGTACAACCCTGTAATAATCTTCATTAATGTCGATTTACCTGCCCCGTTGCCGCCGACAATCGCGTGAATCTCTCCGTTGTTTAATGATAAAGTAACGCCTTTTAAGACAAGATTATTCGCAAATTGTTTACAAACATTTTCTATTTGAAGCAAAGGTATGATCATATTTTTCACCACCTATAAAAAAGTTGGTAACGCTTACAAATGAACAAAAGTCAATTTGTCTGTAAAAAGTTCATCAGAAATAAAAGCTTGTTATTATTTACTTGGCAAACTAAAAAAATATTACCCGCGGCGAATATATATTTTTTAAAATTTATCATCGTACAAAATCATGGTCTTTTTTTAAAAATGCAGCGATATACTCTTGGTAGGTTGTGAACAATTAATTGCACGGTGAACATTTGTCTCAAGGAGTGTAACCGCGATGAACGAAGATATTTATACAGAAAATGTACTCATCAAAGTAGCCTGGTACTATTATAAGGAAAATTTAACCCAGAACGAGATTGCTGATTTACTCGATATTTCCCGTATGAAAGTGGTGCGCCTGCTTGAAAGGGCGAGAGCAGAAGGAATTGTCCAGTTCCATATAAAAGGACATAGGGAAAACCTTCTGTCAATCGAAAAAGAGTTCAAGGAAGCTTTCGCTCTTGCAAATGCATTTGTTATTCCGACTCCGCCCGATCAAAGCGATTTGAGCAATTCATTATCACGGGCCGCTGCCCAATATTTGCAGAATAAACTTGCCAATAACGACCTCGTTGGCCTCGGATGGGGAAGGGCTGTGTCAAAAACAATTGATTATCTTTCGATGGACCCTGACAGCCATATTTCCGTTGTAACCTTGACAGGCGGTGTCAATTATTATCTTCATAATCGGAGCAACCATGATGGTGGTATGGAACAATTCCACCAGATTCATGTGATTCCGGCACCGTTTCTTGCTTCCACAGAAGAAATGGCTGAGAGCTTTTTGACGGAACCTTCCGTCAAAGAGATTCTTGATTTAGCACAACTCTGCAAATATATGATTGTTGGGATCGGAGGAATATATCCCGATGCCACAATCATTCAGGAAGAGAAAATGACGCTGAATGAGCTTACGTTCATTAAACAGCAGAATGCAGTGGGCGATATTTTAGGGCAGTTTTTTGACCGCAATGGACAGGTGCTGGACTTGCCGCATCATAAGAGATTAATTGGATTAACCCTGTCCTCACTGCATGGAATGAATAATGTGATTGGGGTTGCGGGAGGCAGGAAAAAAGTAGAAGCCATTTACGGTGCATTGAAAGGGAGATACATTCACACCATGATCACGGATGAAGCAACGGCTCTATCTTTAATCAATATGGAGGTGAATCATCGGAATGGAGTACATTCTGGCATTTGATGCCGGCACGGGCAGTATTCGTGCCGTTCTGTTCGATAACGCAGGAAATCAAGCGGGTGTATCGCAAATAGAATGGCATCATCGCTCACATGAACAGTATCCAGGTTCAATGGATTTTGACTTTGAAACGAATTGGAAGCTGGTTGTTCAGTGCGTCCATAAAGTCCTGGAAAATACCGGGATAAACCCAAAAGATATAAAAGCGGTGAGCGCTACCAGCATGAGGGAGGGGATTGTCCTATACGATCAAAGCGGAAAAGAAATTTGGGCATGTGCAAATGTGGATGCACGCGCTTCGGAGGAAGTGAAATTTCTAAAACAGTCAAACTCGGGAATAGAAGAAAAAATTTATCGGTTATCCGGACAGACCTTTGCGCTAGGGGCGCTCCCAAGGCTTTTATGGTTGAAAAACCATCAACCGTTTATTTATGAGAAAGCAGCCGCGATCTCGATGATTAATGATTGGATCCTCTACAAATTGTCGGGCAGGCTTCATGTCGAACCATCGAATGGATGTACAACAGGTATTTTTGATTTGGTTAAACGGGAATGGTCACAGGATATACCTGGTCTTTGCGGAATTAAGAAAGGCTTGTTTCCGCCAGTAAACGAAGCGGGTACCATTTTAGGCCGGATCACAGATGAAGCCGCAGCGCTAACCGGGCTTGAGGCGGGTACTCCAGTCGTTTCCGGCGGGGGAGACGCACAAATGGCCTCGGTAGGGGTGGGGGCAGTTGCGGATCAGCAAACGGTTGTATCGGGTGGCTCGTTCTGGCAGCAAGAAGTAAACGTTAAAGAGCCGATTGTCGGTGAGCAAGGGCGCATTCGTGTCAATTGCCATGCAGTACCCGGCCTGTGGCAGCTGGAAACGATTGCGTTTTTTCCAGGGCTTGTGATGAGATGGTTCCGGGATGCATTTTGTGAACTTGAAAAAGAAGAGGCTGCTCGTACCGGTCGTGATCCGTATGAGATTTTAGAGGAAAAAGCGATGGCTGTCCCGGTCGGATCAAACGGAATCATTCCGATCTTTTCCAATATTATGAATTATAGGTTCTGGAGGCATGCTGCACCGTCATTTATTAACCTCACATTGGACCCTCAAAAAACAGGTAAAAAAGAAATGTTCAAAGCTCTTCAAGAAAACGCTGCTCTTATCACACTTGGAAACCTGAAACTCATTCAAGAAGAAACGGGATTTTATCCGAAGGAAGTCATTTTTGCCGGGGGTGCTTCAAAGGGAAAATTATGGAGCCAGACCCTTGCTGATGTATTGGGTGTTCCTGTAAAGGTACCTGTTGTAAAAGAAGCCGCATCTTTGGGAACTGCCCTGTATGCGGGAATTGGCGCGGGAATTTACGCCGATATTGAGGAAGCTGTAAATATTGTCGTGAAGTGGGAACGAACCCACCAACCCAATATGGAAAACCACGTAAAGTATTTGGAAATCTATGAAACATGGAGAAAGGTTTATAAAGAGCAGCTGCGATTGGCGGACTATGGTCTAACCACCCACATGTGGAAGGCACCGGGACTGGCGTAAATGTGAAAGGAGGTGAAGGAATGAAGAAAGTGAACGAACAGGATTTTGAATACCGATTTGGCGACAATGGACCGAAATATTTAACAAAAGGGCCAAATGTTGACCTTGGAGTTGTCGTATTAAAACCCGGTCAGGATTTTCCCAACCATTATCATACAGTCTGTGAAGAAATCTTTTATATCCTTGAGGGTGAAATAGATTTCTATATTAATAATAAAAAAGTGCCGGCTAAACCAGGTGATATGATTCAATGCCGGCCGAATGACTCTCATTATCTTATTAATCAATCAAAGCAAAATTTCAAAGCTGTCTTCATCAAATCACCGCATATTTCCGAGAAGGATTCAGTCGTTATTGATAAGCCGGAAATTAATTAAGGAGTGAAAAACGATGAGCTGGGGATTCGAAAATCGATTAAATAAAATTTTGCCAAATAAAAGGGCGGTTATGCTTGCGATTGACCACGGCTATTTTTTAGGTCCCATTTCCGGACTTGAAAAGCCGGGTGAAACGGTAAAAGACCTTTTGGCCTATACCGATTCCTTATACTTAACGAGGGGAACGCTTGCTGCTTCGATTCCGGTAGAAACGGAAAAACCGATGGTTCTCCGCGTATCCGGCGGACCAACTGTAGTAGGAAAAGACCTGGCAAATGAAACGATTGTTACCTCGGTAAAAGAAGCAATTCGCCACAACGCTGTCGGGGTAGGAGTCTCAATATTTGTTGGTTCAGATTATGAAACTCAAACAATCACCAATCTGGCCCATGTCGTAACAGATGCCCATGATTACGGTCTTCCTGTCCTTGGCATTACAGCAGTAGGGAAAGAGCTCGAAAAACGGGATTCGCGATTCCTGGCATTAGCGTCCCGTGTGGCTGCGGAAATGGGGGCAGATATCGTGAAAACATACTATTGTGATCACTTTGAACAGGTAACAAGCAAGTGTCCAGTTCCGATTGTGATTGCGGGCGGTCCTAAATTTGATACGATCCGTGAAGCGCTGGACATCACATACAATGCGATGAATCAAGGTGCGGCGGGTGTCGATATGGGGCGAAACATCTGGCAGTCCGAACATCCCGTTGCGATGATCAAGGCGATTCATTCAATTGTCCACGAGAGATACAGTGTCGACAGAGCGGTGGAATTGTACGAATCGGAAGCGAATGTAAATGTCTAATAATTGAATCTGCAAAGTGGAGAAAAGGTGGCCCAAACCAGGTCACTTTTTTTGTCTTTCTTGTCAATATTTTCAGCACAAATATTTCGGTATAAAGCATGTCTGTGATTTTTTTAATAGATTTGCGGCCAAATCGCAATATTTTATGAACAATGATAATGATTGTTGAAAAATAGTGATTCTTGCCATAAAATGATTCTATGTGCAAAAAGAATGGAGAGGTAATTATTCATGCAATCAATTCCGATACTTCCAACGATCAGCACGACGTTTATCGTGCTCAGTGCCGTTACGGTGGCGATCGGTTGGTACCTGATCAAACAGCGAAAAATTGAAGCCCATAAAAAAACGATGGTCGTCGCAGCTATTTTTGCGCTTATTTTCTTTCTCATTTATGCGAGCCGGACAATCTTCATCGGAAATACAGCGTTTGGCGGCCCGGCTGATATTAAAATATACTATACCATTTTCCTTGTCTTTCATATTTTCCTGGCAACGACTGGTGCCGTTTTCGGGATCGTGACGCTCTTGACAGGCTATAAAAACAAATTGGCCCGCCATCGAAAGCTCGGCCCGATTACAAGTATCATCTGGTTTTTTACCGCAACGACAGGCGTAGCAGTGTATCTCCTTTTATACATTTTCTACAGGGGCGGAGAAACAACATCCGTTATCAAAGCTATTTTAGGATTTTAATAGGCCGGTAAAAAAGTGCTGCGAATTGTGCAGTGCTTTTTTAGTGGGAAAAATCCTTTTAAAGGAATTTTCTTTTTTTGCTATATAAATTGAATTTAACATTTTCCAACTATCTTCAAATGGGCTAAAGAGAGCGGGTACTTTTATTGCTCATGAAGGACAAATCTCATTCGAAAAATAGGAAAAGTGGTCTTCATAGGGCTCATGAAGGACAAATCTCATTTGAAAAATAGCAAAAGCGGTCTTCATAGGGCTCATGAAACCAAAAGAACTTTTTCAGCTCGGGCTTTTAACAGGCAGCGAAAAAGAAATAGACGAGCTGGAAAAGAAAATACCAGTCCAGAAGACGTTTATCTATGACTTTTTTTAGACTAACAAAACACCTCAAAATTCACCTGTTTTGCTTGTATTATCGCCATGGATCGAAAGAAGCTATTAAATTAAAAAAAGGCGCACTCTGCGCCTTTAAAATTTCTCAATAATTGCTTTTAACTCAGCAAGCAGTTTTTCACATTGGGTGACAAGCGGCTGAGGGAAATGTTCGTCTTCTCCATATTCTACGCCGTGTGGATAGTAATGTTTGCCAAGCACAGGTGTCATCAATTGAATTGTTGCATTGTGGGCACCAACGTCACCTTCTATCGCATAACCAAACACGCGCAGATAGTAAGTACCTTCTTTCAGCTCAAACTTGCGGTCGTATGTAACACGTTCATAATCCCATTGTTCTTCCCGTACAAGTCCATGATCGAGCATGACCTCATCAAGACGATTTAAATCTGCTTTCAATTCTTCAAAACCGGTATTCTCAAATTTCATTCTATATCCCTCCTAAAAAACAATCCGATCAGACAATAAATTAAGGCGAGTTTATCTCAATTCAATAATAGTAGAAAAGTAAAAAAGTTGCAATGATAACATTGGACCCGTTTTCAAACCTGAAAAGCAGGGATTGTTACTGGTGGGATGGCTAATCATCCTCTCGAAACAAAAAATTTCATATCAAAAAGAAACGGTTGGTTCAAGTACAGTCAATGTATTATCTATCGTATTGAGATTAACAGAAGCACCGATTGGAATAGCAGCTTTATAAAAACCATGCCCTGTAGCAAGGTTGACCATCAGAGGTTTTCCTAACGGGACTAACCAATCATTAATTAATTCTTCATATGTTGTATCATAAGATACAAGGCAATTCGTACATTCTCCCATGATAATACCAAGACAATCCTGGAATTTACCTGACATCAATAGTTGGGTTAGATACCGAAAAATCGTTGTAGTAGGTGAATTGATTTCTTCTAAAAAAAGAATTTTTCCTCGAGTATCGATTTCAAATGGAGTGCCAAGGGTATTTACTAACGAAGTCATATTTCCACCTACTATTGGACCCGTTACATTTCCTGCTACTAAACTCATCAGAGGCATATCCGGTGGATTTTGGATAATCCTGGGAGAAATGACTGTAGAGGTTGCTTGAAAGAATTGATTGAAATTATAAGCAGGTGTCTCTAATCTAAAATCAATAAGCATGAGGCTGTGGAGCGTAATTAAATCACTAAATTGATACAAACTATTTAGTAGAACTGTTATGTCACTATAACCGGATATAATTTTAGGGTTCTCTCTTATGACGTCATAATCCAGATAAGGAAGAATGGTCTGAACCCCTGTCCCTCCTCGTGTTGGCAGTATCATTTTGACTCTCGGATCTCTGAACATGTTCATTACATCCTCGGCTCTTTGCTCGGCTGGTGCAGCTACGATGCCTTCATAGGAATAAACATACCTGCCAAAAACAACATTATAGCCCATATCTCTCAAAGTTTGTGCTCTGGCATTAATAATATTAGCATCAAGAGGGCTGCCAGGTGTAACCAATCCAATCGTGTCTCCTCTTTGCAACAACGGTGGTCTTATTGCCATATGTTTTCCTCTCCCTCTATTCTCTTCTTTCGTAAGCATGGGCCAGGGGAGAACACGCTTCCCTGCGGATTTTCACCGGCCAGGAAGTTCTCCTGCCCCAGCTAATTTGCTTTTTGGTGCTCCTAATTCCTTGCCTTGCGACCCGGTGCTGCAATTGTTTTCCGGCGATCCTCCCTTCTGGAGCTACAGAGGCGCATGATTAATAAAATATATGAAAAAATATTTATTTTAACAACGATTTATTAAAGCAGGAAGATGTAATAACAATCAATAATTTAAGATGAATGAACAGTACGATTAAAATGTGGAATAAAGAAAAGCATAGAAAATGCGGTCCCCCGGAAGCTGCAGCGGAATGGAGAATTATTTTATATTCAATTCTTTTTCTAACTGCCGGTTATGCAGTTTAGTGAAAAAAAGTAATGCGAGAATCGATCCGATTAATGTTAGCATCGAATCCCATTGTGTATCCCAAATATCTCCCTGCGTTCCTAAAAAGTCTTTTGCGACTTTTCCCCCATGGGTAAGGAAAGAATAAAGCCATTCTGAGATTTCGTACAGGGCAGCAATTGCAAGAATCATGCTTACCGCAATAAAATTTACCCAAAAGCCTTTTGTTAACGGTGTTTTTCGTAACAGTATTTCTCTCATTACAATTGCAAGCAGCCCTTTAAGAAAATGTCCAAACCGGTCGTATAAGTTTCGTCCTAAATTAAATTCTTCTTTTAGCCAATCAAAAGCAGGTACGTTAGAGTAAATGTAATGGCCGCCGATAAACGCAATAATGGATACAATTGTAATAATGGCGTAAGAGAGGGTAGTTAGACGAAATTTTTTATAAGTGGCAGTAACGATAATCAATCCAATAACAGCCGGGCTTACTTCCATAGCCCAGTTTGAAAATCTTACAGGTTTTATAGCAGACCAAATAAAGAAAGCAATAACAACAATAAGTAATAATAGATGAAGGATAACCCTGGTCCCTGTTCTTGGTTGCACTTTTTTCACTCCTAAAGAGATAATTTGTAAACCATCCACATAGAATTGTTTTTATTTATCTTTTCCTTATTTAAACAAATTATCAGCAGACAGGAAGTTAAAAATTTGCGTTTAGACTGAAGTGTTACTTCCATCTAATATTGAGTCGAGTCTTCATCTATTTCCAAAACGCTTTGTGCAACATAATTGTGTATAAATATTCTTCTTTTGGAAAACCTACAAGCGTAACCGAAACAAAACCCAAAAAACCGTTACAGAACATTTTCTCAGAATAAGATTATTTTCATCTTATTATTTGTGGAAAACAGACTGGACAAACTTCAGTATTTTAAAGGAGGACATATGGAACAGGTTCGTGATATTATGACTGAGGATGTCGAAACATGCTCCTTGCTTGATAATGTATTTGAAGTCGCTGTTAAGATGAAGGAATTGGATGTCGGGGCGATTCCGATTGTCGATAACGAGAAACTTGTCGGCATGATTACAGACCGGGATATTGTCGTTCGCGGTATTGCTGAAAAATATCCGGGATCATCGAAGGTGGAAGCGATTATGAGCAAAAACCTGATCACGGTCAGTCCTGACACCTCGACTAAAGAAGCTGCTGAATTGATGGCACAACACCAAATTCGCAGATTGCCTGTTGTTGAAAATGGAAAGCTGGTTGGAATCGTCGCCCTCGGTGATTTGGCCGTTCGTGAACTTACGGATGATCAAGCGAAAACAGCACTTTCTGAAATATCAGAGCCGGAAGAATATCACCACTGAGAAGACATCTAAAGGTGTCTTTTCTTTTTTTATACATAGTTTCGGGGCTAAACAGTGTTCTATCAAAAACAAAGATATAGATGCTATAATATTTTTGAATAGCATACATATATATAATAGAGAAATTGATAGAAAGGAGGTTTCCCACTGAGAACTCTTGTCAGGATTTTAATTATAGTATCTGCACTATTAACATTTGGATTATACCTTGGTTTAAACGGGGAGAAAGAAAACGACATTCTTATTGAAAACGAAAAGCCGTTATCAAAAGAAGATTTGCCTTTATCAGAAACGACTGAAAATCAACAGTCCGGGATTGAAGCCCCTAAAGAAGGCCTTGCCGCTTTGATGGGGCAAAATAGCCAGGCTGTCCAAACCGCGCTTGGTGAACCGGATCGACGTGACCCATCTTATTATGATTACGAATGGTGGATCTATCAGGATCCCCAAAACTATATACAAGTTGGCATCGAAGAGGATAAAGTCGTAACCATTTATGCCAACGGCAAGGACAGCAACGTCCAGCCATTTCATATTGGCCAGCAGATAGAGGAAATTCATACTTCCGTATTAATAGAAACGAATGTAAATCTTGAATATGACAAAGGGTCATACCGATTTGAATTGTCCGAGACGGATATGAACACCCGTCCGCTTGTTAAAATTGGCGACTATTTTGCCCAGCTTTATATCGACAAATTTACAGGCAGCCTTTCAAGCATCCGTTATTTGGATAAGAAGACGCTGATCACCCATAGACCGTATGAGCTTGCGTATCGCGGTCCGTTGCCTGAACCCAAGCCTCTGGAAGAAACAAAGAGACAACGGGTCGAGGATGGTATGGAACAGCAAATATTTGATATTACAAATATTATTAGAATCCGCCATAACGCCAGTCCTGTCGCCTGGGATGAAAAAACGGCCGAGGTTGCTTATGCCCACAGCAAGGATATGCATGACAGCGGCGATTTTTCCCACACTTCTAAAACATCGGGCGATTTAGCGGACAGGCTCGATGCGGCCGATGTCTTTTACCAGCTCGCAGGGGAAAATATTGCGGCAAACTATATTGATGCCCCCGAGGTTGTCGAAGGCTGGCTGAATAGTCAAGGACATCGTGAAACCTTGCTAAATCCAGATTACACCCATCTTGGTGTCGGAGTTTATAAAAGGCATTATACACAAAATTTTATTCAAAACTGGGAAGAGTGACCCAAATAGGCGTGTATTCGTCCCCGCGCTTTTGCCTTTATTCGTTTCTCACCGATTTTACTTAAAAATCATATTGTATGATAGGCGAATGGATCATAATAGAGGTGAATCAAAATGGTACAGAAAAAGCTTCATCCGTCTGTAGAACAATTTAAGGAATTTGTCAAAGCAAATCCAAAAATTATTCAGGAAGTGCGAAAAGGGAAGACGACATGGAAAGAGCTTTATGAAGATTGGTATTTGTTTGGCGAGGATGACAGCAGATGGGATTCTTTTCGGGAAGGCAAAAAGCCAGGCAAAAAAGAGACTGACGAAAAGAAAACCGATTGGATGGCACAAATAACGAGCGTGATTAAAAAAATGGACCAGAATCAAATGCAGGAGCATATCCAGAACATCAGCCAGGCTCTTGCCGCTGTCCAGGGGGTAATCGCCCAATTTCAAAGATCTCCCCAACAGCCGGGCCCGCAACAGGCAAACCCGCCAACGAGCCCGTTTATGTTTAGAAAGGACTGAGAGGAAAAAAAAGTGCGAACCGAATTAATCGAGTTTTTGAACAGCAAAAAAGATTTAAAGCAATTTGTCAGAGAGCAGCCCCAATGGTACCGGTTGTTAACAAGAAATCCATATGACGTTGAAAAGCTTGAGGTGGCTGCCCTTGATTATTATAAAAAAACGATACCACATCAGGTTGAAAAATTCTCAAACGGTGTGCAAATGGCATCGATGATGATGCATATGCTCCAGACGATGAAGTCAGGCTCTTAACAAAGGCTTTCTTACCTGCAGGGAGAGCCTTTCTATGCCTGGATTGATAATTGTGTGCTGTTCGGTTAAAAAATGGACATGCGGCTAATAATACAGGCATAAAGGAGTGAAGAAAGTGAAACGGAAAGCCTGCCTTTTGCTGATGTTTGGGTTTGTATGCCTTACAGGATGCCGGAGGGATTTGCCTGAGCCGGAAACGGCAACGAAAGTGCATGCCGAATCGTCGCTGCCTGCCGAAATAAGCGGGGATGCAACTGTATCTGCGTTTAAACAGGCAGAAAACAGGACATTTACTGTGCAGCACCATATAAAAGGGAATAACGTCTTTGTTGAATGCGTTGTCACAGGTATATCATTCCGGGCTCCACATGAAACAGGGAAAGAGCAAGGGAAAATAGTCGTTTTTGTAGATGGGAAAAAGACAGAAGAAGTGACGGCGGCTGCCTTCATTTTAAAAAACCTTTCCCCTGGAACCCATCGGATCAAATTGGAAGTGGTGCAGCCGAATAATCAGCCGTACCAGCTCAAAAATGAATTTTCTGTGATCATTTCCTGACGAATCATTTAGCTTTAGATACAGTTTCATGATAAAATATGAGACGGAGGTGTGCCAATTTGCTTGCTACAACAGAAAGAGTCAGGCTTTTAGATATGGCTGATGAATTAGCCAACATGATCATAGAATCAGATGCTGCCGAGCATTATCGCCAATGTTTATATAAATTACAGCACAGCCGGGAAACGCAGCGGAAGCTCCAGGCCTTCATCAAGATGAAGGAGATGTATGAGGAAGTGCAAAGGTTCGGCAAATATCACCCCGATTACAAAAAGGTGATGGGAGAAATCCGCACAGTAAAAAGGGAACTGGATTTAGATTCGAATATATACGAATTTAAGAAGGCAGAAAACGAGCTTCAAGCATTACTTGACGAAGTGAGTGCCCTGATTGGCAAATCAGTTTCCGAAAGTGTAAAAGTGCCGACCGGCAATCCTTTCTTCGACAGCGGATCGAGCTGTGGTGGCGGCTGTGGTTCAGGCGGAAGCTGCGGATGTTCCGCTTGATGACCAAGAGAACAATGAAAAAGGCAGGGGATCACCCATGCCTTTTTCATTTGTCCTCATAACACGCGCGAGAAAATTTCACGGTCTGGCGGACCTAAGTCCAAAACGATTGCAGCTTAAACCGGACACAGTCAGCACACTGGTTGCCGCAGCAAAACATTTTCTGCTGAGGGACAAAAAAACGGTGCCGGTAGACGAACAATTGATCGTCTGCGCGGACAAACACCGTTTCACTATGCAGTTGCTTTCCCTTCATCGCCTTTGCCGAGGAACGCCGAATCGCTGCATCCAACACCTGGCCAGGCTGGTTGTCGATCGCGCATATATAGAGAAACGGAATGCCTGCCGCTTTTTTATAATAGGCTTTATTGATAGCCGGATCTGCTTGCAGCAACTCGATAAAGCGGTCCCAAATATGATCCAAATCCATGTTTTCCACCAATGTCCTTTTACGATTATTTTATAAAAAAGGGCAATCCTGTTTCAAATAAAGGAATCTGCGTTGCTCAAAGAACGTATATTATGCTAGACTATTAGCAATAACCTATCTTGAAGGAGTATCAATATGTTTGGTCAACGGCAGGGAATCATTATTTGGCTGTATTCGCTTAAGCAAGCAAAGATGCTGAGAAGATTTGGAAATGTCCATTATGTTTCAAGGCGTTTGAAATATGCTGTTCTCTATTGTAATCAGGAAGAAATGGAAGGTCTGCTTGAAAAAATTCAATCGTATTCGTTCGTCAAGAAGGCTGAACCTTCTTACAAGCCTTTTCTGCGGCTGGAATTTGAAAATTCCAAACCTGACAAAGCAAAAGAATACGATTATAAAATGGGAATTTAAAAGGTGGGGGAGAACCTCACCTTTTTATAATTTTAAAACACTATTGCATTGGGCTGATAAAATGATTGATTTCAGTATGCCAAAGAATGCTTCCAAATGAAAACATTTTTCGAGTTTTTTATACAAAATTTGTGTGACGAATATGAGCGATTTTGTTATTGTTAAGGTAATCATATTTTGGTGAGGAGAGTTCCGATTGTTACGGGCATTTTTATTTTTATTTACAATATTGTCAGCTGCCATCAGTGGCATATTGTTCTGGCAGTGGGAAGCTTACTCGGAAAAAATTGAGCAGCCTGAGGAGAGCCGGGAGACAGCCCTCCAGCATTTAACAGTTGAATCACAACCCCGGGAATTGAAGGTTTCCCAAACTATAGATGGACTGACAGAGGGAAAGGAATATCGCATTTCGGTTCCGGAATCAATCGAGAACTGGAGCTGCGTGACGAAAGAAGCAAATCCGTGTGAATCAGCCGATGATAATCCGGACACCTTCCTGGCTGACAAAGGAAGCATCACACTCGAATACAGACTGCCTGTCGATGATGGCGCTGCTTCTTTGTTCCTGGATGATTGGACGATAAAATTTCCGGATGTTGCCGCTTCAAGAACGAAGCTGGACATTGTCGATTATGCAAGGAGAAACGGCTCGTGGATTGCCGGCGCACCTTTAAAAGGTCAGCAAAAGCTTGAATTTATCGATTATTATGTATTTGAAGGTGAAGGAGAGGCCCTTTCTCTCTATTGGCAAGCAGCACCATTGGCGACAGCCAATCAAGGTGGAATCATCTATTACCGCGAACCAGTTCAACAGGGGGCACCATTCCAGTTGCAGTCTTTGGCAAAAATCGCTGATTTCCCCCATCTATCGATTGTGATGACCGATCAATATCCTGAAACAATCGGAAAAGGGCTTTTGATCACGAAAAAGAATGAACCAATGGAAACGGTTGAACGAAAAGCAGCCCAAATCTATTTTTCACAAAAGTTGAAAACTCTGTCGCCAGAGGAAAAAGGGCTTATTGACCTTTTTGCCGCTGCGGTCACTAAGCAGCAAAGCTCGAACGCAAAGGGACAAGCAATGTTGAATGATCTCAAGGCGAAGTTGTCTGATGCTCAGCTAAACCTCTTTTTTACTGCAGTGCAAGAGGAGCCGGAACTAACTGCAAAAAAACTGGATGAGCTTCTGGGTGCTGCAGAAGGGATGGGGACTCACTTTTTTACATTAAACAGGGTGGATTCAGCCGCTTTCGTCCCTCTCTATTTCTATGACCCAAGGCCTATCCGTGCAGCCAATAAGCCGGTAGACGGGATCGAAGTTATTTATGAGGACGGGAAAAGGCTGTTCCCATTTACAGAACTCATGACCGGGATGGGCTATGAGACAACTGCTTTAGCTGATCAGGGAGGATTATTGCTCAATAAAGGAACCAACAGTTACCGCTTCTTCGTAGACCGCAATATATTTATTTACAATGAGGAGGATTATGGCCTGTTGGAAAATCCGCTGATCACGATTGATAATCGTATGTATATTGAACAGCAATGGCTTGAAACACTTTTTAATTTTGCAATTGAAGAAAATGAACAGGAAATTATCATTTCCGGGCCGGGAGAGTAACAACAAGAAAAAAACCCTGCAGTTTCCTGCAGGGTCCTTCTATATTCTTATTTCTAAGAATAGAAGGCAAAGGGAGAGGAGAAACCGGAGGAAGAACTTATGGGGAAACGTAAGTCTTCTCCGCGGTTGGCAACAACATCCTCGATAGATGCTGTTAGTAACAGTATTTCCACAATAAATGGGGTTATACACCCTTTTTGGTTATTTTTTTAAAAGTAGGGAGATGAAATAAAGCATCTAACAGGTTGGCGGCAAAAAAACAATTATGATAGGATAATGGAGATGCTTGTTTTATCTCGAAAATTAGTGGTGATACATATGAGAGTCGTTTCAGGAACCTGTAAAGGACGCTTGTTGAAAGCGGTACCGGGAAATTCAACAAGGCCGACAACGGACAAGGTGAAAGAGGCCATGTTTAATATCATCGGCCCATATTTTAATGGAGGCACCGGCCTGGACCTATTCGCAGGGAGCGGCGGATTGGGGATTGAAGCGTTGAGCAGGGGATTGGACCACATGATTTTTGTCGATCGCGATGGAAAGGCCATCCAGACGATTCATGAAAATATCAAAACGTGCGGTTTGGAAGACCGGGCAGAGGTTTACCGGAATGAAGCGCAGCGAGCTCTGAAAGCGATCAAGAAGCGGGAATTAAGGTTCAATTATATTTTTCTTGACCCGCCATACAAACAACAGCAGCTTCTAAAGCTTCTCGGAACGTTCGAACAGGAGAGGATCATTGCTGAAAACGGTACGATAGTCTGTGAGCATAGCCATGACGTTAAACTTCCTGACAAAGTAGGTTCCCTGGTCAAGAAAAAGCATGAGCAATACGGCGTCATCGCCATTTCGATTTTTACAAACGATACTGCGGAGTATGGGGGTAAATCAATTGACTGAAGTAGCGGTATGTTCAGGTAGCTTTGATCCAATTACATATGGGCATCTTGATATTATTAGAAAAGGTGCAAAGGTGTTCAATCAGTTAAATGTCGTTGTCTTAAATAATTCTTCGAAAAAACCATTATTTTCGGTGGAAGAACGAATTCTGCTTATTAAGGAAGCCACGAAAGATATTCCTAACGTCCATGTCGAGTCCTATCAGGGCTTGCTGGTTGATTATGCAAAAAGTGTGAATGCCAAAGTGATTATCCGCGGTTTGCGGGCCGTATCCGATTTTGAATACGAGATGCAGATTACTTCGATGAACCGCGTGTTAAATCCTGACATTGAGACGTTTTTTATTATGACCAACAACCAATACTCTTTTTTAAGTTCAAGTATTGTTAAAGAGGTAGCAAAATACGACGGCCATATTTCCGAGCTGGTCCCTCCTGTTGTCGAACAGGCACTTAAGGATAAATTCGGACGATAACTTAAAAAACCTGCACTAAAGATCATCACAGTGCAGGTTTTTTTCATTAGCCACAAATTACCGCCAGCCGGACATCTTTTTGGCGTACAAAGCTGTATAAACGAGAAGGGATGCAATGGTGATCACCGGGCCCGTATCAACGAGGATCTTATATGCTTGCCAAACCCAGGAATCTTCAGCAAAGACAGTGACGGGAATGGCGTTGGAGGGTTCTTCTGTGTTATAAAACCGTTCATAAACCGGATTCCACAATATAAAGGCAAAGCAGCTGGCGAGTATTCCGTGAATTACACGGGCAATGAAAAAAGGTTGAAAGCGGATATCTGTTTGGGCAAGTATGCTTGCCACCTGGGCTTGAACACTGAATCCGCTGAAAGCAAGGATGAAGCTTGTGATAATCGTCTGCTGCATCAGTGTGGCTTCCTGGACCTGGCTGGTCATTTGGCTGCCAAGCGTGATTTCAAAGAGGCCTGAAATAAATGGAATGCTGAGGGTTACAGGCAAATGCAAAATATCAAGGATCACTTCGATTATTTTTGCGAAAAATGAAGTAAATTGCAGGTGGTAAAGCAGCTTATTGATCACCGAAAACAGGATGATAAAGCCGCCGATCATTAATAAAGTTTGGATCGACGACATGACCGCATCACCGAGCAGCTTCCCGATCGGCCGGTTATCATTCATTCTTGTCCGGTGCAGGGCGGATAGTGCTGTTTTAATGGAAAATTTCTGCCCGCTTTTTTCATTTGTTTTCTCTTCATCTTTTCCGTAAAATCTCATGATCATCCCGACTGAAATATTCCCTAAATAATGGGCCATTGCTAAAATAATCCCTAATTGTGCATGATAAAAAAAACCGACTGAAACCGCGCCGAAAATAAACAAGGGGTTAGATGAATTTGTAAACGAAACCAGCCTTTCTGCCTCGACTCTCGTCAGCTGTCCTTCCTGCCGCAAGCGCGCAGTGAGCTTTGCGCCTGCAGGGTATCCGGAAGCCATCCCCATTGCCCAGACAAAGCCGCCTACCCCGGGAACTTTAAATAAAGGCCGCATCAATGGTTCAAGCAATACTCCAATGAATTTGACGACTCCAAAGCCGATCAGCATTTCTGAAACAATGAAGAACGGCAGCAGGGATGGAAAGACGATTTCCCACCACATATTAAGGCCCCTAATGGAAGCATCAACAGACTCCTGTGGAAAAGAGATCAGCGATACAGCCATCAAGGTGACCGATAAAGCGAGGAAAACTGTTTTGAATTTTGAAAGAAACACTGCTGCCTCCCTCCTTGCTGTGCAAAGTGCATAAAACAGTGTTAGAATATTGGTCATTAGAAAAAAGCCGAATATTTTAAGAGAGGCGTTCATCACCATGCGCCTTCCATGCCTTGTCCTTATATATCCCAATATACTCATAGAACCATGAAATAGACCATAAGATTGAATCAGGTTGAAATTTGAGCGGGAGGTAATCTCTTTTGCGTCGTCCAAAAATAGGTGTCGCGCTTGGTTCAGGAGGAGCCCGGGGGTTTGCCCACTTAGGTGTACTGAAAGTTTTGAAGGAAGAAGGGATACCGGTTGACTTGCTGGCAGGCAGCAGCATGGGAGCAATGGTTGGCTGCTTTTTTGCCGCAGGCCTTGATATAGAAAGGCTCTATAAATTGTCAAAAGCGTTTAAACGCAAATATTACCTCGATTTTACGGTGCCGAAAATGGGTTTTATTTCCGGCAAAAGGGTGAAGGAACTTATTCGTATTTTTACCCATGGGAAAAATATAGAGCAGCTCGATATACCAGTCGGAGTCGTTGCAACAGACCTCATGGCAGGGGAAAAGGTCGTCTTTTACAGCGGGCCGATTGCTGATGCTGTCCGGGCGAGCATTTCAATCCCCGGAATTTTTGTTCCGGAAAAGTTAAATGGCAGGCTTCTCGTTGACGGCGGGGTCATTGACAGAGTGCCTGTTTCTGTCGTAAAGGAGATGGGCGCTGATTTAATCATTGCTGTAGATGTATCGCATGTTAAAATAAATACCGAGATTACCACAATCTACGATGTTATTATGCAGAGCCTCGATATCATGCAAAATGAGCTCGTCATCAACAGGCAGATTGCCTCGGATGTAATGATCCGCCCAAGAGTGGAAATGTACAGCTCGAGAGCTTTTACAAATATAGAAGAAATTATTTCAATCGGTGAAGAGGAAACAAGAAAACAACTTAGTAAAATCAGAAGCGTTTTTGAAAGATGGAAGGAGCCCCAGTAAGTAATGCAGCGAAAATTTTATGTACGTGCCTTCATTATTGCCGCTATTTTCTTGATAGCAAGCACTTTTTATTATTTACCCTTTTATGTGTCAAAACCGGGTATGGCGAAGGAACTTGAAGCAATTATTGAAGTAGAGAACGGTTATGAGGAGGAAGGGAGCTTTATGTTAACGACGGTCAGAATGGGCCGTGCTAACATTTATTCGTACCTGGCTGCGAAATTTAGCAAGTATCATCAGCTCCACCCGGAAGAAATGATCAAGAGCCCGAATGAAACTGATGAGGAATACAATGTCCGACAGCTCCACCTTATGACCACCTCCCAGACAAGCGCCATTGAGGTCGCCTACCAAAAGGCCGGGAAGCAGATCGATTACAAGTACAACGGCGTTTACGTTTTGAACGTTTTTGATGATATGCCAGCCGCCGGGAAATTGGCCGTTGGCGATAAAATTTTTGCGGTGGACGGGCGCGAATTTGAGTCGTCTGATCAGTTTATTGATTATGTGGGCACCAAAAAGGCTGGTGAAGAAATCTCGTTAAGTTTTGAACGAAACGGAAAAACGAAAAACGTTTCACTGTCAATTGAGCCGTACAAAGACCATCCTGAAAAGGTTGGAGTCGGGATCATGCTGACAGATGACAAAGAAGTGATAACCGATCCGGAAGTAACGCTAAATACCGAGGATATCGGCGGGCCCTCGGCCGGTTTAATGTTTTCCCTTGAGATCTATAACCAGCTGACGGAAGAAGATTTGACTAAAGGATATGATATTGCTGGGACAGGAACGATCGAACCAGATGGAAAAGTCGGCAGAATCGGCGGTATTGAGCAAAAAGTCGTTGCAGCCGATCGAGCAGGTGCGGAAATCTTTTTGGCCCCTTTTGAGGAGGGAGCCGGGGGATCAAATTACGAGGCCGCCGTTGCAACAGCAAAAGATATTCGAACGGATATGAAAATTGTTCCCGTTAACTCCTTTGATGAAGCGGTCCAGTATTTGGAGCGACTTGAAGAAAAATAATGAACGGACTAAACACAAGCAGCATTGTATCCACGTGGTACAACGCTGCTTGTTTAATTTTGGTTAAGTAAATAAATCGGATGTTGCTTATATTCATCTCCGACAACGGATGTTTGCATATGTGGCGGCGCCCCGAGCGCATATATCCTTGAACTTTTAATATCAAGCTGGATTTGCTCATTTTTGAAGGCGGACAGCTTTGACACAACCGGGACAGTCAATTGCTGCTTCTTTTTATTCAAATAATCACGGCCGCGCTCGGACATGCCGAGCAACCGTAAATATTGTGGTTCCGTGACGTGTTTCATCTCCGTTTTTTTTGCGTTCGTTAAAATATGGACGCACGTCCGCTGCAGTCTTGTCCATGTGTACCGTTTTGTTTTAACCATTTTCATAAAATCAGCAAAAGAACCTGCTTGAAGCGCGCACGACATAAGCCGGTTTTCGAGCCCTTCCTCAACCTCGTAGATCATTGCCAGTTCCCCGGGCGACATCGTGATCAGCCTGTATCGCAAATAAGGCCAGTAGCTGTCCCAGCTATGAAAATGCCCAAATTCGTGATAATGCTCAGCAAGCAGCCGGTAGGTGCTTTCCGGCACAAAGCTTTTGATCTCGCCAAGCTTTCCCTGTTCGGAAAACAATGCATTCCTGATGCTTGTTGCACTTGCGATCGTTTCTGAAGAAAAATGCTCATCATGGTAACCGGCACTTTTCCGTTTAACCGTTACGGCCTCCATGCCCGTGTCCAATCTTTGCATCGATTTTATGTATTGGAATCCAAGGATATTATTCGGCTTGGATAAATCAGCCATTTCTTTCCCGGGTTTTAAATCTTGAAAGGCGAGCGCCAGCGCTTTTGGATAGCTGACACCTTTACTTATATAGTGCCTGATATTTTCTTGAAACTCGCTGTCATGCCTGTTCAAAAAATCGATAGCGGTATAAAATGAATCAATATCGCCTGATTCGCTTCCGAAGCATAAATGGGTGCAGCCAGCCAACGACAGGATTGACACTGCACCATTGGCGAACACTTCGGCTTTCTGGGTCGCAAATTGGTAAGGCAGCTCAAAAACCAGATCAACCCCGCCTAACAGTGCCATTTTGGCCCGCGTCCATTTTGAAACGAGCGCCGGCTCACCGCGCTGCAAAAAGTTTCCGCTCATCACGGCAATCGCCACATCGGCACCTGTTATTTTTTTTGCCATTTCGAGATGGTGGGCATGGCCGTTATGAAAGGGATTGTATTCAACAATGACTCCGACAACTTTCATGATTCGTTACTCCCTCGCGGTAAAATCTTTTCATTTTTCTTTATGAAAAAGAGCCCGATTTACCTGAAGTCAGGCATACTAAATCCTATTAAAAGGTTGACAAAGCAGTTTAAAGTGGTAGGATAATGTCTACATTATAGTGTAAAGAAAAAATATTGACAAATAATTATATGGAAGCTATAATTACCTTTGTTGCCTTGGGGTGATTCGTATGAAATGGACTTTAAGCCAGTTGCAAAAATATCGAAGCAAGGATTTTCCGATTGATGAAACTGTGAATGTTGATGAAATCAAAAAAATTGATTCGACAATCCGTTCTGTTTCGCCCATGCATATTACAGGCCGGGCAGATATCGATTCAGCGAAAGTGACTTTCCATTTGAAAATAGAAGGTCATTTGGTACTTCCTTGTTCTCGTACTTTAGTTGACGTGAATTATCCAATTAACGTTGAAACAACGGAAACGTTTCTCTTAAAAGGTTTGGATTATGAAACCGAAGAGGAAGTTCATCAAGTAAAAGGAGAAGTAATCGACCTTATGCCGGTTATTCAGGAAATTCTTTTGCTTGAGGTCCCAATGCAAGTTTTCTGTGAAGATAGCGGTGATGAAGGGGCTCCTCAATCAGGAAATGATTGGGAAGTCATTCATGAGCAGGATAAACGTGAAAAGGTTGATCCCCGTCTTGCCGGGCTTGCTAACTTTTTCGATCAAAAAAATAACCCTTCTGAATAAGTAGCCGGAAGGAAAAACAAGAAGCATTTGAAGAATCCAGCTTGATCTGGCCTTCATAACTTTCTTAATTCTCTTTAAGGAGGTGGGAAGAATGGCTGTACCTTTTAGAAGAACTTCTAAAACTGCGAAAAGAAAACGTCGTACTCATTTTAAATTACAGGTTCCCGGTATGGTAGAATGCCCAAACTGTGGAGAAATGAAACTTGCTCACCGTGTATGTAAGTCTTGCGGAACATACAAAGGAAAAGAAGTTGTGAACGACTAATTTCTATTTAGATAAAACCCAGGGACATCGTCCTTGGGTTTTTGTCATTTTCGCGTGCCCAGCAAGCCGTTAATTGCTAGTTGGTGAAAGTCCAACCCGAGTAAGTGTC
>NZ_PGUZ01000029.1 GCF_002860165.1 Bacillus sp. V3-13 | reverse complement strand
CGCTGGAGCTGGACATCGAAACGCCCAACTATATTTAGAAACGTTTATACTTTCCTATAGCTTAAAAAAAGATGAAGCACGGTGCTTCATCTCATAAGGCTTCTTCTTTTAGGAATATCGTTGAATAGTGGAATTAATTTTATCCTTCAAATGGAGAATGTCTGCATCGGATACGGTCAGCTTTACTTTGGTTTCATCCATTTCCAGTGCCTCAGCGAGGAAGCCACCAAGGCCCCGGGCCCTGCGGTCAACCTGCAGCAAAATTTCCATTGCTCCGTTTCCAGGCAGGAACACGAGCTCCAGTTCATCAAGCCGTCCACGATAAGGGCCTGTTACAGGGATAAATTCAAACTCCTGGATAATCGGCAGCCGGGTCCGCAGTCGGCGTGCTTCTTGGCAATCCGCTTCCCGCAATTTAAATCCAAGTTCTCCAACTGATTTGATCACTTCAGCCATCAGCCGGTTTGGAACGACATGAATGATATCTTTATCAGTCGGGTCAACGGCGTTTTGAATATCAAGCCCCGCAGCAACCCAAACTTTTGTCCTTCCTAAAGAAAGAGGTGTATCGGCAGGCAGAACGAAAGAAAACGGAACGACTCTTCTTTCATCAGGCTGGATTATAAAGGAATCTGCCAAGCGGAAACGGCCGATTTCGGCGGTTGCCGTATACTTTTTGTCATCCCTTTCTTTTATGTAAGTCGTATGCAGTGATAAATATATATCCGCTATTTGTTGCTCTGTGCTTCCTCCTCTAATTTCAACCTCTCCCACTACTTCTTCTCCCGGTGCATAAGAGTCTTTGACGAGTCTCGTATCAATCTTGGCTGATCCAATCCCGATACTGGCAAATGCTTTTTTAAAAAATGACATGCTTCTCTTCCTTTCAAATTTGAGTTATTTCTTTTTACCTTGCGTCTAATATGTTTCAGCTTCTTCACCCGAAGTTCCAGTAAATAACGATTCTATGATCATATTCCTCTCAGGTTTTTATATATATTTACTGAAACTCTTTCGCAGCACCTTAACTTCCGATTGATTTGTATATGGAAAGTATGGATCCTTTCCCGCTTTTCCCGAGATTACCTTTATATACGGAATCCTTGCCTGACAAGTTTCACCTTTTGGAGGCAACCATGAGTATTTTTTTTTGTAAAAAAATATAATCAATGTTCGGGGCGGTTTTTCCCTTCCAAAGCCAAATCGTCAAACAGCAAATGATCCTGACAATCGGTGAAGATGAGGCATTAAAAGCCCACTGGGAGAAATTATTATTAACGACCCGGGCCGCTGTCGACCTTTTATCAGAAAAAATTTCCGCATAAAAATGACGGGCAGCCGCCCGTCATTTTTTTTAGTCCAAATCAATATTCTCATCAATAATGCTCTTTTCAACAAGGTATTCAAAAGTTATATCGGCCATTTCATTCAATTCCTCATTGGTGGGAACGTATCCCCTTTTTAAAAGCTCATGAAAGAAGAATTCGGCAATCTCCTCTGTATCAATAATAACTTCGATTTCTTTCATAGCATCGCCCCCTTTTTACAGAATGTATGTTGCATTTACTACTTTCATAACCTGTTCTGTTAAAAAGGTTGTTCCAATCGTTCGGTGTTTAAAAAAATTTCATTTCAAGACATGTTTATATTGGACAAGCATACACATTAGTAACAGCTAATATTTAGGAGTGAATAATCATGACTGTGATTCATAAGTGGACCGAAGCCATTAAAGAAGATGTAAATAAAGAAAATAGCATGTTTATTGAAACTTGCGGAAAGATTACTGAGTTTCTTTACAAAATAGTTCTCGTTTTCGGAGCACCTTATTTCATTTATCTGCTATACCAATTTACTGTTCATTTCTAAGCAATTTTTTCATATGTTTTTAAGCTTTTCGAGAACCACACGCATTACTTGTTCGTATTCCCAATCGTTAAACATTTCATATAGAGTCTTGTAATCATTATATATATCAAGGAGCCCGTCGATCAGTTCCTGTTGATCATCTTTCTTTTTCAACCTATCACGCTCTGTTTGGCGGTAGCCATGCTTATTGAGTTTTACTTCTTTTTCAAAGGGCTTTTGCGGTTTGTTTGCTAAGAACAGCAGCCCTAATTTTTGAATGAAAGTTTCGGCATTTGCAGCTTCTGCAACAAGTGTCAGCTCGTCTTCTCCTGCTTCGAGCCATTCACCGTCGTTGATTCTCGATAGCTCATAAATGACATCTTCCCAGGCATTTTCCTTATAGCGCCAGATTTCAGTCCGAAAACCAATTACTTTGAACAGGTCTGCTCCATACCCTTTGACTTGAACCAAATCACCGAAAAAAAATTTATATTCAATGTCAATATGCTCCTGCTCAATCACGTTTCCTTCGTATTCAGACAGCAATTGCAGGCTTGATTCCATATACAGTCCTTCGCTTTTATTTACTTCATACACATGCATGCCGTCAAGCCACTTGACATCCGTAATTTTCCCCACCGTGCCATACATTGTGATCACGACTGTATCACCGATTTTGTATTTCGGTTTTTTTCTTTTTTCCATTTCCTCCATCCTCTCAGGTGGCGAGCCGTGAATAATTGATTACAATAGTATATGCACTGGCTAATAAACGGTCTCTTTTCAAAAAAGAATGAAAAAAAGAAAGGTTATCAGCCTTTCCCTTCAGTTGCTTCATATATTTCCCATGCTTCATCAAAGGTAGTCATACTTTCTAAATATTGGCCATTCAATTCCAAATACGTGCTTATTTCATGATAATCCTCCGACCTCTTCGGAAAACTGTGGTCGTCATAAGCATAGTTTGCAAACTTGCTTATTGAATCCTTCGGCTCCGGATGCCGATATTTCATTAAAAAATGGTAGAACGATTTTCGCATACATAACACCTTTCCAGTTCTTTTTTCTTAAGGAGCCCGAGCTTTCCATCTCCACGTTATTAACTTACGTTTACTATAATTCATCCCTCCTGCATGCGTCCACAGCGGACCCTCCGCCCGAAAATCGCAGGCAGTCAAAAACCGCCCGATCTCCCGTTGGGCGGTTTTTTCTTTGCCTAAATTTATGAAAAATCAAAGTAATTTTTTTTCAATAGTTTGGGAAGATTGATGAGTCCTTCAAAAGAGATCGTTTTACCGATTGATTTTGTATTTACGATAAAAAGCTGATCCTCGATCGTTTTAACGATTTCATCCGTCTGGTAAACAATGTGGCAATCGTGGCAAACAGTCGAAGGAACATCGGTAATTTCAATTGCCCTCGTTCCATCTGGAAGCTCCCAGTATACCGTTTCTTGCCCTGTTTCAATATGTGCGCTGCTGCACCATGAGCATGATCGCTCCATCACTTTTCCTCCCTGTGGGCTGGAATAATCGCCTCTTTCCCTGCAGCCCGTTGAGCATCTTGTCCGGACTCTTTTATTTGCTGGGCACGAAATTTCTTTTCCTTTAATTCGTCACGCTTTTCTCGTTTGTCCTTTAACGAACTATGAACAGGATTCTGCTCATATTGTTTTCGCCGCGTTAATCGGCTCAGGCCTTCCGGCACTAAATTGAATTGTGAATCGTTGATCAACGCTGCGATTCCTGCCGCAGACCGTTTCTCTTCCATATCCGGATAAATCTCTTTAAAATAATCTTCCGCGCGTCCTGGTACATAATTTTCCGGCTCCGGGTATGTCGTGATAACACCTTCAAAATTGCGAAGAACAACTTTGTCAGGGCTTTGCGAAATTAAGTAATTTGGCTGAAGTGAAATTTTTCCGCCTCCACCCGGTGCATCGACGACAAATGTTGGAACGGCATATCCGGATGTGTGACCCCTCAGTCCTTCAATGATTTCAAGCCCTTTTGTAACCGGTGCCCGGAAATGGCCAATTCCTTCTGATAAATCACATTGGTAAATGTAATAAGGCCTCACCCGGATTTTGACAAGATCGTGCATCAGCTTTTTCATAATTGGAACACTGTCGTTAATTCCGGCAAGAATGACGGACTGATTTCCGACGGGCACACCGGCATCGGCGAGCTTCTCACATGCCAGCTTTGACTCCCCGGTGATTTCAAACGATGTATTAAAATGCGTATTCAGCCAGATTGGGTGATATTTCCGCAAAATATTGCAGAGATGATCGGTAATTCGCTGCGGAAAAACAACCGGCGCCCGTGTGCCAATCCGGATGATTTCGACGTGGTCAATCGACCGCAAGTTTTTTAAAATGTATTCAAGGATATTATCATTAATCAGCAATCCATCCCCGCCTGAAAGAAGCACATCCCTTACCTGAGGTGTTTCGCGGATGTATTGAATGGCGGCATCAAGCTGTTTTTTCGGAACCCCCATTCCAATTTGTCCGGAAAAGCGGCGCCGTGTACAGTAGCGGCAATACATCGAGCATTGATTTGTAACGAGAAACAATACCCTGTCAGGATAGCGGTGCGTTAAACCCGGAACAGGAGAATCTTCATCCTCGTGAAGCGGGTCTTCAAGATCGTACTTCGTTTTGTGAATTTCCTGGGAGACCGGAACAGACTGCATGCGAATTGGACAGCGGGGATCGTCTGGATTCATGAGGGATGCATAGTAGGGTGTAATATTTAACGGGATCGTTTTTGTTGATATCCGTACGCCTTCTTCTTCAGCAGGGGTGAGGCTGATGACTTTTCGTAAATCCTCCAATGTCCTGATTGTGTTTGTCAACTGCCAGATCCAATCATTCCATTGCTCGCTTTTAACATCCTTCCATAACTCAATCTCATTCCAATGCCTGGCCGGTTTATATAATGTCTGTTTCATTACCATTCCTCCCTGTCGCTTTAACGGTATTGGATGCAAGTTCCGTGCCAAAAATGGATGCTTTTCGATACCAATGGGAAGAAAGGGAAACAGCGGCGATGATCAAATTTTCAGTTCTTTTAGAAAATGCAAGTGCCGATTATTCGGCGCCAGGCATATTTTTTTGGAGTTTATACTGCAGTGTCTGCCTTGGAATGCCAAGCAACAGAGCGGCCTGTTTGATGTTCCCCTTACTGATATGGAGCGCTTCGCGAATCAGCTTTATTTCCAGTTCTTTTAAATTTTCACGAAGCGATAGCGATTGTGCTTGTTCCTTTTTCATATACTGCTGTTTCTTTTGCTTCAGAATAATTGGCAAATCTGCTTCAGAAAGCACTTCTTCCTCGCAAACATTCATCATATATTCGATCGCATGCTTTAACTCGCGGACATTCCCCGGCCAGCTGTAAGCATGGAAATACTCCTTTAAACCGCCTTCCAACCCGGTAACCTTCTTATTTAGACTTTTATTAAAGGAATTAATAAATGAGGTTGTCAATAAATCAATGTCTTCCGGTCTTTCCCGCAATGGAATCAGCTCAAAAGTCAGTACATTCAGGCGGTAAAACAAATCAGGCCTTAATGTTTCCTGTTCAAGCGCCGTCCTCGGGTCGATGTTCATAGCCGAAATCACTCTTGTGTTGACGGGGATCTCCTTCACCGACCCTACTCTTCGAACCGCCCCTTCTTCAAGGACGCGGAGAAGCTTCGCTTGAAGAACAATCGGCATCGTATGAAGCTCATCGAGAAACAGGGTTCCGCCATCGGCAAGTTCAAACAAGCCCGGCCGATCCACAGCTCCCGTGTAGCTTCCCTTCGAGGTTCCGAATAAAATGCTTTCCAAAAGCGTTTCGGGAATTGCGGCGCAGTTTTGCGCAACAAACGGCGCCTGGGACCTCCGTGATGCATGGTGGATGCCCTGGACAAATAATTCCTTTCCCGACCCGCTTTCTCCAAAAACTAAAATCGGTGCATCTGTTTGTGCGAGCTTTCTTGCTTTTTCTTTCATTGCTAAAAAATCGCGATTGACCGTCAGTAAATCATTTAACGTATATTTGACACTTTCCTGTTGCCGGGATTCGGGTTGTTTGCTTTTTTGGAAATGGAGCAATCGTTCGGAAAGGAGCTTCATCCGCGAATAATCTTTGGCGATCTCAACAGCTCCGATCACCCTGCCGTCGACAAGGATCGGCAAGGTTGTGTTGACAGTTTCGATCGTTTTGCCGTACATGTTTACATACGTCTGTGTCTGGTTAATAATCGGCTGCCTCGTTTTGGCGACTTTCAGCAATGTACTCGTCCGCTCGTTTAAAGATGGAAAAACGGATAGCAGCGGCCTGCCAATGACTTCAGAAATTTTCAAGCCGTCATGGCGGGCCGCCACCTCATTATAAAAGATCGTATACCCGTCCGTATCAACCGCATGTATTCCTTCATCGATGCTTTTTAATATGGCTGTCAGGACTTCTTTTGTCATTTGATCCTTTCCCATCCGCTTCTCCTCCTCTTTTGCCTCCTTATCTATATTATATGGGCCGGTGCCAAAGAATCGTCATGAATGTGCCGGTTTTTCAGCAATTATTTTCGCCGTTAAATTCTTTGTCCACACATTCATATCCTCAAGCTTGTCATAGATAAAGCAATTCTTCAGCATTCTGCCCGTGTACGAGTATCCGAGCTGTTTAAAAGCCGCGTTCATTCCAAAAGACAGCGCTCTTGCCAGCGTATACGCATGGAAAATTCCATCTTTCAGCAATTCTTCTTCCAGCTTCAAAAGCAAAACCTTCATTAAGCCATGCTTGCGATGATCTTTTAATGTGGCGCAATCAGTCATTTCGGCATTTTTATAAAAATGGTTAACCTCTGCAGATGCTGCACTGACTATTTTTTCTTCATGGTAGATTGCAAAATAAACCGTTCCTTCATTAATCGTCTTTTTCACATATCCGGGATCATGCAGCGGAGTCGGGTAAACTTCAAAGACTTGCCGATAAAGGGAGGCTAACAATTCAGCGGCCGAGGTGTCAGCTTTTTTTAACGTATAGCCGCCTGGCATTGGAGGAGGCCCCTCTGCAAGGCCAATTTTAGAAATACCCTTTATGATCTGGTCTTCGTTTAACCAATCGTCTGCGGCCATTCGTTCTTTGCAAAAAAATTTTGAGAATAAATAAGAGTCCGAGCCAAGGAAATAACGGTCAATGACCGCCTCCAAAACATAGCAGCTGTTCAGCAGCTCTTTACAGTCTTCTTTTCTGCTCTTTATGATCAACTTCTCAGCATCGGTTTCCGCTGCGAATTGTTCCGCTTTATTGATGACCTCCGCAAGGTTACCGCGGTAATCGTCAATTCTTACTCTTTTGTTAAAAGGATCAATAAACGCTTCGATGAAAAAATTGTCTCCTTCAAATCTTTGTAGATGCGAATTTCTGTACATTCACCACTGCTCCCTTGTAAAAAACCTGGCCATAAATGGCCAGGTTCTCTCATTTATTTAAGCTTACAGCTAATTTGTATCAAGCCCGCACCATTTGATGATCGTAAAGGCGATGATTTCTGCAGCTGCAAATAAGTCTTCGAGAATGATATATTCATTCGCCTCATGGGCAGACTCGGTTATTCCCGGCCCAAAAACGACGACCGGTATCCCCCCGACATTGGATAAAATACCGCCGTCCGTTCCCCATGGAGATGCCTCAATGACAGGCTTTTCTTTTTTTATTTCGACAAAGGATTCGGATAATGCCGCAAGGAGCGGATGATCAAGATCGAGGTTACCGGGCTGCCACCTGCCCCCGAACCAGTCAATTTTCAGCGGATTCAGCTGAAACCACGGGTCTGCTTCGTTTAGCTGCTTAAGACAAGCTTCCATTTCCTGTTCAGCCGCCTGCATTGTCTCATCCGGAGAAACGCCCATTCTTCCTTCAATCACCGCTAAATCAGGAACGGACGACGGCCATTCGCCACTCTTGATTTTGCCGATATTGATCGGAATCGGAATTGGCGTGTTGGCATAGAGTGGATCATTAACACGCGTATTTCGGTCCTCCTCCAATTTTTGCAGCGCCGTTAAAACGGTTATCGCTTTTTCAATTGCACTTACCCCTTCATATCTCGTTCCGCCATGGGCAGACCGGCCTTTCACGGTAATTCTGAACCACATCGAACCCTGCTGCTTTGGAAACAACTTCATGTTGGTCGGTTCGGGGATGATCGCGCCATCCGCTTTATAGCCTCTCAGGACAGCAGCCAGTGTACCCGCTCCCCCGCTTTCCTCTTCAATCACGCTTTGAAAAATAACATCTCCCTTTAAGCTCAGGCCGCAGGAAACAATCGCTTCCATCGCGAGAAGAAGGGCGACAGATCCCCCCTTCATATCTGTTGCTCCCCGGCCAAACAGTTTCCCGCCATCAATGGAGCCGCTAAAAGGGTCATGAAGCCAGTCATTTCGGTCCCCCGGCGGAACCACATCTATATGTCCATTTAAGATCAATGACCTTCCACCGCCTGCTCCTTTTAGAACGCCAACGACGTTTGGGTTGCCGCTAAAATCCTTCCTGTCCGAACAGAATGCCTCATGGCTCGTGACAGACTGTTCACCAATTTCCCATATATCAAGCTCAAGCCCAAGCCGTCTGCACTTCTCAATCATAATCGCCTGTGCTTTGCTTTCATGGTCGCGAATACTGCCTTCCTGGACGAGCTTTTGCAGCAGGCGTGCCCCTCTCGCTCGATTCTCTTTAATCCACGTCCTGATTTGTTCCTTTTCTGTCTCCATTCCGCACTCATTCCTCCCCTGAAAAGTCACCAGCCGGATTCCGCCTTTATGATAAAAGCGGAAGCGGTTTTTGCTTCGATCTCTTTTACAGTAAAAGGCTCAAACACTTCGATCAGGAACAGCTGCTCTTTTTCAATCTGAAACACACCCATTTCCGTAATGATCATATCGACGCATTTTGCTGAAGTTAACGGCAGGGTGCATTCGTTTACGATTTTCGGAGTGCCATACTTATCTGTATGGTTCATTAACACGATTACTTTTCCAGCCTTTTGGGCGAGCTCCATTGCGCCGCCCATCCCGGGTACTTTTTTGCCGGGAACGATCCAGTTGGCGAGATCGCCGCTGCCGCTTACTTGAAGGGCACCGAGGATGGTTATATCCACCTTGCCGGTCCGTATCATTCCGAAAGCGATGGCACTGTCGCAATAACTGGCACCTTCGACCACCGTGACAGGAAAACCGCCTGCATTGCAGAGGTTCTCATCTTCATTGCCTTTCCGGGGAGTCGGCCCCATCCCGACAATGCCGTTTTCCGCCTGGAACATAACATGCATGTTTGCAGGCAAATGGTTCGGAACCAAGGAAGGGATGCCAATCCCAAGATTCACCACCATCCCGGGCTTGATTTCCATGGCTGCCCGATGAGCGATTTTATCGCGAATGTCTATTCCCAAACCCATTTCCAGTTCACTCCTCCCGAAGCAATGATAAAATCAACAAACACACCGGGTGTCACGATTTCTTCAGGATTCAGGCTGCCAAGCGGGACAATTTCTTCGACCTCTGCAATCGTGGTCTGCCCGGCCATTGCAACAAGTGGATTTGTATTCCTGGCACTTTTATCAAAAACCAGATTCCCATATGGATCAGCTTTTTTTGCATATACGATCGATATTTCCGCGGTTAAAGCTGTTTCAATCAAATAATCCTTGCCGTTGATATTGGTTTTCGGTTTGTTTTCCGACACAAGCTGATTATCAATGCCGATGTCGGTTAGAATCCCTCCAAGACCAACTCCGCCGGCGCGGATTCGCTCTGCCAGAGTTCCCTGCGGCGAGAATTCGACTTCCAGCTCACCCGCTGTCATCATTCGCCCGGCAGCGGAATTCGAGCCGATATGGGAAGCAATCACTTTCTTCGCTCTCCCAAGGCTGACAATTTTCCCAATGCCAATATGGGGAAAACCTGTGTCATTGCCGATTAAAGTTAGATCTTTTATTCCTTTCTCCAATATGCCGTCAATAAGATCCGGCGGGGAGCCGATCCCGCCAAAACCTCCGAACATGATCGTCATCCCATCATAAAAAAGGTCGATAACTTCATTAATCGTTTTGATTTTTCCGAACGGATTTTTCATCTATTCCACTCCATCCCTTTGGCGGACAAGTTTTCTTTCTAACTGTATGAATGATTGATTAAGAAGTCTTACTAATTGATCGATTTCTCTTTTTGTAATCGTTAACGGAGGAGCGACGAGGACGGCATCGCCATTCATGCCCGTATCACCCGCCCCGGCCGGGTAAAGTAGCAAGCCTTGCTCCTGGGCTATTTGGACAAGCTCACCAGTTACATTATGAGTTCGTGAAAACGATCTTTTTTCCGTTCGATCTTCAACGAATTCAAGACCGATTAATAATCCTTTGCCGCGCACATCTCCGATAAATGTGAATTTTTGCTGCAGTTTTTTTAATTGGTTCAGCAAGTATACGCCTTTCGCTTCGACTTCCTGAATGATGCTATGTTTATCCAAATAGTCAAGAACCGCCAAAGAAACTGCGCACGCTTGAGGATTCGCGCTGAGAGTATGCCCGCTCATGATGCTTTTTGAGCCTGATAAAATCGGTTCCATGATTCTGTCACTTACGAGCGCCGCGGCAATCGGCGCATAGCCGGCACCCATGCCTTTGCCGAGCGCAACAATATCAGGGATGATCCCCCAGTGTTCACAGGCAAGCATTTTCCCGGTCCGTCCGAATCCTGTCATCACTTCATCGGCTATAAATAAAATATTATTTCTCGTGCAAATATCTTTAATAATCCGGTAATATCCTTCCGGGGGTGTAATGGCCGCGCCGGCAGCACCGACTATCGGTTCAGCGATAAAGGCGGCGATGTTGTCAGGGCCGGCCCGGGCAATCGCCGTTTCCAGCTCGTGTGCACATAAATACCCGCACTCCGGCGCTTCACGTTTAAAGGGACAACGGTAGCAATATGGAGGATGAATGACCGGAAAGTCTTCCAGCAATGGAGTGAACCGCGCCCGCCTCCCCGGATGGCCGGACATGGAAAGGGCTCCGAGCGTGATCCCGTGATAGCTCAGCCACCTTGACAGCACTTTTGTTTTTGTCGGAATTCCTTTTTCCTGCCAGTATTGAAGCGCAATTTTCATCGCTGTTTCGGTTGCTTCAGAGCCGCTGTTAACGAAAAAGCTCCAATTTAAATCACCGGGTGTATGCTCAGCAATCTTTTTTGCCAATTTCTCGGCAGCATCGCTTGTAAATTGGGACCGATAAACAAAAGAGACTTTTATCGCCTGCTCATGCATCGCTTCCACAATTTCTTCAACGCCATGGCCGATATTGGCGGTGACAGCACCGGAAGACGCATCCAAATACTTCTTCCCGTCTGTATCATAAAGAAAAACGCCTTTACCGTACTCAACCGTCGGATAAACCGCATCGAGAAAAGGCTTTATTAAAAACGACCGTTCCATAGTCTCCCTCCATCCCGACTGCTGGGACAATATATTAAATTGTATGAGGCAGCCCGGGAAATCTTTCTTAAAGAATCCTCGGTGTAGAAGTATTTGTCGGCAGGAATATTCAATTTGCAGTTTAGCCTGAGGACTTGCAGATAAACTTCGTGGTTTTGTTGAATTTTTTTTATATAAAAAAAGAAAGGAAGGGAAACTGAGTTTTCCCTCCTTTCTTTTATGCGAATCACACAATTGCTGTTTCAAGTGTTTTCGCACCGGAAATTTGCTTGATAATATCCCGGGCAATCCATACACCGCAAGCACTGGCTTGTGCGAGTCCCCTCGTGATGCCGGCCCCGTCACCGCCGACATATAATCCCGGGATTTCCGTTTCAAACCGATCTGTTAATTTCGGACGTGCCGAATAAAATTTCGCTTCCACGCCATAGAAAAGAGTGTGCTCCGAAGCCAATCCAGGTGTCACATGGTTGAGAGCCTCAGTCATTTCGATCAGGCTTTTTAATGTATTATATGGAAGCGCCAGACCAAGATCACCAGGCACTGCCTCTTTTAGAGTCGGTTCAATGAAGCCTTCTTTAATTCTTTTATCTGTCGATCTTCTCCCTTTTAAAATATCGCCGTATTTCTGGACGATCAAGCCGCCGTTTGAAAGGCTGTTGGCCAGCCGTGATACTTCGTGTGCATATTCATTCGGCTTGTCGAAAGGCTCGGAAAAAGTGTGCGATACCAATAAAGCAAAATTAGTATTCGGGCTGCCAAGCTTCGGATCTTTATAAGCGTGGCCATTTGCAAGCATGATCCCTGAATGGTTTTCTACAACGACATGCCCGGAAGGATTGCTGCAAAACGTCCGGACTTTTGTGCCGACAGACGTGTTAAAGACAAACTTGCCCTCGTATAAATGTTCATTGATCTCTTCCATGACAATATTGGACGTTTCGACACGGACACCGATATCAACCTGATTGCTGATCATCCGCAACCGCCGCGATTTCAGGATTTGGCTCAGCCATTTAGACCCGTCCCGCCCTGGAGCGATGACGACTTTTTCAGCTCTGACCTCTTCTCCATTCTTAAGGAGAATTCCGTTGACCACCCAGCCATCAGGCTTCTTTTCGGTCAAAATATCCTCCACTTCCGTTTTAAAGGACATATCAATCTTTTCTCTTAAATACTCAAAAATACTCATTAAAATTTGCAGGTTCTGCTCTGTTCCCAAGTGGCGGACGTTCGCCCGCAACAGCTTTAAACCGGCGGCATAACCGCGCCGTTCGATTTCCCTGACTTTATCCGTGAGAGGATCGGTAATCGAACTCGTAGCACCATGGCTTAGATTAATTTCATCGACATACTTGATCAGCTCAATGACTTCGGAATCGGGAAGATAATCGGTCATCCATCCGCCAAATTCACTTGTAATGTTAAATTTCCCGTCGGAATAGGCGCCTGCACCGCCAAACCCATTCGTGATGGAACAGGCTGGCAAGCAGCCGGCGAAGTCTTTTTTACCGGCTGGCGGCGGACATTTCTCAATTTTCTTTTGCAAAATCGGACAATTCCGCTTATAAATATCATGGCCTTTATCAATTAACAGTACCTTTGCACCAGGCATTTTTAATGTCATTTCATAGCAGGTAAAAATACCGGCCGGACCGGCACCAACAACGATTACATCATATTTGGCTTTCACGAAAATCCCCCCAGTCATTTCATTCGCTTTTCCACTCACCATACTAAAATATAACAAAGACTTATAGTGGAGTCAAGATTTTTTACGAACTATAATTACATTTATCGGATTTAATGTTCGTATTTTTCTTCGCATGATAAGAGGCACCCCTGTTCATACAGGGAGTGCCTCTGACTTCGCGAATAAAGTTTATACCCTTTTTACCAATTCCCGTAGCTTGCTCCGATAATAATCAATAAAATAAACAATACTACTATCAAAGCAAAACCGCCATAATATCCGTACCCTGCGGCAGGATAAGCATATCCGTAATGACAGCTGTCATATCCGTATGCCATGGACATTCACTCCTTTTTATTTATATCTATTGCAGTACACATTATGTAATGGGTGCTTGACCCGCATGTGTGTTTGCCCAAATCTCGAAAAAAATAATTGGGAAATTTTTTCAGGACCGAAAGAAGACATTTATTTCAGAAATAACAAAAATATTTCTTTTCCTTGACAGCAGATTACGCTACTATTTGTTTAATGGTACACAAGAATTGACATCAGGAGGCTTCCCCGAATAGATGGAAAGAAAAATTTTTTTCGCGTTTTTATCTTTCTTCGGTTTATTTTTCATATTTTATTTGGCCGGTTCAAATACAAAAGCAGATGATAAAGAAAACAGCTCAATATATGAAAAAATTGCGGCCGGAAAAGATTATCAGTACTTGATCGTCGGTGATAGCATTGGGCGCGGGGCTGGTGCAGAGAATAAAGAGTTAACATGGTTTTCTCAGCTTGAGCAATTGATCAGCAGGGAATTTGGCGGCAAGGGCACGCGTCATTCTGTTGTCCAGAGCGGTGCTACTGCATTTGAGGGGATTTTTAAACTGCAGAATACACACCTGCCGGACAGAATCGATGCAGCGTTTATTGTATTTGGAGAAAATGATCGAAAATACATGGATGCCGGCACGTTCTCGGCCCATTACGAAAAGCTCGTTCGCCATATAATCAAGCTTTATCCGTCAGCACAACTATTTACGATTACCGAGAGCAGCCTCGATCAAGAAGAGTTTGCCGCGGAGATCAGGAAAATTACTGATTATTACGGGGCTGTCAACATCGATATGCGCGTCCCTTTCCGTGACTCAGGCCTCACTGTTCAGCAATTGACAACCGATCTCGTCCACCCGAACGGAAAAGGCTATCAGCTTTACGCACAGCAACTGTTTATAGTATTGAGCAATGTCCCGCAACAAACGGGAAAGCAGGCTGAACTGATTAAACCCCTTGATCCGCTTGCCGACATTCTGCTTACTGAACAGTCGAATTATAAGGAGAAACAAGGGTTTACCTCCTACAACGGACTTCATGTAAGTACAAAGCAGGGAGACTTCATTGAATATGAATTTACAGGGCCTGAACTGGGAGTCACCGTGTTGCGGAGTGAATTCGGCGGATTAATGGATGTCTATATTGACGGTGCCTACCATGGTTCCATTTCAACATGGTGGCCGTTCAATAAGATGAGGAATCTGTTTATCGCGAGCAGGCTTGACGACCGCTCGCACACAGTGAAATTCGTTGTAAAAGCAGAGCGATCTGCAAATAATATAACCAAACGTGCAGACATCGCAATCTCTTCGATTATCACTGCAGAAAAACAATAAGGAAGCCATTCGGCTTCCTTATTTATGTATGGTGATCCCAGCATATATGAGAAAAAATATGCACGGGCCGGGCTTCACCACAGCTTGTTTATTCGAATGTAACCTCTAACACCGGCGACGTTCCCCGCTCAACAGGTCCGGCTGCTTTCTTCTCGATTGCTGCCGCGCTATCCGTGTTGGTAATAATGATCGGGGTAACTGTACTTTTCGCTTTCTCTTTTACAAGTTCAAGATCAAAGCTTACTAACCGGTCACCGACCGAAACTTTATCGCCCACACTGATATGGGCTTCAAAGCCTTCTCCATTCATCGAAACCGTTTCAAGGCCAATATGAATGAGAATTTCTGCACCATTTTTCGCCCTGATGCCGATCGCATGCTTTGTAGGAAATACCTGGACGATTTCTCCGTCAACCGGTGAAACTACCTCCCCTTCTGAAGGCTCGACTGCAATGCCATCACCCATCATTCTTTCAGAAAAAACCGGATCAGGCACCTGCTCCAGATTAATTGCTGTTCCGGTTACCGGAGCGTAGATCTCCACGGTTTTAATTGCTTCTTTCTTTCCAAATAGCTTCTTAAACATGCTGTTCATCCTTTCCAATCTAGCGGTTTACTCGTTGTTTTCAAAGAGTGCAACGAACTCCTTGTACCCTTCTTCTTCCAGTTTGTCTTTCGGGATAAATCTCATCGCTGCCGAATTCATGCAATACCTTAAACCTGAAGGTCCCGGTCCATCATTAAATACATGGCCCAAATGCGAATCGGACGATTTGCTTCTGACTTCCGTGCGTATCATACCGTGGCTGTAATCAGCTTTTTCAGCGATTTCTTCTTCGTTAATTGGCTTTGTAAAACTGGGCCAGCCGCAGCCGGCATCATACTTCTCCTTTGACGTAAAAAGCGGCTTTCCGGAAATGATGTCGACATAAATGCCGTCGCGAAATTCGTTCCAATATTCATTTCGGAACGGCGGTTCGGTGCCGTTATTCTGTGTCACCTCATATTGCATCGGTGTCAGCTGCTTTTTTAACAGTTTAGGATCTTTTTCCAACTTGATCCCCCCAATGTGTGCGGATAAAAGCGGCCCGGCCGGAGCCTTCCTGGTACGCTTCATATCGAGCCCGATTCTTTTTGTAATAGTCCTGATGATACTCTTCTGCCGGGTAAAATGTTTGAGCCGGGAGAATTTTTACAGCAATGGGTTTATTAAAGCGGCCGCTTTTTTCAAGGTTCTCTTTTGACTGTTCGGCCAGCTGCTTCTGCTCTTCATTATGATAGAAAATCGCTGTTTGATACGAGCTGCCCCTGTCAAAGAACTGCCCTCCCGGATCGGTCGGGTCAATTTGCTGCCAATATAGTTCCAATAACCTTTCGTATGGAAAAATTTCCGGATCAAACGTAATTTGGACTGCTTCGTAATGCCCGGTTGTCCCGGAGCAAACTTCCTCATATGCCGGGTTTTCCTTCGTGCCACCGGTGTAGCCTGAAATCACTTGAATGATCCCGGGCTGCTCATCAAATGGCTTGACCATGCACCAAAAACAGCCGCCTGCAAACGTCGCCAATTGACTGGTTTTTTCGCTCAAATAAAGCACCTCTTTTCTCATGCTTATCGTCTCTATACTTATTCCCCAGCTGGACGATTTTACGCTCCCTTATAAGATTATATGAAAAGCTTTGTACATGCAAAGGATAGATTTAAAAAATGGCAATATGGCAGGACATCTCTTGCTGTACAACCTATTAATCCAGCTGCACAAACCGAAAATGCCGGGCATATGTTAATGACGTAAACTACCCGGATTGGAGCGAGAGCAATGCCCGACCAGAATAATTTTGAAAAAGCGGCCATGTACGACATGCTGGCCAAATACTATAAATATTTGAACCCGCCGATGCATGTTCATTATTATTACAAGCACTTGAAGTATATCGGAAAAGCGGTGCACTCATTGCGGACAGCGGGAACCCCGGGCAATAGCATGATGCAGCCGGCACAAGTGCGCGTGCTCCATGCTTCCCCGAACGGCCCAGACGTGGACATTTATGTCAACGGCAACCCCATTCTTAAAAATTTCTCTTATAAGCGGGGCAGCGATTATGTATCCTTGCCTCCAGGAAGATACCAAGTCGATATTTATCCCTCGGGAAACATGGTTTCGACGGTCCTCAGCAAAAAAGTGACAATTGAGTCGGGAAACTATTATACTTTGGCTGCTGCGGGCCCGGTCGAAAAGCTGCGCCTTTTTGTATTTGCAGATAAACCCGGTGTTCCCGAAAATGAAACAAAAATGCGGTTTATTCACCTTTCTTCTGATGCGCCGGCAGTGGATATCGCCGTAAAAAACGGTGACGTCATTTTTCCAAACGTATCATATAAACAAGAAACAAGCTATCTTGGCTTATCTGCGATGACAGTTGATCTTGAAGCAAGAGTTGCCGGTACAGATCAGACTGCTTTACCCCTGCCCGGGCTGACCTTTAAAGCAAATGAAATCTACACAATCGCGGTGGTCGGCTTTGCAAATGAAGATCCGGGCCTTGAAGTCATCATATTAAACAAATAAAGCGGCCGGAGCAAGTCCCCTGGCCGCTTATGATTCATTGTTTGGAGAGAGGCGCCGGCCACTATTTGACCGGCACGCTTAACGTAAACTGAATATTATCGTTCCTTAAGTCGAATTCGTTTACTTTTACCTTTATATTGCTCTTTAGCCTCATATTTTGGAGACTGACGTATACAAGCTCTTCTTTCGGGCTGATTTCCACCCATTCAGGCAGCTCATAGCGGTCATTGATCAATTTTAAAACAAAAGCAACAGGAAGCTGAAGCTGGCCGACCGAGATTGATTCCTGTCTTAAAAGTAAATCACCGTTTTCAAGCGCTTCAGGCTCAAAAGTTAGTTTCATTTTTATTTCATCTGTAAACACCGGGAGCGTTCCGTATAACACAACCTCATCGTGGAGGACGACCTCATAATCAGCCGTTCCTGTTAAACCTTCCGACTCCAAATAATGATTGATGACTCTGTTTAGATCGTGTTTATTCGTTTTAATATTAAATTGAACATCCTCTTGATCCGCCGGTTCGCGCAAGCTGTCTGGCCTGTCCCCGGCGGGCAAATTGATCATGATCAATAAAACTGCGATTACGGCGATATTCACCCCTGCCAGCAGGAGAAATAAAGTTCTCCATTTATTCTTCATTGATTTTGCGTCTCCTCTTTTCGGCTGATATAAGAATCTCCGGAAATTTCCGCTAAGGCTCCTTCGTTAAGCTCTTCATATACTCGTTCGCCAATCAGCTCGTAACCTCGGTTATTCGGATGGAAATAATCTGTAAACAAAATATCCTCTTCCGGATTTTGAAAAAGGTCCATAATTTCGACGAAATAGGCATGCTCATACTGGGCAACCGTTGATTGACTCGTCGAGTTCCAATCGGAAACAATCATATTTAGTTCGTCAATATTGGAAAACCATTTCACAAATGGGTTGTACAAGCCTACGAGAACAATTGCAGTATCATTATTATAGCTCTTAACCGTATTTAAAATTTCATGGAGCCGTTCCTCGTATCTTTCTTTTTCTTGAGAGAATTGATCCAGCTTTAAATGGGAAATATTTTCGCGGACGATCTTCATCATATCATTTCCGCCGATTGTGATCACCGTTATGTCTGCTTTTTCAATGGCCGCTCTCACCTCGGGATCTTCAAGCCTGCGAATTAAATCGGTTGTCCGGTTGCCTTTCACTCCATAATTTTTAAAGTCAGCTCCCTTTATCCCTTTTTCCGCTTCAAGCCTTTCTTGTAAATAAGGGATGTAGCCGCCTCTCTCCGTGCTGTCCCCAACACCCTCTGTTAATGAATCGCCGACTGATACGACGTTTATTTCTCTAGGAATATAGTTATCGGGAATATCCTGTTTAAATTCGATTCCCAGTTGTTTTGCTGGATGGTCCGTTTCCGTTTCGGGAGAAGTAAAATCACAAGCAGAAAGAAGGATTGTACAAAGTAAAAGGGAGGTGAATGTCTTTTTCATATCATCACCCGCTTTTATTCTATAAAAATATTATATCATGCTGCATCCCGCGCTGAGATAACATCATTGTTTAATATATACCCGTGAATGGATGATCGGAAAACTAAAAAAATAGGCCTGTTTCAGGCCTATTGCAGCGTTTTGATATCGCTGATCATTTGTTCAAAGGGAATATCATTAAGTCCGGAATACGATTGCACAATCGTTCCTTCCTGATCAACAAGGTGGAATTCAGTGCCATGGATAACCTGATCGTCATTTTCCGGTTTTTGCACCAATGTTTTGAAAACATCAACCGCAAATGTCTGGATCTCATCCTGGGTATAGCCCGTCAAGAAATTCCAATTCGCAAAATCGGCATTAAAATGCTCCGCATAGTTTTTTAATGTGGCTCCGTCATCCACTTCCGGATCAACGGTAAAAGAGACGAATTCGATGTTTTCAATTCCTTCATCTTTAGCCATCTTTTGCAGCTTCGCCATATTATGAGTCATTGGTATGCATACATCATCACAGCTTGTAAAAATAAAATCGGCCACCCAGACTTTGCCTTTCAAATCTTTGAGGCCAAATGCTTCCCCTTCCTGGTTTGTGTATGTAAAATCACTTACAGGCCAGTCTTTGGCATTTTCAATCTCTTTTTGGCCACAGGCGGAGAGAACGGCTGCTGCAATGAGCATGAACCCCATTAAAAAGAATTTTTTCAACTTATTTCACCCGCATTCGTTTTCCTGTCGAACATTATTCTAACAAACCTTTTGCGAAGAAGGAAGGAAAACGTTTTTCCAACTTGGTAAACAGCTTAACAATTCAAAAAACATCCAAAACTAGAATGTTTTTCCGCGATGATTTCTCATCGTTTTATAAAAAGATTTAACAAATAAAGAATAATTAAAGCGATGGGCGATCTTGTGAACCCTAAAGCGTGCTTTATCGGCTGATTTTCGAAGATCGGCAATACTTTTCCCAAATGCTTCACCTCTATCAACCACGATTTTCACCGGTGCCTTTATGTAATCCATCTCCGCCTCGTCAGTCAGCGCCCAGAGCGTTAACACATCATGCAACGGGCTTCCGGGAATATCAGGATTCTTTTTTTTATAAAAATCAAAATAGTATTCAACCAAGGGCTTAACGAGCATTCCTGCCTGATTGTTCACCGATTTATAATATATATGAAGCTTATCAATCACTTCAGGGCTAATAATCGCAGCCATTGTGACATCAAGCGGAATGATGTGAAGCATTTTAGGAGCCATATTGATGACAACATTAGCGGCATAAGGATCCCCGAAAAAATTTGCTTCAGCTACGGGAGTGATATTGCCTGGAACAACAAAAGCTCCGCCCATAATATAAAATTTTTTTACCTGCTTCATAAGCGACGGGTATAAAATAAATGCTGCTGCCAGGGAAGACAATCTGCCTATATTGACAATATGAATATCGTCTTTGTACTTTTCGATAATCGTGTTTATTTCGTGAAAATTTTCAAGTTTAATATGAACATAAGGAAATTTGGGGATAATCGGACCAAGACCCTCGAGGCCGTGAATTTCCGGATAATGGATCGGGTGTTCACCTGTCAAAGGCAATTCTGCACCGCCAATAACCGGGATATCCGTTGCACTAGTAATCGCTTTGAGAAACGCGGCATTGCGAACTGCGACATCCTTTGAAACATTTCCATAGTCGCCGACAACACCGACTATATTTATTTCATCGTTAAAATAAGCGTAAATCGCTGCGATAAAATCATCAACGCCAAAATCGCTGAATAACAATACATTCTTTCTTGCCATTTCACACCTCCCCTATATAAGATACTGCTTAGAAAGGATAAAAATGGCAGTAAAATATTCACACTACAAAAGTACTATTCTGGTTCTTCAGCAGAGAACAAAGGCACATAAATTCTAAAAGTCGTTCCTTCACCTTCTTTACTTTCTACTTCGATTTTTCCTTTCATTCGTTCAATGATTTGGTAACAGACCATTAAACCGATTCCGGTTCCTTTTTCCTTCAATGAATAAAAGGCAGTGCCAAGCCTTTTGAGGGCCTCCTCTGACATGCCGATGCCCGTATCACTGATAATAAATACTCCATAGTCCCCTTCCTCTTTTACCGTTAACGTCAGTTTGCCACCATCCTTCATCGCTTCAATCCCATTTTTTATAATGTTGATCAGGACTTGATTTAATTCACTCTTATTACCCCTCATCATAATCGGTCCGTTAATATGCGTAATGACATCAATATTTTTTGACATCATCGCATAGGAGTTCATCAAATCGACGACTTTGCCCGCCAGTTCCGCGCCGTCGACTTGTTCAATCTGCTTCAAATCAGGCTTGGCAAGCGATAAATAATCGTTGATAATCGTTTCCGCCCGGTTCATTTCCTCAATCATCAGTTTGATATACATTCGCTCCTCATCGCTCATTGATTCCTTTGCCAAAAAAATCTGCAGAAATCCTTTTACAACGGTCATTGGATTGCGAATTTCATGCGCGACGGAAGCAGCAAGCTGGCCTATCGCATTCATTTTCTCGGCCCGTTGGAGTTCCTGCATAAACTTTGTTTTTTGAAAAATATTTTCCATCTCATCGAGTACAGCCTCCCATTGAATCGGATCCTGCCTTTTTTGTGGCGGGCCCAACTGCTGCGAAGTGGCAGACAGCCTGTCAAATAGGATGGACAGCTGCCTCGTCATCATGTTAAACCTTTCAGCGAGCTTTTTTAAATCCGAAAACTCTTCGATTTGCAGGCGGACATTAAAATTACCGCTGCTTACTTCATTGATGCCATAGATGATTTCGTTAATCGGCTCAATAACCTTCTTTAAACCCCAGCTTAAAATAAAGTAAACCAGGATTGTGATAATTAGAAATGAATAAATCAAAATCGCAGTAATCTTTTTTTCATACGCCCCGACAAAGGACGCATCCGCATCGACTCCGAGCAAAGCAATGACATTTCCCCGCTCGTCTTTTATCGGGGAAAAAGCGGTGATCCATGTTCCGTATTGGTCTTTATAAACTCCGCTTGATGACACCCTGTCTTCTTTCATCACCGTTTTAAACGTTTTCGTAAATTCTTCTCCGCCTGTATAATAGGACAAATTCTTGAAACCTAAATGATTGTAATGTTCGGAGGCAGCCAGTACATAAAATTTGCTGTTTTCATAAATCTCCGGAGCAACTATATAAGCTTCTATAAACGCTGCATCTCGTTCATTTATTAAGGAAACATTTTTGACCAGGCGTGCCAGCGCCGGGTTATCAAGGTCCTGAAACTCTTTTACAGAAAAGATATCCCCGGGGTTAATCGTTGTGCTCCATAATGACGATAAACCCTCGACCCGCTCCTCTATTTGATCCTTCAGCACCTTTGAATGCAAAACAAAGCTGATCCCCGCAGTTGATACGGCAACAAGGAAGGTAATTAAAAAGGAAAACAGCAACACTTTTCTAAATAGCGGAAGATTTTTTATTTTCTGCATTAATCTCATATCCTTAACCGTTCGAATGTCATTTTGATGTGGTATTCGACACATGAATAAAAAAATCCTTTAAATACCAGCCATAAATGCGAAAACGCAGAAATATTTGAGGGCGATGTGAAAACCATCACAAATATGTTAATGATTTCATGATAAAATCAATTTAAACTTACACAAAATGCAATGAAGCAGGTGAAATAATGAAAAAGTATGTAATTGGATATTTAATTTTTCTTGCCACAGTGTTAATATTACTTGCCGGCTGCTCATCAACCGCAGTTGAAGAAGATAACGCGAAAAGCAGCAATGACAAAGATCCCCACGCTTACCAGGCAGAAAATGGAGATTTGCGCGAGTTAACCTCCTCTGCCGAAGAGCTGCCGGTTTTTGTCCACGACAAACACGAACAAGTACAAATGATCTACGGGGAAGCTGCGAAGCATCAGGAGCTTCTTGAATGGATTCCCTGCTATTGCGGTTGTGCCGAGTCCGGCAACCATCAAAACACTTATGATTGCTTCGTTTATGAGAACCGTGAAAATGGCGAAGTAGTATGGGACGACCACGGTACAAAATGTGGAACGTGTCTCGATACCGCAGCCGAAAGCATCCAGCAGTATAATGAAGGCAAAAACGTCAAAGAAATTCGCGATTATATTGACGAAAAATATAAAGACGGTTATGCAGAGCCAACACCGACCCCAATGCCTGAAACGAAGCTTGATTTATAGATAAAAGCAACTCCGCCTTCGCAGCAGAGTTGCTTTTTTTATTCAAAATAATACATTAACCCGACCGCACCAACTCCGGTATGGGTGCTGATAATTGGCGTCGTCTCTTCAATGTCAATTTTATTGTAGCCGGTCAACTCATAGATAGCGGACTTTAATTTATGAGCCAGTTCACTGCCTTCTGCATGGAGAAGCCCGACACCTTTGATCGTCCTGCCTTTCACATCTTCAGCAAACTGCCTGGCAAGATATTTAACAGCCTGTGAATGGCTTCTTACTTTGGCAACAGGAGTGTAAACACCATAATCGAGGGATGCAATCGGTTTAATATTGAGCAACGAACCGATCATCGCCCTTCCTTTCCCAATCCGTCCGCCTTTGACGAGATTTTCAAGTGTATCAACGACCACCAATAAACGTGTTTGCTGGCGGACTTCATTAAGCCTGTCCAATATTTGCTCGACGCTTTTGCCTGCCCGCGCCAATTCAGCAGCCTCGATTACCTGGAAAGCAAGTGCTTTCGAGATAAAGCGCGAATCTACTACTGTCACGTTTGCCTCAGTCATTTGCGCCGCACTCTCGGCAGACCGGACAGTCCCACTCATTTCGCCCGTCATATGGATGGAAATGATTCGAAAACCCTCTTTTCCCAGTCTGTCATAAACCTCCAGGAAGGCACCTGCCGGCGGTTGTGAGCTCTTAGGCAGCTCATCCGACTCCTTCATTTTTTTAATAAATTCGGCGGGGGTTATCTCAACGCGGTCTACATATGTTTGTCCATTTATCGTAATCGATAAAGGGACCACTTCTACATCATATTGCTTTATGATTTCTTCAGACAAATCCACAGTGGAGTCTGTCACGATTTTAATTTTATTCATCCATTCACTCCCTCATAAACACTTAGTTCGTATTATACATGTTCACCGGATATTTATGAAATAATTACTTTATTTTTTTGACATAAAAAGAGTATGAGCTGTGCCCATACTCTCACCGATTATGCATTATTCTTTAGTGCAGCCGTTTTAAAAATCTGTTCATAATCCGGCCATTTAAGAACTCTTTTTAAATAGTCTCTAAATGAATAAGTTTTACTTGCCATCTTCCCTTGATAAAGGGCAGTAATCAAGGTTTGCAAACGGACTTGGATCATAAAATAATGAGGGCTATCTTCCTCCAATACAGGAATCTCCAAAACTTTTACCTTCTGTCCAACAACATTTTTGAACTCCAGGCTTTTGAATAGCAAAATATCAATCCTCTTTTTTACCCGTTTGACTATATTATACCCTAAATCAAGGTCGAAGTGTGTTTGAATATGCTCTATACAAAAAAATTTATGAGATTTCCAGTCTTTACTCGTCTAAAGTAAATTTTTTCTTCTCTGGATGATGAGCAAGGCTAATCCAGTCACAGCCATGATAAAACCCGCCAGAAGATAATTGTACAAATTGCTGGCAGTCGAAGGCAAAATCTGGCCTTCCCCTGCTTCTGTTCCCAAATCTTTGTTGGTAATTGGCCGTATTGGTTTTATCGTATCTTTATCACCCGGGCCTTGTGTTCCGGATGGGCTCCCGGGTCCGGTTGTACCGGGGTTTGGATTCGGCTGCTGGTCCGGAGCAGCCTGATTTTCTTTTGCTGTAAAGATAAACACCAGCTTGCATCCCAACCCTTGAAATTCGTTGCCAAGGTTTTCAGGAAACATTAAATGAAAGAGAAGGTCCTCTTGATGCATCGATTTTAAAAACCGCGGATTTAATTTCTTAAAGTCCTTCAGCTTTCCGTCAAAAACCAAATTTCCCCTGGCGTCAGAGATTTTTAGCAGATACTCATTGAATAATTTTTCAGAGCCTTCTGCGAATTTAACCTCTGTTGTATAAGTAAAATCTAACTTTCCTCTGTTTTGAATGGTTAGCGTTTTATTGGCTTGTCTTCCCGGAGCCATATTCGTTAAGTTAAAAAAAACTTTGTCGGGGTCAGTTTTAATAAGAATCTCTTCTTCATTAGCGGCTAATCCTGAATTGAAGGGATAAACAAAGATGATCATTAATTGAAGAAGAAATATTATTAAGATCTTGGAAAGATTCATAATACACTCCCTCGTACTTCTAAGTACATTAAATTCACAATAAAGCGAATCTTACATTTTGATTGTGTTTAAGGTTTATAGAATCCTGGAATCTTATTGGCTGTTAGAATCATGACTATTTTCTGTATTGTTTCCTGCTTCCGTTGAATTTGTACTATTCTCTTCAGCAGCAAGAGGAGGAGGAGGAGGAGGAGGTTCACTGTTCTCTACGCTGCCCCCTGACTCGGGATTATTTGTTCCAGCAGTATTTTCTTGATTATCCCCTGATACAGGCTCACTTGGTTCTCCGTTATCTTCATTTTCTGCCGGAGCGGGAGCTTCAGCTTCCTGGGTGTTTTCCGGAACTGGAATCTCGCTTTCTTGTTTGTTTTCCTGACTTTCATCCGGAGCAGGAACCTCGGTTTGTTGATTGCTTTGTTCGTTCTCAGCCTTTTCTTCTTTCTTTTCGATTGTCGCAAGCAGTTTTGCCTGGTCTACTGGAATGGAGACAATTTCATCAATATAGCCATTAAACCCTAATATATGATATTCAATTTCCGCCCGCTCACATTGATTTGGCAAATTGTCTGCATCCTGTGGATTTGTTGTGAAAGTTGCCCCAGGCTCCAAATCAATCGTAGAAGAGTGGTTGCCACCATTTTTTGTAAGCAGCTCTACTGTAAGGGGTATCTTGACCGCTGAAATATTTGTTATCGATATACTGCTCGTCAGCTTGCAGTTTTTCTCGTAGATTACATCTCCAGTCTTTATGAGCAATAAATCGGAAGTAGTCGAATTTTTGATGACTCCCATCGAACTGGCAGACGAGCTAAACCAGGCAAACGTCCCTGGCAGCGATCCGAGAAAAATCGTAAAAATATAACCAAAAAATATCAAGCTTAATCCCGTTAATTTTAATTTACTTTTCCAGCGCCTCTTTTTGTATTTGCATAATCTCTGTTCCATATATCCTCCTTAGAGAATTAAGGCAGTTGAAATGACGCTCAACTGCCTTACTTTACGAAAACTATTTTTGTTCTTCTTCAACTGCTGGTCCAAACTCTGCTCCATTATCTGTTTGTTTTGCTTCCACAAGGAAGTTTGCGTTGTATGTCGCACCTTGATATTCATTTCCGGCAGTATCAAGCAGTTTTACGCCGAAAATGATATCGATATATTGGTTGTCATTTAATTTCCAGAAACCGCCTTCACCGAGTGTTAGTGTCCTTGAAGTTCCACTTGCCTCGGCTTTAGCCAATTGTTGAACTTCTTCTTCGGTTAAAATTCCTTCTTTAATCTCATACCCTTCCTCAGCTGCTGCAGCTGACATAACTGCCGGGTTTGTTTCACCACTGAAGAATTTCTTTTGGATTCTTAACTCCCAGTCTTTTAATTTATCTTTACCTGGCTTCTCTGTATACTTAACCGCCAAATAGCCTACTTTGTATTTTGAGATGCTTGCTCCATCAACGCTATGAGTATAAGTTGCTCTTAATACTTGATCAAGGCTTCCGGTGTTTTTAACCGTGTTCCAATTGCTTAATAATACTTGAGAAGGTGCAAAGTTTGTATGTTCGAAAAGTGAACCCATTTCCCCTAAAGTTAATGTTCCGTTTTCGATTGTGCCGGTCGCCTGACTTTGATCTGTAAACCATGAATATGTACCGAAGCCTGCGCCTACTACTAAAGTTCCTGCTAATGCCGTACCGATTAAAGCTTTCTTCACGTTTTTCATTAAATCCCTCTCCTTATAAATCTAATTTTTGACGAATAAAATGTTAAGGCTTTAGGTTTTCATCCGTCTTCACTCCCTTCCTTTATGCATCAGTCATGAAATTTGTTCTTTCTTCTTGCCGCCAATTAATCCCAGCCGTTGGAAAATTTCAATAATGATAAAAATGAGCAATGGAAGTCCAATAAGCAATGCGAAACCAATAGGTCCGGATACAAACTTTGCCACATACCCCGCATTTGGGATGATGAATGCTTCAACACCTAAAATATCTGCACGAGGGATTAAAATTTGATCGTCGATACTGTTGTTATCACCTTTTGCCTGAAAAAAAGTTTTTCTGTCTTGTTCTATCTTTTTAATGGCTCTGTGCGTAACCAAAATGCCGTCAGGATGTTTGTAGGTGATCACATCGTTTACTTTTGGTTCCTGGTTTACGTTAATAAGAATGACATCGCCGGCATCAAGTGCAGGCTGCATGCTGTTGGAGAGAATCGTAAGCGGTTTAAACCCGAATAAACTCGGAGCCTTTTCTACGTCGCCCTTGGATTGGAAAACAAAAAAGAGCACGGCACCAGCTGCCAGGGCAAGGAAAATCAGAAAAGAAGTAGAGATGATTTTTAAGGTTTTCTTCACCAGATCACATCCTGCATTAATTGTTCTTTTTAATGAACGATTGCGTTTCTCCCTTACTGGGAATAATTATTTGTTCTTTTTAACGAACTAACAAAATGAGTATATGCCAGAAGTCACAACTAAGGAAAACGGCAAAACCGGTCATTTTTTCTTTATAAAGAACGCTTTTTGTTCATTTACTCAAAAATGCTCGGTTTTTCTTACTTTTTTGTATTTTATAAAGAACCAATCGTTTCTTATAATGAACGTATAAGAGATTTGAATAAGGGGGGATATTGTGAAGGCAGTGGCTGTTCTTCTTTTAATTGCAGGGGTATCGTTGGCCGGGACAGGAGCGGCTGGTTTCTTTCAGGTAAAAAAAGCCCAGCACATTAGCTATCGCAAAGCTGAACAAGTGTTAAAAACAAATGCGGCGATACCTGATCATCTGGCAGAAAAAGCGTTTGAACCAAAGCATGGCGCGGTGGTCGGCATGCTTGAAATCCCGAAGCTTGAGGCCCGGCTTCCTATAATAGAAGGAACGGATGAAGATGAGCTGGAAAAAGGCGTTGGCCACTTTAAAGGAACTGCATATCCTTTAGGGAACGATCAAATTGTTTTGTCAGGCCACCGGGACACGGTGTTCAGGAAAATGGGTGAGTTGGAGACCGGTGACCTGTTTATTTTAAAGCTCCCCTATGGAAGCTTTACTTATAAGATGGACAGCTCACAAATTGTTGATGCAAATGACAGGACGATTATTAAACCAACCGCGCCTAAAGAAGTATTAACGGTGACGACTTGCTACCCTTTCACATTTATCGGGAATGCCCCTGAACGCTATATCATTACCGCCCTCCCGGCAGACGAAAACATTAACCGCTGAGGCAGCAACGACATTAAACAAGAACAAAAAGACCCGGCAGAATAAAAATCCTGCCGGGTCTTTGAGCTTACACGATTTCCCCGTTTTCTTGAGACCATCGCTGTTCTTTTTTAAGTTTTCTTTTATAAACTATTTTAGAGAGATTGATGCTTACTTCATACAAAAGCAAGAGCGGAATCGTGACGAGGATGTCCGACATAAGATCTGGAGGTGATATGATAACCGATATCACGACGAGTACAAAGTATGCATACTTGCGGATTTTTTGCATTACGTACGGGTTGATGATACCGAGAGACGTCAGGAACATTGCCACGACCGGCAATTCAAACAGTACGCCAAACGGCAGCGTCATATTCATAACAAACCGAAAATATTTATCAGCAGTAAAATTGGTTGCGACCATCTCCCCGCTCAGTTCAACAAGGAAGTTCAGCACTGTCGGAAAAATGACAAAGTACCCAAAACACAGTCCCACGATAAATAAGCCAAACAGGGCCGGGATATAGGCGAGTGAAATCCTTCGTTCAATCGGTTTTAATGCCGGTTTGACAAACAGCCAGGCTTGCAGGGCCAGGACCGGAATTGTCGCAGCTACCGCAATGACGGTCGCTATCATGAAATAAACCCAAACGATATCACTCGGACCGAGCACCACCAATTTTACATCAAGATCACGGACAAACCAGTCATAGATATCTTTTACATAAACAAAGCCTATGACGAAAAAAATGATAAACGCTGAAACGGTAATAATCAGCCGCTTTCGCAGTTCATCCAAATGATCGATCACATTTAGTTCTTTATCTTCCATATCGTTCCCCTGCCAATCGGTTTGATGCTATAAATGAAGAAAAGTGCAGAAAAGATTTCTGCACCTATTTTGCCTCTTTCTTCTTGTCTTCTTCGAATTCCTCCATGACATCGCTCGTCAGCTCACGCGTTGATTTTTTAAATTCGCGCAGCGTTTGGCCAAAAGCACGGCCGATTTCAGGAAGCTTCTTCGGTCCGAAGATGATTAAAGCGAGAACAAGAATTAATATTAATCCGGGTACCCCGATATTTGAAAACATGCAGATACATCCCCTTTAAAGTTTCAAGTTGTGAATCTACTTAGATTATATAACTTTTTAGAGATTTATGCGGAAAAAGAATGAAAATGTTCATAAGAAATTCACATAATCATGAAAAAATCTTCGAAAGTGATCTTTCTTATATACTTCACTGTTTAAATGAGCAAATGAAACAGGTTGCTGTCTTTATTTACCTCTTGATAGGAAAACCCCTTTTTCTTCATTCTTGCAATTAAATCTTCATAATCTTCCTTCTGTTTCAGCTCGATCCCAACAAGAGCCGGTCCATTGTCGCGATTATTCTTTTTCGTATATTCGAACCTGGAAATATCATCGGTTGGCCCGAGCACTTCATCCAAAAATTCTCTTAGCGCTCCGGCACGCTGCGGGAAATTGACGATAAAATAGTATAACAGCCCTTCATAGAGCAAAGAACGTTCCTTGATTTCCTGCATCCGGCCAATGTCATTATTTCCCCCGCTGATCACACAAACGACTGTTTTCCCCTTAATTTCTTCCCGATAAAGATCCAATGCGGCGATTGGCATCGCTCCTGCCGGTTCAGCGACAATCGCGTGCTCATTATAAAGCTCAAGAATGCTTGTACAGACCTTGCCTTCCGGAACAAGCAGAATATCATCAAGATTTTCACGGCAAATATCAAATGTTTTCGCACCAACACATTTAACCGCTGCGCCATCGACAAAGTTATCAATGTCGGCAAGAGCCGTGCGTTGATCTAACGCCAGCGATTCCTTCATGGATGCGGCGCCTGCCGGTTCAACCCCGATCATTTTTGTATTTGGCGAGATGCTTTTCATATAAGTGCTTAAACCCGCCATTAAGCCCCCGCCGCCAATGCTGGCAAACATAAAATCGATCGGTTCTTCGCAATCATTAAGAATTTCGACAGCAGCCGTTCCCTGGCCTGCAATGACCATTTCATCATCAAAAGGATGGATAAACTGCCGGTTTTCCTGTTTCGCGCAAATTGCTGCTTCTTCATAGGAATCATCGAAAGTATCGCCAATCAGGACGATTTCCACTGAATCCTTGCCGAACATTTTAACCTGGCTTACCTTTTGCCTCGGTGTTGTGGCCGGCATATATATTTTACCATGTATTCCAAGCTGGCGACAGGCATAAGCTACACCCTGGGCATGATTCCCTGCGCTGGCACAGACAACCCCATTGCCGAGTGCATCCTTTGGGAGTGATTTTATTAAATAATAAGCGCCCCTCAGTTTAAAAGATCGGACGTACTGGAGATCTTCCCTTTTTAAATAAATCTGGCATTCATATTTTTCGGAGAGCCGCTCGTTTTTTTGCAGCGGGGTATGGGCAACGACATCTTTTAGCTGCTGGTAGGCGATTAAAATGTCTTCAAGCTGTACCCATTTTCTTTTCAGTACTTTCTGTTCCATGTGTCACCCTCGTTTCTGCGAGTTTTATAATTCGTACATTATAACATGAAACTTTTAAGAACTTACAGTAATTTATTTAAAAATTATTATTTTTCCGGCAATTTTTTTGAATAAAAACCCGGGCTGATAGTATAATAAAGCCAAATCAATCGTAAAGGGGATGGTAACATGGAATTTTCACTTTGCAGCCTGGATAGTGCTTTGCCCGTTGAAGTTGTTCTCGACCAGGATAATGGCCGCTATATGATCCGTAAGAGTGATACAAGCGGGGAGGTTTTTAACAGCCCGAACGAATTGATTAACTGGGTTAGAGCAAATTTTTCCGAAGGGGAATTTTGCGACCCGCACGAATTTAGAAGCATGCTTGAACAACTTGCCAAATATCAGGCAAACCCAAATTTAGTTGATTAGCAAAAAAACAGCCGCCGGCTGTTTTTTTTTACTTGCGATGATATATTAAAAAATCGTAATCATAAGGATTTTTTTCGTTTTTTAAACCTGGCTCTTTTGAAACAAGCTTCCAATCGTTTAAATCAAAGTCCGGAAAATATGTATCTCCCTCAAATTCAGCGTGAATTTGTGTTAAGTAGAGGCGGTCAGCAGCTGTAAAAATTTCTTTGAAAATTTCTGCTCCGCCAATCACAAAAAACTCTTCCCCTTGCCCGTTCGCATATTCCACAAAGTCGGCAATCGAATAAAATAACGTCGCCCCAGGAACTTCATAATCACGATTTCTCGTAATAATGATATTTTCCCGGCCCGGCAGCAAGCGGCCAATGGATTCATACGTCTTCCGGCCCATTACAACAGGATGCCCCATCGTCATTCTTTTAAAAAACTTTAAATCTTCCGGCAGATGCCACGGCAGCCGGTTGTCCTTGCCGATCACGCGATTTTCATCCATCGCCCAGATTAATGAGATCATACGCTGACAGCCCCTTTAATATGCGGATGCGGATCATAATCTTCAAGAACAAAATCTTCAAAACGATAATCAAAAATATCTTTCACATCGCGGTCAATCTTCATTTTTGGCAATGGCCGCGGCTCTCTCGCCAGTTGAAGATTAACCTGGTCAAGATGATTTTGGTAGATATGGACATCGCCGAAAGTATGGATAAACTCCCCTGGCTCAAGATCACACACCTTTGCAATCATCAGCGTTAATAAGGCGTAAGATGCAATATTAAATGGGACTCCGAGAAAGACATCGGCAGAACGCTGATAGAGCTGGCATGACAGCTTTCCGTCGGCGACATAAAACTGGAACATGCAATGGCATGGAGGCAGGGCCATCTTGTCAATTTCAGCCACATTCCAGGCATTTACAATTAATCTTCTTGAATCCGGATTGTTTTTTATTTGGTTGATCAGCTCGCTGATTTGGTCAATCGTCTGCCCGTCAGCCCCGGTCCATGATCGCCACTGGTGTCCGTATACCGGACCGAGCTCCCCGTTTTCGTCAGCCCATTCATTCCAAATGCGCACACCATTTTCCTGCAAATATTGAACGTTTGTATCTCCTTTTAAAAACCAGAGAAGCTCGTGGATAATTGATCGTAAATGGAGCTTTTTGGTTGTCAGCAATGGAAAACCTTCCTGCAGGTTAAAGCGCATTTGGTAACCAAAGGTGCTGATCGTCCCTGTTCCCGTCCGATCTTCTTTCTTAACGCCGTTTTCCAGCACATGCTTGCATAGCTGTAAATATTGTTGCATTATTTCACGTCCTTCGACAAAAATCTGTAATCTATTCTACCAGAAATGACAGGATCCCGCGAAAAAATTATTTTAATGCTTTAATAAACTCATACGATTGGGGGGCGCGTTCTTTCAATAACTCTCTGCTTTCACCGCCTAAATAGTACATCGCAAAAATTTCTGCAAAATACTCTTCAGGGAAGGTCAGATAATAATCAATCCCTGGAAACAAATCGATTCGCTCTTCTTGCCAAATCTTCAGGAAGTATGGATTATAACGGATCTGATTAAATACATAGCGGTCAAGTGAATGGGCCAATTCGTGAAGTTCAAGATTGACCGAGCCATGTCCCATACCCTTTTCACTCGCCCCTATTTTCACTAATACCTGTTTCGAGCCGCCAATACCCGGGACGTCATCCCAAACTTTCTCGCTTTTGTACCCGCGCGGAACAATCCCCGATAAGTGGCTTGCAGACGGATTATCGGTCAGTTTTCCTTCAAACAGGATAAGCAGGATTCCTGCCCTGTTAATTTTCTGCAATAACGGTTCAGGTAATTGTCCAACACGTGCTATCATTAAAGCAGCTTCTTTTTCATCAAAATCACCTTGTGGGACGACGATCATGTCTCCAAGCAACTCACGTGAACCGGCTGTTAAATATTGATGAAGTTCGGATGACTCCGGAACATTGGATAATTTGATGCCTTGAATCGGTGCGCGGGAATTTCCCAGCAATAATAAAGAAACGGTCCCGACGATGGCCATAAGGAAAATTTTGCGCATATCATTCACCCTTTTGCTATTCTTGGAGGTTCATAAGATGGAAGATTGTATTAATCATTTGCACACTCTTTATGCTGTTTTTTTAAAGGTTGAAAAAGAAGGAACCATTCATATAGGACGGCTTGGAAGGTTTCATTTCCAGGAAGGAACCTATATTTACGTAGGAAGCGCCAAACGAAATATGACAAGCAGAATTTCGCGGCACTTGAAGGTAGACAAGAAAAAGAGATGGCATTTTGATTATCTGAGACCCCTTGGAAAAGTTATAAAAATTATAACATATGAAGCTACTATTGGAGAGTGCGCGCTTGCTGAGAAATTAAGGAAGGAAACGGCCGGCATGTATCCTGTAAAAGGGTTTGGTTCTTCGGATTGCCGTTGTTTTTCCCATTTGATCTATTGTCAATCGCCGCCGGATTTCCAAATGAATTTTCCAGGAGCATGAATCAAATTTTGTAAATATATATAAACAGCCTGCGGTGGTGTCTCACCTTTCTTCTTGTCCTCGCATATAGTTGAGTACAAAAATGAAGAAGGTGAACAGCGATGAGATTTTTAGTCAGGAGAACCCAGGCCCACTATATACAGGCAGAATTACAAGCGGTTCAAGCCGTGATGGTATCCGGTTATTTAGTTTTGGCTGATTTATTTTTTTACGCGCTTTTGTTTACGTTGCTGCTCTCGCCTGTCCTGCCATCTGTATTTATGGCTGTTTTGTTGTTTATCATTTTATACGGCAGCTGCGGAGCTCTGTACTTTTATTTAAAAAAATGGCTGGTCCGGCCGGATTAGGATTTGTCAGGTGTGGAAAATCTATAGTTATGAAGAAAAATGTTTCATACCGTTTTTTGCTTGCATCGGCAAGTTTAAAAAGAAAGGGACCCGCACGTCCGTCAGATCCCTTTTTGTCCTTATTGCTGCATATGCTCTTCTTTATTGACGCTGGCTTTTTTCTTATTGTAATAGTGAACTGCTAATGTCGCTGCAAATGTTACAAGAATGATGAGAAAGAAGTATATGTGGTCTAAATGGAATCCCCATACGCTTGCGAACATTTTCGCTGCAATGAGCAGGATTAAAATATAGGCAGCTGTTTCAAGCTCGGGAATATTCATAATCAGCTTCAGGAATACTCCTGCAACACCACGCATCATCAGAACGCCAAGTATTCCGCCGAGCAAGAGAACCCAGACCTGGTCACTGACCCCAAAGGCCGCAAGAACACTGTCTACCGAGAAAGCAACGTCCATTAATTCTACGGAAACGACCGTTCCCCAAAATGTACCGAACAAGCGGATCAGCAAGCCGCTTTGATTGATTCCCGCCGGTTCTCCTTCTTTTTCGCCGGTATTTTTTCGTTTATCAAGAAAATATTTAATAGACAGCCATGCCAGGTACGCTGCACCGAGAACCTTTACCCACCATAATTTAATCAGGAACAGTCCTAAACCGATGGCGATAAACCTGAACAGATAGGCACCAAGAAGCCCATAAAAAAGAGCTCTACGGCGCTGTTTTTCCGGCAGGTGCTTTACCATGACTGCAAGTACAAGCGCGTTATCAGCTGATAATAATCCTTCCAAAATCACCAGTGTTCCGATATATCCCCAACTGACTGGATCCGTTAAAACATTTACCCACATTTCCCAATCGAAAAACTGGGAATACGTATGAATAATGCCTTCAAATATTTCTGTCATTCTAGCAGTTCCTCCTGAATACCATTAAATTATTCTTTAGAAAGACCCGGCATTGCCGAGTTTTTTTTTCTAAAGAATAATCCATCTATTTATTTTTTCATAAACCGGGGCCATTTTCAATTAGATTAACTCATCCATTTCGGAGGAGTGTTTTTATCCCAATAGATTGAGCCGAGATCATGATGGGCCTGAAACTGGTCATGATGGGTATGATAATGAAAATTGAACCAAAAACCTGCCTGCGGAGGATGATCTCTTCTGACGTGAAAACGGAGAATATCTTTTTTCGTAACGCGGTTGAAAATATGAAAGATTTTTTCGGATTGGCCGTTGCCAGGTGCTTCCGTAATCGCCAGATTCGTTAAGTCTTCTTCCGGATGCCCGGCAATCACCTGATCGATTGCTTTTTCCATTTCAGGTAAAATGATTTCTTTAAATTCATCTTCAATATACGGTTTAATTTTCGAACCAAATTTAAGCATCGATTGTTCCTCTGCCTCTTTCATGATGTGCCCGACAAATACTTCCCTGTCTGATAAAGGCTGGCTGCTATCTGCGGGAAGCTGAAAATCAGGTGCAGTTTGAGCAGGTTTTGTTTCAAAGCTATCCCGCTTCGCCGATTTGCCAGAATGGACTCCATCATAAAGGAACGCCTGGGACGGCGTAATCAATCCAAACGTTAAAATAGTGACGAGAATAACAAAGGATTTCCTGAGCCATTTTGGCATGAAACTCTTTCCCTTCGAAGCAATTTTTCTGAAAGTCTTTGAAAATACTTGATGAAAGATTGTTAACAAACTGCCAGATTGCATTCTTAAAATTTATTATACTTCTTTTTACGAATAAAAGGAAAATTGGTTTCAAATATTTTTCAATGGTTAATAGAACTATATCTTTTTATATTTGGGCAAGTTGTTTTATATTGGAGATAGTAAAGCAAAGGGGGGCTGGCTGATGGATTGGTCAATTGCATTTGTAATCGGGAGCCTGTTGTTGATGGCGTATTTTGTTTACCTTGCCATTGCAGATTAACAAAAAAAGGGATAGGAAAAAGGCTGGAGCTTTGCGGTCAGCCTTTTTCTTTTTCAATGATCCCAAAATGAAATTTTGCCGTTTCTATCATGATTTCGTTTGTTCGCCCTGCTGTTGTGATAAACATTTACTTCACCTGTTTTGCAGCATAAATGATAAAAAGGACGTCATAGACATCCTTTTTAACAATGGGCTTCAAATGCTGCTGTCAGATTGTCCATAATCTCTTCCATCGAATGGTCTTCAATATCATGACGGGGGATAAAATGGACAACCTTTTTTCCTTTTAAAAGCGCCATCGAAGGAGAAGAAGGCTCGATCCCTGTGAAATACTCGCGCATTTTCGCCGTTGCTTCTTTATCCTGCCCGGCAAAAACGGTGACAAGCCGGTCAGGTTTTTTATCCGACCTTAACAGCGCCTGGGTTACCGCCGGCCTGGCAAGCCCCGCTGCACAACCGCAAACGGAATTAACAACGACTAAGGACGTTCCATCTGTGTTTTCCATGAACGCTTCAACTTCATCAGCTGTTGACAGCTCTTCAAATCCTGCACGTACAAGCTCTTCCCGCATCGGTTTTACCATTTGCCGCATATATTCTTCATATGCCATTGACATATTATATCCCTCCCGAAAAAGTTTGCAATGCAAGCATACTATAAGCGGTGCTTGCATTGCAATTTTGCGGAACCGGGGATTTATATCTTCAACGGCTGTTTTGCTTCAGTTTCATCAAATAAATCGGTAACAGCCCCTTTTGATGCACAGGAAACGAGTCTTGCATACTTTGCAAGAGCTCCTCTGCTGACAAGCGGCGGAGCAGACCAAGCCTGTTTTCTTTCTGCCAATTCATCTTCATCAAGGGCGACAGAAAGCACCTGTTTCTCGGTGTCAATCGTGATCACATCACCGGTCTTGATCAAGGCGATAGGGCCTCCAACCTGAGCTTCAGGTGCGATATGGCCAACAACAAGACCATGGGTTCCACCTGAGAAACGGCCGTCTGTTAACAGCGCAACGCTTTCGCCAAGACCTTTTCCAACGAGGATCCCTGAAATCGAAAGCATTTCTGGCATACCAGGCCCGCCTTTCGGACCTTCATAGCGGATGACAAGGACATCACCGGCTTGAATCTCCCCATTCATCACCGCTTCTGTTGCTGAAGGTTCATCATCAAATACTTTCGCCGGACCTGTTAATTTCTTAACCTTTAAGCCGGATACTTTGGCTACAGCTCCAGACGGGGCAAGGTTTCCGGATAAAACGACTAATGGACCTGCCGGTTTCAGCGGCTCGCTAACCGGATAAATCACTTTTTGGCCGTCTGCCAAGTCCGGGGCTTCCGCAAGGTTCTCGGCAAGGGTCTTGCCTGTTACCGTTAAACAGCTGCCATCAAGCAGCCCTTCTTTTAACAACATCTTCATCACTGCCGGCACACCGCCTACATTATGCAAGTCCTGCATGACGTATTTGCCGCTCGGCTTCAAATCAGCAAGATGCGGAACCTTCTTTTGGATCCGGTTAAAATCGTCCAATGATAGATCAACTTCTGCAGCATGTGCAATCGCCATCAAGTGCAAAATCGCATTGGTTGAGCCGCCAAGTGCCATTACTGCGGTAATCGCATTTTCAAATGCTGCTTTCGTTAAAATATCACGCGGGCGAATATCCTGTTCGAGCAGCCGGTAAACTGCCTGTCCGGCAGCAAACGAATCGGCACGTTTCTCGTCCGTTTCGGCAGGATTGGAAGCACTTCCGGGAAAGCTCATCCCCAATGCTTCAATCGCACTTGCCATCGTATTAGCCGTGTACATTCCACCGCACGATCCCGCCCCAGGACAAGCATGGCATTCAATTTTGTGAAGTTCTTCGCGGTCAATCGCTCCCGCATTGTATTGACCAACGCCTTCAAATGCAGAGACAATATCGATATCTTGTCCGTGCAATTTTCCCGGCTTAATCGTTCCTCCATACAAAAATACGGACGGCAGATTCATGCGGGCAATCGCCATCATGCAGCCGGGCATGTTTTTATCACAGCCGCCGATCGCAACAAAGCCATCGAGACTTTCCCCCCCAACAACCGTTTCGATCGAATCGGCAATCAGGTCGCGGCTCGGCAGCGAGTATCGCATTCCTTCCGTGCCCATCGAAATCCCGTCAGAAACCGTGATCGTGTTGAACACGAGCGGCGCACCGCCCGCCTCGCGCGCACCATCCTTTGCTTTGAAAGCCAAATCATTAATATGTATATTGCATGGAGTTACTTCGCTCCAGGTGCTCGCAATTCCAATCATCGGCTTTTTAAAATCCTCGTCAGAAAAACCTACTGCACGCAGCATCGCGCGATTCGGTGCCCTTTTTTCATCATCACTGATCACATGACTTTTGATTCTTAAATCTCTCACAGCTATCTCCACCTTCTAAAAATCGTTTCTTACAAATATAGACCCTTTCGCCAGTAATTTCAACAATTTTCATAAAATTTTAATATATCAGTTTGACAGAAAGCGCTTTCGGGAGAAACTTTTTGAAGCTGCCCTGAAATTAAAAACCGAATGTTGAGTTTTCTATATCCAACATTCGGTTTATGATAAAAAAAAACGCAATCATTTTGAAGATTTTTTCATTATGCCTGCTCTTCTCCCCGTTTTCTTGCCTCGGTCATCTGTTTCCAGACGGATCCCTTCGCCGCCTCTCCGCCTTCGATCCGGGCAATTGCCAGTTTGATCTGCATGCTCACTTCAAACTCGGGATCATCTTCAGCTGCTCTTAAAGCAGGCAGGACGCTTTCATCACCAACTTCATATAAAAACATTGCGGCACGCCAGCGGACCAGCTTGCTGCTGTCTTTCAACGCATCTGTCATTTTGCTCATCGCCTGCTCAAAGCCCAGGTCCGATAAACAGTCCCCTGCCGTGCGCCGCACTGTCACCGATTTGTCCTCCAGCGCTTTGTAGAGCAGCGGCAAAACCTGCGGATCCTCGATCATGCCAAGATAAACGACAGCAAGCCTGCGAATCGATGCCTTTTCATCATCCAGTGCTTTTTCAAGCAACGGCAAATCTGCCAGTTCAGGGTCTTCCATTTGTTCAAAAAGCTGATAACGCTTCCTCCAGTCCGGATCATTTAAACTGTCTGGAGTCAGTTTTACTTTCTTTCGCCTCTCTGCAGCTGCCTGGTTGGTTTTATCCGGATTGGCCGCTTGTTTGACCAAATCGTTCAGGCGTTCCTCCGGATAGGAAGCAATCAGTTCTTCAACAACCTCCTGTCCGACTTGCTCCATGTCTCCAAAGCGAATTCCGAAGTCATGCCATTTTCGTTCCATGACAACATTATCGGAGGGGTTCTGAACGTTTGCCAAAGCTTTTAAAAATACTTCAGGGAGGCCAAAACGCTTTTCTTCCGCTCCATCCGTTAACTTCACTTGCATCGGGATGCCTTTAAAAATTTGCACCTGCACTTTTATTTCACCATAATGCTCATTCATGACCGGATTTTTTGCACTGTCATCGCTTGATTCTTCCCCAAAGGCTTGCCTTACTTGCGGAAGGATTTGTTTCCAGTCGAACTTCGCATTTCTTTCTACAGCCAAAAAGTCGGCAACGTGATAAACACCTTTGACGCCTTCAACATTAAGGATCGATTTGATTAGATCCGGTGCGCCTTCAGCATGGTCTTTTTTATAGTTATTGCTCTGGCCCATTGGCAGCTCCCTGTCCAAAATAATCTTCATCGTATTCGGGCTTGGAGTCGGCTCTATCGCTAATATTTTCATTTTGTTTTCACCCTTTGTCTTGATTACGTTTATATCTTTAAAAATTTTAACATAATCGTTCCTGCGCATTCACCTTTCGCGCTCGAATAAACCCGGTAAATAAATCACCGGGTTTTCCTTGTCTATTCGTTCTCGACTATTTCAGAGAGGTAGCTCCAACGTTCGATTAAATATTCGAGGCGTTCATTGAGCTCCGCTTCTTCTTTCATTAATGCATGAGCTTTTTCAAAATCACTTCCAATACACGCCGTTTCTTCTGCGATTTCTTTCAGTCTTTCTTCTGCGGCTTCGATATTGCCGTCAATTTCTTCCCATTCCATTTTTTCCTTAAATGTCAGCCGCTTCTTTTTCGTTTTGTCGTTTGGATGCGTTATTTTTCCCGCAACTGCAGTTTCTTTTACAAGCGGCTTTTCTGTTTCTTTTTCTAAAAATTCGCTGTAGTTTCCATAAAAAGACGCGATTCGCCCTTCCCCTTCCAATATAAGCAGCTGCCTGGCGACCTTATCGAGAAAATAGCGGTCATGGGAAACCGTTAATACAACTCCAGGGAAATCACCAAGATAATCCTCGAGTATCGTTAATGTCTGGGTATCGAGATCATTTGTCGGCTCGTCAAGAAGCAGAACATTTGGTGCTTCCATAAGTAATTTCAACAAATAAAGGCGGCGCTTCTCACCACCGGATAGTTTTCGAATCAGAGTACCGTGCGTATTCATCGGGAAAAGGAAGCGCTCAAGCATTTGCGGTGCCGAAATCGTCTTTCCGTCGGACGTTTCGATGACCTGGGCCGTTTCCTTTAAATATTCGATCATCCGCTTGTTTTCATCCATATCCTCATTTTCCTGGGTATAATAGGCAACCTTGACTGTCTGGCCGATGTCGAGCATGCCGGAATCCAATTCGATTTTCCCGGCGAGCACGTTAAGCAGAGTCGATTTCCCTGTTCCATTTCGGCCGATGATTCCGATTCGGTCACCAGGCTTCACAAGCAAATCAAAATCGCTTAAAATGACGTGATTTCCATATGACTTTGTTGCTTCCTTCAGTTCAAAAACCTGTTTGCCAAGCCTGCTTCCGTTTAATGAAATATCGAGCTTGTCTGAAGATTGGACTGAAGATAATTGATCGTCAAGCTGCTCAAATCGCTGAATCCTTGCCTTTTGCTTCGTCGTTCTCGCCTTGGCCCCCCGTCTGATCCATTCGAGCTCGCGGCGATAAAGATTTTTTCTTTTTTCGAGTGTTGCCGCTTCATTTTCTTCCCGGACCGCTTTCGCTTCGAGGAATGCTGCATAATTGCCTTTATAGCTGAAAAGACGCCCCCGATCAAGCTCAAATATCCGGTTTGTAACCCGGTCAAGAAAATACCGGTCATGCGTGACAAGCAAAAGTGCTCCGTTATACCTTCCAAGATAGTCTTCAAGCCATTTCACTGATTGATAATCGAGATGGTTTGTCGGTTCATCGAGAATTAATAAGTCAGGTGACTGGATTAATACTTGTGCAAGTGCGACCCGTTTCTTCTGGCCACCGGAAAGCTCGCCAACTTTTTTTGTAAAATCGTCAATGCCCAGCTTGCTCAGAATCGTTTTTGCACTCGTGCTTAAATCCCAGGCATTGTGTGCATCCATTTTTTTCTGCTGCTCAAAAAGAGCCTCCTGCAAGTGCTGATCATCTGGATTTTTCGTTAAAAGGCCAAGCGTTTGTTCATATTGTCTCAGCACAGCAAAAATGGGTGCATCCCCTTCAAACACCTGATCTAACACGGACAATTCCGCCGAAAGTTCAGGATTCTGGGATAGATAGGAAATTTTATAGTCTTTTCCTTTGACAACTTCGCCTGAGTCGGGCAAATCGATTCCTGCGGCAATTTTGAGGAGGGACGATTTTCCGGTTCCATTCACTCCAATTAAACCAACGCGATCTTTTTCTGAAATAGTGAAGGACAATTCGTGAAAAAGCTGTTTTTCCCCGTAAGTTTTAGACACGTTTTCCATTGAAATCATCTTCATGCTTCACCATTCCATTCACTATGAAATTCCTGTAAAAATTGCTCCATAAACTGGTGGCGCGCTTCGGCCAGCTGTTTGGCTGCATCCGTATGAAGGAGGTCTTTTAACTTCAGCAGCTTCTCGTAAAAATGATGGATTGAAGAAGACTTGCCATTTCGATACTCTTCAACAGTCATTTTCTCTCTGGTTTCGATGCGTGGATCATAGATAGGCTGGCCTTTGCTCCCCCCATATGCAAACGTCCGGGCGATTCCAATCGCGCCAATCGCATCGAGACGGTCTGCATCCTGGACAATTTCTGCTTCAATTGACGCCAAAGCCTTGCTGTTTCCGCCTTTATATGAAATCGAAAAAATAATATCCAGAATATGCTCCTTAATAGCTATACTTAAATCAAGGGTATCCATAAAAGCAAGCAGCTTTTTCTCTCCTGCCGCGCCGGATACATTTAGCTTTTCGTCCGCTGTATCATGAAGCAGGGCAGCCATTTCGATGACAAACAGGTCACCCCGCTGCTCTTTTGAAGCTATATTTAAGGCATTTTTCCGGACCCTGTCAATATGATGCCAGTCATGCCCGGTCGCATCATCCCTTAAGCTTTCTTTCACAAATTCCTCAGATTGTCTAATGATCTTCTTCATGAAAACACCTGCTTTCTTTCCGTTTTTTATTTTAACACGAACCAGTAACATTCGAGCAATAAAACGACAGTATAGCACTTTGTACATGATCATTTGCACAAAAAAAGGCTATCCTTCGCTAAAAAGGATAGCCACCTGCCAATCTATCTATTTTAAAAACGGCTTGATTTTCGGAAAAACGTTTGCAGCAGTATCGTAAAAAACGGCTTGATGGTGCTCTTCGGGAATCAGTTCTTTTATGAACTCAACATACGGAGCCACCGGAATAAGCGGCCAGTCGGTGCCGAACAACAGCTTATCATACGAATCGGCAAATTCGAGGGCATGGCGCAGATGGTCAAGGAACCGCCCCTGCAGGCGTTTCATCAGATCCTTCTCTGTGCCGACGATCAACCCTGATAAATCCGCATATACATTCGGGTTTTTATAGATGATTTCCGCTCCTGTCAATGTCCACGGATCGCCGAAATGGGCCATCATAAAAGTAACGTCCCGATGCTTGACCGCTACTTCGTCAATCGCAAGCGGATGCGAATATTTGAGCAGCCCCCGTTCCGAATAAGTGTCCCCGGTATGAAATACGACAGGCAGACGATATTGAGCGGCGATTTTATATACCGGTTCGTATACTTCATCATAGGCATAGAAAGGATAGTACCCCAAATAAATTTTAATCCCGACAACCTCTTGTTTTTGCACCTCGGCTTCGAGCCTCTTCACCGCATCTTCCCCGCAGTCAAACGGATTAACCCCGGCGCAATAGACAATTTTTCCGGGCAGGCTGTCGCTTAAATCAAGTCCCATCGGCGTGGTGGCAGCATGGTCGGGAAACCCCATGCCGCCCGTTTCTGTCAATCCCATGCCAATCCCGAGGACGACATTCGCTTGCTCGTACTCTTTTAAAATGCCATCAAAAGAGTAATCGACAAACGAAACTTGCCCCGCTGTTTCATGAAACGAATTAATTTTCGAAAAATGCATATGTGCGTCAATGATCTTCATGTCTACTCCTTGTAATCACTGGAATCTGATTCTGTTTAGCTGACGAAGCACTGAGCCGGTCAATTGCCGTTCATCAAAAACGATAAACATTGGCGCAGTTTTTAATTCACCGAGCAGCCTTTGCTTGCTGACAACCTGTAAAACTTCTTTATTCATGTAAGCTCCAGTCTCATTGCTGCCCAAGCCGGGGACAACATATAGCTTCTCCGCTGTTCCATCCCGGGACATGAATGCGCCGCTATCCAGGTGAATCGATTGCTCTTCGATTCCGGCCTGATACTTTTTAAAGATTCCCGGTTGATTGTCATGGCAAACGATTTCGTTTAACGGACTTCCACCAAGGAAAAAATCTGTGGTCCATTCCTCTCCAATCAGGACTTTACCGCCTGCTTCCTTTACTTCAACAAATGAAGCTAACACAGGGACATCAGGAAGCATCAAATAATATTGTGTAAACACAACGCCTTTCCAAGCGCTGTGATCTTTAACGGTTGTCGTCAGCGCGATTCCACTCCATTGATTGTTGGACCGGTCATTGATTTCAACATATTCCACGGCTAAATGTTCTTTTAGCAATGAAAACGTATTTAATTGCGCAGGGACGCTTTTCATTCCGCCTCCCCATGGATTCCACCAGCCTTTTGCCTGCAATTGCGGAAATGATGTATCGAGCCATTCGTTTCCGTTTACAGAAAGAGAATAAATTCCTGGATAAAAATCGCTGGCTGCCTTGATTTCGATACATCCGTTACTGACGACGAGCGAACGAAGACGGCCCTCTTCTTCTGTGACCGTAATCCGGTCCGGGGTCCCTTTGCGGAGCAGAATCGCCTCCAACTCACTCGTTACCGCATTTCCGGTATATTTTCCTCTTACAATCGAAAGCGGACGGGCATCCAGAATCGAAATCACCTGAGAAACACTTGTCTGTTCAGCTCCGGCATCGACAGAAACAGCGGCTGCTTCCCGGTCATTAAGCTCCAGTTTTATATTCCCGTCAAGGTAATTTGCCCGATAAGACTTCAGTTCGATGTCGATTTCCGTTTCAGCACGGTCAAAAACGATATTTTCTCCAGTTAATGTGAGCGTTTGCTCCGGCAATGCTTGTTTATGTTCCCATCCATTAAAGCCCCGCGCAAATTGACGGAATTCCCACCATTCAGGAAATGCACCGAACGATAAAAACAGCGGCTTTGAGATGATTTGCTCGTGAACATCCAATGCTCCAAGCGATTGCTCGACCTGAAATTGCCAGCCTTCCGGCGAAGCTTTGTCATCCGCGCTCCAGGCAAATCCGAACGATGCCTCAGACCGATCGGAAAAGAACCAGTTTTCACTTAACAATTCACCGTTAAGATCACCAAATTCGATTTGCTTTCTTTCCGAAAAAACAACGATTTTATCGCCGAGCGGAAAATAGACCTTTTCCATCTCATGGTATACAGAGTGAAGCACAGCGACATTCTCATATCGCTGTGAGCCTTTGTTTTCAACTTCCACCCATTTTTCGAGCAAACCTTCAGCATACAGCTTCATCATTAAACTTAAGCTGATGCCTTCCATCTCTTCTGATAGCAATTGAAGCCTCATTGTGATCGATTGCTGATCATGCAACCATTCCACTTTTTCAGGCTTTTTTTTGGAAAATTCATTTGAAAAAGGCTTACCAAGCTTTGGTGCGAAAAACGCGAACGGCTGCTTGATTTTTTCCGTTTTGCCTGCTGTTACCAATAAATCACGCTTGCGGACATTCAATTGTGCTGCACCGTTGAATATATGCCAGTGTTCCTTCGATTCTCCGCCGAACTTTTCGCCAAAACCTTTGAAAGCTGCGGTGATTTTTTGGTCGAAATGGAACGTTCCGTCACCCATCACAACCTTTACAGCAAGTACCGGTTCGAAAAACCCGAACTGTAAAACGGTTAACGGCACATATATCGTTTGCCGTTCGTTCACTTGTAAATCGATCTCGAAAACATTCTGATCCAATTCTGCTAAATCATTTTCCGGAAAGCCGATGATAAATTTCGCAGCTTCTTTAAGATTGCTTTCGACCTCAAGAAGAATTTCACTTTTCTGATTTAAAAAGCTTAAATTGGCAAAGTATTTCGCCTCAAGTTTTGCAGGCTGCTTCGGCTTTACGCCGAGCCGCAGCTCACACTGCTGATCATTTACTGAAACATTTAAGCTGATATATGGATGGGTGCTCCAAACGCTTGGCTCTTCTCCAGGATGAACTGTCAGCATTTCAGTGATGACCGCTTTTTCGTCGATCAGAAGCTCAGCATCTATTGAATATTCGAGCCGCTCATTTCCAGCTCCGCTTACTTTCAATGTGATGGCTTCGGCTGATTTATTTGTAAAATGAACCTCATATTGATACGGTTGCTGCTCGATCGTTTCGTGTTCCGCCAGCTTTAACTCAAGCAGAAAATCATTTGTCTCTATTAAGCACATGCCACGGCCCGTCTTTTCAAATTGAACGCGTACCGCCGTGTCTTCATTTTTCCACGAATACTCATAAAATGTAAAACCGGCCTTCTTCAGACCATCAGGCTTAACCTCTATAAGACGGTCGCTCGATTCATACCAGTCCAGATCATTAAAGTACGGCGAAAGTAGCGGTGTCGATAAAACGCTCGGAATAAAATTCATTAAGTGGGTCACATCATCACGGTCTTCCCAGAAAAAGCCGCATTTCTTATACAACGGGACTGCCTTTGTATTTCCCGGCCATGTATAAAGGTCAAGCCGCGGCCAGCCTAATTCAATTGTTTTTTCAAGCGCACGCAAAACAAGCATTTTGCCAATTTTTTTGCCATGATAATCCGGGCGTACGTTCAACAGCGGAATATACAGGGAACCGACATCTTCCTTATACTCGGACAAGCTGCAGTAACCAATGACTTCCTCACCTTCAACAGCGAGATATAGAGCGATATTTCCGGAGTTTGCTTCCTTCTGGATCACTTGTGTCGCTGTTGTTACACGAGTATCCCCACCCCAGCTGTCGCGGCTCATATTCCACATTTTTGCAATTTTGCCTGCAAGTTCTTTATGATACTCGACAATCTGGATCGTTTTCGTCAAATAGTTCATTTTAAATCCTCCTTGCACTATGTGCCTTCGTCTCTTTCTGTCTTGTAAATTTTTAAGTTAGCTTTAAGTTGCATCGCAATCTCCTCCTTTTTAGAATTAGCGGGAATGTTTTCCACACCTTCTTTAATCCTATTGCTTGCCCGGCGAGTTGTAAAGAGTATTTAGAATTTTTAGGAAAACAAAAAAACAGCTTCATCCATAATGGAGAAGCTTTAGAATTATTCTTATAGCAACTGTTCGATATCACCCGAGATTTCCCGGGGATTGGTGCTCGGGGCGTAGCGGTTGACCGGATTGCCCGAGCGGCCAACAAGGAATTTCGTGAAGTTCCATTTTACTCCTTTCGTTCCCAATGCCCCGGGCGCTTTTTCTGTTAAGTATTGAAAGAGTGGATGAGCATTCGGACCATTGACGTCGATTTTCGCAAACATCGGAAAATTGACGCCGTAATTTAACTCGCAAAACGATTGAATATCCTCTTCGCTGCCAGGCTCCTGGCCCATAAATTGATTGCAGGGAAAACCGAGTATCACCAAACCCCTATCTTTGTACTTGTCATACAGCTCCTGCAAATCCTTATATTGGGGTGTGAAACCGCATTTGCTCGCTGTATTGACGATCAGGAGCACCTTCCCTGCAAAACGGTCCAGAGAAACTTCTTCCCCGGTAATGGTTTTCGCGCTAAATTGGTAAACTGACATATTAGCCACCTCCTGCCTTTATCTTACTGTTACCTGCTGATAAAGGCGAGCGGGAAGCTTGTAATCACTGCACACTCGTTTTCAGGCTTTTGATGGTTTTTTCCATATAATCAATCATCGCGACTAAATCATCGATCTGCTCTTCAAATACAGGACGATTGAAGCTGACAATCGTCTCATTCTCAACCGTATCATCCGATTCATCATCAAACGTCCACCGTTGAGTAATGCCCCGGTCCATACCCCAAATTTCTCTAATCTTTTCCTCGATGATGCCGGAGATTGCCAAATCCTTTTTATGGGTCGTATTAAAAACAACCAGGACAGTACAGCCGGCTGCTTGTCCGCTCCCGCTTTCCGGCAGCAGCTCGGCAGCAAGGTTTTTCAGGCTCGCCTGTAAAATTAACGTGCAGGAAGGATCGTCAGGCATTGACCCGCGCTCCGTGAAAGAAATCGAGTATTCCCGCGACAATTTTGCCGTATTGATCAGATCATTGCGGTCAACCACCTGTAATTCCCCTGATAAATCCTTGTCATAAACGGCACCTTCAATCACTACCTTCATATTTTCAAAAGCAGTCGGATCAAACAAGGCTTGCATACCCCATTTCTTTAGAACAAACCAACTGCCTGGCCGTTTTCATCGACATCCATGTTTAAAGCTGCCGGTTGTTTTGGCAAGCCCGGCATTGTCATGACGTCGCCGGTGAGGGCGACGATAAATCCTGCGCCGACTGACGGCTTCAGCTCTCGGACCAGAACAGTAAAATCGCTTGGTCTCCCAAGCTTTGCGGGATCATCTGATAATGAATATTGGGTTTTCGCCATACAGATCGGGAAATGACCCCAGCCAAAATAGTCGAACTCGTCTAACTGTTTTTTTGCTTTTGGCGAAAATTCAACATCACTCGCACCATAAACCTTTTGAACGATTGTCCTTATTTTCACATCGAGCGGGTCAGAGAGATCGTACAATGGCTGGTATTCGGCCTCGTTCGTTTCAATCGCGTTTAAAACTTTCTCAGCAAGATCCACGCCACCTGCTCCGCCTTTTTCCCAAACCTCCGTCAAAGCGACAGGAATGTTTTCCTTCCGGCAAAGCTCAAGAAGTGTTGAAACTTCGGCTTCTGTATCGGTGACAAACCGGTTAATCGCGACTACAAAAGGGAGACCAAAGCTCCCGATCGTTTCAATATGCTTTTTAAGATTCGCGAACCCGGCTGTTAGTGCGGCAACATTTTCGTTTTTTAATTCAGATTTAAGCATGCCTCCATGCATCTTCAAGGCGCGGACAGTCGCGACGATGACAACCGCCTCCGGTTTGATGCCGGCACTTCGGCCTTTAATATGCAAGAATTTTTCCGCACCCAGGTCCGCACCAAACCCTGCTTCAGTGATCACAAAATCGGCAAGCTTTGCGGCCGCCGTTGTCGCGATAACACTGTTGCAGCCATGTGCGATATTGGCGAATGGCCCGCCATGAACGAGCGCCGGAGTATGTTCGATTGTTTGCACGAGATTTGGTTTTACGGCATCTTTTAACAGCAGTGTTAAAGCACCTTCAACGCCTAAATCGGCTACTGTTACCGGCTGCTTGTTCACGTTATAGGCGATCACCATCCGGCCAAGCCGTGCTTTTAAGTCGTTAAGGTCAGCGGCGAGGCATAAGACAGCCATGATTTCCGAAGCAACCGTGATGTCAAAACCGTCCTCGCGCGGAACTCCCTGTACCGGCCCGCCAAGGCCGATGACAATTTTCCTCAGCGCCCGGTCATTCAGGTCGAGCGCCCGCTTCCAGACAATCCTTCTTTGATCGATTTGCAGCTCATTGCCTTGCTGGAGGTGATTGTCAATCAGTGCAGCAAGCGCGTTATTCGCTGTTGTGATCGCATGCAGATCACCGGTAAAATGAAGGTTGATGTCTTCCATCGGCAAAACTTGCGAATATCCTCCTCCTGTTGCCCCGCCCTTTATTCCCATCGTCGGGCCAAGTGAAGGCTCGCGCATCGCGATCATCGTTTTTTTCCCCAACCGTGTAAACGCATCGGCCAGCCCTACTGTAACGGTCGATTTTCCTTCTCCGGCAGGCGTCGGGTTGATGGACGTAACGAGAATGATTTTCCCGCTCTCTTTTGTTTGCAATTTTTTCAATGTATCAGCTGAAAGCTTGGCTTTATATTTTCCGAAAAGTTCGATATCATCTTCCGAGAGCCCAACTTTTGCTGCTATTTCAATTATCGGCTTCATTTGTGACTCTCTGGCAATTTCAATATCGGACTTTATTTCTGTTTTTAACTTCATGAAGAACCCCCTGATCGTTTGAAATAATATGAAAACTCACTTCTATATTTTAACACTCGGAGAAATATTCTAAAGATCAATATTTAAAATTTTTTAGCTTTTTCATCAACAATCATTGTCGGGGATTGATCAGCTATTTATAATGTAGTTAATTGAAAATTCAAAAGGTAATAAACAATTTTTGCTTGCAGGTCAAGTTATTTTTTGCCAGGAGGTGCTGTTTTTGCCGATTAAAATACCGAAGCTACTGCCCGCCCGTGAAATACTTGAGTCAGAAAAAATATTTATTATGGACGAGGACCGGGCCAACCAACAGGATATTCGCCCGCTAAATATTCTGATCCTAAACCTGATGCCCGAAAAAGAGAAAACAGAAACACAGCTGCTGAGACTGCTCGGGAACAGCCCGCTGCAGGTTAATATCACTTTTCTAAAAACAGCTACGCACGAATCAAAAACAACGAGCCCGTTGCATTTAGAGCAATTTTACACAACGTTTGCAGAGATTAAAGAGCGAAAGTTTGATGGAATGATTATTACCGGAGCGCCGATTGAATTGCTGCCGTTCGAGGAAGTTTCATATTGGAATGAAATAACCGAGATCATGGAATGGACAACAGATCATGTCACTTCATGCCTGCATATATGCTGGGGAGCGCAGGCTGCTTTATACTACCATTACGGGATCGGCAAACATGCCCTTCCGGAAAAGTGTTCCGGAGTGTATCTTCATCAAATCTGTGAAAAGAGTGAAAAGTTGCTGCAAGGCTTTGATGATATTTTTGCCGCTCCCCACTCCCGGAATACCGGGATTGATCTAAACGAGATCGTGAACAACAAAGACTTAAAGCTTCTGTCTCTTTCGGAGGAAGCCGGACCGTTGATTATCAGTTCACGGGACGGCAAACGCATCATGATCACCGGCCATTTAGAGTATGATGCATACACACTCGCGGAGGAATATAAGCGGGACAGGAAAAAGGGGCTCGACATTCACATGCCGGAAAACTATTTTCCTAACGATAATCCGCAAATGCTGCCGGTTAACCGCTGGCGTTCCCATGCCCATTTGTTGTTTTCGAACTGGTTGAACTATTATGTATATCAAGAAACGCCGTATGAGTGGAAGTGATTTTATAATCGAAAGAGGCATCCTTGGAGGACGCCTCTTTTTTTTGTTAGGACTGCTGTGAATAATACACTTCTTCATACGGCTGGACGACGACAAATCCGTTTCCGGAAAACTTCATTTGAATCGATTCACCGCTCCCCCTGCCTAAAAAGGTCTTCAAGGAAATGTCGGTTACAAATTCTGGTTCAAGCGTACCGGCCCATGCAACAGTAGCGTTCGGATCTGTAAAGACAGGATTATCGGGAGTGACCAGCAATGTCACCGGTTCATAATGGGAGGTGATCGCGACCATTCCCGATCCTTCAAGCCTGACGTTGAACAATCCGCCGGCCATCATTCCGGCAACCCTCCGCATCAGCTTGATATCCCAATCGATTGAAGGTTCGAAAGCAAGCAGGTCATTTCCGTTTACAAAAATGGATTCCCCTTGCAAATTCAGGATCGAAACTTTTTTGCCCTGATCTGCAACGTAAAGCTTGCCATTTCCTGTAGCCTTCATTAAGGATGCCCCTTCACCTGAAAGAGCTTTTTTAAACATTTTACCGATTCCGTGTTCAAAAATTCCTTCCCGCTCATATTTGATATTGCCGCGGTAGGAAACCATCGCACCTGCTTTTGCCCAAACCTGGCCATCCAGGTTTATTTCGAGGAGCCTTGGTGTTTCCAATTCAAAAAGTCCTTCGCCTTTATCCTGCTGCTTTGTTGAATTGACAAATTCATTTACCGAATATCTGCTCATCATAAACTCCCTTTCTACTTCATATTTTCCAGCATAAATACCCACATAAACGCAAGCGACTGTTTTAATTCAAGCGGTAATGATTTGATTTGCAAAGCTTCTGTCCCTCTTTTGTATACCCCAAATTCATCAATTTTCCTCCAGCCGTTTTCTAAAGCAAGCTTTTCGAATTCCCATGGCATCATCGTATTGCAGATCACTTTTTCGCCATAAAGGCGGCGGTAGCTGTGTTCCCGCGGCATTGCTGTTGGCCCGAGGATGGCAATGACCGCTAAACCATTGCTTTTAACAATCCGTTTTGCTTCGTTAAGCACAGCTAACGGTTTTTCCGTCCACTCCAATGAATTAATCGCAACAGCAGCGCAAAAAGAGCTATCAGAAAAAGGCAGGCGTGAAATGTCGGCTTTCAAAAATTCCGCTGATGTTCCCTTCGCGTTTGTTTCCGCAGTTTCTACCATTTCCGCGGACATGTCTACTCCGGTTACTGTAAATCCAGCTTTTGCAAGCTTGATTGCACCATAACCGTCACCGCACCCGAGATCACAAACGGTGCTGCCCGCTTCAAGATGCTTTTCAATAAATGGGACGATATCTTTTCGACTGCCGTCATCCCACATCTCCCTGCTGCGCGAATTCCAAAAGCCGGCTCTTTTGTCCCATTGTTTTTCCGCTTCACTTGTCCAATCAAATGAATCCAAATGATCACCTGCTTTTTATTTTTTATGTACGGTTGTGTTCCACAAAAAGTTTCTTCTCTTGTCGAATGTGTCACAAACCTTTTTCGTTATTCGAGCCGTTAAATCCTTTAATTGGTTTATTTTTTTATAAAAATGACAGACTGATGAGGAGAAAGGAGCGAGAAGATGCCTGAAGAAAAACTTGTCGGTGTCCAAAAAAACCGCAATGGTGAAATCATAAACTTCCAAACTTCGGCCGGGAGGATCATCTCTTACCGCAAGGCTATGCTGGAAATCGAAGCAGGTATTTTGTCCGGAGCTGAGGATATTGATGATAGTATTGCAGAAGGAGAATCAGCTTTTGCTGAATTGCCGGAACTATTTTGATTAGGAAAAAACGACCAAAGTAAAACAGCCTTGCCGGAATTTCCGGCAAGGCTGCTGCTTTTTTTGTTTCTATTCGTCTTCGTTGCGTTTCTGGATTTCCTTGAGTGCGTTTAAGCGGCTTTCATCCTCTTCAAAAAACTGGACAAGGTCGCCGATCCGGTCAATCGCATCCCAGCTGAGGTGATGTTCGATGCCCTCAACATCGGCATATATATTTTCGTCTTTTACCCCGATCATTTTCAAGAGCTGCTCGAGCAGATCATGGCGATAGACAAGCCGTTTGCCAATTTTCTTGCCTTTCGGGGTTAAAATGAGGCCACGGTATTTTTCATAAACAAGATACTCATCTTTATCAAGCTTTTGAACCATTTTTGTAACTGAGGAGGGATGGACAGACAACGCTTCAGCTATATCGGAAACGCGAGCATATCCTTTATCTTCAATCAATATAAAAATTTGTTCAATGTAATCTTCCATACTAGGTGTTGGCATCCCTTACCCTCCCAAAAATCATTAACATTAAAAGTTTACTATACATGGAAGGCAGTGACAAGATAGCACCTGCCATTGATTGCTTCCTACATACCTGAATGGCTTTTTTCAAACAGGAAAATGATCTTGTCACCATTTGCATCCCAAGTCAACTTTGCATTAAAAAGCTTGTCTTTCCCTTTAAACCCTTCTATCGTGTCGGTTGTGCCTTGTTCAAGAAGGGTTTTTGCGATCTTCTGGGTGATCGTTTTTCCGGCAATTTTTTTGGACAGTGTGAAATTGCAGCCTGTATTATTGTAGTTTGTGCAGCCAAAAAAGCTGCCCTTATCGATCACTTGCCCATCGCATTTTCGGCATTTCCCAAGCTTTGTTACGCGCTTCTGCTTTTGCTTGCGCGGAATAAAACCTTCCGTTTCTTCACTCTTGAAAGACCAGTCTGCCGCCTCCTCTACCGCAGCAGAAATAAGATGGGCCACCATTTTTCCGGTCTGGTCCATAAACTGCTTTGGTGAGGCCTTGCCTTCTGAAATCTCCTTCAGCCTCTGCTCCCACCTCGCAGTCATTTCAGGTGAAGCAAGCACTTGCGCTCCGATTGCCCCGATCAAAATTTTTGCTTTCGCCGTTGCATAAACAAGGTTCTTCTTGATTTCGATATAATTCCTGTCCTTTAACATCGTAATGATTCCGGCACGGGTTGCCTCTGTTCCAAGGCCTTCCGTTTTCATGAGCACTTTCTCGAGCTCTTTGTCCTCAATATGCTTGCCGGCGGTTTTCATCAAAGTGATCAGTTGCCCTTCTGTATACCTTTTTGGCGGTTGTGTCCTGCTTTCTTTTACTTCCGCCTTGATGACTGCTCCCTTTTCCCCGGCCTGCAAGGACGGGAGCAGGGGCTCTTCTTCTTTTTCCTTTTGCGGCAATACTTTTCGCCAGCCTTCTTCAAGCTGGACCTTTCCCTTTGAAACAAACTCAGCGCGCCCATCGACAACCGTTTTAACGGTTGTATATTCTGTCACAGCCTTCGGATAATGCGCGGCAACCAGGCTTCTCGCCACCAAGTCGTATAGTTTCTGCTCATCGCCGCTCAGCCTATCGGTGTTTGGAACCTGGTCCGTTGGAATGATCGCATAGTGGTCCGTCACTTTTTTATCATTCACATAGCGCTTGTCTGTTGCGATTGACGAATGGGGCAGCGGAAATAAGCCTTCATATCCCGGCAGTTTCGCAAGCTTGCTCAGGATGCCAGGAAACGCCTCTGCTTCACCTTTTGTAACATGGCGCGAATCGGAACGGGGATAGGAAACGATTCCTCTTTGATATAGCTTTTGCAGAACATCCAACGTTTTCTTCGGAGAAAACTTAAACCTTCTGTTGGCATCGGCCTGGAGAGCAGAAAGATTGTATAAGAGCGGCGGTAAAAATTCTTTCTTTTCCGAATGTACATCGGCAACTTCGGCAGGCTTTTCCTGGCAGAATGCGGCTATTTTTTCGGCAAGCTCCTTCGTTTTAATTCTTGTCTCGCCATCCTTTCCCCATTTTCCTTCATACTTCTTACCGTCTATATCAAATTTTGCCTGAACCTCCCAAAATGGTTCGGAAACAAAGGAGTCAATTTCGTGCTCTCTTTGCACGATCAAAGCAAGTGTCGGCGTTTGCACGCGGCCAACTGAAAAAACATCGGAAAAGCCATTTTTCTGGAGCAGCAAGCTGTACAGCCTCGAAGCGTTCATTCCGACCACCCAGTCCGCACAAGCGCGGGTATATGCCTCATAATAGAGATTTCTTGTCTCCTCTTCACCGAGCAGCGATTGAAATCCTTGTTTAATCGAATTTGGCGTCAGCGAGGAAATCCACAGTCTCTTCATCGGCTTTTTACACTTGGTGAGCCGTAATATATTGCGGATAATCAACTCACCTTCCCGGCCGGCATCGCCCGCATGAATAATTTCGGAAACTTCCGGTTTGGAGATCAGTTTTTTGATGACGGCGAATTGCTTTCCTTTGTCTTTCGTTACTTCATAAGTAAATTGATCAGGAACGATCGGCAATGTTTGTAAACTCCACTTTTTCCACTCCGGCTTATATTTTTCAGGAGCGGAAAGCTGGCAGAGGTGGCCGATTGCCCATGTCACGAAGGCACCTTCGGGGAATATTTGATTGGGGTATATTTCTATATAACCTTGCTGCTTTTTGTTTTTAAACACGGACGCCAGCGTTGCCCCCTGATCGGGCTTTTCGGCAATGATCAGTTTCATTTTGATTCTCCTCATATCATTCCTCTATTAAAATATTAACATTACCTGCGTAGTTCAGGAAATTATTTTCCCAATGAACTACTATATCACTAAGTTTATCGGCTTTATATAAAAAACCGGCTAAACAGCCGGCCGGTTTTCTAATTCATATATTTTTTTAAAGTGCGGCTTTTAATTTCAAACCATTTCTCTCTCGGGACGACGCTGGAAATAGTTAAAATGAAGGATGGGATTTTCTCAACGTTAAAGACAATCAGGCCTATCTTCTCATTGAAGATCACAAATGCATCACCATGCGGAAAAGCAGGAAGCTTACTCCCGAGAAGAGCGAGGGATCTGACTATCAGATCCTTTATCTCCCGTTCGATGGCAACCGCCGGAGCAAACCTTAAAATCCACTCTTCATTATCAATGGTAAACCGGTACACGCTCTCACCCTCTATAAGCCGCATTTACTTACAGGATATGAGGAAAATGAGCATTTATGATTTAGTGAAGCATCAATCTTTGAGAACTTTAGTGATTTTGATTTCCCGGTGTTGTCTAAAATCTAGTAACTTATTTGCGGTTTCGGAACCATCAGTCGTTTGGTGAGGCATGTCCTGTTCCGAAATAGTGCTGATATGCTTATCCATTTTTCCGCCTCCCACTGTATATTTCAGGTAAATAATAACAAAAGAATTGAAAATAGAAAGAGAAAGTAAGTATAAGTGCTAAAATTGTTAAAATTTTAGAAAAAATCTTATTTTTTTCTGCAAAATAATTTGCACACTGGTTGACTAACATAGGTGATTCGTGTATGATAAAAGCATCATCAAGTTGGATTGTTTACCGTTTATGGTATTGATTCGCTTCATGGTTAATATTTAACTTTGACACTATAACTGGTGTCGTGGATGGCTTAGGAGGAAATTATTCATGCAAAATGGTAAAGTAAAATGGTTTAACAATGAAAAAGGCTTTGGATTTATCGAAGTTGAAGGCGGGGAAGATGTATTTGTACATTTCAGCGCGATCCAAGGTGACGGATTCAAGAGTTTAGAGGAAGGCCAGGAAGTTTCTTTTGAAATCGTTGAAGGAAACCGTGGACCTCAAGCTGCTAACGTAGTAAAGCTTTAATCCTTTCCATATAAAAGCTTAGGCCGGCGAATATCGCCGGCCTTTTTATTTTCTGCTTATGACAGCTTATTCCCATAAGCTTTTATTTTCTCTCCAACTGTACATTGGGTAATGCAGAATCGGTGGGCGTATTTCTTTCCTTTTTCTTTTCTGTGGTGTTTATGGAGAAAGCAGCCTTCACAATAATGGCTCATCAACTCTCCCATTTCATGGAGCAACTCTTTTCGTTTCATTGGTTCACTTCCTTATTCAGCGTGCACTATAATACCTGCATTTTACTGTTTATCACTTTTCCTTCAAGAGCCTGGCTGGCGAGCTTATCAGCTTCTGCATTATCCTTTCGTGATATCGGTGTATATTTCGCAGTAATGGCAAGCTCCTCCAGTTTGTTTTCAATTCGATCAAGCCATTTACTCAATACTTCTTCATAGCAGGGCCATTCCCCTTCCAGCTGCTTTAAAACCACCTGGGAATCGCCTTTAAATTCACAGGAAACATGATGGACACCAAGCTCCTCAAGTATATTTAAAGTGTAAAATAACGCAACATATTCCGCTTCGTTATTTGTCTCTATTTCATCTACGAGCTCGTTGGCCCGGATCCGGTACTTCTTTTTTCCTTGCTTATAATAAATTACGGCACCCAGTCCCGCCTCGAAAGTTTCTTTTTGAAATCCTCCATCAAAATAAACAATCACATCATGGGGTTCCGTTTCGACTTCTGCGAGCAGCTTTTTAAGCTCTTTTAATGTCCACGATACATCGGCTTCATCGTAAAAGGCAAGCCCGGCGGCTTTTCCCGAGCTTTCGATTTCTTCCCCGGCCTGCAATGCCTGCTCCCCGCTCAGCCAATCTGAAATGAATAACACCGTTTCTTTTCCCTTTAATTTATATTTCCACTCAATTTTATAGTTCATGTTTTTCAGCCCTTTTTTATGCTTTTGCACTATTTTTAATTTTAACATTTTCTTTAGATGGTACACGAAAATAAGATTTCAGGCTACAATGGTTTTTTACAATTTTTTTAATGGGCAGCTTATTGTTTTGATAAGACGGCCGCACTTTGTATATTCTTTGGCAGCCCCGCTAATTGTGATAAACTTAAGATTAGCGGTTTTTAAAAACCTTTTTTAAATATAGGGAACAGTCATTATTTTAAAATTGTTTGGAGGATCTAACTTTGCTTGAAATATATATTGACGGGGCAAGCGCCGGAAATCCCGGACCAAGCGGCGCAGGCGTCTTTATTAAAGGCAATGGCATTGTTGAAAGATATTCAATTCCCCTCGGTATTATGACCAATCACGAAGCAGAGTATCACGCCCTTATAAAAGGACTGGAAATCTGCATTGAAAAAGGGTACAAGACGGTTTCTTTCCGCACAGATTCCGGGCTTGTCAACAGGGCGGTCGAAAAGGAATTTGTGAAAAATAAAGACTATGCACCGCTTCTCGAAAAAGCGCTTGCTTTGGCCGATGAATTGGAGTTGTTTTTTATGAAATGGATACCGTCAAGCGAGAACAAAACGGCTGACGAACTTGCCCGAAATGCAATAAGAAAAAACAGCGGGGCTAAATCATGATGAAGAAACAGCTTTTTTCCGATTATTTTTGGGCAGGTGAACGATTAAGTTTCAGTACAGTGCCCGGCTGTATGTTAATATTTGCCGGAATGGTTTTTGCCGAGCTTCCGCGCAAGCCAGCTGCTGCTCTCTTAAAAAAGAGACACAAATTGACTCATGAAGCGATTTCCAATCACATACAAGAAAAATGAAAGACAAGAAGGGCAGCTTCTTGTCTTTCGTTTATTAGAGCTTATATGGCAAGAAGCTGTTTTTCCTTGATAAACCGGATCGCTTCCTGCCTTGTTTCAATTTTGTTTTGCGATAGAGTTTCAAGCAATGAAATGAAAAAGCTTCCATCAAACTTCTTTTGCACTTTAAGCGTTAGTTCGATTGCCGTGTTTGTCAGTTCATCATTGGCGTTTGTATAGTTTTTCCCAAAATAGATGAACCCTACAGCGTCTTCCCGAAAATGAAAGCCCTTGCTCTGCAGCTCGTGCAAATACTCTTCCACTGTTCGCACTGACACAACCATTCCTCTCCCTGGCTACTATTTTTCCCCTTCTTTATCTTACCTTAGTACATGTCTTTTTTCTATCATTTTTCGACAAAAAATATCCCGCTGCCCCGGTTAAAACCCCCAATACCGCCCCGCCAAGAACTTCTTCCGGCTGATGGCCGAGCATTTCTTTGAGCTTTTTTGGAGTTTTCTCTTCGAATTCTACCCTTTCTTCCTTATGAATTTTATCGATCAGTTCACCCAGATCGTTTACCTTCAACGTCAGCTCGCCGGCCTGGCGGCGGATTCCCTGTGCATCATACATGACAATCAACCCATAAACGAGGGAAAGGGCAAAATCGATGGTCGGCATCCCCCTTTTTAAAGCAATATACGTCGTCAATGACGAAACACCGGCAGAGTGGGAGCTCGGCATGCCGCCGGTCTGGAAAAACAGCTCAGGGCGCCACTCCTTTTTTTTCACGTAGTGAATCGGTATTTTTAAACCCTGTGCAGCTCCGATACTTAATAATGCGATCAATACCCCTTTATTCATAACCTTTCACCTCTTTTGTTATTTTGAGGAAGCATGTGCCTCATTATTCCTGTCATATAAAAAGAACCGGGTAGTTCGCCAGTCTATCGCCGGGTTCCACTTATCTGAACAGACTGGATATACAACGATTCCCACTTTTCAAGGTGTTAAACCATGATGGTATTTGCCAATCTTAATTTTTTGACGAAAAAAAAGGAACTGCACACTCGCAGTTCCTTTTTACGCATATTCCTTTTCTGATTCTGATTGGAGAAATCTGTGCAGGCCTTTAAATTCCATTTCAACGAATTTCCCGACCACTTTTTCACGGTTTAACCGAAATGCCGCTTGATCGAGGGTGCAGGCAATTGGGACATCGCATTTAATTTCGGCGAGCTGCCGGCTTAAATGGAGCATCTCAAGACCCTGCTCAATTTTCAACCGATGGGCATTTGAAAGCCGGTCAAGATTGGCCACAATTCCTGCGACATTTTCATGTTCCTTCAGCAGCTTAAGAGCTGTTTTCTCGCCGATCCCTTTTACGCCTGGATAGTTATCGCTTGGATCGCCCATTAACGCCTTTAAATCGATCATCTGCGCAGGCAAAATACCTTTTTCTTCAAAAAAGGTGTCTTTCGTATGAACGAGGTAATTGCCATAGCCTTTCTTTAAAAGAATAACGGAAATTTGATCATCGATTAACTGTAAAATATCCTGGTCGCCGGTTAAAATCATCACATTTGCATCAACGCTGCTTTGCCTCGCAATCGTTCCAATGCAGTCATCCGCTTCAAAGCCTTCCAGCCCGATACTCGGCACATCAAAAGCTTCGACCACTTCTTTAACAAGATCAAATTGGGGCATTAATTCAACCGGCGGCTCGCCCCGGTTTGCTTTATAGCCATCGTAAAGCTCAGTCCGGAACGTTTTGCTTCCCATGTCCCAGCATACGGCGACGTGCGAGGGATTAAAGGAGGAAACAGCAGTTAAAAAATGCTTTACAAAGCCGTAAACACCATTTGTCGGCAGTCCTTTTGAATTGACCATAAATTGGCCTGTCACGGCAGTGGCATAAAAAGCGCGAAACAACAGGGCCATTCCGTCGACAAGCATAAATGCAGGCTTGTTCATATTCTTAAAAATCTTCCCTTCCGGCAAATGTTTTTTCAGGCAAAATCTATTATAACACGGGCCCAGGAGAAACTCCTTAATCGTGTTTACCAGCTGAAGAAGAATTCAATTCCCCATTTCCCGTTTCTCGATTAATTTCTTCACATGTTCTTTTGGCGTCCAGCAGTTAAAACGGTAGTCCGGCCTTGTTTCATATCCAAGCCGCCGGCATAAATAATTCATCTTCTTGCTGGTCCGGGCCGCCTGAAAGTGAATGCATGTTGCGCAGGCATGAAATGAGCTTTTCATCTAACCCTCCTATAGTTGCAGCAGTTCCCAAAGCCATTCGTTCAGTTTATCCGCAGCAATCTTGCCGCGTCCGAGATTTTCCCCGCGTTTTGATAACAGTCCACTTTGCTTTTCCAATTCAGCAATGACAAATTGAATTGCTTCTGCGGGCGGCAATATTCCGGTTTTTTTCGAATTGATCAGAACCATGTATTTTTTTAATAGTTCAGTGTCAGCGTTTTTATATATTTCCTCCAGTATCCTGTATGGTGAGAATATTTCATTTGTTGCCGCTAAACACTCGGCAATAAAAAAACTTCTTCCCGCCTGGATCAACTGTTTGATTTGTTTGGCAGAAACTTTTTCCTTCCCTATTACGTTCTTTAAATTTCTTGTCATCAGGCTCCGATAATGCATAAACAACGCGTACGGAGAAAATCCCGATTCGACGACGTCCTTTAAGCGCTGTCCAAAGCCGCTGGCGTCCCGGTAAACGAATGGAGCGAAGACCCACTCGTAAAGGCTTGCATTTGACTTTCCGGCGAGCTGCAATGCTTTTTTGATATCCCAGCCTTGCGCGTCAAATGGTTGCTTGATGTCGATTACGGCTGGCCGTGGATTCAGGGCAATGTAGCTTTTCAAGTCTTTGTACTTAAAAATAAACCGGATATCAAAATCAGATTGTTCCGAAGCTGTATTCCATGCCCGGCTTCCGGCCTCGCACGCATACAGAACCGTCATTTGATGCTGCTCTTCAAGCTCCTCCAGCCAGCGTTCCATTTCATTCATCCTTTTGCGTAAAAGATTCAATTTCTTCAGCTTTTTTCTTCAGTGCTTCTACAGGATAACCTTCATTTAAAGCAGCCAGAATCCCTTCATAGAATTCCTCTGTTTGTCTCGTAATGCCCGCAAGCATCGTTGTGAACAGTTCTGAAAGCAGCCGGGAATAGTGCTCTTTTAATCTGTCACTCTGCAATTTTATATATTCATCCGCTGGCTGTTGCAGCGCTTTTTCCAGCTCTTCGCTCATCAGACGTTTTTCATTTTTTTCAAAAAATGCTTTCGGGTTTTTAAAATAAACGGCCGCCTTTTTAAACAACTGCCGGTCGATATCCTTGAATGCAGACTGAAATTCAATGCTGTCAAACTCGACAGCGTCCAGCTGTGAATAGCTTAAATCGATATTTTCTGCTGCCAATTCGGATGTGAAGGCATTGTAAAACTCCGCTGTTATTTTTCGGATATAGGCTTCAAGCCTTAATCCAGTTGCCCTCATTTCTTGTGCAAAATCGAAGCCCAAGCTTTCCAGCAGGTCTTCGAGCGCGGTATTTACGGCTTTTTTCAGGTTCCTTCCATCATCCTTGAGCAGGGATGGGTTAAAAGCTTCTTTAAAAAAATCGTTGAATCGGAAAAATACGCGCTGTTTTATATAAAAGGCAAGCTCATCTGTTTCCTGGTGCAGCCTGCTTAATAAAACTTCAGCACTTTGAGAGCGAATCGTGTCAAGAAGCTGTCTTTTTTCGCTGATAATTGCGATTCGCTGTTGATTTTTCGCTTCTTTGTCTTCCAGTGAAGCGGTGATCAGCTTCTTGATGATATTTTTTGTTCTGTTCAGGTCAGCTTCTGCAGCTGCTTCGGCCATTTCCGTTAAATCGTTAGCGATAAACGAATAAAACTCCTTTTCAAAAATGGGCATCCGCGAATCAGTTCCCGGTTCATTCCCCTGTTTTTCCTGCAAAGCGAGCAAGCTGGACAGTGCGAACAGATTTGGCTTTCTGATCCCATATTGAATCAGCTGGTCCCCGACATATCCGATCACATCGTCCATTTCCTCATCATTAGCCGCAAGGTCGATTGCATTGACTACAAAAAACATTTTATCGAGCTGGAACGTTTCCTTTACACGCCCCAATTGGATCAAAAATTCGCGGTCTGCTTTAGAGAAAGCGTGGTTATAGTAGGTAACGAACAAAATCACATCCGAGTTTTTAATATAATCAAAAGCGACTCCGGTATGGCGGGCATTGATCGAATCAGCTCCAGGCGTATCAACGAGTGTAATTCCCGCTCTTGTCAGCGGGCAATCATAAAATACTTCTATCCACTCAACAAGGCATGATTTTTGTTCATTTGCGACAAAATCGCGAAATTCTTCTAAATCGGACTCAATAACAGATCCTAACTGGCCTGCATATTTGTTAAACCCTTTATAAAATGCAGTTAAAAAAGCCAGATGCGTTTTCTCGGCAGCTTCTTTAAATGTTTCCTTTGCGGACAGCTTGCCAATCAGTAACAGTGCATCGTCGAAATCGGCTGCATTCAAGTCAAAGAAATGCAATGACCTGTTCACATCGTTAAATAACGTTTCAGCATCCTTCAGTTTGATATTTACGCTCCCATGCACGTCGGTTGATGTAACAGGCTTAATTTTGTTTATCGCTGCAGTCGTCGGATTAGGTGAAACAGGAAGAATGCTTTCTCCCAGCAAAGCGTTTGCAAATGACGATTTACCGGCGCTAAATGCACCGAAAAGTGCGACAGTAAAATTTTTGTTTTCAAGACGGAACGCCTTTTCGATCAGATCTTCACTGAGCTTTAACAAGCCGGGAACATCGGTGATTTGCGCCGAGGCATGCCTTAAAGCTGCGGCAAGCCGGCTGCGCCGGTCCGATGATACGGCGATGTCCTTCCCGGGAAGCAAAACGGCTCCGCGCGGACGCTCCTTCCGGCTTTCCGTTTTTTCCGGGGAATCGGGCTGAGCTGGATGGCGGATGATCTTTGGAGTATCCGCTTCCTGAGTAAACAGCTCCTTCACCCGGGCAGAAACTGACTCATTGCCAAAATCTCCCGACAGAAGCTTTTCCAATTTAAACTTGATTCTCGTTTGGCTTTTTAGAATAGCCTCCCGCTTTGTGGCGGCATCAAGATAAGCCTCCAATTCTTTATGTTCCGCCTGTAAAACGGCTTTATCTGCAGATGATTTTTGCTGAAGAACAAAAACGATTTGCTCTTTTATTTGCAGCACCTGCTCTCTGGCAATTTTTTTCAATGTATTGGCAAGATCTTCTGTATAATTTAAAAGAGAATCACCTGTAACGCCGGCACCCGGCTTAACCGTTTCCTCCAGCAGCTTTTCGTCAAATTGGACCGAAATCGTTTGCGCTGCATGCTCAAGGTCTGGATGATGAACCGCCTCGTCCTTGATCATTTTCAGCAGCATCTCTTTTAAATGCCATTCAAGCTGCGATTTTACTTTTTCCTGAAGATCTTTGAAGAAAGCAGCGAGCCGCTCCGCCCTCGCCTGCTCCGTTTTTTGCCGCGAAAACAAAATGCCTATTTTAAAATCGGATTGCCGCGACTGCAAGTAGCGTTCTGCCAGTTCTCTTGTCTGGAAAGGCATGAGGTAGGCATTTTTTAAAAGCGCTTCTGTTTCACTCTCTATTTTTGCAGCCGATTGCCCGGCCGAACTGTCAAGCCGCTCAATGTCCTGAAGAAGATCTGCTGTTTTCTGCAAGAGCGTCCGGGAATTTTCCGCCGGCACTTCTGCGAGCAGCCGGTCTATTTCCTCGAGGTAAGCTTCATCCTTGGCAGCCATAAACTGAAAATGATCTTCTGCAAGCTTCTTTAAAGAATCAAAAATAGCCCCCGGAAGAAGTTTGTCACGCATGGCTACTTGTTCATATAAGAATTGCTGCAATTCTGAAAATTGGTTATGCGGCTCGCTTTCTTTTTTTAGCGAAGTGAAAAAGATTTTCGCCGGTTTTACACCCCATGAAGCAAAGGCAGTTTGTACGGATTGCGTAAATTCAGGAAAGGTGAGCTCTGTTTCCTTATGCTTATCGATTTGGTTAATAACCAAATACACTTGTTTACCCGCATCTGTTAATTGTTTTGTAAACATGAAATTCACTTCTGATTGGACGTGATTATAGTCCATCACATAAAAAACGATATCGGCCAGATGAAGCGCCGATTCTGTCGCGATTCGATGGGCATCATCCGTGGAGTCTATTCCCGGAGTGTCCATGATCACAGCCTCCGGTGGGAAAGCAGCCTTTGAGGAGCTGAACTCAATCGATTCGATTTGATCTCCGTCTTTACAATAGCTTTTTACCTGTTCATAGTCATATGGCGCGGGGTAAAGATGGGGATGATCGAATTTAAAGTAAACTTTCGCAAAATCTTCCCCGGCTTTAATTTTTACTAGATTGGCACTCGTCGGGATCGGGCTCGACGGCAGTAACTCCTCACCGATGAGCCGGTTAATCATCGTCGATTTTCCGGCAGAAAAATGCCCGCAAAAGGCGATTGAAAATTCCTGTTTATGAAGCTTCCAGGCTAACTGACGCACTTTTTCTGCGTTTTTTTCATCACTGTTTTCGATAAAGCAGCTATACAATGCAGCGACCTTGCTTAACAATCCCTGATCCTGATTAACAACCTGTACCATGAAATGTCCTACCCCTTGTTTGCATTAATTAAAAACTTTCTCTCATTTTAAACGATTTTTCAAACTTTTTATAGCTTTACGCAAAAAAGAAGCCCGGCAAATTCCAGGCTTCTTAAAGCTATTATTTAGATGGAGCAGGCTTTAATACATGGTTTAATACATACTTCATGATGAACCCATAAACGCCCACTGTTAAAACAACCAACATTGAAACCATATGTAACACCATCCTTGTTAATGATGTATTTGAGAATAATTTTCAAGTTCAATTAGATCTTATCACGAACGATAATCATTTTCAATAAACTTTTTTAATTGTCACACTTTATTAACATGTTTAGGCAAAAACCGATTGGTACCTGCAAACCGTCTATCATACTCCGTGAGCTCTCTTAACGCTTTCTCTTCTGCAGGAATGCGGATCGATAATATCAATGCATTGAGAATCGAAAAAAGCAATGCTGTTATATAGGCGTCGAATAACAAAGGGACAATGAACAGCTCCAGTGTAACAATGATATAATTCGGGTGTTTCATAAATTGGTAAGGACCCTTTTTGACTACTTCGCTGCCCGGCAGAACGATGATCTTCGTGTTCCAATATCGCCCTAAAGAGGTTAAAGCCCAAATCCTCCCCGCCTGCGTGATCAAAAACAAGACTAGTAATAGCGGCCAGAAAAAAGAAAGCTCTTTCTTAAAATAAATGACCTCAAAAAGTAAACAAATAAAAAACAACGCATGGATGAACACGATGATCCGGTAATGCGCTTTGCCAAATTCAATTGCTCCCCGTTCTTTCAGCCATCGTTCATTCCTTTTTGCAATGACGAGCTCGATCATCCGTTGGGTGATAACCACTGCTAAAAATATAAAAAACAGCACTATTCCCACCTCATCAGTAACAATTCAGAACTGAATCCAGGCCCGAGCGCTGCTGCCAATCCCAGCTGGCCGCTTTGGCCTTTTTGTAAAAATTGTTTTAATACGTAAAATATCGTTGCTGATGACATATTGCCGAAATTCCGCAAAATATCTTGTGAAACTTCCACCATGTTTGCCGGCATGCTCAGCGACTTAACGTATGCATCAAGCACTTTTTTTCCGCCTGGATGGGCAATAAAGTGGTCAACGTCTTCTATTTTTAAATTAAAGTTTTGCAAAAACAGGATCACATTTGGTCTCAGCCAATTTTCGACCAGGGAAGGAATATTCTTTGAAAATACGACAAATAGCCCTTCGTTTTTCACATCCCACCCCATCACCTCCAATGAATGCGGCATTGTCGTGGACCTCGTTGCGAAAATTTTCGGCGCAGCCGCCCGCTTTTGATAATGGCGGGCATTCGAATTTCTACCGGCAATTAATGCACAGGCTACCCCATCAGCGAAAAGAGAGGTGCCGATTAAATTGCTTTTTGAATGGTCATTGCGCTGAAAAGTCAGGCTGCAGAGCTCAATCGCCAGAACAATCACCTTTGCCTCAGGATAAGCAAGACAATATTCATATGCCCTGGACAATCCTGCAGCACCTCCTGCACAGCCCAATCCCCAGAGCGGAATCCTTTTTGTATGGACTGAAAAAGGGAGTTCATTCATGATTCTTGCTTCAATGCCCGGTGTGGCAAGCCCCGTGCTCGAAACCGTAAAGATCGCATCTATTTCTGCAAAAGGGACCGGGCGGCTTAAAAATTCATAGTGATGAAGGCAGCCCTTGATCGCGGCCAGACCTAACTCAACTCCATGTTCTATGTAAGCGTCATTTTTCTCTTCAAAGCTCCGGTCGATTTTAAACCAATCAAGACCCTTGACGAAGTGGCGTTTGTCAATTTCCCCGTTTTGAAAAACGGCCAATAGCCGGCCTATATCTTTGAATGTTTCGGAAAAGAGGTCACGGGCAAATTCGGAAACCTGTTCCTGCTTGATTTCATAAGGAGGTACAGCTTCGGCTACTGATAATATAGTAGGCATAACAAACTTCTCCTTTTATCAACATAAGGTTATTTTTTCCATTTATCATCAGCACTATACAAACTTCATGGTGATTCTTTTCCGTACCCGGTGCAGTGAATTTTAAACCAGGGCTCCCTTCTGAAAAACGAAAAAAACTTCCTCCGCCTGGAGGAAGCCATATGTTTTGAAGGAGTTGTTGTGCCTCTTTATTATATAATGAGAGTGTTAAAACGACATCCATCAATCATTACCATTTCAGCAATATATTTTCCTTTAAACCATTCATAATGCTGCTTCCTGGATGCAAAAGCAGCTTCTTTCATATCATGAAACCTTTTGTTCCTTTAAATTCGCGAGCTCAGCTTTTTTACTGCCTGACAAAATATTAAAGACGATGTTTAGAAAGATCGCGGTCAGGCTGCCGGCGACAATGCCGTTGCTTGTTAAGATTTGCATGCTGGCAGGAAGCTTTGCAAATAAATCCGGTACGGCTGTCACGCCAAGTCCCATTGCGGTTGAGCAGGCGATGATCAACAGATTTTCCTGTGAAGCAAATTCAACCTTGCTGAGCATTTTAATTCCGTAGGCGACAACCATGCCAAACATCGCGACCATTGCCCCGCCGAGGACGGCTGCAGGGATAACCGTCGTTAAGGCGCCGATTTTAGGCATCAGGCCTAACAGAACCAAAAACAGTCCGGCTGTATAAATGACATTTTTGCTTTTCACACCCGATAATTGGACCAATCCCACATTTTGCGAATAAGCCGTATATGGAAAAGCATTAAAGATTCCGCCCAACAGAATCGCCAGTCCTTCGGCACGGTACCCGTTTCCCAGATCCTGTTCAGAAACTTGGCGGTTGGTAATGTCACCAAGAGCAAAGTACACTCCTGTCGATTCTACCAGGCTGACAACCGCTACCAGAATCATCGTTAGAATCGCTGTTGCTTCAAAGGTCGGCATCCCGAAATAAAATGGCTTGGCGATATGGAACCATGAAGCTTCCCCGACCGCACTGAAGTTCACTTTGCCCATGAAGTAAGCGGCTACCGTTCCTGCCCCCAATCCAAGCAGAATCGCGATCGAACGGATAAAGCCTTTCGTAAAACGATACAGAAACAAAATAAATAATAAAGTTCCAAACGCAAGCGAAATATTTGTCAGTGAACCGAAATCAGGACTTCCCTGCCCGCCTGCCATGTTATTCATGGCGACAGGAATTAAGGTAATCCCGATAATGGTCACGACAGAGCCTGTAACAACCGGCGGGAAAAACCTGACGAGCTTGCCAAAATACTTGCTGATTATGACTACAAAAAGACCTGAAACAATGATCGCCCCGTAAATTGCCGAAATCCCGTACTGGCCGCCAATCGCAATCATCGGGCCAACTGCCGTAAACGTACAGCCCAGCACAACCGGAAGGCCGATCCCAAAAAATTTATTGCGCCAAACTTGGAGAACCGTTGCAATCCCGCACATGAAAATATCGATCGATACAAGATAGGTTAACTGCTCCCCTGTCAGCCCGAGCGCTCCCCCGACAATCAATGGTACGATCACAGCCCCCGCATACATGGCCAGTACGTGCTGAATTCCAAGTGAAGCGGTTTTTATGATATTTGTGTTCATTTTACAGCTGCCTCCCTCTCCCCGATAAATTGAACCTGCCTGTTTTTAAGCGATTTTATCCTGGCCAGCGATTCGACGCGATAGCCGCTGTTGCGCAGCTGCTCTCCGCCATTTTGAAAAGCTTTTTCGATAACAATCCCAATTCCTGCAACTTCTGCTTGCGCGGCAAGAACGATGTCAATAAGCCCGAGTGCAGCTTGCCCATTAGCGAGAAAGTCATCGATAATCAGCACCCTGTCACCCTTGCCGAGATATTGCTTCGATACAGATATTTCCGTTGTTTCCTGCTTTGTAAAAGAATGAACAGATGCCGTCAATAAATCATTCATAAGCGTTAAGGACTTTCTTTTTCTCGCAAAAATGACCGGCACATTCAAATACAATCCAGCCATGAGCCCGGGAGCAATTCCCGAAGATTCAATCGTTAAAACCTTCGTAATTCCGTCATTTTTAAACAAGCGGGCAAATTCTTTGCCGATTTCATTCATGAGATCCGGATCAATTTGATGGTTTAAAAATGAATCCACCTTCAAAACGGTATCCGAAAGAACCGTTCCTTCGTTTCTGATTTTTTGTTTAAGCAATTCCATCTTGTCCCTCCTCGTCCTGGTGAAAAAACAAAAAGCCTGAAGGCCAAAGCCTCTCTCAGGAAATGAGTGAAGCAATGACCGTCAGGCTATGAGCTTGAAGGTAAAAGGATGAAACAGCAAATAAAGTTCCGTCCCATTGCTCACCCATAGTCGGAACATTTACGGTATTCCGGTAGAGACTTGCGGGCCATATCCCCGCGATTATATGAGTGAAACGTATTGAATTAGTAACATTATAACATCCCAATCTAATAAATCAATAGTTTTCCGCAGGAAACACGAATATTAATAAAAAATAATTACTTTAATATTCGGAAAATAGCAAATCACTGCGATGCTGTCGGGTATGTCATCAACTTCATCTGGTTTATCGTCGACTTTTGAAATATATCATCAACTGCGAGGTCTTCTACTACTGGTTTCAGTGAGAATCACAATATGAGAATAAGAAATATATTTATAAGAAAATAAGACCATTATCCTTATTTTTAAAGGAACAAATAACTTAGATAAAACTATATTAATAAAATTATTATAGTCTATAGTAACCATTTTCTAAAAAAATAAGAAAAATATTCCTATACTGTGGTATAGTTGTTAAAACAATTCATTTTAGGAGGAATATTGCATGTTAAGACGCAGTATAAAAACGATTCTAACTTTATGTGCATTGGTATTAGTTTTTTCATTTGGGAATATTGGAAAAGTAAATGCAAGCTCTGAAGATCAGTCGGGTAAAGAATTAGCAATTGAACTTATTGAGAATTCAAATGCTAAAGACAAATGGAAAGAATTTAGTGAAGATGATAAATCAAAAGTGAAAGAATTTGCAAAATTAGCAAAAAAAGTCGAAAGAAAGGTTGAGCAAAATTCTCCGAAAAATGCAAGTTTAGAAGAAAAAAATACTGTTCTTAATAATCTTTGGGATGAATTAAGTGAAAATGAACAATTAGCTTTTACAGCGTCAATATTAGAAGTAGAAACAGAAGTAGAAGTATTAGATAATGGAAGTCAAGATATTACCACTATGGCATCAGGTAGTAACTCCTTTGTGTCTATCTTGACTGGAAAAACTATAATAGGAGTAAAGTTATATACTTTCCAAGCAAAAAACCTGTGGTACTATGACGGTGTTAGAATTACTTCAAATAAACCATCTGAAGTTGCACAAATTCATCAGTTAGGCTGGTCTTACGAAGGTAAAGATGTAGACTCTGCATATTTCTATAATGGATTTGATTATTGGAGACATGTTGTAGGACATTTTGCACTTAATGTAGGTGGAGCTACTATTCAACATGATTATCCTACATTTGAATATACTATTAGAGCAAATGGAGCTTATTCTATATCTAAATTCATAGGATAATAAAATAACTAGCATAATCTTTAATATATCTAACTTTTGTTTTTATGTTACGATAAAAATCTGAAAGCCTGCTTCGATAATTTATGTTATATAAAGACTATTCTATTACTTTATAAGATAGGGTGAATAATTATTAATATCATTGTACTTTTATTGTATATGGGTGCTGCAGTATTTGTTTTATATTATTTACCTATATTAGCTAAAGACTTTAAAAAAGTTACTGATCAAAATGAAAAAATTATAGAAATGTTAGATGAAATTAACAAAGCTATAAAAAATAAAAATCCATTTTAAGTTCTTAAAATGGATTTTTATTTTATTTTCGTAGTTTGCCTTTATGGCAACTCATTCTGTAAGAAATATATTAGTTGTTTTAATTTATAAAAAATATTAGATGTATTATTACACTAACAGGATGGTCATTTGAAACGTTAGTTGACTCAAATGTAAGGGATAAAGATCCGGAGCAACCTGGATTATAGGTTGCTCTTTTCCAACTAACAATATAAGGATAAATCTTTTAACAAGTACATAAAAATATGCTTTATCACCACTGCCTGAAACACTTTCATTGTTGATTTTCCTTAAAGGCCTCCGCATCAAAAGAGATGGGGATCTTCATCACGGTGATCTTAGTCACATTTTCTTCACATTTCACTCTGTCTGGATGTGACATTAATCACTGCTATATCAAGTTTACACCATTAACATATTACTTACATAACGAATGAACAATTTGTGAACTGCCGGAAACCATCTGGAACTTTCACTATTGTCTTGTATTATGGGATTGTAATCATCTATTTATCTAACTTTTTGAAAGGAGGGAATGGCATGGCAAAAACGGAACTCCACAACCAAACGAAAACAGAAATTGAGGACAGCTCCTCTCTAAAGGGGACTTTAGCTTCCGTTTTTTTACTGGGTTTCTTCCTGATCGTTACCTGGGTAAGCGTTTATTATTTATTTTTAGATCGTTTTTAAGAGATAGAAAGGGGAAAGAGCCATGCATATGCATAAGTTTGAAAAAGCCTGGCTTATTTTTGGGATCGGATCACTTCTCGTATTCTTAACGGTGATTGGAGTAAGTGCCTTCTACCTTGGAAATCAGCCGCCAAGCTGCCTGGCAACGATCGATCCTGAAAAAGTCGATGCACAAGCACCGTTTGATAAGCCGGGCTTGCATAAAGTTGAGGGAAAAGAATGGGATTATGAATTGGTTTATGTGGCTGCTGCATTTGCCTACAATCCCGTTCAGGTAGAGGTTCCTTTAGGAGCAAAAGTGAAAGTTATCGCAACAACAAAGGATGTTGTCCACGGCTTTGAAGTGGCCGGAACCAACATCAACATGATGCTCGAACCGGGATACATATCCGAGTATGTGACAACTTTTGACAAACCCGGTGAGTTTTTGGTCGTCTGTAATGAATACTGCGGAGTTGGACACCATATGATGACTTCGAAGATCGAGGTGGTTAAATAATGCTTAGCACTGGAGCAAATATAAAGGTTGACCGCCGTGATGGAAAACTGGCGATGGCACACTTGCATGTCGCGTTTATTGCGCTGGCGCTCGGCGGCCTTGCCGGGCTATTACAGGTTTTAGTACGCTCGGGAAAGTTTGAATTGCCATGGGGAATCACCTATTATCAAGTTTTAACTGTCCATGGTGTTGTCCTCGGCTTAGTATTAACAACATTTTTTATTCTTGGCTTTCAACTTGCCGCCGTCAGCCGGACATCCGGCCCGCTTTCGAACGGGCAGCGGAAACTGGGCTGGATCGGCTTTTGGCTGATGACGATCGGAACAGCGATGGCTGCTGTGATGATCCTGCTTAATAAAGCGTCTGTTCTTTATACGTTTTATGCGCCATTGCAGGCCCATGCCATCTTCTATTTAGGCCTGACACTCGTTGTCGTCGGAAGCTGGGTTGGCGGTGCCGCGATCATTGCCGCTTATGTACAGTGGAGGAAAAACAACCGGGGCAAGCCGAGTCCATTGCTTACTTTCATGTCGCTTGTCAATACCTTGCTGTGGATTGTAGCAACGCTTGGTGTCGCTGCCACGGTGCTTATCCAATTGCTGCCGTGGTCATTGGGCCTTGTTGATACGGTTGATGTTCTGGTGAGCCGCACATTATTCTGGTATTTTGGCCATCCGCTCGTCTATTTCTGGCTGCTGCCTGCGTATATGGCCTGGTATGTGGTTATTCCGAAAATTATCGGCGGAAAAATTTTCTCTGATTCATTGGCACGGATGTCTTTTATACTATTCCTGCTCTTCTCGATTCCTGTAGGCTTTCACCATCAGTTGACCGAACCGGGAATAGACCCTGCCTGGAAGTTTCTTCAGGTCGTTTTAACGTTTTTAGTTGTCATTCCATCGTTGATGACTGCTTTCTCTTTATTTGCAACATTCGAGCGTTTTGGAAGAGCACAGGGCGCGAAGGGATTATTTGGCTGGTTTAAAGTGCTTCCTTGGGGAGATGCCCGCTTCACGGTTCCGTTCATTGGAATGCTTTCGTTCATTCCTGCCGGAGCAGGCGGGATCGTCAATGCATCGCACCAAATGAATCAGGTTATCCATAATACAATCTGGGTAACCGGCCACTTTCATTTAACGCTGGCAACAGCCGTTGTCCTTACTTTCTTTGGGATTACTTACTGGCTTGTTCCGCATTTAACCGGGCGGAAGCTGACAAAGCAAATGAATAAACTTGCGATCATTCAAGGCGTTATTTGGGCAATCGGGATGACGTTTATGTCAGGTGCCATGCATGCAGCCGGGCTTCTCGGTGCACCGCGCCGATCTGCATTCTCAACGTATGGTGATGCCGCGCAGGCATTGGAGTGGATTCCATACCAAATTGCCCAGGCCGTTGGCGGATCGATTTTGTTTTTGGCGATTATTCTCATGCTTTATATTTTTATTAATCTTGCATTTTTCGCTCCTAAAGGCGATGAAGAATTCCCGGTCGGCGAAGTGGAGGATACCACGGAGAAAGTACCGATGTTTTTGGAAAATTGGAAGCTGTGGCTCGGGCTTACGGTTGCCTTAATTCTGTTTGCCTATACGATTCCTTTCGTCGATATAATCCAAAATGCACCGCCGGGATCAAAAGGATTTAAGCTGTGGTAAGCAGTTTCTATAAAAAAATCGCTCCTTCAATGGAGCGGTTTTTTTGTGCGAATATTTTTTGGCCGAGCCGTTCGGAGGTTAACAGCACAAACGGACAGTATGATTAAAGCAGAACCAAGTATCTGGTAGGTTCCGAGGCGCTCGCCATATAAAAATAAACCGAGCAAAACGGCCACAACCGGCTCGATTGTCGCGATAACAGCCGCCGTGCTGCTCTCGGTTCTTTCCAGTCCCCACGTGTAAAGATAATAGGCGAGTACAGTCGGAATCAGGCCTAATCCTGCTGAAAACAGGACCACTTCTGCGTTAAGGAGCGCCTCCCCTCTTTCCCAGAGACGGGTTACCGGCAGCAAAAAAAGAGCCGCGACCAGGAAAGTATACAATGTTACCGTAAAAGGAGAGTATTTTCGCAAGGCGAACTTTCCAAAGATGCTGTAAAGAGCATAGCCGAGGCCTGCCCCCAATCCGATCATCGTCCCGATCAGACTCAAGGACCCCGCATCTTGCCCGCTCATGCCGGCAATCAATGCACTGCCGATGATCGTTCCGATAATCGCAGCTTTTTTCCGGGAATCAATTTTCTCTTTTAAAAAGAAAAACGACAACAAAGCGACAAATGCAGGTGATGTGTACAGCAAAATCACGGCAATTGAAATATTCAATTGATTGATCGCGGTGAAATAACTCCAATTAAAAAATACGATGCTTAAGATTCCGGTTCCGGCAAACAAATGGATGTCGCGAAGCGAGATCTTCATTTGTGGTCGGGATGCGAATATCGCAATGATGACAAGAATGAATGAAGCAAAGACAACACGGAGCGTCACGATCTCCATTGCAGAAAATCCTAATGACGTTAAACCCTTAACAAAAAACGCAATCAAGCCCCATAATGATGCACCGGCTGCAATCATCATAAAGGGCAGTAATTTTTTCATCATATATCGCGAAAGGAAGAGGATGACGGCAGCCATCCCCCTGTTCCAAACTTTAGTTTAACTCGTAAACCCGGCCGTATTTTTCATAAAGGTAATCGATTAAGTATTTAGCATTCAGCCCTTCGCCGGTTACATCGGTCAAGATATCCAAAGGCTTTTTCATTTTCCCGTGCTTATGAACCTTTTCGGTAAACCACTCTTTTACAGGGAGCAAATTCCCCTCTTCGAGAAGCTGGTCATAGTTTGGAATATCTTTTAGGAGCGCATTCTTAAACTGGGCGGCGTACATGTAGCCAAGTGCATAAGAAGGAAAATACCCAAAGCTTCCTCCTGACCAGTGCACATCCTGAAGAACACCTTGTGCATCATTTTCCGGTCTGACTCCCAAGTATTCTTCATATTTGTCATTCCAAACCTGCGGCAAATCCTCAACATCGATTTCATCATTAAAGAGCCCTTTTTCAATTTCGTAACGAATGATAATATGGAGCGGATACGTTAATTCATCTGCTTCAATACGGATTAACGATGGTTTTGATTCATTAATCGCCCGGTAAAAGTCGGTCAAATCAACATCATCAAATTGGCCTTCTGCGTAGCTTTTCAATAGCCGATAATTTTTCTTCCAGAACGATTCATTGCGGCCGACAAAATTTTCATAAAACAGTGACTGCGATTCATGGATCCCCATTGAGGTTCCGGTACATAAAGGTGTTCCCACCAATTCTGCTGAAATATTTTGTTCGTATAAAGCATGCCCGCCTTCATGAATGGTTCCGAACACCGCGGTGCGGAAGTCAGTTTCGTTGTATTTGGTTGTAACCCTGACATCTCCCGGATTTAAACCGATCGCAAACGGATGGACCGTTTCGTCCAGCCGCCCTGCATCAAAGTTATAGCCCATTTGCCGAAGAATCTCTTCGCTGAATCCTCTCTGTTTTTCCTTCGGGAATGTTTTGAAAAGAAATTCAGTTGCTGGCTTATTCGCAGAATCGCTGATCCTTTTTACGAGCGGGACAATTTTTTCGCGCAGTTCGCCGAAAACTTTGTCGAGGATTTCGACTGTTACCCCCGGTTCATACATATCAAGCAAAGTATTATATTTATTGCCTTCATAACCCCAATAGTTGATAAAACGTTTGTTGGCCTCAACAAGTTTTTTTAGATAAGGCAAGAACATGCTGAAATCCGACTTTGCCTTTGCCTCTTCCCACACGCTTTCCGCTTTTGATTGAAGAATGACATATTCTTTATATTCTTCAGCCGGAATTTTTTTATTGCGGTCATAATCTTTTTTGCTTTCTTCAAGAATCTTTTTGGTTACTTCTGGTAATTGTTCTGCTGAAGAAAGCTTTGCTATGTATGCTGCCATTTCTTCTGACGTCGACATTTTGAATACTTCGGAAGAAAGCATCCCGATCACTTCGGAGCGCTGTTCAATCCCCTTTTTCGGGGCACCCGTGCGCAAGTCCCAAAACATCAATGACAAGGCTTCATTATAAGCCGTCATTTTTTTTACATAATCCAAAAAATCTTGTTCCAGCTGTGCCGTTGCTTGAGCCATTTACTTTCCCCCTATACATTCATACTCCAACATTTTATCATATTTTTCTGAAAAGGGGGTAAATTCGCTCTGCAGACAAAAGCCGAATCCCCTGTAGGAACTCCGCTTAACGCCAGCTATTTATTTTTTTCCAATCGCAATTCGCCAAGTGTCCGGACCTTCTTCAAGGTATTCCCAGGAAAACTGGTCTTTTCTTTCAATCATAAATTGGTATTGAAGCGGTCTTGGATCATGATCGTTGATGACCTTCATAAACTCACCCGGTTTTAATGCATCAAATGCACCAAAAATAACGGGGTGCTTTTCGCGGGGCGGATAGTCTGGCGCAACGATAACAGCAGCAAATTCCCTCATCTATTTTCCTCCTAACAAGTTGTTTACAATTTTTATTATAGGTTGCGAAACATAAAGAACGAGTGAAGCGCATCACACGCTATCAATGATTTATTCCCCCTATTTATGATTGAAAGGATTATAATAGAAAAAAAGGTGCAATCAGACTGAACTTTGGTTCATAAAAAGAGGTGATAGTTTGAAAGAGCTGGTTGGTAATTGTTCGATTTGCGGAAAAGATGTTTACTGCCTTGATGGCTTTTTTAACGGCGTCCACACCGATGACAACAAAATCGTTTGTTTTGAGTGCGATAAGCAATCCACAGCAAACGATTAAAAAAGGATGGCAAATTGCCATCCTTTTTGATAGAAATTAACTTTTTACTCGTCAGCGGCCAGGTCATCGACCGGAAGAGCTTCGTTTTCTTTATGCGTGACTTTGCGCGTATTGAAGATTGCTTTTATGCAGAAAATCAGCAATGCCGCGACGCCAATCAGGAAGATCGTATCCGGAACCGATCTGTACGTGAGCAGATTCTGGATGATATCCTGCTGTAAAAACCGGGCCGAGCGAGATGCGGCATAACCATGCTCAAATGCCTCTTTCATCTGGATGGCTCCGACTGGCAGAAGCGAAACAAAAACCATTCCGGCAAGGCCGATATTCAACATCATGCAGGAGAATTTCACCCATTTATCGTTCCATTTTTCCGGTTTGACAACATTCCTTAACGAGTAAACGAGAACGGCACAGGCAAACATGCCGTATACACCCATCATCGCCGCGTGTCCATGTGCCGGAGTGAGAAATTGTCCGTGCTCAAGGAAGTTGACAGCAGGCAGGTTAATCAAGAAGCCAAGGACGCCGGCGCCGACAAGATTCCAAATCGCCACGGAGATTAAGAACCAGAAAGTTCCTTTATAAGGAAAATCAATTCCGCCTGCCCGCATCATTTTATATTGTTCGTACGCTTCAAGAATCAACAGGGTGAGCGGGATGACTTCCAGCGCTGAAAATACGGCACCAAGAGCGATCCATACTTCTGCTGAACCGTTATAATAATAATGGTGGCCGATTCCGATTACTCCGCTTCCGAGCAGCAGGATTAACTGAAAGTAAAGTGCTTTAACCGTTGAGCTTTTTGTTACGAGCCTCATTTGCACAAGCAAGAACCCGATGACAACGACGGCAAAGACTTCAAAAATTCCCTCGACCCATAGATGGATAATCCACCAGCGCCAAAAATCAGCAAACGTAAAATTCGAATCCGGATTCATGAAGAATGCAAATACATAGAAGAGCGGCACGGCAATTGCCGAATAAAATAACAGGTGGATTAAACCTCCCTTATCCGACTCCCTTCGGAGTCCGCTCCGGATACCCCGGTAAACAATAAAGAGCCAGATCAGCATTCCGACGACAAGAATGATTTGCCAAATCCGCCCCAGCTCAAGGTACTCCCAGCCCTGGTGGCCAAGCAAGAACCATAAGTTTCCTAAATAGCCGTTCGCACCGAGCCACTGGCCGACCATACTTCCGGCAACAAGAACGACGAGCGCCCAGAATAAAACATCGACGAGCAGCCCCTGCCTTTTTGGCTCAAACCCTCCTACAAGCGGCGCAATATAAATCCCCATGCCCAGCCAGGCTGTTGCAATCCAAAGAATGGCCAGCTGCAAGTGGTATCCCTTCGCGATATTGAACGGGAGAATATCATAAATCCACTGAATCCCGAAGAAGCTGTCAGGCTCTATATAATAGTGGGCCAGCAATGCTCCAAACATCGCCTGGACAAAGAATAAAGCGGCAACGACGACAAAGTATTTCGTTGTTTTTAATTGTGAAGATGTCAGCGGCAATTTCCCCAAATCGATCCGCGGAAAATTGCCGTCCGTATACGCTTCCTGCATGCCGAGGTGGTAACGGTAAAAGACAAACAAAATAATGCCGATAAACAGGATAAGAATCGTCACACTGGCACCGCTCCACCAAATAGCTGAGAACGACATCGTGTTGCCTGCATCTTCATAATAAGGCCAGTTGTTTGTATAAGTAATATCATCACCCAGCCGTTCGGTACTGGATAGCCAGGCGGTCCAGAAAAAGAAATCAGCTATTTGCCGGGTCTGGTCTCCCTCGGCGATCCAGAAACGGTCAGCCTCTGGCAAATGTTCCTCCTTGATTAAATGGGGCTTTAATCCCCAACCGTCTCCTTCAGTGAACACTTTTTTGTAAAACGCTCTGACTTTTTCCACACCGAAAACTTGAGCATCAGTTAGAACGAGTTGATCAGAGTCGGCTTCATAGCGGTTCTCGCGCATTTCCTTCATCACTTGATTTTTTATAATGGTTTGTTCGTCTCCACTTAACTGAGCAAAGTTTTTATCATGCTTTTGCTGTGCTTTATAATCCTGCATTCCTTCCGTATATACTTTAAGTGCCTCCGCTGTATAATCGGGTCCCATGTACGATCCATGCCCGAGGACGGTTCCATAATCCATGAGACCATATTTTTGGAAGACGGCCTGCCCTCCCATAATCGATTTTTTAGTTAAAATAACCTCTCCTTTTTCATTGGTCACCTCAAGAGGCCGGGGAGCCATTTCTTTAAAAATCCAGAAACCTCCTGCAATAAGAATCGTAAAGCTGAATACAATCGTGAGAATTAAAATCGACTTTAAGAGGGCGTTTTTATTTTTCTTCATCACTTTTTTTGTGGTTATGCCTCGATTGACCTCCATATCCATACATCCTTTCTAATTGATTTCACCCTCATGTTAGCCGCTTGCAACCCGATTGTTTGTGAGGCTGTTCATCGTTTCATTGTGATATTTAGCACAACTGTTAAAAAAATGTTCATTTGTATGGAATGAAATTCATAAAGCAATTCTTTAATTGAAATACGAACAGTTATTTAAAATTAAGATAGTATTATTCGTTTCCTACGGAATACTCCTGTTTATTTAGACAATTTCATTCGTTTTTCGGTCTAGCTTATTACATTGTGAAATTTACTCGTATGATGAAGGTCACTTTGCCTTGATTTCATGCTTGGTACACTGAACTTAATAGGAAATACTGGAGGGTTACAGATGAAAACTGGCGATATTGAACGGCGTTTGGCTGAGGTTCCTCTTTTTAAAGAGCTGTCTTCTCATGAGCTCGAAAAAATCATTAATATTGCGCATACAAGGGTTTACAAGCAAAAAATGTATGTATTTATGCAGGGACATCCTTTAGACAAAGTATTTTTTATTCATTCAGGCAGAGTAAAAATTTATAAAACGGATCATTCAGGCAAGGAGCAAATTGTTTCGTTTTTGGAAGCAGGCGAAATGTTTCCGCATGCTGGATTTTTCAGGCACGGCCAATATCCTGCCCATGCAGAAATTATGGAAGAAGCAGAGCTGATTGTTGTTCCGATTGAAAAGTTCGAGAATATTTTAATCTCTCATCCAGAGCTTTGTATAAAACTGTTCAAAGTTCTTGGTGAAAAAATCGTCGATTTGCAAAATCGATTGGAAGAACAAATTCTCCATAATACTTATGAACAAATTATTATGCTCTTGCTCCGGCTTTGTAAAACAAACGGTGAACAAACAGGCAGCCATTATAAGCTGACAGCCCATTACACACATCGTGAGCTCGCCAATATGATTGGCACATCAAGAGAAACGATCAGCAGGACGATCAACTACTTAAAAAAGAAGAAAATAATTGAATTGGACGAACAGGGTAATTTCCTGATCACCCAGGAAATTCTTCAAAAGGAATTATTTTAATCTTGTGATTGAAATCACATTTTTTACAAATGAAAATCATTATCCTTAATGTATCAACATTAATAAGGGGCTGTTCATTATGGATCAGAAAATAGTCGAATTGGATGTCCGTGACGATTTAAAAAATAAGCTTGAGCCTTTCCAAAAAATAATGGAAGCTGTTTCGGAGCTTAAAGAAAATGATGTATTTATCCTCCATGCGCCTTTTAAGCCTGTTCCCCTGTTTCCCGTCTTGAAGGCAAAAGGATTCGAAGCGGAGAGCGAGCAAATTGAAAAGAAGCACTGGAAAGTGGTTTTTACGAAAAGAGGCGACAGGCAGTGATCTTGGATAATCGCGGACTTGAGCCGCCTCAGCCAATGATGAGAACGTTAAAAGCACTCGAGTCACTAAAGGATGGGGCCGTCTTGACGATTATGAACGACCGCCGGCCCATGTTCCTTTACGAGCAATTGGATGAAATGGGATATACGCACCGTACGGAACAAAATGATGATGGAAGTTACAGGATCGATATTACGAAAATAAGCAGGTGATTTGCTTGGTACCAAATAGTATCGGCAGTGAAACCAATATAAAACTGCCGTTCTCTTTTATCTGTTACAGCTTGTTTGCCCTTGTGGTCTCCCAAATCATTCTATTATTAAACGGGGAGCCAATGATTTCCGGAAGCTTCCGGATTCCGGCTGTCTGGTCTGCCGCGCATCTACTCATTCTCGGCTGGGCATTGATGATTGCGATGGGTTCGATGTACCAGCTTGTACCTGTCGTTTTTTTAACTCCGATATGGAATGAAAGATTTGGTTATCTTCAATTTGCGGTTACTGCAGCAGGGATCACCTGGTTTGCAGCTTCATTGTATCTCGCCCCGCAAACGGCGATGATCCCGGGGACATTAACACTAATGGGAATCATCCTGTTTATCATCCAAATCGTGATGACGTTAAAGAAACAGGCGCAAACAAATATGATAACGCTATTTGTCGGGACAGCTATATTTTGTTTATTTGCGACGATCATGCTTGGGATTACCCTGATATTTAGCATGAAAACCGGGTTTGCATCCGCATTCTATCCGGCCATTTTTAAAACCCATCTCTTACTCGGGCTGGCAGGCTGGTTCACCCTGCTTATCTTTGGTTTCTCTTACAAAATGGTACCGATGTTTTCCCTGTCCCACGGCTACCCGATGTGGCACGCAAGTCTCGTTTATTCTTTATATGTATTTGGACTGGTTTGTACGGCCGCTTCTTTTTTCAGCAATGAAACATGGTTGTTCATGAGCGGATTTTTGTTTCTATTCATCGGCTTTGCCTGTTTCGCCTGGCATATGGCGCTCATTTTAAAAAAACGGATTAAGAGAAAGCTTGATAAACCATTTTCGTTCTCACTTTTTGCGGTCTGCTGCGGGCTGGCGGTTCATCTTGCCGCATTTGGATCCGTTGTAACAGGTACATTTTCAAGGCTGGCCGGGCCGTTTATCATCGCCTATTTCCTGCTCTGGATTGCTTTTAGCATTATCGGTTATTTATTTAAAATTGTCCCGTTTCTTTGGTGGACTCATAAATACAGCAGTGAAATCGGTAAAAAGGACGTTCCTGTTTTAAAGGATATGATGAATGAAAATATTGCGTTACCGCTGTTCTTTGCCTTGTCAGCCGGGGGAATCATCGTTTTTGTTGCCCTTTTATTTGGTCTAGACGCGATGTATTATTCCGGCCAATTTCTCTTTAGCCTGGCAGCTTTCGTTTTCAGCGGAACAATCGCATCTGTCCTGAGGAAATAGCGCAGCATCATTTTTAGCGCTTGCAAGGCGCACCAAAATATTAGACAAACATAAGGAGGCTAGCAAAAATGGATTTAACAGAATACGTACGAAATCACTTAAAAAGAGTGCTCGACCCCGAATTAAACATTAATGTAGTCGATCTCGGCCTGATTTATGATATTTCCTTTCCGGCTGAAAAACAAGTCAAGGTGACGATGACGCTAACTACGCCAGGGTGCCCGCTCCATGACAGCATCGCAAATGGGGTGAAGTACTGTTTGGAAGATTTGGAGGAATTTGATTTGGCGGATGTCAAAGTGGTGTGGGAACCGGCCTGGTCACCGGAAAAAATGTCTCCAGAAGGCATGAAAGCACTTGGAAGATAATCGCTGGAAGTTAAAAAACAGCGGCCGCTTTGACCGCTGTTTTTAATATCGCCTTTTTATTTAACCACTTTAGTCGGCAATGCTTTTTTGATCAGCCCGATAACTTCTGCCGGTTCGTCTTTGTTGATCAGGATGTGGACACTTCCTTTATCTTCATGCGTCCTGATTAGCCGGCCTGTCCCCTGTCTTAGCCTTAGCAGCATATACGGCAGATCAACGTCATGAAACGGATCTTCAGAATCCTTGCGTTTTGCCGAAAAAACCGGGTCATTGGGCGGATATGGAAGCGTGTAGATGATCACATTCTCAAGAGCACGTCCCGGTATATCAAGACCTTCCCACATATGGACCGAGCATAAAACGGATCGCTCATCATTCTGGAATCTGGACACAAGCGCACTGATCTCTGCATCCCCCTCAAAATAAACAGGAAAGCTCGTTTCTTTGGCAGCATATTCCCGGAAATCGTTTAAATCTTCTTTATTTGTAAACAGGACAAGGCCCCTTCCATCCGATTGCTGCAGCTGGTTTAATGTGTATTCAAGCCGCTTTTCGTGTTCGTCCTTCGCAAAGTCCGGCATGCAGATTTTCATGTTTTCCTCGTAATCAAAAGGCGATGCGACGGAACATGATAAAAATGTGTCAACTCCGAGGCTTTTTGCGATATAATCAAATGATTTGTTATCAGATAATGTCGCCGAAGAGAAGATAAATGGCTTTTTCTGTGCAAAAACCTCTTCCCTCATAATTTCTTCAACCATGCGCGGCATGATGACGAGCGTTCTTTCTCCCTTGTTTTCTTCAAACCAGATAATCCCCTTTGTGTCTTTAAGGAAGAGTGAAAAGGAATAGGTGATTTGCTCTAAATATTCCTCGACGATTTTTAAATCATAATCGTTGATCACATACATCTCACTGTCAAACACCAATTCTTCCTGGAGCTGGTTAAGAAGGTCAACCAATCTTTTACCCTCTTCCAAAAGCAGCGGAGTCTTTGCAATCATTTGTTTTTCTGAACCGTCTGTTATCTGTGAGGCAGCCTGCAATGCTGTAAAAAAATGTTCATTCTGGACGAGAGCTTCTTCAATGCAATGAAGAGTATTTTCCCGCACATTGTTGGCCGTAAGCCTGGTAAGGAGCTTGTCCAGTGTCTGCTCAGTAAATCGATACGTTAACGCTTTTTGCGCAGCATATTCCAAAAGATGCCCTTCATCAAAGATGACTGCCGATGATTCCGGAAGCAACGGCAGCTGCCCTTCCCTTTTTCGGGATTCTTTTGTCCAAATATGCTCCATATAGAAATCATGCGAACAAATAATTAAATCGCTCGAGCCACGGTAGAACTCGCGATGAAGGGTTTGTCCGCAGCGATGCCGTTTTGAACAACTGAAGCAATCCTGCAGAGAATCCCAGCCAACTTGATTCCAAGCCTCATCCGACACGCCGGGATAGTCTCTCCGGTCGCCGTATCGTTGAAACTTTTGCAGCGATGATCCGCTGCGGACAAAGTCCGGGAGGCCGTCAAACATCGCTCTGTATGCGGCGCTGTCATTCCTTAAAATGGCCTCATCAAGCTTATTTAAACATAGGTACTGATCCCGCGATTTTGCGAGACGAACATCAATATTTAAATTTAAGGCTTTTTCAAGTTTGGCAATGTCGCCTTCTTTTTTGACAAGCTGTTCAATTAACGTTTCGTCTGCGCAGGCAATAATCGCCGGCTTATTTGTGTAACGCGCGTAACAAACGGCATATAAAAGGTAGACAATTGTTTTCCCGGTTCCGACGCCGGCTTCCGCGAACATGACTTTTTTGTCCTTAAACGCTTTTTCAAGCTGGAAAGCCATATAGATTTGTTCATCCCTGAGCTCGAAACCTGCTTCAGGCAAAATATCGTAAAAAACGTCTCCAATCCAATCATTAAAGACATTAAAAAAAGAATCTGTTTTAGGAATCGCAAATGGCAGACGCCCTTGCATAATACCCCTCCGAACCGGCACGACAGCGCCATGAAAAACGCAAGCACCCTAATGCAGGGCGCTTGCACCTTTAATGAAGCCTGCCTTATATTATAAATTAGATTTGGCCCTCGTTCATTATTACGATTATCAGCGCTTTTTAAACGGGCAGCTAACAACCATTTTATCGTAATGAACCGCTTAGTCAAGAATCACCGGGGAAGAAATTTCTGGTTAACAGTATGGAATACGAAAAAGAAACGCCCTGTAATAGAGACGTTTCTCCCTGATTGCTTATTTATGCGTGGAAGACAATGAGAAAGACAATGCTTGCTGCAATTGTTCTCTGGCAGCTTCCAGGTTCATTAAGGCACTGTCAGCAGGTTTATGCTCCTGCTTAATCGTTTCAATTGTCGCCGCAAGGGCTTTTGAAATTTTATTAAAGTCAATGGTTGAATCGTACATTGTATTCCTCCTGGCCGAAAAGATAATGATATTTTATTCGGCCAGGGGATATTTTATGCCGGATTTCCCGCATTTAACAATCTTTTTACCTAGAAAGTTAAAACCATTCTTCCGTTAATTTTACCTTCTTCAAGGTCTTTAAACACTTCATTAATGTCTTCAAGCTTGGCTGTTGTGATTGTTGTTTTCACCTTGCCGTCTGCAGCAAATTGCAGTGCTTCCTGAAGATCCTTTCTTGTTCCGACGATAGAACCGGTAATGCTCACACCATTTAAAACTGTGTCAAAAATCGGCACTTCAATCATTTCAGGAGGAAGGCCTACCGCAACGCATTTTCCGCCGCGCTTCACGGCACGATACGCTTCATCAAATGCGCGTTTTGAAACGGCTGTACAGATGGAAGCCTGGACGCCTCCGATCTCGCGCTGAATGAATGCCGCAGAGTCTTCTTTTTTAGGATTGATTACAAGATCAGCACCAAGTTCCTTTGCCAGCTCCAATTTTTCATCAAAAGTATCAACGGCGACTACTTTATTTCCCATCGCTTTTGCGTATTGGACAGCCACATGGCCTAAACCGCCGATTCCATAAATGGCTACCCATTCGCCAGGCTTCGCTTCACCGACCTTTAAGGCTTTGTAAGTGGTAACACCGGCACAAAAGATCGGTGCTGCTTCTACATAGCTTAAATTATCAGGAATTTTTACTGTGTATCTCCCATCTGCGACGCAATACTCAGCATATGCCCCGTCGATTGAATAGCCGGAATTATGCTGGTTAGGGCATAATGTTTCCCTGCCGGAAAGGCAGTATTCACAATGGCCGCAAGCGGAATATAACCATGGGATCCCGACACGGTCACCCGGTTTTAAATGTTTAATGCCATTCCCTGCTTTAATTACTTCGCCTACACCTTCATGTCCGGGAATTAAAGGCAACTTTGGTTTTACAGGCCAATCTCCGTGCGCTGCGTGCAAATCAGTATGGCAGACGCCGCATGCATGGATTTTAACAAGTACATCAGTATCCCCAACAGGTGGAATGGAAACATTTTCTACTGTTAAATCCTTTCTGAATTCATGAACTACTGCTGCTTTCATTTTTGTGTCATTACATGTTTCACACATCTTCGTTCACCTCTGGTAGTCTATTAGAAAAGCAACTTAATTATTGCGCAAACATATTTGCTTGTCATTAAGATTGTTAATACATTCACAAAATTGTTTATTATATTCGACAAATTTGTTAACAATTTACTTTTCTCTTGAAATTAAAACAGCCGGGCTGGATGTGCCGAGGCTGTTTCAAAAATCATTGTTTAAACGTTTTTTGGGGGTCTTTTCCCCCAGTATTGATAGAAGTCTGTCCGGATAAAACCGTTAAACAGTTTTCTTTTTTTCGTTGCCGGCTTGCCGTACAAGCTTTCAAAGTCAGGATGTGAGGTGAGAATATAAACTGACCAGGTCTCGTATGGGGAAAAGGCCTTCCCCATTTCCCGGTACATTTGTTCGACCTCGTGTCTTTCCCCAAGCCGTTCACCATACGGCGGATTACCGACAATGACGCCGTATTCAGTTGACGCCGTAAAGTCCCTTACTTGCCTTTGCTTAAACGAAACCAAATCGCCAAGTCCTGCTTCAAAGGCGTTTTCTTCGGCGATTTTGACCATCCGATGATCAATATCCGTGCCTAGAATATCGAGCGGCTGCTCGTAGTTCGCAACATCTTCCGCTTCGTTTCTGGCGTTCTCCCAAACGGCCCCGGGGATCCAGTCCCAATTTTCCGAGACAAATTCCCGGTTAAACCCTGGAGCGATATTCTGGCCGAGCAGGGCCGCTTCGATTGGAATCGTGCCTGAACCGCAAAACGGATCGATAAAAGGACGGTCTGGTGTCCAGTTGGTCAGCATGACAAGCGCTGCAGCCAATGTTTCCTTTAATGGCGCTTCCCCCTGGCCTGCCCGGTAACCGCGTCGATGGAGCCCGTAACCGCTCGCGTCGATCGTCAAGGTGGCAATATCCTTTTGCAGGGCTGCCTCGATCCGGAAGAGCGAACCGGTTTCTTCAAACCAGGTGTTTCTTTTATAATGGCGCTGCAGCCGGTCAACAATCGCTTTTTTTACAATAGCCTGGCAGTCTGCAACGCTAAAAAGTCTGGATTTAACCGATTTTCCGCTGACGGGAAATTCGGCATCCTCCGGCAAATAGATTTCCCATGGAAGAGCTTTCGTTTTTTCAAATAACTCATCAAAGCTCTCCGCTTTAAATTCGCCCACTTTTATTTTGATTCGATCTGCCGTGCGCAGCCATAGATTTGTACGGGCAATCGCCAGCTCATCTCCTTCAAAGCTGACCCTGCCGTTTTCAACTTCGCATTCATAGCCCAGAGCGCGGACTTCTTTTGCAACTAATGCTTCGAGTCCCATTGCAGCTGTTGCAATTAAATTAAATTTTGCCATTTTGTCACCCTTTTTTCCGTTAATTCAGGCACGTGAAAATCCCGATTATGTATGCAGTCATTAATATCGCCTATTTTAGCCGATAAATGAGCGAATGGTACTTTGTTTGTAATAAATTTCGTATAGATAAGAAAAGCTCTCCTGTCAAGAGGAGAGCTTTTAGTTTAAGAAGTCATGCATCCCAACAATAACGTTCTGTAAGCCATGTTCTGTACCCCTGTACTGCAAACGACGGTTGTCTCGTACGAGGGCGGTAATCATCTATCTACAAATTGGCATGCCAATCTGTCCTTCTCCTCGTTCAATTCCTAAGAGAAAGTGCCCCTACCATTATTTGGGTTTCTCGCTCGCGGGGTTTACCTCGTTCCACCCTTTTTATTTCTAAAAAGGCTACGTCACTGTGGCACTTTTACAGGTATTCACGCCATATCCATGCGGACTTAGGCGTTTTTCCGGCCGTCAGCTTAAATCTTGTTCAAGCTGCCCCAGCTTATGAATTGGCTAGGCACGAACACTACGGGCATCGCAGCCCGTGCGAGCATGGACTTTCCTCTGCAGTATCACTATCGTTCACTGCAGCGATTACCCGAACGCTACTAAAGGATTACATTCATTATTATAAGCAAGACAAAGATTAAAATCAATGGGATTCATTTTGAAAACGAGTAAAAATTTATCAATCGTACAATTTACTGCCAAATACATGCTTTTCCAGATTTGAAAGACGCTTTAATATATCAAAATTCGTCGTTCCGGCAGTAGCCGCCGGAGCAGGCTGGCGCCTTGTCGCTTCATCGAGCTGCTTTCGCAGGCGCATATTTTCCTGCTGAAGTTCTTCAATCTCCTGGTGGAACGTTTCATAATCCTTTATGATTAAATCTAAAAACTTGTCGACATCCTCCTGCTTGTATCCGCGCATTCCGGATTTGAACTCTTTTTCTAAAATATCTTTAGCTGTTAACTTCACTTTATCGGACAACATCGTATTCACCTCAAGTATCGCCAATCATTACATTATATTTTTTCAAAAATAGCTGCTTTTGTCAATTTTTCTTTCAAATATCTCGCTAAAATTGCCGTTTTTCTTCTTCTTCTTCCTCGACGACCAGCTGTAAATCATGGAACGTAATCAAGCGGACCTCATATGGATGCTTTTCACGGTAGGCAAGAGCCGTTTCATACAAATATTTTGGGCTTCCTTCCTTTTCGTGATCATAGAGAAGCAGAAGCAGCCCACTCTTTTCTACAAAAAATTGATTTTTCAAACGGAATTGCCATTGATTCTCATAATTTTTTTTCGTAATCGAATCAACAAAATCAGCTTGTGAAACGACAGATTCATACCACTCTTTGTTCTTTTCGTTCCAATTGGCTTCCTGGTTCAGAAAAGGAGTAATCAGGCCAAGCTTAAGCTCAGGAAAATCAAGCTGCAGTTCATAAACAGCTTCCGCCGCCCACAATTCAGCGCCGAGCTGGCCGCTGATAATCACCCATTCCAGCCCTTCTTCCACAAGCTGGTATAGCTGCTTTTTGATTGCCGTTTTTATGTAAGATACTGCAGGGTGGTTCTGCTGGAATATTCCTAACTCAAATGGTTTATAGCCGGATATCGCTGCTACTTTTACCAATTTATATGCTCCTTTTCTGCCATATCTGCCTGCTCACCCTATTATATTGAAGGTTATCCCAAAACATGTGTGAACGTGAAAATTTTATGTAAAAGCACAAGGACCCCAGACAGCCCTTGTGATGTCGAAATTATCTTCGTCTTCGCCAGTTTGGCGGCACCTGCGCCTGGCCTGGCATGAATTCGGCCCCGGCCACCGCTCCCGGACCCGGAGCGAAGCCCGGCATAGGGCCTGGACCAGGAGCACCAAATGGACCCGGGCCGATATTAGCTCCTGCCACCGCTCCCGGACCGAAAGGCGGAACCGATCCTGGCGGATGGAAAAACTGCTGGTGCGTAACTTCATTTACGACAGATTGTGTCTGCGGGAAGTAGTGCTGATGCTGATAATTTACGTGATTGACTGTTGTAGTATGGGTTGGATGAATATGAGGTACTACATTGTTAATAAAATTATGCTTCACACAGCATTTTGTCGGATGAAGAACTGCCGGTAAAACATGACTCGGTCTGCAATGCATAGAAATATCCCCTTTCCTGATAGTCTGGTTACATTACCAGCCTATGAAGGAAGGAAGGTTCTTGTACTAAGGAAAATACCTATTTTTAATACGTACGAATGTCTATAAATCGCTTATAGGAAAGTATAAAAACTGTCCTTTAAAGCTGTGAAAATAAATACCGTTAAGCAGATAACCAGAAAAAACATAAACAGAACTGCCTTATACATGCAATCATCCCCGTAGATTTTTTAGCTGGAACATTCCATCCAATTCACTATTTTACAGGTTTCGACATGTACAGACAACCAGGAAATTAGTGGTTTTCAACATAAAAATATTAAAATTTTGTTACAAATAGCATCACTGCATCTCGTTCTTTTTCAAAGCGATTTTTCGCATCAGCCTCGCTTTGCGATGAAGCAGCTGGCCAAAAAATTTTTCGTTTTCTGTTTGTTTTTCACAGATTTCGACCGCCCGATCGGTAAAGCCCAGCGCCTCTATATAATTTTTATGGCGATGCTCGACAATTTTTGCCGCTTCCACCAATGCTTCTATTTGCTGATTTTCGTTTCCTGCGGCAGCTGTTTCAATGAATAACTTGAGGGCCAGGCCCCAATCGTGCTGCTGTTTATATTGATAGGCCATTGCCAGCTTTGCTTCAACCGCATCCGTTCCGTTTCCGCCGATGAGTTCCAAAAAGCTGTTGGCTGCTTCCTCGTGATTTCCAACCGATGCATACCACCTGCCAACCTCGAACGTTTCTTTCGTTGTTTGCTGTTTATCTTTACGCAACAACTGGAAAGAGAGGTGCGTATAGAGGGTAATCAGCGAAAGAATATCGATCTCATTATGCTTGATAATTCCAAACATTCCTTCCGGATTTTTTCTTTCGACAAAATCGAAATAAATCATCGGCGCCAGAAAACCGGGAATATCATCGATCCTCTCGACCTGCAAAATTTCTTTTTCGACGATCGAAAGCTTTAGCCTCTCCAGCTTATGCTTCCAGAGCCTTCTCGCAGCATGGTATAAATCAAAATGGCCAAAAGGCGGAAGCTTCGGAACATGTTCTCTGATCAAGGTATGCCTCGTTTTGACCTGCGGCCAATCAAATGACTTTCCATTGTATGTAACAAGTGTCTGGTAGTTTACATTTTCCAAAAAGCTTTGATAGAGCGGAATTTCTGCGCCTGGGTGGGGTAAAATATGCTGCTTTACAACGACGTGCTCATCGCTGAAGCTTGCATGTCCCAGCAGAAAAATCGTGTTGCCTGTCCCGCCGCCGAGCCCGGTCGTTTCCGTATCAAAAAAGAACAAGTCCTGAGCCTTGCAGCCTGCTGCCGAAAGAGGGTGGACAATATTTGTGCGATTCCAGAGCTCGACCGCTTCAAAAAAATCAGCAAACAGATATTTGCCATGCCGGTGTGATAATGGGTAGCGGACTTCCCTGATCAAGCAATAATTGTTATCAAAGTAATAGGGTAACGTATTTTCTTTTACCCAGTCGGACAGGAATGGAATGTCATCCTGGCCGGACGAATCAATTGATGGAACCCGTTCCACAGCCGCCTCGCCCGAAACGGCTAAATGCGGCTTCAATCTGTTTAGTTTATTTTTCAGCGACATCTCTATCACTTCCTCATGATTGCCGGACAAGCTGGCTTGCCCTTTTTTAAAACTGGTCGAGAAGCTCGATGCTTTTTTCCTTCGCCCTAATCCCTTCTATTTCTGTGCCTATACAAGAAGGGCAGCCGTCTTCACATGTGCATTTCACTATTAAATTTTTAGCCGCTTCCTTGATTTCATCGAAGCGTTTATAGACGTCCTCTGCAAGCCCGATCCCTCCCGGATAATGGTCGTATAAAAAGATCGTCGGCAATTGCGTATGGGCTGCTTTTATTTGCGATACGACATGGACGTCGTTTCGATCGCACATCACATGGATCGGGACGATATGCTTAAAAACGTTTGCTATTCCCATCAGCAGCTGTTCGAGCGTCTTTTCACCAATCCGAAGATCGGCTTCTTTCAGTTCAAGCCACGCAGCACTCGTATGCAATTCTTCTTCCGGTAAATGAATCTGACCGTATCCAACATTTTCAAACGTTGTCAGCTTAATTTTTTTAAATATGCTCGGCAGGATATTGATCGAAACATCGCCAAAGTTGATCGCCGTTGTCTTTCTGTTTGACGTCCTGTCTATTTCCAGCACCTTCAGCTGGACGGCGAGATTGGCATCGGTATAATAATCTGCATCCACTTCTCTTACATAGGCTTTTTTATGATCCCAGTCCAGTTTTTCAACCTGGTACTGTACACCTTCATGCAAGTATATTGCTTCGTCGTGTAAAAGGGTCATTGCGCTAAACCGATCCATTTCCCCGATGATTTTCACATCGGCTGTCACCGATTGGTCAACAATCACGACGTTTTCCTGCGAAGCGGACCGCAGGCTGATATTGGACGCCGGGAAAGATTGATTGGCCCAGTAAAATTTATCCCCGTTCTGGTGCAACACTTTTTCTTCTGTCAGGTATTCGAGTATCTCCTGTATTTCCAATGGGCCGTATTCTTCGCCTTCTTTAAAAGGCAGCTCATAGGCGGCGCATTTTAAATGATCAACTAAAATGATCAGGTTTTCCGGGTTGATTCTCGCAGCTTCGGGAGACCTGTCGAAAAAATAGCCGGGATTCTGGACGATATATTGGTCGATCGGAGTACTGCCTGCGACCATTAAAATCAGGGCTTCCCCGTGCCTTCGTCCTGCCCGTCCCGCCTGCTGCCATGTACTGGCGACGCTTCCGGGATATCCGGTCATCACGCACACCTGCAGCTGGCCAATATCCACTCCCAATTCGAGGGCGTTCGTACTGACAACCCCAAGGATTTCCCCGTCCCGAAGGCCCTTTTCTATCTCGCGGCGCTGCTTCGGCAAATAGCCGCCCCTGTATCCTCTTATCGATTTCGTGCCGATCTCTTGTTTCACGAGCTCCTGCAGATGGCTTAAGATAATTTCAACCCTTACCCTGCTTCTTGCAAAGACGATCGTCTGTATTTTATTCTGTAAAAATTCCTTGGCGAGATTGTTCACTTCCACTGTTGCACTTTTCCTGATATTTAAAGGCTTATTCACGATAGGTGGGTTGTAGAAGACAAAGTGCTTCCTGCCTCTTGGTGCCCCGTTATCGTCAATCAAGCGCATCGGGTTTCCTGTCAGCTGTTCAGCGAGTTCCTTTGGGTTCGCGATCGTCGCGGACGTGCAGATAAAAATAGGATTGCTTCCGTAAAATTTGCATATCCGTTTTAACCGCCTTATCACGTTCGCTACGTGGCTGCCAAACACGCCCCTGTATGTGTGCAGTTCATCAATCACGATATACTTGAGATTTTCGAACAGGCTGACCCATTTTGTATGGTGGGGAAGGATCGCACTATGGAGCATATCCGGATTGGTAATCACGATATGTCCGGCTTTTCTTACGGTCTGCCTTATCGCGGGTGAAGTATCGCCATCGTATGTATAGCTTTTTATATCTATACCCATCTCGTTTATGATTTCATTTAGCTCGCTTTTCTGATCCTGCGCCAATGCTTTTGTCGGAAATAAATAAAGCGCCCGGTTCGTTTCAACTTCCGCGATCGCTTGCAGTACAGGCAAGTTATAGCAAAGCGTTTTACCCGAAGCCGTTGGGGTCTCTGCTACAATATTTTCGCCCTTTTGCAAAGTCTGAAAAGCTGTAAACTGGTGGCTGTACAGTTCTTCGATGCCCCTTTTGCGCAAGGCTGCTTTAATTCTCTCGTTTACCACATCGGGGATTGGCCTCGTCCGGGCTTCCTGCGGTTCGATTTCATGCCAGTTAACGATATTTTCATTTTTCCTTAATTCATCGATTAAATCTGCCAGTGTTTTCTTCCTCATTCGCTACACCTCTTTATACGATATAGTTTAGCGAATATTTGTTTGCATGGCTACCTATAGATTTTGACAAAAACGCTTGAAGCCAATATTCGGTTTTAAGCGCCCGGACCGGAAAAACTCCGCCTTTGGATTTACAACCCCTATTTCCTCCACGATTTACTCACATTTAAAAGCTGTGAGCGAAAGCGCTTTTTGTTAAAATAAAAGTAAGCGACTGAGGATGAGGTGAACGCATGAACAGAGAAGAAATCATAAAGATACTTTCCGATTTTGGACTTTTCCGTGAAATGAGCGCACAGGAAATAGCGAAAATCGCTGATATTTCGATTTCAAGGGAATGGAAAAAACATAGCCATATTTTTATGCAGGGCGATCCGCTCGACAATGTCTATTTTATTAATGAAGGCAAAGTGAAGATTTATAAGAGTGACATTAACGGAAAAGAACAGATCGTGGCGATTTTAAAAAAAGGAGAAATGTTTCCGCATGTAGGCTTCTTTCGCAAAGGCGATTATCCGGCGTATGCGGAGGCTCTGGAAAAAACTATTCTGGTTGTCGTGCCGATTACCCAGTTTGAGAAGGTATTAATTGAAAACCCCGAGCTGTCAATCAAGGTGTTCAGAGTTCTCGGTGAAAAAATTATTGATCTGCAAAACCGCCTTGAAGAACAAATATTGAATAATACATATGAACAAATTGTTAAGCTGCTCGTCCGCCTTGGCGATAAACACGGCGAGAAGCTTAGTGATGGCAAGGTCCTCTTAAAAGGGGAATTCACCAATAAAGACCTTGCGAACATGATCGGAACGACCAGGGAAACGATCAGCAGAACGCTCACGAAAATGAAAAAGGACGGATTAATCGAAGTCGACCGGCACGGCGATTTTATTCTGTCACCCGATAAGCTGCTTGAGGAATTCTTTTAAACCGTGAAAAAACGCCGCGCCTTCAAAGGCAGCAGCGTTTTCTCCATTATGCCTGGTTTGACAGCTGGAGCATATCGGCCATATCTTCCTGTGCTGTTCCGATCAATTTCAGATTGAATGTGTCCTGGAGCACTTTCATGACGCCTTCGGAAATAAATTCAGGCGGTTTTGGACCGATCCGGATGTCCTTAATTCCGAGGCTGAATAAACCTAACAGGATCGCCACAGCCTTTTGCTCAAACCATGAGAGGACAATGCTGACAGGAAGCTCGTTGATTGGGCATCCAAACGCCTCGGCCAATGCTTTGGCAATTTTAACCGTGGATCCTGAGTTGTTGCATTGGCCAAGGTCAATGTAGCGGGGGATGTTTGTGCCCGGGACAGTCCCGAAGTCGACATCATTAAAGCGGAACTTCCCGCATGAAGTTGTCAAAATAACCGTTTCCGGCGGAAGTGATGTTGCCAATTCGCGGTAATATTCGCCGCCCTTCCCCGGTGCGTCACAGCCGGCAATTACGAAAAAGCGTTTGATTTTCCCTTCCTTGACAGCCGCGATGACTTCAGGCGCCAGTCCTAACACCGTTTCATGGTGAAAGCCGGTTAACAGCGTTTCCCCGGAATCAATATCCGCAGCAGGCAACTCAAGAGCCCTGTTGATTAATGGCGAGAAATCGTCGTTGATAATTTTTTCAACGTTTTCGAGCCCTGCGACTTCATAGGAAAACATCCGGTCTGCATATGTACCTTTAATCGGCATCACACAGTTTGTTGTAGCGAGAATCGCGCCCGGAAATTTCTCAAATAAGCGGCGCTGATCATACCATGCTTTTCCGATATTCCCTTTTAAATGGGGATACTTTTTCAAAGCTGGATAGCCATGGGCAGGCAGCATTTCCGAATGGGTATAAATATTGATCCCTTTCCCTTCCGTTTGCCGCAGCAATTCCTCCAGCGCAAATAAATTATGTCCGGTAACAACAATCGATTTTCCCTCAATTTTATTTTGCGAGACCCGGATTGGTTCAGGGATCCCCAAGCGTTCTGTATGGGCTTGATCAAGCACTTCCATGATCCTGACTGCCGAGCGGCCGACTTTCATCGCCATATCAATATGCTCTTGAACATTAAAATTGGAGTTTGTCAGCGTCATATAGAGTGCTTCATGTGTCGTCGCATCGACAAATGAATCGGTGCAGCCGAGCTGGTTGGCATGGGTCCGATAGGCGGCAATTCCCTTCAGCCCAAAAATAATCGTATCCTGGAGACTGGCAATCGTTTCATCTTTTCCGCAAACACCGATTATCTTGCATCCCCCGGATGCAGTTTGCTCACACTGGTAACAAAACATCGTGCTGATCCCTTCTTTCAACTTTTTGTCTGTCTCAGCATACTACCGAAATCACCTGTAATGAGTGATGTAAATCACAAAGAGTTGATCTGTCAAAAATCGTTCATAAATTTGCCTGCACCCCACTACGTTAAGACAGGGGATTGTTTATCGAATATAATGATCTCTAAAAGTCCATCAGATGACGGCATCATTCAATCTTTCATGCACTCACTTTTACGATTTTCACTGCATAATATATCAAAAACGGATTTGCAGTTCAGAGGTGAATAGTTCATGAAAGGAGATAGCAGAATGTCATCCAACCCTCGCCGCGATTCAAAAAACGATAAACAGGAAGCTTTTGCCGAATTAGTGAAATCGATGAATGATTTCTTTCATGAGAAGCCCGTAAGAGGATTTTTACAAACAGTAGATCAATTTTTTAAGTACCCTTTTCCACATGGCTCGTTTCCCGTTGAAGTCCATGAGACAGATAAGGAGCATGTCATTACTGCCGAGCTTCCCGGCGTGAAGAAGGAGCAAATTCATATTGATATTCTCGGCAACCAAATTACGATTGAGGTAAAAAATAGCGAGGTATTCACTGAGGAAGATGAAAAAAAACACTATTACCGGAAAAAGCAAACCTTCCAACGGTCGAGCCGCACGATCACTCTTTCCCATCCAATTAACGAAAAAAAGGTAAAAGCATCATATCAAAATGGGCTGTTGGAAATTCATATCCCTAAATTACGGGGAAAAAGCGTGCAAATTGGCACCAAAGAATGAGGCTGTCTCCACAAGAGATAGCCTTTTTCGTTATTCTTGCCCTTCTTGTCTATTTTCGCTACAAATGCACGTATTGGAACCACCTATACTTTAAACACTCCCCCTAATCCTTTTATCATCGAGGAAACCTGGCTTACCGCGTTCACCATCTGTCCGGCCGTATTCACCATTTTATTTATATCAAGGCTTCCGTCCTGGCTCTTGAACGAGTTCAGAATCGATTGCACCCCGGAAGGCTGCTTCGCCAGAAACATGTTTTTCGGATAAGGATTTACGCCGGGATACGGATTTTGTTGCGGCAGGTAATTTGTATTGGCTGGGTACATTTCTTCTATTGGTTGCAAAGGGTTTTGAAAAACCATTTGCGAATAGCTTGGCTGATGCGGGACATATGACAACCCGCCGTTTCCCTGGAAGCTTGGGTTATTTGGCCCTTGATACGGTGTATAGCCGTTTGAGGTTGTATTCATGGAGGGTATTTGCGGCCCGCTATATTGGAAATACGGATTCGTATTCGCCTGCTGAAAATAGGGGTGCATAAATTGTTGCTGATTCCAGCCTGGAGTGACAGGCTGGATCCTTGCCTCGTATCTCCGCTGTAAGTATCGGTAATAGTTCATATTTCTTTTGTTGCCGAACATTTGGCATCCTCCTTATTTTCTCCTGATCAATGATGAAATCTTTGCTTGGTTGGATTATTCGAGATCAATACGGCCAGCGCTTCGCTTTATTTTATGCAAAAAGCCCACCAAGGTGAATCGCAAGGAAAAGCCTTCCTGTTATGTCTAACCGTGTCGTAAGTTAAAATTTTTTAAAAATAAGGATTTCTTCTATTTCATGATAGGATAGAAAAAAAGCTGAGGGGGATTATTCATGAACATTCAGGAGCTTAAATTGAAATTTTCAAGCATCAGGGATTATCGTACAGAAGATGTAAACGAACTATTGGATTTTGCCAAAAAAGCATATATCCATAATGAAATTTCTATTAATGACTACCGTAATCTTGTTCGTGAATTAGAGGCTGCAGGTGCAGTTGTTCCTGACAGTATTAAAGAACACTCGCTTAATAATTAAGGTATAAAAAACAACCATGCTCACCCGGCACGGTTGTTTTTTTATATATTTCTATCATTCCTTCGAATCAAGCTGAGCCATTATATTTGCCAACACATATTTCACGGATTGAAGTTGGTCGATAAACCTTTTCCGGCTTGTCTGGGGGAAAAAGGCTTGTACCGAAATGACTTCGATATGGTCAGAGGTTGCTTCGATTTGATTGAGGTGAAGGTTTTTTGGAGCTGTTTCTTTCAGCCATGCAATGGCTTCCTGTTTCCAATTATCATTTAATTCCTTCACTTTATCAGCAAACGGCTTTACTTCCCCGTAAAAATCGGCTTCGATGCCAGAGCTCTTAATTTCTTGGAAACGGGCCGACGCCTCTTCAACATAAGAAAGCAGCTGGCTCGTAAGCTCGTATAGATTTTGTTCTGATTTCATTCGCTTGCTGCCTCCAGGAATCCATTTTTTCCGAACAAAAGTTTATAAAAAATAAAAGTAGCATTGAAGGATTCAAAGCTACTGATGATTTAAGTCTATTTTAGTTTAAACTAATAGCCCAATTCAAGTTCAAGGCGCTGGTCTGCTTGATCCGGATCTTCTTTTCCATTCATTAGCTTCATTTTTGTCTCTAACGCGGAGAGCCGGCTTCCGCAGCTTGTCAGCCGCGCTGCCTGTTTTTCATTCCAGTCATCACGGAGATCTTCCAACGAACTGTGCAGCCCTGATTCGAGCTCTTCCAGCCGGTCATATATTTCCGTTAACATCGTTAAAAGCTTCTCTTTTTGCAGGCTTTGTTCATTCATTTTAATGCCTCCTTTTTCATCTATTTCTCCTTTGTAAATTCCATGCCCGGGCCGCCGTTCCTGCCCGGATGACAAAACTAGAAGAGTTTCGGCAAAGAAAGAAGATTTCTGCATATATTCCGGCATTTTTTCGACATCAACACGATATAGGAAAGCTGCTTTTGCTTTTTTAAATACCATTTTGTAATCAGGAGTGGATGAAGATGTTTGACAGACGGTGATCGCCATTTTTCCTTTATTTTTGTTTTTTTGGACCAGTCAGGATAGTTGCAATGAATATGATGGCGAACCGGTGGATAGGTTCTTTTCAGAACCGGTGTTGCTTGATGTTTCCGGTGATTTATAAAATATTGCTCATAATCGGATCGTGAGCCTGTATGCGGAGTCGTTTCGGCAAACTCATAAAAAGCCGGGAATAAGTCATCCCTGAAAAGAATACTGCTGAGCCGCTTCCCAAGGTCGATCCGCTTCGATACAGATCTAAACCCATTCACGCTTGCCCCGTACAAATGACCCCCTTTATTTGGAAACAAAACAGAACTGAAATGAAATGAATCCTGGAAAGAGAATAAGAGTGAATGAAATACCTTATTTTGATATAACGGACTAAGAAGCACTGGTTGCTGGATCACATTTTGTTCATTAATAATCATCGCGATCAGCAATCTCGTTTGATCCCGTTCCCGCCAAAACGTGCGCCATTCTTGTTCCATAAAAGCAGAAACACGAAAAAATGCTAAAAGATGAAACATTGGACTGTTTATTTTCGTCGAATAATGGTAGAGGAGCAGTTGGGGAAATGCATCATGAAAAATCAGCCAGTTTGCCCGTTCATAGGCAAGAAAAAGCCGTTTTCTTAGTTGCTTTGGAATGATATGCGGAAGCATGGGGCCTTCGAGGTCACACATATTCCAGCCGGCATTTCTTGATACCATGCTCGCCAGAAATGCCCATTTGATATCCGGATGATTTTTAAAAAACTCAAAATAGGCATTCGTCCGCGAGACATTGTCTTTATTTCGTAGTATCGTTTCAGTTGAGATCCAGTGCCTTAGCAGCTCGCATTCCTCCGATGGGTTATAACGTGCCATAGGCAGCAGACTTTTTTCCATAAAAGTACCCCTTACAGTGAGTGTTGCGTTTAGCGTTTAACAGAATGGTGCTTTTTATTCAACCAAAAGCTTTGGAGATTTGGTATGATGGTTGTAGTTTGTGAGGTGGTTTACAATGAATTATCATTATCCAAACGGGCGCCGCTACATTCCTAAACAGCCCGGGAGCGTGCCTGCGAAGGGTGACAAAAAGCTGACGTACAGCAACCGGGGAATGACCCTTGAGGACGATTTAAACGAAACAAACCTGTTCTATTTAGAACAGAAGCTGGCCGTTATCCATAAAAAACCAACTCCTGTCCAAATCGTCCAGGTTGATTATCCGAAACGGAGTGCTGCCGTCATTAAGGAAGCCTATTTTAAACAAGCTTCGACAACCGATTATAATGGTGTTTATAAGGGAAAATATATCGATTTTGAAGCAAAGGAAACAAGGCATAAAACAGCGTTCCCGTTAAAAAATTTTCATGAACATCAGATCCGCCATATGGAAACGGTGCTCCACCATGGCGGCATCTGCTTTATCATCATCCGGTTTTCCGCCACAGAAGAAATGTTTCTTTTGCCCGCCGATCAGTTGATCGCTTTTTGGAACCGCATGAAAATCGGAGGGAGAAAATCAATTGCGAAGAAAGAGATTATCGAATGCGCCCATCCCATTAAGCTCGGTTTCCGGCCCAGAATTGACTATATTAAAATAATAGATTATCTTTATAACCTTACAGGGTAAAAAGAAATACAGCCGAAATAACGCTATAATCATCGTTCGTTTGCATAGAAAGGAATGACACAAATAATGGCAGATCAATATAAAACGAGAGAGGAGCGCCGCAAACAGCTTTCCGCCCAAAAAGGAAAAAAGAGCAAAGGGAAGAAAAATCCACGCGGGATATTTAAAAAGATCTTTCTTGCTCTTATTGCCCTCGGGATTATTGGAATGCTTACCGGTGTAGCCACTTTCGCATTTATGGTAAAAGATACACCAAAATTGGATGAATCGCGGCTGCGGGACCCTATTTCTTCCAAGCTTTATGATATTAATGGAGAAGAATTTGCCGAAGTTGGTTCAGTCAATCGCGATTATGTCGCTTATGAAGATATCCCAAAGCTGGTCGAAAATGCAATCCTCGCTACCGAGGATGTTCGTTTTTATGACCATAACGGGATTGATATCATTCGCCTCGGCGGAGCGGTTATTGCCAACATAACCGACGGGTTTGGCTCGGAAGGTGCGAGCACGATTACCCAGCAGGTAGTCAAAAACTCTTTCCTTGAGTTTGATAAAACCTTAAGCCGGAAAGCCCAGGAAGCATGGCTTGCCTTCCAGCTCGAGCGCAAATATACAAAACAGGAAATCTTTGAGATGTATGTCAATAAAATTTATATGTCTCAAAAAAGCCATGGTATTTTAACTGCTTCAAGAGTTTATTTCGATAAAGAGCTTGCCGAGCTGGAGCTCCATGAAGCAGCATTGCTTGCCGGCATGCCGCAAAGTCCGGAAAATTATAATCCGTTTAAGTATCCGGAAAATGCCGAGAAGCGCAGAAACATCGTGCTCTCGTTGATGAACCAGCATGGCTTTATTACTAAGGAAGAAATGAAAGCAGCCCAGGCGATTCCGGTTGAATCATCGCTCGTAAAGGGAGAAGATCGCGAGACAGATGACGAACCGTACGATGCTTTCGTTGATGCCGTCATTGAAGAAGTCCAGCAACAAGGCGATTTTGATATTTTCTCTGATGGCCTCAAAATTTATACAACTTTGGACCAGGATGCCCAAACATATGTTGAGAGCATGCTAAACTCAAATGAAGTGGTCCAGTTCCCGGACGATCAATTCCAGGCCGGAATCACGCTTTTGGATACAAAGACAGGTGAAGTGCGCGCACTCGGTGGCGGACGAAACCAGCAGGCGAAGCGCGGCTTTAACTATGCAGTAGATACAAAAAGGCAGCCGGGATCGACGATCAAGCCGATATTGGATTACGGCCCGGCGATCGAGTATTTACAATGGGGAACCTATCATACCTTGGATGATAAGCCATACACATATTCCGATCCGAAAAAGACCCCTATCAACAACTGGGACAATAAACACATGGGACCGATGTCGATGAGGGAAGCCCTTGCGAGATCACGGAACGTCCCTGCCCTCCAGGCATTACAGGCAGTTGGCCTGAACAAAGCAAAGGATTTTGCTGTGAAGCTCGGCATTCCTCTGGAGGAAGTCTATGAGTCGTATGCAATCGGCGGACTTGATAAAGGTGTTTCACCGCTTGAAATGGCCGGCGCGTACAGCGCGTTTGGAAATAACGGTTTTTATACGAAACCGCACACAGTGAAAATGATTGAACTTCGCGACGGCACAAAGCTGGATACGGCTCCTGAACCGCAGGTTGTCATGAAGGACTACACTGCTTTCATGATTACAGATATGCTAAAAAGCGTCTTAAAAGAATCATATGGCACCGGCCAGGCAGCCAACGTTCCAAGCCTGCCTGTTGCAGGTAAAACCGGAACGACGAACTACTCTTCTGACGTCAAAAAGGCAAATGGCATTCCTGATGGCGCCGTTCCAGACTCCTGGTTTGCCGGCTATACAACAAACTATACGGCTGCAATCTGGACCGGTTACGAGAACCAGAAAAAAAATTATATTAAGAGCAAGGACCAAAAGATTGCCCAGCAGCTCTTTAAAAATTTAATGGCCCATGTTTCAAAAGGCAAGGAAACAGCGGATTTTACTGTGCCGAAAAGCGTTGAAAAAGTAGCGATTGAAAAAGGAACAATTCCGGCCAAGCTGGCCAGTGAATTTACACCTGAAGACCAGATTATTTATGAGTATGCGGTCAAAGGACATGGACCAAGCCAAGTGTCTGATCGGTATGATCGGCTCGACAGCCCGACCAACGCCAATGCCTCGTACGAACAAGCAACAAATGAGATCGTCCTGTCATGGGACTACAATGGTAAAGCTGATGGTGTCCAGTTTGAGGTAAGTGCCTCAATCAATGGCGGTCCTGCCCAGCAGCTTGCAGTCACAGGCGAAAACGGCTTGAGAGTAGCCAATGTGGTTGCCGGAGGAAACTACACCTTTACCATTACAGCTGTCAAAGGCGATCAAAGGAGTGAGCCGGCCAGTGTATCTGCTTCAGTGCCTGCTCCGGCAAATGAAGAAGATGAGTTTGAAGAAGGCGAAGATGAAGGCCGCAATCGTGAAGACGATGAAAACGAACAGGAAGAAGATGACGATGGCGGTGAATCAAATGGTGGCGAGGGCGGAGGCCAAGGAGTTAACCCCGGAACCGGCAGCGGTAATGGAAATGGTAATGGCAACAGCGGCGGTAACGGCAACGCTGGCAATCCGGGAACTCAGCCGCCCGGCCAGACAACTCCGACACCACCAGGCACTCCGCCAAGTCCTTAAAGTTTTAAAATAAAAAAAGAGTTCAAGCCAATGTGCTTGAACTCTTTTTTATTTTACATCACGCTTTTTTCTCAACATCATTTGTTTCATAAACGCTTTTTCCAGCTCCGTCATAAGCTCCGATAATTGAATAAATGAATGATACAGCGTCGGCCTGTTCATGATAAACTCAAGCCTTTCCCTCAGATTTACGGGCTTTATCGCCAGGTTTTCAGCATGATCCAGGCTTGATACGACCGCCGGCTGGCCATTTGTCCAAAAAAGACCCTCAACAAACAAGCCAATCCCTTTTTTCATCGGCATTTCTGCACTGCCCGGATTGCGGTTTTCGAATAATTGCACGAGACCGTCCTTCAGCCTTTTCCATTCAGCAAACAATAAAGGAACATACTGCGCCGGGTCTTCCCACGGCTTCAGCGCCTCGATATTTGAGTAAAAAGCCCAATCATAATAAAAAAGCGGAAAAATTTGCATTTCATTGCCTTTTCGTTCTTCCGATATTCCTGCTTCAGTTGTTAAAAAGAATGGATTGTTTAATTCGCCGGGAACTCCCCGGTTACTGTCCATTAGCGGCTTTCCTCTTCATTCGTTTCTGCCCTTCCCGGCATAAGTCGAGAAGCGGGCAAATTTCACACTGGGGATTTTGCGCTTTACAATGATATCGTCCAAAAAAGATCATCCTGTGGTGGGTAACCGACCACTCGTCTTTCGGAACTTTTTTCATTAACGTCTGCTCTACTTCAAGTACTGAATCCTTCCAGCGGCAAAAACCGAGCCGCTTGCTGACCCGCTCGACATGGGTATCGACTGCTATCGCCGGAACGCCAAAGGCAACCGACACAACAACATTTGCCGTTTTGCGCCCGACTCCAGGCAGCTTCATCAGTTCGTCACGGTCGCGCGGGACCATACCGCCGTAGTCATCAATCAGCATTCTTGACAGTTTTTGAATGTTTTTCGCTTTATTCCGGAACAAGCCGATCGAACGGATATCGTTCTCGAGCTCTTCAAGAGGGACACTCAAATAATCTTCAGGTGTTTTATATTTCTTAAACAAATCTTTCGTCACTTTATTGACAAGCGCATCTGTACATTGTGCCGACAGGGCAACCGCAATAACGAGTTCAAATGGATTGCTGTGGTTCAGCTCGCAATGAGCATCCGGAAACATTTCCCCCATGCGGTCAAGACAGTATCTAATCTCACTTTTATTTAACATCGTTCCCACCTTATGTTTGTTATAGAAAATGGCAAAAAAACGAGAGAAGCTCCGTCTCTCGTTATCCCGCCTATTGTTCAAGCCAATTATAAAAAGGAATCGTTTTTACGTTTGCAGGCAGATCGTCTTGATTTTCCCGCTGGTGATTCTGGTGCTGCCTGAATTTCCGGCTATGGCTTCTGGCCTGTTCAATTGTTCGGATCCCGTTTTTCTTCCATTCAAATAATATTCGGTCTATGTAACGAAAATTTAATTTCCCGGATATGACGGCTTCTCTCAATGCGGCCTTTATAATGATTGGATCATGCAGATCATCGTCCATCCACATTGCCAGTGATTCGCACTCGAACGGAGACAGCGGCCTTCCAAACTCTCTTTCAAAGCATGTGTACAAGTCCATTTCATCTTTTTGCTGCTGATCCGCTTGTTTGCCTTTTGTATCGAGGAGGAATTGATCGACAAGCTTTTCCCATAACGGCTGCAATGAATATTTTTCATACATGATCCCTTCCGGGGAGTGTCCGTCCATAATGCTCAGAAAGCCTTTTTGAATAAGCCTGCGAAGCATGCCTGCACATTCCGTAGCTGTTATGGTCATTCGTGCGGAAAGCTCAGCCGGTGTAGGAAACTCATTGCCCTTCATTGAGAAAGAAATGATATGCAATAGGAGTGCAAGCTCTTGTTCGTTCATATTGAGCTTTTTATAATGTGTTAATAATACGCCGGGAATCGACACCAATCCTTCTTCCAGCCAGGATAATATATTTGCTCTCATTTTGGACACCTCCCCTTCAGTATAACATGAACCGTGTGCCGGGGTAAGATGAACATATCCAACTGCCAATAAATACTTGTCGAAATTTCTGTAAAGAAAAGTCCGCAGACGCGGACTTTTCAATGCTGCAAAGCATTAAGGATAGAGTCGGTTTAGCAGGCGCGGAAACGGAATTGTTTCACGAACATGTTCCACACCGCTGATCCAGGCCACTGTCCGTTCCAATCCAAGGCCAAAGCCTGAATGGGGAACGGAACCGTACTGGCGGAGCTCCAAATACCATTTGTAAGCATCATGGCTAAGTCCGTGTTCTTCGATGCGCTGTTTCAACAGCCCATAATCATGAATACGCTCGGATCCGCCGATAATTTCACCATAGCCCTCTGGAGCAATCAAGTCCGCACATAAGACAACCTCTTCCCGATCTTTGGCAGGCTGCATATAAAATGGTTTGATCGCAGTCGGGTAGTGAGTGATAAATACGGGCTTGTCATATGCTTCAGCAATCGCTGTCTCATGCGGTGCCCCAAAGTCGTCACCCCATTTGATATCATTGAAGCCTTTTTCATGCAAAAATTTTATCGCATCATCATAAGAGATTCTTGGGAATGGGGCTTTAATTTGTTCGAGTTTGCCTGTGTCCCTTCCAAGCGTCTGCAATTCAAGCTTACAATTTTCCAAAACAGCCTGGACGGTATGGGAAACATAATCTTCCTGTACCTTGAGATTGTCTTCGAATTCATAAAAAGCCATTTCCGGTTCAATCATCCAAAACTCGATCAAATGCCGGCGTGTTTTCGACTTTTCAGCCCGGAACGTCGGTCCAAACGAAAACACCTTGCCGAGCGCCATCGCGGCTGCTTCCATATAAAGCTGTCCGCTCTGTGACAGGTAGGCATCTTCATCAAAGTACTTTGTCGCAAACAATTCGCTTGTCCCTTCGGGTGCACTGCCTGTCAGGATTGGCGGGTCGACTTTGACGAACCCTTGTTCATTAAAAAACTCGTATGTCGCCCTGATAATTTCGTTGCGGATTTTCATGATCGCGTGCTGGCGCTTGGAGCGGAGCCAGAGATGGCGATTATCCATTAAAAACTCGGTGCCGTGCTCTTTTGGTGTGATCGGATAGTCAACCGCTTGCTGGATCAGTTCGATGCCGTTTACAAGCAACTCGTACCCGAACGGGGAGCGCTCATCTTTCCGGACTACTCCGGTCACGTACAGAGACGATTCCTGTGTCGCCGATTTGGCAGTTTGAAACACTTCTTCGGAAACCTCACTCTTTACAACCACTCCCTGGATAAATCCTGTACCGTCACGAAGCTGCAAAAAGGCAATTTTACCGCTTGAGCGTTTATTGGCAAGCCATGCGCCAATTGTCACTTCTTGGTCTACATATTTGTCTACTTCTGCTATTGTTGTTTTATTCACTGTCATTTCCCTCCAAAAACTAACAAAAAACGGTTGCCATATATGCTGTTTATTATACCGTTAGCCTTGATGACAAGCAATATTGCTCCCCGAAGCCTGGAGAACTGTCCCATTCAAGCCCGTACTGAGGCTCTGGTATGCCAGCTTAAGCAAGTATTTCTTTATTTAAGCTTGCTTTCAACAAAACGGCGGATTCTGTCGATCGCTTCTTCCAAAAGTTCGAGTGAAGCAGCATAGGACAGCCGGATATTGTCCGGGGCACCGAAACCGGAGCCTGGAATCACCGCCACCATTGCTTCCTCAAGTAACGCTTCCGCAAATTCATCAACATTGTTAAAGCCGGTCAATTCCGCTGCTTTCTTCGCATTTGGGAACAAATAGAAAGCGCCTTGTGGTTTCACGCATGTAAAGCCGGGGATCTCGACAAGCTTGGCAAATATGATTTCGAGACGTTTTTCAAATGCCTGCCGCATTTCCTCAACCGGTTCCTGGGATCCGGCATAAGCTGCGATTGCGCCGTATTGAGCAGTTGTCGTCGGATTTGATGTACTATGGCTCGCCAGGTTGGTCATCGCCTTGATGATTTGCTTATTGCCCGCAGCATAGCCGATCCTCCAGCCTGTCATGGAATGCGATTTCGAGACACCGTTAATGATGATCGTTTGCTCTTTTAGCTGCGTTGATAATTGTGCAATCGAGACATGCTCATGCCCTCCGTAGATGAGCTTTTCGTAAATTTCATCTGAAATGATCAAAATATTGTGTTCCAGGCAAACAGCACCAAGTTTTCGCAATTCCTCTTCTGTATAAAGAATGCCTGTCGGATTGCTTGGCGAATTGATAATCACTGCTTTAGTACGGTCCGAAATCGAATTTTCCAGCTGTTCAGGCGTGATTTTAAAATGATTGCGCTCTTCGCCTTCCACATAGACTGGAACACCGCCGGCCAATTTCACTTGCTCCGGATAGCTGACCCAATACGGAATCGGGATCACCACTTCGTCACCCTCGTCTAAAATTACCTGAAACAGCGTGTACAATCCATGTTTGGCTCCACTTGTCACAATGATTTCGCTGCTGTCATAGCTGAGCCCTTGATCGCGTTGCAATTTTGCGGCGATCTCTTTTTTTAGGGCCGGCAATCCTGCAGACGGTGTATATTTCGTATGCCCTTGATTCATTGACTCAACAGCTGCATCAATAATATTTTGCGGGGTGTTGTAGTCCGGCTCTCCGGCACCAAGCCCGATCACATTTTTGCCCTGGGCCTTCAATTCCTTTGCTTTTGCGGTAATCGCCAGTGTTGATGATGGAGTTAGCGCTTTTACTCTTTTTGCCAACATCGTTTCCATTCCTCTGCCTCCGTTATCCTATAAATTTTCAATTATGGTCAGCCATTCTCCTGTGTCAAAATCAAGATAATAATAATTTATTAAACCGCCGTCGGATTGCGAATATATTTCCCAGGCAGGCTGTTTTTCGATGATCCCGAGCCGGACTGAAAGAATCTTCTCCGGGTCTTTTTCTTCTCTTACTTTCTCGATTGCCTCTTCCCTCGAAATGCCTTTGGCTTCTTTCCGTTCAAGAATTTTGCCGCCCTTTTCAGGGATCCAAACAATCGTTTTTTCATTTTTGCTGTTGATACCTTTGACGACATAGTAGGTTTCATCGCCGTTGAATATGCTGAAATCTTCCATGCTTTGCAAGTCGGTTTTTGCATTGGCAATAGCCGCAGCCTTTTCCTCAGCTGCTTTGACGGGCTTGACAGCATTTAAATACACATTCGCCGCCAGACCAATTAAAATCAGAAAACAAATTGTGATGATGATTATCCATTTTTTCATATCAGATCACTTCTTTATGTACGATATATTGTAAAAACTGCTTTTTCCTGATCTTCCTGGTCGAGGGCCAGTCCGAACATTAAATTTTCCCTTTTCAGGGTGCGGTTTAAGGCATCAACGATCTTGTACAAGTCAGGGCTCTGCTGTATTTTAACGGTTGACAATATTTCAATTTTGGTTTCCATGCCAAGTTTCCTCCTCCTTTTCAGGCGATATTTGTTATTCATATGGTTCGGAGCTTGAGCCAATAATATCTTTAAACATCGCTTTATGATTAACACTCATTATAACAGGTGTCAACCGTTTTCGGATAACATTTTCAAGCAAAATTCATTCTAGTCCACAACGTTTAGGCTCGCTCAGGTCGTGCATCTCTTTTTGTGTACTTTTAACAAAAGATCCTGTCGCTTAAAGCCAATCATAAATTTGCTCGACAATTTCGTCGATATTGTTTTTTTGCATCGGAATCGCCGGAATCGATTGCAAAAATGCTTTCCCATATTTAGTTGAGATAATTCTCCTGTCAAAAACGACGATAAGGCCGCGATCATTCTCCGTCCTGATCAGGCGTCCAAACCCCTGCTTAAAGCGAAGCACAGCCTCGGGCAATGAATAATCATAGAAAGGATTCCCATTCTTCTCTTGAATTTTTTCACATTTCGCTTCTGTGACCGGTTCATCCGGCGGAGAGAACGGCAACCGGACAATCACAAGGCACGATAAATCCTCTCCGGGGATATCGATTCCCTCCCAAAAGCTGCTTGTCCCAAAGAGAATCGATTTGTCGAAACGCTGAAAGCTTCTCGTTAATCTTGTTCGGCTTCCGCCGGAAATTCCCTGGGCGATCAAGGCAAAATCTTCGAGAAAACCGCTTTCCTTCATGAGCTCATATGTTTTCTTTAACATGTCATAAGAGGTAAAAAGAATCAGCATCCGCCCTTTCGTCGCTTCGGCGATTGAAATAATATGCTCGCTAATCGCTGCGGTATAATCATCCAGCGATACTGATTTTATTTCCGGTAAATCGTTCGGAACAAACATTTTCACCTGTTCCTTATACTGAAACGGCGAAGAAATTACTTCCTTGCGGCAATTTGTGCCATAAAGGCCGAGCTCCTTCATCATATAATCAAAGGATTGCTTTACGGTCAGGGTAGCTGACGTTAACACAGCACTTTTTTTAACCGAGAAAAACTGCTTCTGCAAATAACCGGAAAGGTCAACAGGCTGGCCATAAACAGCGGTGGCGTTTTGGGCGGCCCGCAAATCGACTTCGATCCATGTCACATATTGGTGCAGCCTTTGCAAAAACAGGCTTTTGACGTTCTCTCTTACGTCGCGAAATTCGTCCAGTAAAGAAGTCAGCTCATCCAAAAAAGCTTTTTCCTCATTGGATAGTTCGGGGCTCGCTTTCAATATGAGGCCAAGGCGCTTTTCCAGCATGTTGACAAGATCATTGATTTGAAACGAAAAACGTTCCGCCATTGCGACGAGTGCCTTCCAGGTTTTACCCTGTTCCTGCCCGGTTAACCGATATTGGATTCGTTTAAAAGCTTGCTGGTTATCATTCCGTTTTTCATTGGCGAACAAACTGATGGTTTTAAAAAAGTCATCCATTTCCAGTTGCAGCTCGCCGATCAACGCATTAATTTCAAACGTATGTTCCAACTGATCAAACTCGCCGATTTTGTTGAGTAATTTCTCAAGTTTAAAAAACAGCTGTTTTTGTTCGTACAATCCAAGCTGGCCAAATAGCAGCCTGATCGACAAATAATCGATTGAAAAGCCAAAGTATTTGCCGGCCGCTTTTTCGAAGTGATGGGCCTCATCAAGAATCGCATAGTCATAGTCGGGAAGCACTGAATGATTTGAAGTTAGATCGGCAAGCAGCAAGGAATGGTTGGTAATCACAATATCTGCGGTCTGAGCATTTATACGGGCTTTCAAGTAAAAATCATAATGCCGCCATGCTTTGTCATGCAAAAACACGCTGCTGTCATTTTTAATTTTATTCCAATAAAGCCTTCCGCCGCTTGAGAGATTTAATTCATCGACGTCACCAGTCTCGGTTTCGAGAAGCCAGATGAGGATTTGCATTTTTGTCAATGTCGTATCATAGTTATCATCTTCTTCTTTTAAAGATTGTTCGAATTTAGCGAGACTGATGAAATGGTGTCTTCCCTTCAGTAAAACCGTTTTGATCGGGAAAGGCAGCATTTGGTTCAGCAGCGGGATGTCTTTTGTTAAAAGCTGTTCCTGCAGCAAGGTTGTATAGGTGCTGACAATAACCGTTTCCCCCTTTTGCATGGAAAAGAACGCAGCTGGAATTAAATAGCCCAGCGTCTTTCCAACGCCTGTCCCCGCTTCAATCATTGAATGGTTCCCATCTGAAAAGGATTGGTAGACCACGTCCATCATTTTAAATTGCCCGGTCCTTTTCTCATAATGGGGAAAAGCGCCTTTCATCAGGTTCTCCTTCTCTTTATCAGTATGAGGAAAACGGATATCGGTCAGCCCGGGTGCATTTTTTGCTTTCTTTTCGGGCCGTTTCAGAGCGATTCCCCTGTATATTTCAATCGAATCAGGCAAAATCTCGATTGATTTTTCCTTTTGGCGGATTAGCTCCTCCATCAGTAAATGTAAATCGCTTTTCAAGTCTGGTGCGAGCCTTGCCAATTGCTTTAATGTTCTGGCAGGAATCGATTCGAGCCGTTTTAAAAGCAGCAAAAGAAGCTCTGCCGTAACATACGCATCACTGTCCGCCTGGTGCGGCCGGTCATGGCTGAAGAAAAAGCGCGAAGACAGCTCCGACAATTTATAGCTGTCAGCAGCAGGAAAAAGGATTCTTGACAGCTCAACCGTATCAACGACCGGGCCGTAAAAGCCATGATAGCCCGCCTCAATTAATTCCTCTTGAAGAAAAGATAAATCGAAGTGAACATTATGCGCCACAAAATATGCATTATCAAGTAAGGACAGCACCTTCGGAGCAATTTCCGCAAACAACGGCGCATCCTTTACGACATGATCATCGATGCCTGTCAATTCTTCGATAAAAGGTGGAATCGGCTGCTCCGGATTGAGAAAAGTAGCATATTGTTCGACAATTGCATCTCCCTCGATGACAACAGCCGCAAATTGAATGATTTTGGCCCCTTTTTTTGGAGTGTTACCGGTTGTTTCCAGGTCAATGACCACAAATTTATTGCTCATTTCTTACACCTCAAACATTCGTCAATCAAACGGTATCACAAAAGCAAAGAACTGTGCAAGGGCGTGTGCCGGGTTTCAATGATGGAGATGTATAAAAAGGCAGCAGAGTATCCTGTTTCCGGTTTTTCCAACAACGGAAGCTAAAGCGCCAGATAAATTTCCATCATACAAAAAGCCCCGCACTTGCGGGACTTAAAGAATCGTCATTTCCGGTTCAGCATGGAGCAATTCTTTGATCGAATTACCCTCACCCATAATCGCAACTTTTGGCTGATGGGTTTTGACGTTTTCCTCGGAAAGTAACGCGTACGAAATGATAATGACTGTGTCACCTTCCTGAACAAGGCGGGCTGCTGCACCGTTCACACAAATAACCTTTGAGCCCCTCTCGCCAGGAATAATATACGTTTCGAAGCGTGCTCCGTTGTTGTTGTTGACGATTTGCACCTTTTCATTCGGGAGCATACCGACCGCATCGATGATATCTTCATCAATCGTAATGCTGCCAACATAGTTCAAATTGGCCTCCGTGACAGTTGCACGATGGATTTTTCCATTCATCATGGTGCGAAACATGTCTTCTCCTCCTAATAGTTAGTTTATTTTATTGCATAAATTTTATAAAGCTTTTCTTTAATTGAAAAACGAACAATTATTTAAAATTAACAGAGTATTATTTGTTTCACACTGATCCTCCTGGTTTATTAAGACAATTTAATTCGTTTTTCGGTTTAGCTTAATACATTGTGAAATTTACTCTATCGTTAAAATAATATTATCAATCAACCGGGCTTTCTCGAATTTAACAGCGGCCGCAACAATGATTTTCCCTTTTAACTCCCCGACTTGCTCCAGTTCCGGATAGGTGAGGATTTCGACGTAATCGATCTTACCGCTTGTGTTCTCACGTATGACGTTTTCCACAGCCGCCAGAATCTTTGCAGCACTTTTTTCCCCGGCAGCCGTCATCTGTTCAGCCAGTTTCAGCGCCTTATAGATAAAGGGCGCCTCGATTCTTTCATCTGGAAGCAGATAGACGTTCCGCGAGCTTTTCGCCAGCCCGTCCGCTTCCCGAACCGTTTGGCCCGCAACAAGCTCGATTGGAAAGTGAAAATCGGCGAGCAGTCCCTGGGCCACCGCAACCTGCTGGGCGTCCTTCATCCCAAAATAAACCCTGTCCGGCCTGACAATATTAAATAATTTGGTCAACACCGTTGCTACCCCATCAAAATGGCCTGGCCGTGATTTGCCGCACAGCACCTCCGTACGTGCCATCGCTTTGACAATAACAGAAGGTTTGCCCGGGTACATCTCATCTGCACTTGGCGCAAAAATATAATCTATTCCCAATTGTTCAGCGAGCTGCCTGTCCCTGCCGAAATCGCGGGGATAGGCGTCAAGGTCTTCGTTTGGGCCGAATTGGAGCGGGTTTACAAAAATGCTTAAAACGACAAGGTCGTTCTCGGCCCTGGCTTTTTTAAGCAAGGAAGCATGCCCTTCATGCAAAAACCCCATCGTTGGAACAAAGCCGACCGACTTGGACTGTGCCTTTTCGTTCAGCATCTGTTTTTGCATATCTGAAATGGTTGTAATGACGTTCATTTTTTTCCCCCATACAGGCCTTGAAGTTCTTCCTCTTTCATTGAAAAGCTGTGCTGATCTTCAGGAAATACGCCTGCTTTCACATCTGACACATACGCTTCAATGCCGATTTTCATCTCGTCATCAACATTCGCATATTTTTTTACAAACTTGGCAACGCGGTCGACACCATAGCTTAATAGGTCATGATAGACTAAAACCTGGCCGTCGCAGCCCGCACCGGCGCCAATTCCGATCGTCGGAATCACAAGGGCCGCAGAAACCTCTTCGCCAAGCTGTTTTGGAACGCATTCAAGAACGAGTGCAAAAGCACCGGCTTCCTGGCACCGCAAGGCGTCCTCGATCAGCTGCCGTGCCGCCGCTGCGTTTTTTCCCTGCACTTTATAACCGCCGAGCACCCCAACCGTCTGCGGAGTAAGGCCGAGATGGGCCATCACCGGGATGCCCGCGGCAGTAAGTGCAGATATTTTTTCGATCACATCGCCGGCACCTTCGAGCTTAACCGCATTTGCACCTGTTTCCTGAACAATTCTCGCTCCATTTATGAGCGTATCTTTAGTCGACAAGTGGTAGCTCATAAATGGCAGGTCAACCGTAATAAAGGTGTCTTTAGCTCCTTTTTTTACAGCCTTGGCATGATGGACCATATCATCCATCGTTACCGGGACCGTTGATTCGTAGCCGAGTACAACCATCCCGAGTGAGTCACCGACAAGAATCAGGTCGACCCCGGCCTTCTCCGCTTGTTTCGCAGAAGGAAAATCATAGGCCGTCAGCATCGCTATTTTCTCGCCTTCCCGTTTCATTTTCAGAAAATCTGTCGTCTGCTTCATCTTCATTCCTCCTTGTTTGGAAAGAGGAGACAAAACACTCTATTTGGAAGCAAAAAAGAATCCTTGCTATAGTCAGAAGGATTCTTTGGGCGCTTTCATCATCGTTTCATCCCTCTGTCCCGGTCCGCTGATCGGATCTAGGCAGATATAAATTTCAACTAGCTTGCGGATAACAGGTGCAGTTCAATATGATACTGCCCAAATCGATTATAGCAAATTGATGCCAATCTGGCGAAAAAAATATCCGCTTTTTCGAATGCGCGTCTTAATCAGCCAGCTCAATATCCGCTGAATAGACATGATGGACTTTGCCGGCGCTGTCTTCAATCATCAAAACACCTTCATTGGTAATCCCTAAAGCGCGGCCGGAAATATTGCCTGAAAGCGTCCGCGCCGTTATGTCTTTGCCAATGCTGATGGCATAGCCTTCCCAGAGAAGCTTAATCGGGTAAAAACCTTTATCCAGATAGAGAAGATAGAGCTTTTCCAGCCTGGTCAACACCGTCCTGATGACAGCAGCCCTTGACAGCTTGTCTCCTTTCTCAATCGATAGCGACGTTGCGATTGCCCGGATATCCTCGGGATAGTCTTGTTCCTGCTGGTTTACATTAATGCCAATCCCGATAATGATCGAGATAATCCTGTCTGCGTCAGCTTGAAGCTCTGTTAAAATACCGGTGACCTTCCTGCCATTGATTAAAATATCGTTCGGCCACTTAATTTGCGGGGATAAGCCGGTCATTTCTTCAATTGCCTGAACGACGGCAACCGCTGTTAACAGCGTAAGCTGGGGAGCTTTCGCAGGCAATATGTTCGGACGGAGAATCACGCTCATCCAAACACCCGTGTATTTCGGTGAATACCATTTCCGGTCAAGTCTGCCCCTGCCGGAAAGCTGCTCTTCGGCCAGGATGACAGTTCCTTCGTCAGCCCCGTTAAATGCAAGACTGTGGGCTATTTTTTGCGTCGATTCTACCGTTTCCTCGTAATGAATATTTTGTCCGACAAAATCGGTCTTTAAGCCGAGCCTTACTTCATCAGCTGAAACTTTTTCCGGCGTTTTCATAATGCGGTAGCCTTTTCTGCGGACCGCTTCGAGCTCGAAGCCATCCTTTCTGAGCTCTTCAATATGCTTCCAGACGGCCGTTCGTGAACATCCGATCAGGTCAGCCAAATACTGGCCAGACAGGTAGTCGCCGCCGGCATCTGTAAAGGCATCAAGCAATTGTTTTCTCAGTTCAGACTGCATCTGGCCACCCACTCTCTAACATTTTCCTTATCGTTATGAAGATCCCCGGCAACGATTGCTGCTTCGATTTTTTCGAACATTTCCTTTACCCATGGACCGCCCGGTTTCCCTGTCCATTCGATTAAATCATTGCCGGTTGCTTTTATGTCAGTCCGTCTTTTAATCGGGAGCCTTTCATATTGTATACGCAGTTGTGCAAGCCCCGAATCATCTTCCACTCCATTTAAAATGAGCCAAATTCTTTCAACCGGGATGATCACAGCAATACCGGCTTGATACGCTGCCAGGCTTGTCCATTCGTGTTCAAGCCGGAACTGGAGAAAGTGAAAAATTTTTTCAATTCCCTTGATTTTTTTGACAGGCAGCTTCCATTTTCTTAAAAACGCTTCAATTTCTGCTGCTGATATGCCGCAGCAGTACAGGAGCAAGCACCATATTTCATTTCCGGACAGGCTCCTATAGTCATATTCGTTCATTTGCTCGAGCGCCTTTTTAAAACCGGCAAGCCCGGGCAGGAATCGATACAGCCCTGAATCAATTAAGAGGCTGATCGCTGCCTTGCGGTTGCGGCCGGCAATCAGCTTTTCAAATTCAGCCGTCTTTCGTTCGGTGGCAATTTTTTCGAGCAAATGGCCGTATGTATGCAAAGCTTCTTTTGTCGCCGGCGCCAACGTAAAAGAAAGCTGGCTGACGAACCTGACCGCCCTCATCATCCGCAAGGCATCCTCGGAAAATCTTTCAGCGGCGTTCCCGACCGTTTCAATTCTTTTTCGGCTAATAGCCGCCCTGCCATCAAATGGATCGATCAATTTTCCGTGCCGGTCCATTGCGATTGCGTTCATCGTAAAGTCACGGCGCTGAAGATCATCTTTTAAAGAACGTATGTAATAGACTTGAGAAGGCCGGCGAAAATCATGATATTCGGCCTCGGCCCGAAAGGTGGTAACCTCATAAGAACCCCCATTGAAGAAAACAAGCACGGTCCCGTGTTCGATCCCGACATCGGCTGTATGGGGGAAGATCGATTTGATTTCTTCCGGGGTCGCGGATGTGGCAATATCGACATCCTCAACCGGGCGCCCGAGCAGGCAATCACGGACAGATCCACCCACGAAATAGGCTTCATACCCTGCATTTTCGATTTTTTCAAGCAGCTGTTTTGCTTCCGAAAACGGTTTTAACATATAGGATCCCCTCAGTTTATCAGCTCTAAATACAAATTTTCATATTGGGCAACGATCAAATCCGCACCAAATTCCCGTTTTACCCGCTCAACTGATTTTGCTGAAAATTTTTCATGCAATCCGGGATTTAGCAAAAGTTCAAGAGCCTTTGCGGTAATTTCCTTGATATTCCCCAATTCGCATATAAATCCGGTTTCCCCGTCGCTGATCACTTCCGGAATCCCGCCGATATTTGTACCGATACAGGGAACGCCGCATGCCATTGCTTCCAATGCGACGAGGCCAAAGCTTTCTTTTTCTGATAATAACAGCATGAGATCGCTAATCGAATACAGCTCTTCCAAATTATCCTGCTTTCCCAGGAAAAGTACATTGTCGCGCAGACCATAATCTTGAACCATTTTGCAAATGCGCGTCATCTCCGGGCCATCGCCGACAAGAAGGAGCTTGGCGGGAATATGTTCGGTAATGGTCATAAACGTTTCGACGACATCATCGACCCGCTTCACCGGCCGGAAATTGGAGACATGGATAATCACCTTTTCGTCTGCACTGATCCCATACTCGTGGCGGAGATAACTTGAATCTGTTTTCTTGTAAACACGGCTGTCGATGAAGTTATAAACAGCCTGAATCGGTTTATCCGGATCAATCACCTCACCGGTCTGTTCGATTAGGGCATTGGAAACAGCCGTGACCGCATCTGACTTTTCGATCCCAAATTTAATCGCATCGGCCAGTGACGGGTCATAACCGAGAACTGTGATATCGGTTCCGTGCAGGGTTGTCACAATTTTCACCTGCTTATTCGTCATTTGCTTCGCGAGGATCGCACAAACCGCATGCGGAATCGCATAATGCACGTGCAGAATATCGAGGTTTTCCCGGTTGACGACTTCGGCCATTTTACTGGCTAATGCGATATCGTATGGTGGGTATTGAAAAACGGAATACTGGTTAACCTCAACTTGGTGGTAATAAATATTGTGATACATTTTCTTCAGCCTGAAAGGCATGCTTGAAGAAATAAAATGGATCTCATGCCCTCTTTCTGCAAGCAGCTTGCCGAGTTCGGTCGCGATGACGCCGGAGCCACCGACTGTCGGGTAGCAGGTGATGCCGATTTTTAATTTTGTCATTGGAAATCCCCTAATAAATCATGATTGATGAGAAGCGGCCTTCTCACTTTAAAGCCTTCTGCGTATTGCACGCCAACTTCTTTGCCAAACAACCGGTCACGCGCTTCTACTGTTTCGATATAGCCGGTTACGAGCGGAGTCTCAACCCCGCCGGGCTGAAGAAAAAATTGGCTTTCATATGCTTTCAGTGCTTGTATTTTTTGTTTCATGTAAAGGGATATATCAACTGTAAAATCGGGTTGATGAAAGCCGTTGATCATGTAATAGTACACTTCACCCGTTTTATGGGGCGGCAAGTCTCCCGAAGTTTTAAATTTTTTGATCCCCGCCGAAAACACGGCTTCATCGACCAAACGCGCACAATGGCCGTGGTCGGGGTGGCGGTCTTTAAAATATGGTGCAAACACAATGCGCGGTTTAAACGTGCGAATCACTTCGACGATTTTCTCTATGTATTCATTCGAAAAAAACAGGCCCCGGTCAGGGAAGGCTAATGTTTCCCTCGCTGACACGCCCAATATGCCCGCGGCCTTGCTTGCTTCCTGTTTGCGCATCTCGACCGTTCCATTTGAGGACAGCTCCGCTTCCGTCAGGTCACAAATCGCAATTTTTCTTCCTTCCGCAGCATATTTTGCTATGATTCCGCCCATGCCGATCTCCACATCATCGGCGTGGGCACCAAATGCCAATATATCGATATGAAATGATGCCAATTCGATTCACCGCGTTTCTTTTACAATTTCACGCCACTGGATGTCGCCGCGTTCCAACCCTTTAATCAAAACCTCGGCTGTTCCCATGTTCGTCGCAAGTGGAACCGAGTATACATCGCAAAGGCGGACCAATGCCGTCACATCCGGTTCGTGGGGCTGTGCTGTCAGCGGATCGCGGAAAAAGAAGACGATATCCATTTTATTATTCGCAATCATCGCGCCAATCTCCTGATCGCCGCCGAGAGGCCCCGACTGGCATCTCGTAATATCAAGGCCTGTTGCTTCGATAATCCGCAGGCCTGTCGTACCGGTTGCAAAAAGTGTGTGCTTGGAAAAAATCGCTTTATACGCTGTCACAAATGCGACAAGGTCGTCTTTTTTCTTATCGTGGGCTATCAATGCAATATTCACCTTAACACTCCCCGTCTATTCAATAATGTTTTCGAGACCGTATACAAACGAGTCAATATTGACAACCGTATCAACAGCCAATTTGACACCGGACATAAACGAAGCCCTGTTATAGGAATCATGCCTGATCGTTAACGTCTGACCGTCTGCCCCGAACATCACCTGCTGGTGGGCAATTAAGCCTGGCAGGCGGACGGAGTGAATATGCATCCCCTCATAGTCTGCCCCTCTCGCTCCGCGGATCGTTTCTTTCTCGTTAGGGTGGCCCTGCTTTTTCGCCCCCCGTACTTCCGCAATCAGTTCGGCTGTTTTCACAGCGGTCCCCGACGGTGCATCAAGCTTTTGATCATGGTGAAGCTCCAAAATTTCAACATCGTGAAAAAATTTCGCTGCCATTTGTGAAAATTTCATCATTAAAATGGCACCGACAGCAAAATTGGGAGCGATGATGCAGCCCAGCTCCTTTTCTTCACAAAGACCGGCTAATTCTGCGAGGTCTTCCTTTGAGAAACCCGTCGTTCCAACAACCGGGCGGACACCGTATTGCAAAGCCGCTTTCGTATGGTTCATCCCCACCCCGGGTGTGGTAAGATCAATCAGAACATCTGCCGTCACTTCCTGAAGACACTTCTCTATTTCAGTATAAACCGGAACTTCGCAGCCTTGAAAGCCTTCAAGCTCACTGAGCATGATCCCGTCATGCTTATGGTCCAACACAGCGGCAAGCGTGTATCGTTCCGTATTCATAACCATATGTACAGCTTCCCTGCCCATTCTGCCGCGCGGGCCTGCAATCACAATTCTTACGTGGTCCATTGTCAATTCTCCTCATCTGTTTGTTCAAGCCTTGTCCAGCGGTCTTTGTCTCTTGTATTGAATTTATTCATCACGGTGTCGTGCGCTGTCTCCAAATCAATATTTAATGAATTGGCAAAGCAAATGAGAACAAACAGCATATCCCCGAGTTCTTCCTCGATTGTTTGTTCCTTTTCTGTTGCTTTTTTCGGCTTTTCCCCGTAATAGTGGTTCACTTCCCGGGCCAATTCCCCGAGCTCTTCGGTCATTCGCGCCAGTAAAGCAAGCGGGCTGAAGTAGCCTTCTTTAAACTGGCTTATGTATGCGTCAACTTCACCTTGAATTTCCTTTAACGATTTATTCGCAGTCATAATTCACCCCGATTTGTCCAAAATCAAATATAGATATGTAATCACTGCCTTCATGTTTTCATGTTAGCTAAATCCACGGTTATTTACAAATATTTTTGATTGTTTTTCTTTGGGAACCGGGCAATGATTGCTCTTATGTTGGTACTTCTATATAATTAGAAGCGGTATTTCTGAAACAGGGGGAATGGCGATGTTTTTCGGCCTTAAATTGAAAAATATCTTGTTTATTTTGGTCGGAGCGGCTATTTTTGCGTTTGGGATCGTCCATTTTAATATGCAAAATAACCTTGCCGAGGGCGGCTTTACCGGAATTACTTTGCTGCTGTTCTTTCTCTTCAGCTGGGATCCTTCCTACACAAACTTGATTCTCAACATCCCGCTTTTTATCATCGGCTGGAAACTGCTCGGCCGCAACGTGTTTTTGTATACGGTGATCGGGACGATCGCGGTTTCTGTGTTTTTGTGGATTTTTCAGCGTTATCAAATTGAAATGCCGCTTAATGATGACCTGACGTTAGCCGCTTTGTTTGCCGGTGTCTTTATCGGCGTCGGCCTCGGGATCATCTTCCGGTACGGGGGAACAACCGGCGGCGTCGACATCATCGCGAGACTCGTGCAAAAGTATGTGGGCTGGAGCATGGGAAGAACGATGTTCATATTTGATGCAGCGGTGATCACGCTCTCACTCATATTCTATTTAACGTACCAGGAAGCGATGTACACGCTTGTCGCTGTCTTTGTCGGCGCGCGCGTCATTGATTTTATGCAGGAAGGCGCCTATACCGCCAGGGGGGCAATGATCATCTCTGATTATAATGAGCAAATTTCCGCGCGGATTATGAAGGAAATGGATCGGGGTGTTACGATTTTACGGGGCCATGGCCCTTTTTCGAAAAAAGACAGGGATGTACTTTACTGTGTCGTTGCCAAAAACGAAATCGTCAGGCTGAAAAATGTGATTACCTCTGTTGATCCGCATGCATTTGTATCTGTCAGTGTCGTCCACGATGTTCTCGGCGAAGGCTTTACGCTCGATGAAAATAAGAACCCTCTTGACCGTTAAAGAGTTTCTTGCAAAATAAGCAGTTGGTATAAAATCATCATGTTGAATCCATAAAAAAACCAGCCACGATACATGGCTGGTTTCTTATTCGTTTCTGGCCATTCCTGTGTAGATTAACACCAACCGAAGTAATTCCAAAACAGCTACAGCGGCAGCGGCAACATAAGTTAACGCAGCAGCATTGAGGACTCTCTTTGTCTCACGTTCTTCATCATTGCGGATGATCCCGTGCGAAATTACTTCATCCATCGCCCGGCCTGAAGCGTTGAATTCAACTGGCAGTGTAACCAGCTGGAATACGACCGCTGCGGCCATAAAAATAATTCCCAAAAGAAGCAAATTGCTTAATCCGGCCAGAATACCGATCATAATCAGGATCCATGAAAAATTGGAACCAAGGCTTGCCACCGGTACTAATGCATGGCGAAAACGGAGAAAGGCATAATCCTGCGCATCCTGAATCGCATGTCCAACTTCATGGGCAGCGATCGCAGCTGCGGCAACAGAATGCCCGTGATAGTTTGCCGAAGACAGTCTTACGGTCTTGGAGCGTGGATCGTAATGGTCGCTTAAGTAGCCACGTGTCTCTTCAACCCCGACATTATACAATCCGTTTGCATCCAGAATCCTTCTTGCTACTTCGGCGCCTCGCATTTGCGAGGACGATGGTACTTTAGAATATTTTTTGTACGTTCCCTTTACCCTGAACTGGGCCCAGAGTGGTATCAAAATAATAATCGCAAAATAGATTAAAAACATCTTATCCCTCCATTTCAGCTCGTGATGTACCTATCTTTATTGTATAAATGCCTGAAAAGAGTGTCAATTTTTATGATCTCTTGAACGGTTTCTCTCAGGTTTTTGCGCGCCCACATATTTTCTCCATCCTGCGTAAGATAATGTGATAATTATGATGCTTCCTGTAGAAATGATCACCCACCATAACGATGGGTCTGCATCATCCTCGGTCATTTCATCAAAAAGGCTCTCTAAATCCGTTTCCAGGGCGTTCAGCTCTTCCTGGCTGGACGAAGCCGCCAGCACTTGCGGCCGGTAATGGTCAATGTATTGAACGAGGGTATTCAATTTTTGAACCCGCTCCGGGGCAACATCGAGCTTGATGCTCGGGTAAATAACTTCGTACAGGGATAAGAAAGAGTTGAGTGTCAGGTGGAACTTCTCGTTGTCGCCTTTATCGGCAGCATCCTTCATATCATGAAATACCGTCATAATCGGACCTTCCATCTCTGTCCACAGGGGTTGATGGGTGGATGTGACGGCGTCAACGACAAGGCGAAACTTTGTTACCCTGTTTAACCTTTCCTCATGGTTCAATTCCCCGTTTCCTGCAGCCTTAACCGCTTCATTGTGAGCGACAGTGATAATTCTCAGTTCATCCATTGAGAACAGCCGCTCTGAAGCGTTAAAGGCGAGAAATTCCTCTGAAAAATATTCCAGCAATTTTCCTGCATCATCATATCTTTGCAATTTAATCATCTGCAATGCTTGATCAGCCAGCGAATCCAGCTTATCTAAAGGCGGCGGTTGTTCCGAATATACTGTAGAGATCGGCGCAAGCAATAAAACAGCCAGGAATAATATGACAAATTTTGCCCTCATGATTGTCCCCCCTCCAATTACTAATAAAATGTATGAAGGGATGGACAAGGTTAGACCAGAAACCTGAGGAGCGCTTTTATGTTTTTATTTTCAAGGTAAAGCGTTCTTTCCTTAAACAAAGAATGTAGGTTATCCCCAGTGAAAGAATACTGAGCCAGAAAGTAAAATAACCAATTTCCTGTATGTATAAATTTAATGTTTGATAGCGGGGCATCATCAGGAAGACATAGTCGATGATTTCATTGTGAAGGACCCAGACCGCCGTAACGGCAAAATGCCAGAGTTTAATCCGGTAAAAAGGGGCATACAGCAATCCCTGAACTGCCATGCCAAGGTGGGAAAAAATCAGCATGAGGCTGACAAAATCAATTTCCCCATTCACAACATACACAAGCAAATTCATCACGACTGCCCAGATGCCGTACTTAAATAATGTAACAATCGCGAGCGCTTCAAGCAAGCCCCAATTCTTTTTTAATAAAAAAGCGATGAGCACAAAGACAAAGAATAAGCTCGCTGTCGGACTGTCGGGAACAAAAGGCAGAAAAATCGGCGGTGTGTCTGCTAATTGCCATCGATACCAAACATATCCGTAAATCGTTCCGGCGATATTTATGATCAAAAGCATCGACAGAAATGCCCGGCTGGCAAGGACAGGATAAATCATTTTCATTCGCTTTTCCTCTTTTCAACTAATCTTTCATAATGCCAAATATAGTTTATAAGATAAAAACCAACTGCACCAAACATTTTGAAGATCTTTTATTTAAAAAAGCTGGCGCATGTTTACGCCAGCTTTTTCACATATTATTCACTTTCAAGCTTGGAAATAAACTCGGAAAGCTGCTGCAGCTCTTCGTCTGTTCCTTTAAACATTCCCGCAGGCATATCGCCTTGACCATTTTTGGCAATATCGGCAACTTCTTCAGGGGTTAAGCCAGTATCAATTAAAGGCGGTGCCCCTGCGCCACCGGTAAGTTCAGCGCCATGGCAATTGATACAGCCTTGTGTTTCATAAACTCCGTAACCTGGATCTTCCTTGTCGATATCAGCTTCCGCTACGATCTCACCCATTTTCGCTCTCGCTTTCCAGTCTGTAGTACTGGCAGACTGCCATGTCAGGAAGATAACAGCCGCTACAGCGAGAAGCATAAATCCGGTTGCGATCGGGCGTTTTGACGGGCGGCGCTCAGGTCCGCGGTCAATAAATGGCGCAAGCATTAAAGCACCAAAAGCCAGGCCAGGAATGATAAATGCACCAATGATATTATATGGTCCCGAAGCAAATTGGTATTTTAGCAATTGGTATAAAAACAAGAAATACCAGTCCGGCAGCGGAATATATGATGTATCGGTAGGGTCTGCCATTCTCTCAAGCGGAGACGCGTGAGCGGCAGTCAAGCATAAATAGCCGATCAGGAAAACGGCACCGACGAGCCATTCCCTTAACAAAAAATTGGGCCAAAACGCTTCTGTTTTCCCCGGGTATTCCGAGTAATCTTTCGGAATATTCGGTTTGCGATTGTCAGCAGGAACCCTTGAGTCACCTACGAATTTCATCCCTTTTCCACGATGCATCGAGCAATCCCCCTCCTTTTAGTCATAGGTTCATCAATTTAAAAAATATTCGTTCGGTTTACAACGGACCCGAAATACCCTGTCTGCGGATCATCAGGAAGTGGGCACCCATTAAGCCGAGCAATGCACCAGGCAAAAAGAAGACATGGATTGCAAAGAAGCGTGTTAATGTTTGCGCACCGACAATCGATGCATCTCCTGAAAGCAGAACTTTTACGTAGGTTCCGATCAACGGAGTCGATTCGGCAATCTGCAAACCTACCTTTGTCGCAAATAAAGCTTTCATATCCCAAGGCAGCAAGTACCCTGTAAAACCTAAACCGAGCATGACGAAGAAAATGAGAACTCCGACAACCCAGTTCAGTTCACGCGGTTTTTTATAGGCTCCCTGGAAGAAAACGCGCAGCGTATGTAAAAACATCATGACAATAACAAGACTTGCTCCCCAATGGTGCATCCCGCGGACAATCTGGCCGAATGCCACTTCATTCTGGAGATAGTAAACGGACTTCCAAGCGTTTTCAATATCAGGAACATAATACATTGTTAAAAACATGCCTGAAAGGATTTGGATAACGGTGATGAAAAACGTCAGGCCGCCAAAACAGTACACGAACGCGGAAAAATGGTGCGCCGGGTTGACGTGCTCCGGTACTTCGTGGTCGGCAATATCGCGCCACAGCGGTGTAATATCCAAACGCTCATCGACCCAATCGTAAATTTTATTAAGCAATTATTACGCCCCCCGTGGTTTAATTTGGCCGATATGCAAATAGCCGTCCTTAACCTTGTAATCGTACAGATCAAGCGGTCCGAGCGGCGGAGTACCCGCTACGTTCATTCCATCCTTTGTATACAATCCGTAATGGCATGGACAGAAAAATTTGTTTGGATTCGCTTCATCCGTGTTCCAGTCAACAACACAGCCTAAATGCTTACAGACAGGTGAAAGGGCAACGATCTCTCCCTCTTCATCCAGATAAACCCAGGCAGTATTCGTCACTTCAGACTCATACCAGGCATCCTTCTGTGTGTATTGGAAATCGACGCGAACCGGTTCAGTTGTTAAATCATCTACTTTTTGTTTTGTTGGAATAAAATCTCCGCCTGCACCCGCTTTTAGTACCGGATCGATTGCAAAGCGTACCATCGGCATTAACATGCCTGCCGCCATGAAACCGCCTACACCAGTAAGTGTATAGCTCAGGAATTGACGTCTTGAAACTTGGTGCTTACTCATGCTTTTCCCCCCTCTATGAAAAAGTTAAGTCCAGCGGACATATTTAGACACATTATAAAACTAGGACATAACCATGATATATCAATCTTAAAGTTAGGTCAATATAATACTATTGCGAAAACGTGGCAACTGTGTGACTTATATCGCAGTTAACTATTTTCCCGCCATTTTTGGATAAATAATTGCAATAATTGTTTGACCTGATCTTCAATAATCGATATTCTATTAGATTCATCCATATGCTCAAGAGGAAGGGTGGGGAGCCAAATTAACGAGCCTTCCATTTCGCTTTCACGGCTTTTCCAGGCGCTGTCTGATGTAACATAAATGATATGCGGAAAGCCTTTCGCTTTCAGTTCACGTTCCCATTCTTTTATATTTGCGAGCAAACGGCTGTCTTCAGAGCCTTTCAGATAGGCGAACCCCGGGAGGAGGAGCAGGCGCCCTTTAAACTGCCTTTCAATTTGACCCGCCAGCAATGTGATAAATTCTGTCATCGAGGCGGCCTGCTTCATATCTTCATCGAAAGATACAGGCAAAAGCGGCAATACAGCCGTATCTACATACTCTTTCGCGTTTAAATACATATCAATATCCTGTGGACTCCATTTCAAACTAAACACTCCAATCACCAAGCGTACTCCTTTTATCATACCATTCGCCCAGGATAACCTCCAATTATCTTGAAGTCGTTATTGCAAAGAACAAAAGCGCAAGCGCCTTGATCAGCCCCGACAAGCGCTGGAGGGCCTGACGGTGAAGTCGTTCTTTGACTTCATTGGCAGGACCGAAGCGACTCGAGGGGCTAGGCGCTGGAGCTGGACGAAGTCTGCAATAATCTCAAAGTTATTCACAGCGTTTGATTTTATAATTTCCTATACAAATAAAAAGCCTGCTTTTAACAGCAAGGCTTCTGCTAATGTTATTTTTTAATGGCATTGAGCTGCTCGGCCAACGCCTTGAAGGTCTCTTTATCTCTTCGGTCAAGCGCATCATCAATGAGCTTTAACAGCTTTTCCTCCTGGAAACGGTGAAGGCTTTCAGAAAGGAAGCGTTCTGCAATCAGCCTGTCTTTTTCGCTGATTTGCAATTTTTTCGGCATGTAAGGGTTTTCCTCCAACACTGCCGCATACTGGTGCGCCTGGTTCGATGCATGGAAATTCAGCTGGATGTAAATCTCTTCATCTCTGTTTAAGCGGATATCATGAAAAGATTTTTCCGCATCGGTCGTCATAATATTTTCTTTATAAAACCGAAACGGGACTTCATCCACACAGTGGGTTGACATCACCAGGCCGCGCGGGCAAAACTGAGCCTGTTCGACGAAATGGACCCTCTCCATTAACTGATCATGGCTCATCAAGTAATTCAGAATCCAGACGCATTCTCTCCGTTTCAACTGATAATGATTTAAAAACCAGCGAATGAAGTCCTTCTTCTCGTTGACAGAAACAGGGGCCGTCATTGTGAATCCCTCCTCTGCAATCTAAAACCAATTTTTTCAAGATCCCTATTTAGGCAACTCATCAGTGAGCCGTTCAATCATTTGCTGATATTCTTCGTTGCTTGGATCACCTTTTAGCAGCTTAATAAAAATTTCGGCAGCTGTGGCGTTTTTTCCTTCTTCTACAAGAAAATATCCATAATCATTTAAAAATTCGTGATCATTCTTAAAAAAAGTATATGCATGCTCATATTTGTTTAATGCATGTGAATATTTTTCAAGGTGCTGTAAAGCGAGAGCCTCATCCCAGATGAATTGGGGCTCCTCTTCCTCCTGAATATCCAGTTCTTTGATCAATTCGATCACATCCTCATAGCGTTCCTGTTTGATAAACAGCTTATTCAAAGTCAGGGCCGCTTCGGTAAAGGCCGGATCGAGAGCGAGCGCTTCCCTGAACAGCCGTTCCGCCTCATCCTCCTCGGCGAGCTTTAAAGCGATTTTACCGCCGTAAAAAAATAAATCTTTATTAAACTCATCCTGCCTGATTCCTTCTTTGACGCTTTCAAAGGATTGTACCAATTCCTCTTCACGTTCGTACGCTTTCGCTAAATGAAGGTATAAAGAATGGTATTCCGGGTCGAGACTTTTGACTTCATTGAATTTTTCGATTGCCGTTCTGTTAAAGCCCGCTTGCAGAGCCGTAAACGCATAGCCGAATAAAGTGTTTATTTCAAGTTTTTCAGCCAATGCCTGTTCATAGTGCGGCAACGCCTCTTCAAAAGAGCCTGAAGCACTGAGTATATCGGCGATTCGCTGGTGGATTATTACTCCGGCAATTTCCGTCTCCTGCAAAAGAACGGCCTCGTAAGCGCGGATCGCTTCCGTTACTTTGCCTTGTTCTGCGTACAATTCTCCCATCGCAAAATCAATCACCACTTCATTGGGAAGCAGTTGTTTGGCGTTCTTTAGTTTCTGCTCGCTCACTTCATACAAACCATTCATCTGGTATAAATCAGCCAGCAGCAACAACGCTTGCGGATAGCCGGGATCAGCAGGGCTGACTTTTTCCAATGCCAGCATTGCCTCGTCTTCATCGCCCAGCTCAATGCAAGTTTCAGCGAGGAGGACAAGCAGCTCCCCTTCATCGGGATATGCCTGAAGAAGATTTTCATATAATGCCCTTGCTTCGCTTAAAAAACCAAATTGAAAAAGTTCTTCTGCGAGCGAGAATTTTTCCTCGGCAGTTCCGCTGTTTAAAATCTTTTTATATTCAGTGAGCGCTTCCTCTTGCTGGCCTTTTTCCAAAAGTGCGACAATTTTTTCAATGATATCCATACACAAAATCCTTTCTGAACCGGGAATATAAACTGCATGCTCCAGACTGGGCAGCATAGGCTATAAATCATTAAGGGAGTGCAAAGAATGAAGGAGTTTTGATGGTTACATGTTCTCCAAATCCGGGGCGAAACAAAACCTCCCCGCCCGCCCGGATCACTGTCCCTCTATGGACAGTCACCGCCAATCTATGATTATGATAATGGTAGAGCGCCGTTTCTTCAATATTCTTGATTTCCCTGCTCTTCCAGTATAAATTATAGCTTAACTCTCCCCCGGCATTTAAATACGATTTAAGCGGATAAATGCCAATCTTCGCCAGGACAGACTGGCTAATCGGCTCATTACCGATCATCTCTCCGTCAATCGCAGGGATTTTCTCCCCGAGCATGATTTGTTTCCATATCTCTTTAAGGCGGTTCCTTATTCTCGGAGCCTCATCGCTGAAAACAGGAATGAGCGGGCTATTATAAGGAAACATCGCCTCCCTGATCCAACCCCATGGCAGCAATGATATATCTTTTTCACTGTTGATTTCAACAAAAATGGCTGGTACCCTTTCTTTTTTGCATTTTCGGATAAAGGCCGGAGTAAGCAGCGACGGCTGAATTTTAACAGCCAGAATCATATCAACAGGGCTGTTAAGCAGGCTCATCCGCAAGTTTTTCAGGCAAGCAGCAAGTTCGTTCTCATATCTGACTGCTGCAGCTGTCATAAACGCTGTGCAGCCTTTAAGCAAATAATTATTGATAAAGTAATTCTTCATGTCCTGAAAAGGCTGTGATAACGGCAGACGGTTGTCATAAATGATGTGTGAAGGCGTCATGATAAACTTGTTGGCATCCATCTTCATAACCGTTAATTTGCGGTATGATTTTCTCACTGATACAATCCGGTTGTTTTTTATCAGCAATGATGCTTTGTCTAAATGCTTTTCCTTTAAGATATTGGCATTTTCAATCAAATAGTTCGCCATAAAACCACCCTCTTTCAGGTCTTAAGACAAGCTATGTCGATTTTCTGAAATTATGCTTGAATGAAAATTTTTCGCATCGTTAAGAAAAGCGCAAGCGCCTTGGTCAGCCCCGACAAGCGCTGGAGGGCCTGACAGTGAAGT
>NZ_PGUZ01000028.1 GCF_002860165.1 Bacillus sp. V3-13 | reverse complement strand
GGCTCAAAATCATGGAAATGTATTAACTGAATATTCTAACTACATTTATGCAACGCTAGTGATTTTTATTATTGGTTGGCATTTTTGGTTTTAGACTTTTTAGAAATATGAGAAAAAAATCGTAGTTTGAAGCTATTCCATTTGAGAGCTTGTTTTTTGTTTTACATCCATAATCGACATAGCTGCAACAGTTGATCCCATTAAAATTGCCCATTTAGTAATACATTTTATTGTGTTATTTTTAATATGAGTATGTTAAATATGTTGATATTTTTCTTAATAGAATTAAAAAGATAAGGGTGTGTAATGGAATGAATTCGATTTCAACTGTTGCTAAATATCTTACCGAAAATGCGAATTCACTGGCTATTGAAATCGTCGATGAAATTCTCGATAAATTTGAATTTACAGTTCCTGAAGAAGAAATTAAGCAGGCAATTGTCGTTTATAAGGAATTTATTGGATTTCTGGGACAAGCTTTAATTTCAACGGAAATGAAAGTTCCTGATGGCCTTATTGAGTGGAGCAAAAGGAACGGGGAGCGCGAAGCAGCTTTAATGGGCAGAATATCGAGCATTATTGGGCGCTATCCCGATACAAGATTGGTCTTCAGTGAACGCATCAATAAAATCATCCTATCTTTTGGGCTCTCTGCCGAGGATGTTATCTTTGTTAATAAACGCCTCAACTTGATGCTTGATATTAGTATTACGGAGACGATTATTGCCTTTGAACGACTTACAGATAATATTTTAAAAACCAGACAGGGACAGATAAACGAATTATCAGCACCAATTGTTCCAATTCAAGAGGGGGTTGCTGTCCTGCCGTTGATTGGTTCAGTTGATTTCGAAAGAGCTGAGCATCTTTTAAATAAGGTTGTCCCGAAAATCCCACAGTTAAGAGTGGAATGCCTGATTATCGATTTTTCCGGAATTGTAACGATTGATGCGGAAGTGGCAGGCCATATATTCAATATTTACGATGTTCTTCGTTTGCTTGGGATCAATGTCATTATGACCGGGATACGCCCTGAATTAGCGACAAAAGTCGTTCATAGAGGAATTGATTTTTCGTCGTTTACGACCTATTCAAACGTTATGCAGGCGATTGAAAGTATAAAGTAAAAATGGGGCTGCTGATGCAGTCTTTTTTGGTTATGGAAAAAGGCAAGGACGTCTGGAGAAGGCCTTGCCTTTTTTATCATGGTTGAGGATAAACCGAATAGCCACTAATGCTGATATCTTTAATCCAGACTTGCGCATTCTTCCCATCACGATCAGCTATCCATAAATCACTGCTATCACCTGCTTCTGATTTTCTTAGCCATGCTACTTTTTTCAATGCAGGTATATAGTTTGGCAGATAATCACCGAGATCCGCTGGTGGATTGGTGATTTTTGTTTGTTCTTGTCCGATAATATTCAACAAGTACAAAGAAGGTTTCGGCCGCTGTTTCGGATCGTTTGACCATTCACTCTCTGTGACTCTTGAAACGATAAGAGAATTATCATTAACCCATGTAAATCCCAATTCTGCATAACTGGCAGGAGTGAGGTTTAACGATTTGTTGGAAGGTATTTCGGTAACCTTCATATCCTTGTTTTTAAAGCCATCGACAATTCTTCCACCTCCGGCTATATAGCCTAAAATATTTTTCTGGTCAACCCATTTGGGATTATCCAAATTTAAAATGATTTCATCAAGGACGCTGAAATTTTTTCCATCTGTGTTAATGACACACAGCATATTACTATCCATTGACAGCGAGCCTGTTGGAGAAACAATAAACGAAATCCACTCATGATCGGGAGAAAATTCAAATGTAGTGGCGTTGATTGAATCAATACTTGCGCCGTCCGTGGACAGCTCTTTAGGAATGGTGTAAAAGCGTTTGGCGTTTTCCGTAAGACTGGGGTGGTTCTTATAGTCTTCCGTTAAAGAAATTTTGTATAAAACCGGATTGGTCCATCCATCCGGACGGAGAGAAGCGCCAGATGATGCAATAAATCCTTTTCCATCTGGAAACCAATTAAAATCATTTACTCCCAAAGCGATGTTATAAAATTTGTCCAAGTCTGAAACATTCAGTACGCCCCCGCTTTGGAAAGCAATCATATTTTCCTTTGGTGACCATTTCGGACCATATCCATCATAGAAAATTTTTTGATGTTTTTTCTCTGTCACGTTGTAAACCCATATTTCCGACTGAACTTCTTTACATTCATTTATGGTGGCAATCACGTCTTTTTGATACATGATCCACTTCCCGTCATGAGACCATTGCGGCGGGTGCGGATATTGGCCGGGTTCCTTTGTAACTTGCTCCACCTTGCCATTGATCTTTGTCCATAAATACCCATCTCTAAAAAAAGCCACTTTTACGTCGTCGTTCACAACTTCTGCTTGGGCAAATTCAGGTAAAAAAAGAATTACCGTCGCTACAATCAGCAATATTAATTTTTTCACATTCTCGCACCCCCGATTTATAAACTCTTGATGTTATTTTCTACTATCGGGAAATGAATTATGAAAATAAAAAGGTGTCGGTATGTGCAAACGTTAATTTGAGGCTGCGTACGAGTGACCTAATTTGGTGCTTCACCACCTGGATGAAGGACTTTTCCCCAGCGCACATACCTCATTTTATTCTTCATTACCTGGATGAAGGACTTTTCCCTAGCACACATACCTCATTTTGTTCTTCATTACCTTGATGAAGGACTTTTCCTAGCACACATACCTCATTTTGTTCTTCACTACCTTGATGAAGGACTTTTCCCTAGCTCACTCTCCTTATTTATCATTTCCAGTGATTGGTCTAAAATTGAGTTACATGGAATTTTATCTTTAACTGGGACATATGTCCTTTTGGTTTAATGCGCAATTGTATTTAATAGTAAACAATATCGTATTCCCGGAACAGAGAGCAGGGATTTGATGAAAGAAATCGCTGATGAGCGGTTATTAAAGTCGTATTTTAAAAGCCAAAACCTCCAAGAGATTTTTACCGAAAAGCTGATTGCGGATATGAAATTATTTTCATTTGAAAAGGGGGAAATTGTCTGTTCGGGTGGCGATACGTTAACCCATTTGTCTTTGCTTGTAGATGGCAAATTAAAGGTTTATACGATTTTGCCGAATGGAAAATCGTTATTACTGAGGTTTATCAACCCGCTCGGGATTATTGGCGATGTCGAATTAATGACCGGGTATGAAGTGAGGAACACCGTTGAATCTTTGAATGATTCGATAATGATTCGAATAAGTTTTGTAAAACTCCACGAATTTGCTGAAAATGAACCGAAATTTTTAAATTTCATCATTAAAAATTTAAGCCATAAATTATATACACTTTCGAATACGACAAGTTTGAATCTTTTATATCCCGTCGAAAACAAATTTGCCAGCTATCTAGTCTCTACCATGGTTGATGAAAATAACTATGCCCATATAGAAGAATTGAAAACATCGAAATTAACTGAAATTGCGGAGCTGCTCGGAACCAGTTATCGACACTTGAATCGAGTGATTAATCAGCTTGTTTCAAAAGGGATCATTGAAAGAAAACGAGGAGCGATTTTGATAAAAGACATCAATCAATTAATGATTTTATCAAAGGGAAATCTTTATGAATAAGGAAAGGAAGATTACATATGCTCGGTTTATTTTATTCAGTACTGGCTGGCATCTTTATTAGTTTGCAATCGGTCTTCAATACGAGAGTGAGTGAGAAACTAGGGTTGTGGCAGACAAACACAATCGTTCATGGCCTGGGATTCCTCGTGTCTTTGGCCGTATTTTTGATCATAAAGGATGGTACTATTCAAAGAATCAACGACGTTAATAAAGTGTATTTATTGGGAGGAGCATTCGGAGCCGTCGTCGTTTTCAGTGTCATGAAAGGAATAACGCTGCTTGGGCCTGCCTACTCGGTGTCGCTGTTGCTCGTTTCACAATTAATTATTGCGTTACTGATCGATTCCTTCGGTTTCTTTGGTATTGATAAAGTGCCGTTTACGGCCAATAAGCTGGTTGGGATCGCGATCATGATCCTGGGAATTTTCGTATTCAAACTGAAATAAACGTTTCATTTAAATTTGAAGGAGAGGATTATATGCCAGATCTGCAAACGTGGTTAACGGTTTTAGGTGCCGGCCTCTTAATCGTGTGTCTCCTGGTCCACAATGGGCGATTACAATAAAGTCGAGCTTATCTTCAAAGAGGAATGGTATCTCTACTGTTTTTGGGATGTGTTCCGGGAGCATGATCCATATTGCCTATTGTTTGATTGGAATCGGCGTACTCATTTCACAGTCGATATTATTATTTAGCATCCTGAAATGGCTTGGTGCCGGTTATTTAATTTATATGGGGTTGAAATCGCTTTTTTCAAAAATACAGCAGACAGAATTTTTTGCCGATCGTGACCGCGTTGCTAATCAACTAAATTGCTGGAAATTCTATCGCGTCGGCTTGTTAACCAGCCTGTTAAATCCAAAAGCAACTTTGTTTTATCTGTCATTATTCACTCAAGTGGTTGATCCGCAATCTTCGATTTATGCACAGTTTTTTTATGGTTATTCCGTAGTGGCTATAGAGATGATCTGGTACTCACTGATGGTAACTTTCCTAAGCCATAACATATACGAAATCGGTTATCGGCAATGTCCATTTGGGTCCAACGAGTGTCTGGTGGCATCCTTATCTTGCTGGGAATTCACCTTGCCATGTCCAAGACTGGAAACTAATGCAGTTAGAATGTTTTTCATTATAACACGGGTGTTTTTTAAAACAAAAACGCCCTTTTTTATATGGTATTTCATACTAGCGTATAGAAAATACTGGTCAGCCTCTATAAGTAAAAATGATCAGCATCAATCACAACAATAAATTATCTTTATTTTTTTTGATCGGCTAAAATTGAAGAGAGGAGGATTGATCATGACCTTTGTTTTTAAAGCAATTGACCATATTCAATTAGCCGCACCGCGCGGATCTGAAGAAATGGCGAGAAGGTTTTTTGGAGAAATACTGGGACTTAAAGAAATAGAGAAACCTGTCGCATTAAAAAATCGAGGCGGAGTTTGGTTTGGGTTTGGCAGTTATCAGCTTCACATTGGGATTGAAGAACCATTTTCTCCGGCTAAAAAGGCGCATCCAGCTTTTACAGTAAACAATATTCATAGCTTGAAACAGCATTTATCTGAAAACAATGTTTCTTTCACTGAAGACGACCATCTTCCCGGGGCTACCAGAATTTTTATCAATGATCCTTTTGGCAATCGAATCGAAATTTTGGAATGGCTCAAGTAAGCGATAAATTGATTCGGACCAGTATAATTGATAAAGAATAAAGTTATTGAAGGGACTCGTCGAGATGAACCAAAAAAAGAAAGCAACTGTACAATCTCCGAAAATTCCACAAGGAATCAGGCCGCTGCTGTTAAATGATGAACTGGAACAGGAAGAGCGGTATTTTAGTATGGCCAAAGTTACTGATTGTAAAATATATGCAGAAACGTCCGATAAAGTCATCTTTGAACAAGTCGTTTTCAACAATGTCTCCTTTGAAAACACCACTTTTAGAAACGTTGAATTCACGGATGTTATTTTTGAAAAATGTGACTTGTCTAATGTGGATTTTAGCGATGCGATTTTACATAAAGTTGAATTGAAGGAATGTAAAATAATCGGCGGCAACTTTTCAGCGTCGACCATGCGTAATGTTCTGTTTGAAAATTGTTTAGCAACCTATGCCGCATTTGGTTTTTCAAATAGCAAGCAAGTTAAATTCCAAAACTGCTTACTAACGAATGCTGATTTTTATGAGACAAAGCTAAAAAACGTCGAGTTTAATAAATGTAATCTTAATCAAGCTAATTTGGCGGGGACGGAATTAGCAGATATTGATTTAAGCAGCTGCTCATTCGAAAGCTTAGTTGTATCCTTTGATAAATTAGCTGGCTGTATCGTATCATCAGAACAAGCGATTGGTTTCTCAAAAGCTCTCGGCCTAATTGTAAAAGAATAACCTAATCTATTCCCAAGCACGGAAAAAGTGTTTATATGCATATGGATTCATAAGAAAGATCCTCATTCCAATTCTTAACAGGGGATCATTTTCTATCAAGTCTAGGTCCTATCATCCTGTTAATCTATTCTTTTATCACTTATACTGAAGTTGGCATATAACCTATTTTACTTTAAAACGAGGGAGGTATAACATGAATTCCAAGTCGGCGCTTACGGGAACAGTGTTCCTTTCAAAACTCATCACCCAATATGCGCATATCCACCAGAAGACAGTTGGAAAGACGGCCGATGAATATGTTCGACAAATTGGCCTGCGGACAGGGGAATGGATTGAGAGTTTCTATGGCGATAAAGATGCGGACTGGACGGTTGATCAGTATGCCGAAGTGATCGTAGATCTGAAAAATTCTATTGGCGGCCATTTTTATATTTCGGCTGTTCATGAAGATCATGTGGTTGTGAAAGCAAAAGCATGCCCGTTTGGGGAGGTTGTTAAGGATGCTCCTCATTTATGCAATATGACATCAAGCGTATTTGGAGGCATTGCTTCCCGTAAGTTTGGATATGGAAAAGTAAGTTTAAGAAAAAGGATAGCCGTCGGGGATCAAGGATGTGAAGTAGCGGTCTACTTCCGGCCGGATAAGAGTGAGGAAGGTGATGTGTATGAAAACATCTCCCGCACACCGGATAATGGCGATCCTTTTAAATGGGAAGAGGATACGATTCTCCTTTTAAATGAACAGCTAAGGCAAAGCGATGAACTCGTCATGAAGCTTGTGAATGAATTGCAGGACTTACGGCAGCAAGTCAAACAGGAAAAAGAGAAAAATATACGATTGGAATAACGGCTTATTTGTTTTGAAGCTTTTCCTAAATAGAGATCAAGGCTTATTTAAAAAAGCGGGCGAATTATGTGAAAAATGAATATAAATCTCCTTTAAATCGACAAATTATGTTATCTTTTTCACAAACTTTTTATCTTTTTACCATAACCAAAGTGTTTAATAAGGTAAAATTTTAGTGTTTATCTCAATAGCAAAAATTGAATGTAGGCCGCTACAAAAAGATCAGTATTTTTACAAAAAATTGATAGAAAAATCTGAATTTTGGTTTAAAATGGAATTAGTGCAGTTTATAATAAATCTGGGAAGTAATATGTATGAAATTTATCCAAGTTAGTCAAGAAAATATTAATCATGAACATATTTGCTGTGCGTTAGGTGCGAAACAATATGAACAAGCAGTTAATGAAAAAAAGCAATGGTTAACAGATCGAATGGATGAAGGGTTGGTTTTCTATCGTCTGGATGAACGGGCAAAGGTGTTTATTGAGTATTTACCCGCTGAATCAGCATGGGTTCCCGTCGAAGCCCCAAACGATATGCTGATTAATTGCCTATGGGTTTCAGGACAATACAAAAATAATGGGTTTGCCAAACAATTATTGGAGAAGTGCAAGGAAGATGCCATTACACGCGGAATGGATGGGATCGTCCATATCGTAGGCGAGAAGAAGAAGCCCTTTTTAAGCGAGAAACGCTTTTTTGAACATATGGGCTTTGAATTGGTAGACAGAACTGCGTGAACTCGTTCGTTATCGTCGGAGTATCATTGAGGAGCGTGCCAGCAGCATAATCGAATCCAAAAGGTGTTAGAAGGAGCAAACATTAAGTTGGGATCTGTTGTTTCAGATGTGTTGGGCGTTTCCGCCCGGGATATGCCTGACGCCATTGCCGATGGTGAAGAGGATCCTGAAAAGCTAGCAAACTTCGCTCGACGTACAATAAAGAATAAGAAAGAAGAACTGGAACACGCCCTTAGAGGTTACACCAATTCGCATCAACGTCTCATGTTGAAAACCATTTTAGGGCATATTGACTTTTTGACTGAGCAAATTGAGATGCTGGATCAAGAAGTGGCAGAAAGAGTAAGTACCCATCAAGAAGAAATAGAGCGACTAAATTCTATTCCTGGCGTAGCTACAAGAATGGCTGAGCAAATTTTATCCGAAATCGGGACTGATGTTAAGAAACAGTTTCCAACTGCAGCACATATGTGTTCCTGGGCGGGCTTGGTTCCAGGGCAAAACGAGAGTGCTGGAAAAAGGAAATCAGCCAAAACCAAAAAAGGAAAAAAGTATTTGAGATCGGCTTTAACAGAAGCAGCTCATTCTGTAAGAGGATCTAAAAACTATCTCGGGAGCACTGTATAAGGCGTACAGCATCACGAAAAGGAAAGAAACGAGCAGGAATTGTAGTCGCTCATGCCATGTTGCGTATCTCATATTATCTTTTAACTCGAAAAGAAATGTATGTAGACTTAGGCGAAGACTACTTTGATAAGCAGAGACAACAATCCATTGTTCGGCATTCCCTAAGAAGGTTCGAAAGTTTAGGATACACCTTTACGTTACAGGAACCTAAAGCATCTTAATCCAGTCAACTTACTTATCATCGATCAATGAATTTGGCGCTCTCCCCTTTTAAAAAATGAATGAGCTGCGTCCTCTTTAGTATTGTCTTTTTCTCTGAGTTACAGAAGTTTATTTTCATGGTAGTTGAAGATGCAATCTACATTGAAACCTATATTAGCCAAGGTAGCTACAAAAAAGTTTCTGTGTCTAATTTTGATATGTTATAAAATGTCTCTTTTGTCTATTTTCGTATGTTGTATAGTTGAAAAAATTATCTTAATTATTAATATTCCAAGTTGTATTCAAATTTATTACTTAGACATATCCACTATTTTGATAAAAGTAACTTCATCATTTTCTAGACCAAACTCGATATGTTTTTTTGTCTTTTTATCAAAGTAACCAATTTGTGCATTGTTTGAGTATTCCTCTTTTAAATAATATTCCTTACCATACTTTTCAATAACACTTTCTTTACTATCTCCAACTGTAATTCCCTTACCTGAAGAATGTCTACTTCCAATAAGAGTATATTCAAAGAGTTTATTATTTTCTAGAATAAATTGAAGGCCCTCTTCTTCATAAGAAAGATTAATTATTGATCCCTCGCCTTCTTCCGATGTAGGAACTCCAAAAGTTTTAATAATATTTTCTTTTGTTGTACCAAGGGTTATAGTCTCGGTATTTTCATTGGATAAGTCTGTAGTTTCTACATCATTTAGATAGTCATAAGAATCCTTAGTTAACACTTCACAAGCCCCCAAATAGAACAATGGGATACAAACTATTATTGAAACCAACCTTTTATAAATATGCATATTTTGCCTCCTCAAATTGTCAACTCTTGCTGCTGATGAAAATGGATGCTTTCCTTTTCGACATGAATTATTACATTATATTGACCAGCAAGTTTATCACTTAACTCATATATGTATTCTCCGTCATCATTTTCTATTGTATCAAGGAATAAGTGTTTCTCACCGGATTCTTCATTCCATATTTCAAACCTTACCCTTGCAGTTTGCAAAGGAACATTATCTTTAGTTACATGAGCTATCAATCTTTTAGAACTCTTATCAAACATCAAATGTACTGATACGTCTTCTGCACTTTCATGCTCACTATGGTTGCTTTCTTCCTCTTCATTCGTTGAATTGTTTTCATGGTCTTCATGGTTTTCTTCTTCCTCATCAGTAACTACAATTTTCCTAGTTTCTTCGTAAAACTGATCATTTAAAGACACATAATAGGTAATTATATAATCCCCTGCCTTTTCAAAAGTCCTTTCAAAACTATATACATCATTATTTCTTTTAATGTTAATTTTTTTTCTATTGTGTACATTATCCATTGAGCCAATTTGATAATACGCCTGGTCTAACTTATTTACAAATTCTCCCCCCTTCCTTATTGATAACTCAAATTTTATAGTATCTCCGACTTGAATAGAATTTTTAGATAGAACAAGACCTGCCACAAGCGGAACCTCAGCTTGTGCTGTGTCCGAACTTCTAGTTTGGCAACCTATTAAGATACACGATTTCCTATTCTAAAAGGAGGATGTTACCCCCCCATGCAATAGAACTGATTGAGCATTAATAAAATATAGATTCTATAAATTAATATGCAAATACTTATTTAACCAACCTGCCCGGTAATTAAACAAGAAAAAGCCGCATGTTAGTTCATCAGGAAGTTGATGACGCTCCATTGTACTAACAGCAGTTACTGTCATCATCAAAGGGTGAGTTTTAATGATTGGGGCTTGAACTCTTAATCCAAAACCACCACCGACTATTGCTCCTTCATAGTTATTCTTTCATTGTCTCCTTTTAGTTATCTTTGTATAATCACCCGATTACTTTATATCTGCATATTCTTTACAGATCATATAAGTCCTTTCCAATAGTGCGGAAAAACTTAAACCAGCTGATTCTCCATACAGAGAGCAACTGTCGCTATTTTGTTAATCATTATTTTTCCTCCTTTACTTCTGCCCAATTAATATAAACCCTATGAAATTCTTGTCATTTATAAAATTTTTATTCAAACAGTTTACCGAGAAATCATGGAGTGGAAGAGAATAGTTATAAAATTATGTTGAAAGGAATTTATGAATTGTGCATAGAAAACAAGTAAGGAAAAAAATAAAATGCTGCAAACCAAGGGAGGATGTTCGTCGATAAATATTCACCATTTGCAGAAGTAGTGATTTCATTATTCTTTAATTATAGAAAAAAGTGATCGGAGGATGTTTTTTGCGTATCAAAGGCTTAAACCATTTTTTATTTTCAGTGTCGGATTTAGATAAATCTATTGAGTTTTATCAAAATGTTTTTGGAGCCAGGCTGTTGGTTAAAGGGAAGAGTACTGCCTACTTCGACCTCATGGGCATGTGGCTGGCCTTAAACCTGGAAAAGGATATTGATAGAAGTGAAACAAATGATTCTTACTCACACATCGCTTTTTCACTCCACGAAGACGATTTTGAAAAAATGTATGAACACTTAAAAAGCTTAAACGTAAATATTCTGCCCGGACGTACGAGAGATGAGCGGGATAAGAAGTCGATTTACTTTACTGATATGGATGGACATAAGTTTGAATTCCATTCGGGTACATTGCAAGACAGACTTGATTATTATAAACAAGCAAAACCTCACATGGAGTTTTATATTTAATTACCGGAAGCTTATTATAGGCTTCCGTGTTTTTTGAAGGAAAGATACTGAAAAAACCAAATAAGTGCAGCCAAATCTTTATTAAAGTGCCTTAACGCCTAATATCTCCTATAATTCATCTGCGATACCTGTTACAGCCTATGGAACAACAGAAAATCCCCTCCCTATGATTCTCCCCAGAAGACAATCAACGAAAGCGGAAAATTCCACATTTGCACTAAGGTTTATGTCCAATTAGTTTGAGGTTCGATGAATAGTATAGGATTAAGCAAAGAGAAAGGGGTGTAAACAGATGAATAAACCATGGTTCCGAAAAAACAATGACGGAGACAATCGAAGCAGGAGCTGGTCAAGATCCGATAGCGATTCAGAGGCTGATGTAGATTTTGATTTCGAAAATGATTCCAAAAGTGAGTCTGAAGTGGATTCCGAGGTGGAAACCGATAATAAGCTGAAGAATAGGAACTTCAACAAGGCGGAAGCGAAAGTTATTGATAGTGGAAACGCGAAGGTTCACATTGATGTCGATGTTGATTCTGAATCGAAAGCAAGAGTTCGCACTCGTGCCGAGGCTGATCAAGAAGCGGAACAAGATCAAGAAAATAACCAGGAGCAAGACTAACACTAATAAATAATCTTTAACGAACCAGGGGTATATTCTTATACCCCTATTTTAAACTGGGATTTGAAATGAGGATTACTATGAAACAACGAGGGATCAATTATCCATTTCGGGTTCGGGGACAGGAATCCCGTTCCGATCAAAATGAGTCGGTTAATGAGTCTCAATCTACCCAGTCGTCCCAATCTTCCATTGGCGATAGCGGCAATTCAGATGTCGATGTAAATGTAAATGTGAACGTGGATACGATGCCAATTGCTATAGCCATTCTCTGTCAGGCCCTGGCAAACAAACAATTGACGCAGCGAGAGTTTGAATCGGCGGTGACGAATTTAGTGGAAATCACGGATAAATACCGAGAGATACAGAAAGATCCAGAATCAAAAGTAAAGCTGTTCAATAGGAGTATTTGGAGAAGATAAAACTGTATAATCATCTTCTCCAAATACATAGCCATTAATTGGGTTCAACATGGACGTGGACATCGTAAACATCATGCTCTTTTATTAATGCCTCTTCGACCTTTGTCGATATATTATGGGCATTGCGGATATCCAAATTCGAATTTACAAAAATGATGATATCTACGACGATATTATTCCCGTAATTACGGGCTTTGATTGTTTTAATTCCCTTCACTCCATAAATTGTTTGAATCGTTTTTTTATAGTCTTCAATTTTCTGCTCGTCAAAGCCATCGGTTAAATGATGGGACGCTTCCCGGAATATATCCCAAGCCGTTTTGCAAATCAATAAACCGACAACTAGAGCAGTTAAAGGGTCCAGCCAGGGCAGGCCGAATTGCGAGCCGATAATTCCAACAGCGGTTCCAATACTGACCCAGGCATCAGAGAGATTGTCTTTTGAAGCAGCCATTACAGACTGGCTGTTTATTTTTATTGCTAAATTTCTATTATAGCGATAAACCAAATACATAACCGCGGCACAAAATAAACCTGTCCAGGCAGAAATCATGTCAGGAGCCTGCTGATTCACCGAAAAAACAGAAGTAGCTGCACTATATAAAACTTGCACGCCAACCACCATCATGATAAAGGAAGCGACCAACGAGGCAACCGTTTCCGATTTCCAATGGCCATACAGATGGTCTTCATCAGCAGGCCTTTGCGACAGTCTCAATCCAATTAAAACGGCAAGTGAGGCAATGATATCGGTTGTATTATTTAATCCGTCTGCCCACAGGGCTCTGGAGTCAGAGATATACCCAATAAATAATTTTAAGGCAGAAAGGCAGAGATAAGCGATAATACTTATAACCGCTCCACGTTCTCCCATTTTTAAAGCATTGTATTTTTCCTGATCCATGGCTCGTCCTCCATTTTTAGTCCTTGCCTATCTTACCAAATGTTTTGCAAGTGGGTCTACAGCAATGTTTTTAATCTTCCCTATAAAAGTAACGGAAGTCAAAAAAAGTTTCATACGGTCAAAAAAAAGGGGAATTGCCAAAGCAATCCCCCTTCTCCTATAGTTAATCCTATTTTGTTAACGCTTTTACCACTTCATCCATCGTCATTTCATGGGCGATCAAGCCGTTAATCGTCCAATGGCTTGGATCATTCATTTCATACACCTGGTTTTGGCTGACTGCAGGGAGGCCCTGCCATATAGAGCTGTTCTCCAATATTTCCAAGCCAGGTTCGTTTTCTTTGCTCACCAGGAAAATATGATCTGCGTCCAACTCGGCCAGTTTTTCAAGTGAAATTGGATCCCACTGTACTCCAGCTTCAGGAAGACTCTTGACAAAAGAAGGCTGTTGAATACCTAAATCATTATACAAAACAGTGCCGCTGTAACGGTCATGTTCAAATAAATAGAATTGCTCGCCCATTACCCAGATAATCGCGGCTGTTTCGTCACCGATCGCTTCAGCTATTTTCGCTTTGGCTTCTTTCGCTTTTTCATCATACTTAGCGAGCGCTTGCTCAGCATCTTCTTTTTTATCCACAATCTCTCCCATTTGCAAAAGCTGTTTACGCCAATCTGCATTCACTTCCTCTTTCATTACAAAGGTCGGAGCAATTTTCATATACTCGTCACGCTGCCCATTTTGTATTGCGGATGAAGAGCTGAACACGATCAGATCGGGATCATTGCTGATCGCCTGTTCTAACGGAAGATCGTAACTGACTTTCGGAACTCCTTTTAATTGCGGCTGCAAATAATCAAGGACAGTATCTCCAATCGACCATTGAGCTGCCGGCGTAATTCCGAGGGCTAACAAAGAATCCTCCAAATATGGAGCAATAATGCGTTCGGGATTGGCAGGGATTGTAACCTCGCCAGTCGCATCCTCTAACGTACGTTCACCGTTGTTTTCTGATGTTTTTGCCTCACCTGAATCAGATGTATTTGAATTGTCTTCACTGCTGCAAGCAGCTCCTAGCACGACTAAAAATGCTAAACTAAGGATAAGTAAAATTTTTTTCTTAATCGATAACATTGTTGTTCCTCCCGGGTCCATTAATCAAAAGAGTTTATATGAAAATGATAATCACTTTCAAATAGACTGTCAATATCCCTCTACTATGAAAGATTCATTTTGAAGAAAAAGTATACAAAGCTGTCAGCGGATTCATGATTGAATAATTTTTCAGCCCTGTTATACTAATAGTATTGATAATAATTATCATTCTTAACATAAATAGAACAAAAGATTATCTTCTAAGAGATTGGCAATTTGTAGCTGACAGTGGGAGCAGGAAGGGAATGTAAGACGGTTGAAGCGGAGCAAACGTACTTTTTTACAAGCAGGGTCAAAAGCACAATCGCGTTTAATCAGCGGGATATTCGTGCCTGTCGCCGGTTCTATCGCAATGATTTTTGCAATTGGTTTGTCGGTTGTTTACGGGGCAGCGGATATAAATCTTTCTACTGTTGTTGCTGCTGTTTTTCACTTTAATCCGGAATTGACATCCCACCAGATTATTCAGGAAATCAGGCTGCCGCGCGCAATTGCTGCAGGATTGACAGGGGCACTTCTTGCAGTATCAGGTGCTGTTATGCAAGGTTTAACACGCAATCCGCTCGCTTCACCTTCAATTATGGGCGTTACGGATGGTGCTGCATTCGCACTTGTTCTGACGCTTGCTTTTCTTCCGTCAGCCACGATTCTAAGCCAAACTTTTGCATCTTTTATTGGTGCAGGATTCGCGGTCCTGCTTGTTTTTATGATCGGTGTTTTTTCTAAGGGTGGCCTAACGCCCGTTAAACTGGCGCTTGCGGGAGTTGCTGTAGGTGCGTTGCTGAGGTCGATTTCAACTGCAATTGGCCTCCACACCCAAGTCGCCAAAAACATCAGCTTTTGGTACGCAGGAGGGCTGGCTTCAACCGATTGGACATCCGTATACATCTTGCTAATAGCCGGTGGAGCCGGGCTGCTGCTTGCAATGTTGATTTCCCGTTCGATTACGATACTTAGCCTTGGAGAAGAGGTTTCAAAAGGACTCGGGCAAAATACCTTTCTCGTTAAAGCACTCGGCATCATTGTTATTCTCCTGTTAACGGGTGCAGCGGTATCGGTGGCTGGAGCGGTCGGGTTTATCGGCTTGGTTATTCCGCACATTACACGCTTTTTGGTTGGTTCTGATTACCGCTGGATCATTCCTTCCTCCGCTGTATTGGGTGGCCTGTTGCTGGTCCTTTCGGATATAACCGCGCGAATGGTCAATGCTCCGTTTGAAACACCGGTTGGAGCGGTCACGGCGGCAATCGGGGTTCCCTTTTTCCTTTACCTTGCCCGCGGGGAAAGGAGGGGATTGTGATGGATACACTGAAAAAATCAGGCCGAAGAAAGTTTTTATTAACTTCGATTTTTCTTTCGATCCTCATTGTCGTTCTCTTTTTTATCAGCTTGAACATGGGGCTCGTCCGCATTGCTCCGCTCGATGTAATGAAAACTTTAGTTGGAATGGGGACGGAACGGGACCGGCTTGTATTAGTCGATTTCCGCCTGCCAGGAATGGTGCTTGCCCTGTTAATTGGTGCAGGGCTGGCTGTTTCGGGAGCGATTTTACAAGGTGTATCAAAAAATGAATTGGCTGACCCCGGTATATTGGGAATTAATACAGGAGCGGGGCTTGCCGTCATCCTGTTTATCTTCTTTTTTCAAGGTTCGATGGTAAATTTAAGCACTTCTGCCGTGTTTATCATGCCATTATTTGCTTTACTTGGTGCTTTAGGAGCCGCATTCATTATCTACGTTTTAGCATGGAAAAAAGGGCTTGATCCGGTGCGGTTAATTTTGGTCGGAATTGGTGTAAATGCCGGGTTTGGCGCAGCGATTATCATTTTTCAGCTAAAAATGAATCCGCAGGATTTTATGCAGGCAGCTGTCTGGCTATCAGGCGATATTTGGGGCGCAAACTGGAAGTTTGTATGGGCGCTGGCACCTTGGATTCTTCTGCTGATCATTTATGCTGTGTATAAATCACATGCCTTAAATATTTTAAATTTAGGAGATCAGCTCGCAATTGGGTTGGGAACAAGAGTTGAACACGAACGGAGAATCTTATTGGTTGTTGCGGTTGCACTCGCAGGCTTAAGTGTGGCGGCCGGTGGAGGAATTGCCTTCCTTGGCTTGGTAGCTCCCCATATCGCCAGGCGAATCGTTGGGCCGAAGCATCAGCTGCTCATCCCGATCACTGCTTTGCTGGGTGCTTTACTGCTGTTGTTGGCCGATACAATAGGGAAAAACCTTCTTGCCCCGTCGGAAATTCCCGTAGGTGTTTTCGTCGCTATCTTAAGTGCCCCTTATTTTATCTACTTATTAATGAAAATTAAGTAAAAGGAGAGATGGTCGTGGTTTCACTTTCAACTGAGAATCTGGAAATTGGCTATAGTGAAAAGGTGATCGTAAAGGATTTGAACTTGCATGTTCCGCCAGGGGAAATTACGACGATCATCGGTCCGAACGGGTGCGGAAAATCAACAATTTTAAAAACACTGGCCCGAATTCACCAGGCGAAAGCGGGTGTTGTTTACCTGGATGGCAAGATGATTCACAAAACACCGACAAAAGAGATTGCGAGGAAGATGGCGATTTTGCCTCAATCACCTGAAGCACCGACTGGATTAACAGTCTTTGAACTGATCTCGTATGGACGCTCACCCCATCAAAGCGGATTTGGACGATTAGCTGAGAAAGACCGCCAAGTGATTGAATGGGCGCTCGAGGTAACAGGATTATTGCCATTAAGCCATCAAGCGGTTGACACACTTTCAGGCGGGCAGCGACAGCGGGCCTGGATTGCAATGGCGATTGCCCAGGAAACAGATCTTTTGCTGTTGGACGAGCCGACAACATATCTGGATATGGCCCATCAGCTTGAAGTGCTCAAGCTTCTTGAACAGTTGAATAAAGAGCAGAACCGCACCATTGTCATGGTTATCCATGACTTAAACCATGCTGCCCGTTTTGCCCACCGTATGGTCGCTTTGAACGGTGGAAGAGTGATTAAAGAAGGGACTGCTGAAGAGATTATGACGTCAGCTGTTTTAAAAGAGGTATTCCACATTGACGCTGAGGTCGTCCAAGATCCACGAACGCAAAAACCTGTCTGTCTTTCATATGACTTATTGGAGAGCGCACGATTTTCAAAAGAAGCAGCCAGTTTCCAGGAGGCAAAAACAAATGGCAAAACGGCATCAATTGTATGATGTAACGATCATTGGCGGTGGGCCGGTTGGTTTGTTTACGGCTTATTATTGTGGAATGCGTGAGATGAAGACGAAAATGATCGAGTTTCTGCCTCAGCTGGGTGGAAAAGTGTCGTATTTTTACCCGGAGAAGATGATCCACGATATTGGCGGCATTCCCCATATTTCTGGTGAAAAGTTGGTACAGCAGCTTATAGAGCAGGCGAAAACCTTTGATCCAACGATTGTCTTAAATCAGCAAGTAAGCGAATTAATAAAACAGGAAGATGGAACGTTCGTTTTAACAAGCCAGTCCGGTGAGAAGCATCATACCCGCACAATCATTTTGGCAACCGGTTTTGGAACGTTGAAAACTGTCAAACTCGACGTTGAAAATGCAGATGATTATGAGGGCAAAAGTCTTCATTATTCAGTAGATAAAATCGATTATTTTAAGGATAAACATGTGTTAATATCGGGTGGAGGCAATTCCGCTGTTGATTGGGCAAACGCGCTTGAACCGGTTGCGAGGAAAGTGACCGTCGTTCATCGTCGCGATGAGTTCGGCGGCCTTGAATGCAACATAACAGCGATGAGAAACTCTTCTGCTTCAATTATGACTCCATACGTCGTGACATCCCTGGCTGGAGATAATGGACGGCTTTCCAGTGTAACGGTGTCCAGGCTGGGTACAAGCGAAACAGAAGAAATAGTCGCAGATGAACTTCTTGTGAACCATGGTTTTGATATCAATCTTGGTCCAATCAAGAATTGGGGCCTGGAAATTGAGAACGGAACGATTAAAGTAGATGGAAATATGAAAACAAATATTGATGGAATTTTTGCCGCCGGAGACGTTGTGAACTATAAGCATAAGTTAAAATTAATTGCCGGCGGATTTGCGGAAGGCCCGACAGCTGTTAATAGCGCAAAAGCATACCTTGAACCGGAAAAAGACCTTGTCGCCCTTTACTCCACCCACCATCATCGGGAGCTTCTCCGTAAACATAAAAAACTGGCAAAGGCTTAGAGCACCTGATTCGATAAGTTAGTGAAATACACCGTTCAATTTTTTGAACGGTGTATTTTATTTGGTCTTTAAATATATCCTTTTTCAATAGGATTGGGAATAGCGGGATGGGTTGTATTTGAAGAGTATTGGATTGTTAACCCGATGCTTAAAACCGTGCAAATTTATAGACTTGATGAAAGCAGAAAACGGTATTTTCAATTGGACGTGTTAAAAGAGAAAGGTGTAATTGGCTCTGAAGTGTTAAATGGCTTTAATATTCATTTAGAAGAACTTTTTAAATTATGATTCAGAGTTAAAGGAAAAGAACCCCACGTCGGGGTTCTTTTGCCAATCTTATCGCCGATTTTCCGCATCTTTCGGATAATCGGATGTAACTGGCTCTTCATCTGAAAAAATTTTTTCTCCTGTATCAGCTTCGGCTTTAAAGCCCTCGTCATTGGAACGCGGAGCGGTTACGATTCGTTCATCCAGCGGGCGGTTCACATCAATATTATCATCGGTGAAGAGGCGATGGCTGTCCGGATTGTCGCCAAACGCTTGCCGGGTTTTATCCAGTTTCCCAGTGCTGAACGGGTCGGTTGCATCATTCTTTTGTCCGCTCTTGAGATTTTTTCGAGCGGTATCTTCACGATCTTCCAACCCAATTCCCTCGACAGGATATCCTTTAGTGAGCATGCCTGCATCATGATCCGTTTTAGAGGAATCGTGAGTGCCGGGGTCGACTAACACAAGGATTCTGCCCGTCTTTACCTCATCCTCATACTGCCTCGCCTCATCCTCGGGAATACCCATTCCGATAAGCGCACCGGCAAGTCCGCCTGCGCCTGCTCCGACAGCTGCACCTGTCAGGGCAGCGGCAATCGGACCTGCGGCGACGAGCGGGCCAATTCCCGGGATCGCCAGAGCACCGATGCCGACAAGCAAGCCTGTTAATCCGCCGAGAACACCACCGGTTGCAGCTCCGGCAGCAAGGCCTTTTCCCGTTTTCGTGCCTGTTTCTTCATTAACCGTCTCGATATCATCACGATTTTTACTAATAACAGAGATATCCTCTGCTCTGTAGCCATCTGCCTTCAATTTTTCCACTGCCTGGATCGCTTCGAGCTCTGATTCGTAAGAACCGATTACACGTTTATTGTGGTTTACCATCGTTTCTTCCTCCTCTTCCGTTTCGTCTATATTAAATGTATACCCTTGGAGCAGCAGAACTAACAAAGAACCCATTAAAAAAAGCTGCCAATCAGGCAGCTTTGCTGTTTATATATTTAAAAATTTTACACAAACCGGGTCGGGAACGGCGATATCCGCTTGCAGGAGCTGCAGCTTTCCCGACACTTCGTCCCTGGCAAATAACACGAGGTTGCCCGTATTCTGGTTGGAAGCAACAAGGAATTTTTCGGTTGGATCCAAGACAAAATCACGCGGCCAATCTCCCTCTGTTGAGGTAAGCTCGACAAGCGTGAGTTCACCCGTATCCGCGTTGACGCTGAAAACGGCGATGCTATTGTGGCCACGATTGGCGGCGTAAACAAAGCGGCCATCAGATGACATATGAATAGCGCTTCCCTGATTGTTCTCGGTAAAGTCATTCGGAATTGTTGAAATATATTGCAGTTCAGTAAAGCTGCCGTCCTGTTCATTGTATTGGACAGCAATTACTTCGGAACTGAGCTCAGTCATAATATAGGCATATTTTTTGTTCGGATGGAAGACAAGATGTCTCGGGCCGCTTCCCGGCTTAACGGATAAACTGTTTACTTCAGTCAGTTCCCCATTATTTTCTGTATAAGTGAGGACTTTATCAATGCCTAAATCGACTACAACGATATACTTTCCGTCAGGCGTAAAGTCGGCATAATGCGTATGCGGCTTTTCCTGGCGTTCTTTATTAGGACCGGTACCTTCAAACTGGATAATGGATGAGGCAGGCTGAACGGCACCATTTTCTTTGTTGAGCAAATAGGATTCAACCGTCCCTCTGTGATAGTTTGCCGTCATAACCAGGCGCTTTTCGCTGTCGACGCTAAGATGGCATGGAGGTGCTCCTGCGCTTGCCTGGCTGTTGATTGCCTGTAATTGCCCGGTTTCGCCATTCACTTTAAAAGCGGCGACCCCGCCCGCTTCTCCTTCTTTTACAACTGAATAAAGGAATTGGTTATCCTTGCTGATCGTTAAATATGTAGGGTTGTCCAGCTCAGCGGCTGCAGTTACCCCGCTGATTTCGGCTTGGGCTGTATCCAATGTAAAAGTATAAATTCCTTTGCTTTCACCTTTTGTATAGGTTCCGACATAGCCAATAAGCTTGCTGCGATTCGTCATCTTAGCTCCTCCTTCAATTAAATGCATTGGTTTCATTATATCACGCCGAAATGGTTGCGGTTAAAAATGGGGGTCTGGCTAAACGAATTTTACCGATTTTATTTTACAGAGATCACTATGCCGGGACCGACCCGCACAGAAAAAGTCGAGGAGCATTTTCAATCAATGGCCGCCGAGTTGGGACAGACGTTTGAAGAAATTGAAAAGGATCTATTTGAAAACAGGCTTCCGGGCTCATTGGTAAAGCGCTTTATCACAGGCAAAGAGGTAGCAAATCTGGTTGTATTTCTAGCGTCGGAACAAGCAGCTGCGATAACGGGAACGGCCATGCGCGTTGACGGAGGTATCGTCAGGTCGATTTTGTAATCGGACCAGCTTCGACGAGTAGTAATGTAAGAACCACCCTGTTTGATCTGGGTGGTTCTGTTTTGTTCAGGGATTTTAACTGACTGGTTGATAGATTTAACTCCTGGTGTATCTAGAATTTTGTGCAGATTTAGCGTTTGTTGTCCATATCCGAAAATATGCTAGTCTGCTTCAGTTAACTCTGTAATTTCGACTACGTTGGTCTCTTTAAGAGGCCCCCTCATATGAACAGTTGCTGTTCGGCCGTCCTCATTCACCTTGTCAATCCAGACTGAAATATCATGATATTTCACTTCAATATCAGCTGGAGAAGATAGAATTTGTTTAACCCGATTTAAATCCATTGGTTCCCCTCCTCATTTATTTTTACTTATTTTTTCAGATAAAGATGAATTTTATGCCCTTTAATACTAAAAAGGATCTTAATTTGACATATGTTGGTGGAACGATAAGGCGATGAAAGGGCTGGTGCGCCCGGAGCAGTATGACGCCAGTTGACAATCCAAGCAGCTCCACCGTGGTTAGACCAAGCGCCATGAATACAGACACTTCGATAATCGCATACTTTGAAATGGAAGCAAGAATGCGAAAGTTCGGACCTTGCAAGATCGTGACAAGCATGTTCTGAACAAGGTTTCCTAACCCATAAACCCATAGCGACTATGACAAGTGCTGTTAAAAGATGCGGAAGATAGGCAATGACTCCTGTTGCAAGTGCGACGAGGAAGTCCAGTTGGATCAGATTCAGTGCCTGCACCATAAACAACAGGATCACGATGACCTGAACAAAGCTTGGGAAAGAACCAGGAGGGGTTGTGTGAGAGCTGAGCGTAAAATCAAAATGAACATCATTCATGCGGCCGTTTTCTTTCTCTGGTGCAAGACGTATTTAGCCTATAAATACAGCTTCCAGTTGAACGGCGATAATATCATGCAGGAGTATATTTTAGTTTTAAATCCGTTAAGCTTTTTGATGATTGGTGCGGGAATAGGTCTTTTTATGACTGGAAGGAAACGAAACTTTTTTGTGCTCATTTTCCATGCGTTCATAACGGTTGTTCTTTATGCGAATATCGTGTATTATCGCGAGTTTTTTGATTTCATCACGATTCCTTTACTCATGCAAACGAGCAATCTCGCCGATTTGGGGGCGAGTATCAGGGAATTGGTCAGTTGGACTGATATTTTTTACTTCCTCGACACTGTGCTTCTGGCGTATCTTGTTGTCCGGAAGCCTGTGCTCCTTTCGATGGAAGGGTATTCGCGGCCGCAAAAAACAGCTTTCTATTATATAGCCGGAGCACTTGTTTTTTTAAATTTAAGCCTGGCCGAAACACAGCGGCCTGAATTGTTGACGCGGACGTTTGACAGGAAAATTCTTGTTAAGAATATTGGAACATACCATTACCATCTTTACGATGCCTTTCTTCATACAAAAGCAAAAGCACAGCGGGCGATGGCAGATGGGGATAAATTGAGTCACATTCAAAACTATACTCAAGCACGCTATAAAGAGCCCAACTCAACATTGTTCGGAATTTGCAAGGGGAAGAATCTGATTTTGATTTCGCTTGAATCGACCCAAAGCTTCGTTATTGACCAAACGCTTAATGGAAGGGAAATCACGCCTTTCTTAAATGACTTTAAGGAAGAAAGCTTCTACTTTGACGAGTTTTACCACCAAACGGGACAGGGGAAAACGTCTGATTCTGAATTTCTCCTCGATAATTCACTGTTTCCGTTAAGCAGGGGAGCCGTGTTTTTTACTCATGCTGATAACCGCTATTATTCGATGACGGAAAAATTAAAGGAACACGGATATTATACGGCCGCTTTGCATGCAAATAATAAAAGCTTTTGGAATCGGGATGTGATGTACGGGAGCTTAAAATATGACCGCTTTTATTCGCTGCTTGATTATCAAGTCACTGCAGAAAATACGGTTGGATGGGGAATGAAGGATATCGATTTCTTCCACCAATCTATCGAGTATCTGAAAGGAATGCCCCGTCCTTTTTACACAAAATTTATTACACTGACAAACCATTTTCCGTTTGAGCTCAAGCCGGAAGATCGGTTGATCGATGAATACCACTCAGTGAGCGGGACATTAAACCGTTATTTTCCGACTGTCCGTTATACAGATGAAGCCATCAAGCTTTTCATAGAAGATTTAAAAAAGGAAGGTTTATACGAAGACTCCATTCTTGTTTTGTATGGAGATCACTACGGGATTTCGGAGAACCATCATGAGGCGATGGGACAATTTTTGGGTAAGCCAATCACCCCGTACGAACACATCAAACTGCAGCGGGTTCCTCTATTTATTCATATACCCGGCATCAAAGGCGGTACAATTTCTTCGGTTTCAGGCCAAATCGACTTGCGTCCAACATTGTTGCATTTACTTGGCATTGAAACGAAGGAAGACATCCAATTTGGCACGGATCTTTTTTCAAAGCAGCGGGATCAATTTACAGTTCTCCGCGATGGAAGCTTTATATCGAACGATTTTATTTTTACAGGAGGCAGCTGCTATCAGAAGGTCACAGGTCAAGTAATCGAAAAAGTAAGCTGTGAACCGTTCATCGAACAGGCAAAACAGGAGCTTGAGTATTCAGACCAAATCATTTACGGAGACCTGCTCCGTTTTTATGAAAAATAAAGCACAGACTAATTATTTGCTTTCTGCCGGACATTTCAGTACCTTTGAATAAAAAGGGAGGTTGCTGAAAATGCTGCTTGAAAAATTACCTGATCTTTCTTTAACGGATATGAGCGGGAACCCGTTTTCACTAAAGGAGTTACAAGGCAAAAAGACGCTAATCTTTATGTGGGCTTCCTGGTGAAGATGCAGAGAGCAGCTGCCAGGCTGGCAGCAATTTTATGAAAAGCATCAGGACAACGGCTTTGAATTTCTTTCTGTTGCTGTTGATATTCAAGGACCTGAGGTCGTGAGGCGGTATACTGAAAATACCTCTTTTCAAACAGTCGTCGATAGCGAAAATCAGTTATCGAACCTTTTTGGCTTTAAGATTGTCCCGAATGGAATTTTTGTCGACTATGACGGCACCATTCGTCTGATCAAGGAAGGCTTCCATGTCACAAACGAGGAGCATATATTAGCCGTTGAAAAACTAATCCATAATCAGGTCGAATCGATTGAGCTAAAGGATACGTACTATGTGCACCGTAAACAGCTGAACGAGCTTGAACTAAGCCTTGCCCAAACGAAATTCAAGCTTGGAATGGCCTATGCAAGTGCCGGAAAACATGATGAGGCGTTAAAGGAGCTTGATGAAGCGCTCCAGCTGGATCCCGATAATTTTTTGATTCGCAAACAGCGCTGGTACATCCGCTTCCCTGAAAAATTCACACCTGTCATAGATATCGAATGGCAGAAAACGCAACTTGAAAAAGAACGTGCCGAAGAAAAAATGCGAACAAAAGATGATTGCGGACCAGATGGATGCATCATTCCGGGAACACAAAAAAATGACTAATTGTAATGAATATATTTTAAAGCAGCCTGTTGTGGACCTACACATCAGGCTTTTTTTGCCTGGATTTATAAAAAACGTCCAGTTTGCGATTAATTTAAAAAATAGAGGGTAGTTTTTGTATAAAAGTGTTCTTTAATAAAAACGGCATTTCTGTGCCACGGACACATATGAATTGCCGCATTCGTTTATTTTTTATATCATTTGAATTACAACCATCTCGTGATGGTTTTGGTGAAGGGGGTTTTTTAAAGCTTTTTCCCAAACCAGCTACGAACTAAAGAAAAAATAATTTATTCACCCAAAGGGAGGTGTGGGTCTTACTCGTTCATTGAGTAAGGCACTTGATTGATAACAGTTAACCTGATACTCGTCGCAATCCTGATAGCTTTGACCGCCTTTTTCGTTGCAGCGGAATTTGCTATTGTAAAAATCCGAACTACGAGAATTGACCAGCTTGTTATAGAAGGAAATAAAAATGCGATAGCTGCTAAAAGGGTCATCGGCGCCCTGGATGAATATTTATCAGCCTGCCAGCTTGGCATTACGATTACCGCTTTAGGTTTAGGATGGCTGGGCGAGCCAACAGTCGAAAGGCTCTTGCTTCCTCTGTTTGAAAAATACGGCGTAAACGAATCGGTGTCACATATCTTATCTTTTGCGATTGCATTCGCTTCAGTAACGTTTTTGCATGTTGTGGTCGGGGAACTTGCCCCAAAAACGGTTGCCATCCAGAAAGCAGAAGCTGTTTCTCTTTATTTTTCAAGACCGTTGATTCTTTTCTATCGCGTGATGTATCCTTTCATCTGGGCTCTGAACGGTTCTGCCCGGCTGCTGGTAGGAATATTTGGCTTAAAGCCTGCTTCCGAGCATGATGTTGCCCACAGTGAAGAAGAGCTTCGCCTCATACTTTCCGAAAGCTACAAGAAAGGCGAAATCAATCAATCTGAATTTAAGTATGTGAATAAAATTTTCGAATTCGATGACCGAATTGCCAAGGAAATAATGGTTCCAAGAACAGAGATTGTTAGCCTTGATAAAGATGCATCCATTGATGAAATTCTCGCGATCATACGTGATGAAAAATTTACAAGATATCCGGTTATCGACGGCGACAAGGATAACATCATCGGAATCATCAATATTAAAGAGCTCCTGACGGCAAGCTTATTTGTAAAAAGTGAATTTGAGATTGAAAGATATATTAAACCTGTCATTCGGGTGATAGAGAACATTCCAATTCACGATTTACTCCTGAAGATGCAAAAGGAACGCACCCACATGGCAGTCCTTCTTGATGAATATGGCGGAACAGCGGGACTCGTTACGGTTGAAGATATTCTTGAGGAAATTGTCGGCGAAATTCGTGACGAATTCGACGCCGATGAAATTCCGCTTGTACGGAAAATCAACAACCAGCACTATATTTTTGACGCCAAAGTGTTAATCGGGGATGTCAACGACATGCTTGGCATTTCCATACCTGAAGAAGATGTCGACACATTGGGCGGCTGGATTTTGACACAAAAGTTTGATGTTGAGCAGGGTGATGTCATGCAGGCGGACGGGTACGATTTTATCGTGAAAGAACTTGACGGACATCACATTATATATATTGAAGTAAAAAAATCTCAGCCAGCAAAATTGGAAGTCAACAAAGCAGTTGACGAGTAATCATTTCTCAATAGAAACGGGCAGGCCATCATGGTCTGTCCTCTTTTGTGTTTAGTTTGTGGAGGGGGATTTAGCGAGAGAGAGATTACCCTTATTTCCATCTGAATTCAAAAAACCAGGGAATCTTAACCCTTCTGTAACATGGTTTATTTTTTTCTATTAATGGGCATTGATTTTATATATATTCGATTTTACTTTACTGAAAAGGGAGTGCGGGCATGGAGAAAATAAAAAAAGCTATGCTTGTTTACAATGCGCATGCGGGTCAGCAAGGGATTCAAGCAAATTTAGAAGCCTGCCTCCCTATATTAGCTGCGGAAATTGAGCAGTTTATGGTAATGAAATCAGCAGAACAAGGACATCTTGCTGACATCTGTAAAAACTATGGAGCCGGGCAGGACGTGCTGTTTATTTTGGGCGGAGATGGAACGGTTCATGAATGTATTAATGGACTGGCCGAATTACAAAACAAGCCGGCAATCGCTGTATTGCCTGGAGGAACATGTAATGATATAAGCCGAATGATGGAAATTCCCCAAAATATCCGAAAAGCGGCCGAGGCATTGATGAACGGTGTCGTTGTACCGGTTGATGCCATCAAGGCTGATGATCATTACTTGGTTAATTTCTGGGGAATCGGACTAGTGACGGAAACATCCAATAATATTAGTGAGGCGGAAAAAGAGCGGTTGGGAAAAATCAGCTATTATTTAAGTGCAATCCGGACAATCAATAAAATGGAACCTTTTCGCTATACAATATCCTGTGATGGAGAAACTATCGCTGGTGAGGCCATCATGATCCTTGTTGCCAACGGACAATTTATTGGAACGAACCGGCTTCCTTTTCAAAATATCAGCTTTGATGACGGCCTTGCAGACATCATTATTGTAAAAAATGCGAGCTTAACATTACTAAAAGAACTTTTCACCCTGGATTTAACGCAAATCAATGAAGAAATAGCGACAGAATTTCTCCTTTCAAGAGGAAGTAAAATAAAGATTGAAACAGAAAAGAGAATGGATGCCGATATGGACGGAGAGGTTTATGAACAAACCCCTTCCGAGTTGACCGTTTTAAAACATTATTTTCAATTCATTAAGCCTGCTTAAATAACATTCCAGCCGGGATCATTTTTCAACTTTTAATCACGCCACATTTTTTTAACACCATCATATTACAAAAATCCATTTATTAGAAATAGCTACTTTCAAAAAAATAAGTGCCGAATTTCGGCACTTATTTATTATTCTCCTAAGTATGCATTTAACATCCAAATATGTTTATCAATTTTTTCGATCAGGCCGACAGCCAGATCATTGGTGATGATATCATTTTGTTCTTCGGCCAGGGCGGCTACCTCCTGTAAGCCTTCATTTATTTTTCTGTAATCTTCAATTAGTGATTTTACCATTTCATTCGCTGTTGTTTCGCCGGTTGTTTCTTGCAAAGTGGCTGTTTCCAAATATTCCTTCATGGTAGCAATCGGCTCTCCGCCAATCGCCAGCAACCGTTCAGCGGTTTCGTCCACAACAAGGGCTGCTTCTTTGTAAAGCTCTTCGAACTTTTCATGAAGGGTGAAAAATAATGGTCCTTTTACATACCAGTGAAAACGGTGCAATTTTGTATAAAGAATATTCCAATTTGCAATTTGTGTGTTTAATAGTTTTTGTAATGTCATGTATATTTCCCTCCTAAATTTGGCTTATTTTCATTTTATCCTATACTCACATTAAAATCAATACTAAATTATAATTATTATAAATAAAATATAGTTATAATTTAAAACATGTTTATAGTAAAAACATGAACGGCCTTGGAATATTGGCGTTATTTATCGGATTCTTTTTTATGAATTCATTGGTAAAGCTGAAAACTGGAGTGAAGGATGCAGTATAATATAGGAAAAAACAGCAGATGATTTTCAGGAAACTCAGCAAGATTTTTCACAAACAGGTTGAAAATCACTCAGGTGAATTGGACGGAGGGGGCCAAAATGCTTAATGCCCGGTTGAGCAGTATATTGCGTCAACTTATGGCAGCCCGGAATTCATTAACGAGCGAATATTTAGCTAATGTGATTCAAGTAACGTCAAGAACCGTTAGAAACGATATGAAAGAGCTGGACAAGCTGTTATCAGCGAATGGGGCAAGAATCAAATCATTGCGGGGGAGCGGGTATGAGCTCAAAATTTACGATGACCAGCGTTTTCTAAAGCTGTTAAAAGAAGTGTTTCAGAACAATTCCCCTAAAGAAAATATTCCAACCTTGCCGGAAGACAGAATCCACTATTTAATCAAGCGCCTGTTGCTTTCGGAGACATTTGTAAAGCTTGATGAGTTAGCGGATGAATTGTACATCAGCCGGTCAACTGTTCAAAATGATCTTCGCGAAGTGAAGAAAATATTGCAGGCCTACGGGATTGTCCTGGAAAAACGCCCTAATTATGGTGTGAAATTAAGGGGAGAAGAAGTAAAGCTGCGCTTTTGTATGTCAGAATATATTTTTGGGCGGAGAGAAACTGAACAGGATATGATGAATGTTCCCGGTTCGATTCTGCCTAATGAAGAAATGGCCGCGGTTCGAAACATGATCCTTGATGAGATAAAACAAAACAAAATCACCTTATCGGATATCGGCTTAAACAATCTTATTATCCACATTGCGATTGCATGCCTGCGGATACGAAATGGCAATTATGTATCAATCTATCCTGAGGAATTTATGGACATCATGAAGCAGAAAGAATATGAGGTTGCCAAAGAGATTGTTAAAAAGATCGAGACAGCGCTGCAGGTAGTGTTCCCGGAAACGGAAATCGCTTATGTTGCAATTCATTTAATGGGCACAAAAATCATTGCCAATCCGAATATAGGTGACAAAGAGATTCAAAGCTTTATTGATAAAAACATCTATGATCTTACAATGAAGATGCTCGATAAGATTGAAAGCGAACTTATGCTTGGAATTAAACAAGACAAAGAACTTATTGTCGGATTAAGCCTGCACTTAAAACCGGCGATTAACCGCTATAGATATGGCATGAATCTGCGAAATCCAATGCTTGATGCGATAAAATCGAATTACCCGGTCGCATTTGAAGCAGGAATTCTCGCCGGGATGGTTTTAAAGGACGAAACAGGGATAGACGTTCATGAGAATGAGATTGCCTATCTTGCCCTTCATATCGGTGCAGCTATAGAACGGAGAAAGGTAAACAACCAGTTGAAAAGGTGCATGATTGTATGTGCATCCGGGCTGGGGAGTGCAAGACTATTATATTATAAGCTTCAGTCCAGGTTTGGTTCATCATTGGAAGTAGTCGGAACAACCGAGTACTACAAGTTAAACGAGGTTCCGTTTCATACGCTTGATTTTATTGTCAGTACGATTCCGATCCGTGATATCTTGCCTATACCCGTCATAGAGGTCAACACGATTCTTGGCGGCGATGATTTTCAGAAAATTGAAATGGCCATGAACGATAGCCCAAAAATAATGTTTGAATACACAAGGGAAGAACTGGTATTTTTACAAGAAAAATTTGAAACGCGTGAAGAAGTTCTGAACTTTTTGGGAGAAAAGCTGAAATCACTCGGATTAGTGGATGACGAATTTATTCAATCGGTTTTTGCAAGAGAAGCTTTATCCCCGACTTGCTTCGGCAATTTTGTAGCGATTCCGCATCCAATGGTGCCGCAAACAGATAAAACCTTCTGGTCAATCTGTACTTTGCAAAAGCCGATTATCTGGGAAGATAAGCGTGTTCAATTTGTTTGTTTATTGAGTGTCGAAAAGAACAGCAGTTCAGATTTGCAGGAAATGTATCATTTGCTTGGAAAAGTAGTTGACGATGCAAGCATTGTCCAACAATTGATAAGATGCAGAACCTATAAAGAGTTTACGAGTGTATTTGCCAGTAGAAGATAATTTGGAAAACCACCACCTCCGGGCAGGCGTTTAATTGGAGGATTGGTGGCTTTTTTTTTCAAAAAAGAGACTTGTAGATATTGGAGCAAGTAAACAATGATTTCCGTTATTCAAAGGAAAAACAATGTGTGTATATGAAAACGTTTTCATAATAAGATTGGACTATGAAAGAATTATACTTTTCATCACATAAAGGGGGTCATTTTTTTGAACATTTTATTATGTTGTGCAGCAGGTATGTCTACAAGTCTTTTAGTAACCAAAATGGAAAAAAGTGCAGCAGAACAAGGTGAGGATTGTAAAATTTGGGCAGTGCCGGGAGATGCGGTCAAAAACCATATTGATCAGGCCGATGTCTTGCTTGTCGGCCCGCAGGTTCGTTATCTGCTTCCTGCGTTTAAAAAGCTGGGGGATGAAAAGGGCATTCCAGTCGATGTTATTAATACTGTTCATTACGGTACGTGTAATGGCGCTGAGGTTTTAAAGTTTGCCAAACAATTAGTTTCTAAATAGGAGCGTGAACCCTGTGAGCAAATTTAATAGTATCCTAGAAAACAAGGTTATGCCAACAGCAGCACGCATAGCAGGCCAGCGGCATCTGCAAGCATTGCGCGACGGATTAATTTTAAGTATGCCTTTAATCATTGTCGGTTCGGTGTTTTTAATTTTAGGTTACCTGCCGATCCCTGGGTATGCAGATTTCATGGTGCGAACGTTTGGAGAGGCATGGCTGACAAAACTGACTTATCCGGTAGGGGCTACATTTGATATTATGGCGCTCATCGCTGCCTTTGGAATCGCCTACAGACTTGCGGAAAAATATGATGTGGATGCTTTATCAGCAGGGGCAATTTCAGTGGCTGCCTTTTTATTGGCAACACCTTATGAAATTTCATTCACTCCTGAAGGTGCAACTGAAGCTGTTATGGTAGGAGGGGCTATTCCTTCTGCGCTAATGGGCAGTAAAGGACTGTTTGTGGCAATGTTGATTGCCATCCTTTCTACAGAGATTTATCGGTGGATTATTCAAAGAAATATCGTTTTCAAAATGCCTGATGGCGTCCCGCCGGCTGTCAGCAAATCGTTTGTTGCCCTTATTCCGGGCTTTATTATTATCGCACTTGTCTGGATCTTGCGCTTAGCAGTAGAACAAACCGATTTTGCAAGCCTGCATAATATTGTCGGGGTTCTTTTGGGGAAACCGCTGGGCGTATTGGGCGGAAGTCTGATTGGCAGCCTTGTTGCCGCCTTTTTAATTCATTTACTATGGTCAACAGGATTGCATGGTGCTACTATTGTAGGCGGGGTTATGTCTCCCATCTGGTTATCGGCAATGGACCAAAACCGTATCGCGTTTCAAGCAGGTGAAGAGGTTCCAAATATATTTACATCACAGTTTTTCGATATTTTTATTCACATGGGCGGAAGCGGAGCAACATTTGCACTCGTGCTTTCAATGGTTTTCCTCGCGAAAAGCCAGCAAATGAAGCAGCTCGGGCGCTTGGCGCTTGGACCGGGTATTTTCAACATAAACGAGCCGATCACGTTCGGAATGCCGGTCGTTATGAATCCAATCATGATTGTCCCATTTATTTTAACACCGCTGGCCACTGTCATTGTCACTTATATCGCCATGAAAACCGGGCTGGTTGCCAAGCCGGCGGGGATTGCCGTTCCTTGGACAATGCCGCCATTTATCGGAGGGTATTTGGCAACAGGCGGAAAAATTTCCGGAATCGTCATTCAACTCGTCAACTTTGTTATTGCATTTGCTATTTATTACCCGTTTTTCAGGATGTGGGATAAGCAAAAATTTGCTGAAGAGCATGATGCTGTGCCGGTTGGCAACGGCGAAAATAAAGTAATAAATGCATAGGAGGAGAAAATGACTAAACTGATTATCAATGCAGATGACTTTGGCTATTCAAAAGGGATTAATCTCGGGATTATCGAGGCATATCAAAATGGCATTGTTACTTCAGCCACTTTGATGGCCAATATGCCCGGCGCCCGGCATGCCGCAGAACTTGCATTAGAAAACCCGAATCTCGGGGTAGGAATTCATCTCGTCCTGGATTGTGGCCGGCCAGTGAATGATAATGTCCTTTCTCTTATCAATGAAAAGGGAGAATTTCATCGCGCTAATGCTTTGATTGAGTTTGCTGAACTGATGGATATTGAAAAAGAATATACGAGCCAAATTGAGAAATTCCTTTCGTTCGGTCTCAACCCGACACATCTTGATAGCCACCATCATCTTCATGGTCACGAAAAGATATTTCCGATTGTCAGCAAGCTTGCCGAAAAATATCGTCTTCCGGTCCGAAAGGTGTCGGCTGACTCTCAACATCGCAGCAATACTGAATTGCAGACAGTTCAGCATTTTATACCGGATTTTTATGGAGATCGTTTAACCGCGGAGTACTTAATTGAGCTAATTGATAAATCCCTTTCTTTTGAAAGCGCTGAACTAATGTGCCATCCCGCATATATTGACGAACCGCTGTTAACCGGAAGTTCCTATGCTCTTCAAAGAGTCCGTGAACTGGCTATATTAACAGACAACAATGTCCGCAGCGCTGTCGCAAAAAAGGGCGTTGAATTGGTTACCTACAAAGAGTTTACCCAGTCCTTTGTATAGAGAGGAGAAGCTATTGGAAAATAAAGAACAAATCATCTTTGAAATGATTCTTCATGGTGGAAATGCGAGAAGTGAGGCAATCGAAGCGATAGCTGCAGCGAAACAAGGGGATCGTGAAAAAGCAAGAGAAAAGCTGCAGCTGGCGGGCGAGGCTTTAAACGCAGCCCACCATATCCAAACATCTTTAATCCAGGGAGAGATGAGTGGTGTCAAGAGTGAAGTTTCACTTTTAATGGTCCATGCCCAGGATCATTTAATGAATGCCATGACGATCAAGGAATTAGCTGCGGAATTTGTTGACCTCTATGAACGGATACTAGGAAAATAGACTGACATCCAAAATGAATTGCGGGCAGAATTTATTCATGAATCTGCCTTTTTTACTGAGAATTCTGCTCGTTACCTGGCCCCTGTTCCTGAAACGTTTCATGCAGTGGCGCTTTTAAATTGAGCAAAACAACTCCAACTATGATCAGGACAATTCCTGCAACCATATTAAAACTGATCTTTTCTTTCCAGATCAATACTCCAATAACTGCGGTTGCGGCGGTTCCAACTCCCGACCAAATAGCATATGCAATGCTCAATGGGATCGTTTTTAGCGAGAGCGACAGGGAGAAAAAAGCTACACCGAAGCCTAAAATGACGCCAATGCTGGGCAGTATTCGTGTAAACCCTTCAGATGCTTTCAACATCGAAGTGCCAAACAGCTCAGAAATGATCGCAAGCGCCAATAACAAATATGAATTCATGGAAAAACCTCCAGATTTATCGTTTCTGCATTGTGCTATGATTCACTTTACCTTCCTTGAATATGTTCGTCAAATATCAGGGATTAACTTTTTCCGTTTCTTAAAGGAAAAAGCATAAGTGTAAATGTAAGCGTTTTTACAATAAGCTTAAACCATCAAGACGTAACGAAATAAGCATGAGCAACTGCACACCATGAAAGAATGATCGCCAGCATGAACAAGGTTTTCATGATGAAAATGGAGGGAGGGGTAAAGGACTATCAATCTCATATCAATGAGTTCCTTTGACATCGGAGGTGAAAGCATTGGAAGAACTAGAGGGAATTATTTTTCAAATTATCCTCCATGGAGGAAATGGGAAAAGCTCAGCGATGGAAGCTATCACAGCTGCCAAACAGGGGGATTTCGATGGGGCGCGGGCAAAATTGCTGGAATCTGCAAATGCATTAAATGAGGCACATAAATTTCAAACATCGTTAATTCAGGGCGAAGTGAAAGGAGAACAGGCGACAGTTTCGCTGCTGATGGTTCACGCCCAGGATCACTTAATGAATGCTATTACATTGAAAGATTTAGCCGCTGAATTTGTAGACTTATATGAAATGATTAAGTTAGAGAGAATTTCAAATTAAGTGGAGGTATAAGAACATGAAAAAAGGTATAAAAATCGCAACCATTGGCGGGGGTTCAAGCTATACACCGGAGCTTGTAGAGGGTTTTATTAAAAGGTATGATGAATTTCCTGTAAGTGAACTTTGGTTGGTCGATATTGAAGCAGGTAAGGAAAAGCTGGAGATCGTCGGCAATCTCGCCAGGCGCATGGTCAGAAAAGCGGGTCTGCCAATTGAAATCTTCTTAACGCTTGACCGCCGGGAAGCTTTAAAAGATGCGGATTTCGTTACAACCCAGTTCCGTGTTGGTTTGCTGCAAGCACGTGCAAAAGATGAAAGAATTCCAATGAAATACGGTGTGCTCGGCCAGGAAACGAACGGCCCGGGCGGATTATTCAAGGGGTTGCGGACAATTCCGGTCATCTTGGATATTTGCCGGGACATGGAAGAGTTATGTCCAAACGCTTGGCTGATTAACTTTACGAATCCGGCAGGCATGGTAACAGAAGCAGTGCTGCGCTATTCCAACATTAAAAAAATCGTCGGCCTGTGCAATGTCCCAATCGGGATGGAGATGGGAATTGCCAAATTGCTTGATGTGGACCATTCACGAATACGCATAGATTTTGCCGGCTTGAATCATATGGTGTATGGATTGGATGTTTATCTCGACGGAGAGAGTGTGAAGGATAAAGTCATTGATCTGTTGACAGATCCGAATAACAGCAGCTTCGTCAAGAATATTCAAGGATTGGGCTGGGAACCGGGATTCATTAAAGCATTAAATGTATTAACTTGTCCATATCATATGTACTATTACAAAACAAAAGAAATGATTGATAAAGATCTTGAAAATGCCGAAAAAGAAGGAACTCGCGCTGAAGTAGTCCAAAAACTTGAAAAAGAATTGTTCGAGCTTTATAAAGATCCGAATTTGGATATTAAACCGCCACAACTTGAAAAGCGGGGCGGTGCCTATTATTCAGATGCTGCAGTTCGCTTGATCACGTCCATTTACAATGATAAACGAGATATTCAGCCTGTGAATACAAGGAACAATGGAGCCATTGCCAGCATTCCGAATGAATCTGCAGTAGAAGTAAGCTGTGTCATTACAAAGGACGGTCCTAAACCACTTGTGATGGAAGACCTGCCCGTCCCGGTCCGCGGGCTTGTTCAGCAGATTAAGTCATTTGAGAGAGTTGCTGCGGAAGCAGCGGTCACTGGGGACTATAATACAGTCCTGCTGGCGATGACGATAAATCCGCTGACTCCTTCTGACAGGATTGGCCGGCAGATAATGGACGAAATGATGGAAGCACATAAAGAGCACTTGCCGCAGTTTTTTAAGAAGATTGAGGCCTAACAAAAAAGAAACATGGTTCTGGTGCAAGAAGCATCAGAACCATATTTTGTTTGGCTTACATCCTATCAGGTGCCTTGGGAGAAAAAAACAAAGCTAGGACAATAACTAAAGATAATCCTGCTATGAGAGAAAGGAAGGGGCCCAAACCCATATTTAAATAGATAAAAGTAAAAAAAGGAAGCGATATGATTAAGAATATTTTAATCATATATTTCTTTCTATCCATAAAGTCTCTCCTTAAATGAGCCGTCGCCGTTAATCAAAACAAATCATTGATTATTCCCAAACATATACTTCTTTGTTTTCGCCGAGATGTTTAAGACGAGGCTTAGCGCCAATAAAGAGCCGAGAATGGAGCTGCCCCCGTAGCTAAGCAATGGCAAAGGGATTCCCGTAATCGGTACGAGCCCGATCACCATTCCAATATTTTCGAAAATATGAAAGGTGAGCATTGAAATGACACCTGCGGCGATCAGGCATTCAAATACTCCTTTATTTTGCAGGGCAATAATGATAATTCGGTAAATTAAAATAAAGTACAAGCCGACGACAATGCTTGTGCCGAGGAAGCCAAACTCTTCGCCAATAATCGTAAAGATAAAATCAGAATGCGCTTCCGGTACAACAACCTGGGCGTTGTCGAAGCCTTTCCCATACATCGTTCCGGAACCTATTGCCAGGATCGAATTTGCCAGTTGGTAGCCGATTCCTTCCCGGTATTTAAAAGGATCGAGCCAGGATTCAATCCGGTTTAGCTGGTAAGGATCGAGGAAAAGCAATAAAAGATCCGGCGCCTTTACATAAACATAAACAAGGGCCCCGAGCACTATGAACGATAATAATGCCATGGCAGCAATGATTATCCAATGAATTCCGGACACCAACAACATCCCAACCATGATGATGCAGATCACCATTGCTGTACCGGCATCAGGCTGCATCAAAATCAGCACGAGCGGCAGCAGAGTGGCTGCGACGATTTTGCAGATGAGGACAAGGTCGGTGCGGATGGTCCGCTCCAAAAACTTTTCATTATGCATTGTAATCAGTTTTGCTAAGTAGACGATCAGAAACACCTTCATAAATTCAGACGGCTGAATAGTACCAATCCCTTCAAAATAAAACCACGATTTGGCACCTTTCGTGACTGGAGCAATACTTTCCGGAGCCACAATTAAAATAGAAAGAAGCATGACTCCAAATAAATATAAATAGACGGATATTTTTTTAATTTGCTCGAAATCAAAAAAGTAAACGGCAGTCGATATAACTAATCCGGCCACATACCAGACAACTTGCTTCATGGCGAAATTATCGGGATATGGCAAGTATTTTTGTGAACTATAAATCGATAAACAGCTAATGATCATAAATAAGAATATAATAAATAATAAATTGGCATCAAAATTTACCTGGTTTTTATTCATTTTTAACCTCGTTATTTATAAATATCGTTGGCACGGTAAAATTTTCTGTAAGCCCCGTATATAATATAGACGATATATTTTTGCATTAAGTTTCCATGTAACGGCAAATAGTTTTTAGAAATTCAGCAAAAAAGTGAAACTATTTTTCAGAAAATAAGGTCTAATAAAAAGATGGGTTTTTAAAAGAGATATTATTGAAAATTTTTGCTAAAATGATAAGGATACGATTAATTTGGTTAAAAATAGACAGTTTCCTTGAAGCTGTCTATTTCTTATAAGCTGGTATTTGCGGTTTGATTATTACTTGCGCGGAGGTTTCGCCATTGAAAAAGCATAATCAGGAATTTCGGGATCTCATCTATGTACACCTGAATACGGGAAGCCAATATGTGATGTCGTCCGGGATTGAGTTTTATGAATTCGCTATATCCTTGTCAGAACCATTGAATCATTTGTTATTGCTGAAGCATCGATTTGATGATGGCGATTTTAATATGCACACGTTTCTTGAGTATGTTCCAAAGGAGCGGCTTGGCCAATTGATCAAGGATGATGTCTATAGCTACGGCGACTTTTGCTGGCTTGACTTTGATGAAATAGATGCTTTGGATGAATTATCCGGCCAGGAAATCGCGGAGTTGCTTTATTTAGGCCATTTAAAGCAGCATTTGAAGCGCCCTTTTTATAGCCATCTTGGCAACCAGTTTGTGTATTTAGCGCATGAGGACGGCTGGTTTAATAAAATTTATTACCGGAATATCAACGATTTTTACGATATGCTTGGCAATGTAACCGCGCTAAAACTGTCGCATTTAAAAATGGAGAAAACACTTCTCGGCATAAAGAAAAAGCGTTCGTATCCGCCGGTAACGAAAGAACTGTTGTTTTCCCTGTCAAGCTATATAAAGGAAGGGGCATTATTTTCCGTGAAGGACGCTGTCCAAAGCAGGAGCAGAATCGAAATTCCGATATGGGTGCTCGGCGATTATGCGAACATGGATGATATGTATGACCATTATCAGCAAGTGCGCAGACAACGATCAGATGCAAAACTGATTTATGATAAAAAACAGAAAGAATGGCAGGTTTTGACGAATTAGTGAATATCCTGTTCCATTTTATCAAGGCCACAAGAAGATAAAGCTTGCTTTTGTGTCAGAGGGATGGTGTATAATCAATCTGACGGAAAATTAAATACATACGCACAGACTCAGGTGTCTTTCCTAAGGAAGACTTAAAAGGGAAGTTGGTGAAAATTCCAACGCGGTCCCGCCACTGTAAATGGTAGCAAGCTGCAATAAGCCACTGTACAGAAATTGTATGGGAAGGATGCAGCAAGTGATGACCATGAGCCAGGAGACCTGCCTGAGTATCTGCACCGTGAAAACCTACGAGGATAGGGAGGTGTGTGAAGGTTTAGCCAGTTTGGAACTGTTATGCTTGCAAAGCCCTTACAGCATCTCCGCATTCTCGTGGAGGTGCTTTTTTATTTTTCGTCCAGTAAACCGGACAAGCCGCTTTTTGTTCGTGGAGGTTTTATCATATTTTGGTGGGGGGAAAGAACATGAAAAAACTATATTCACTATTATTTGCACTACTGCTTGCGGTTGGTTTGTTAGCTGCTTGTGGAGACACAGAGAAAGCCGCTCCGGATTCAACAAACAGCGGAGAGGAACAAACGAATCAATCAGAAACGGCTGCTTTTCCGGTCACGATTAAAGATGCCCTCGGAGAAGAAGTAACAATAGAGGCAAAGCCTGAAAAAATCGTTTCGCTTATGCCGAGCAACACGGAAATTGCGTTCGAATTAGGTTTAGGAGATGAAATTGTCGGCGTTTCTGATTATGACAATTATCCCGAAGAGGCAGTATCAAAGGAAAAGATTGGCGGTATGGAGTTTAATGTTGAAAAAATAGTCTCCCTGGATCCTGATCTCGTCCTCGCACACGCTTCAAGTGCCCATAACAGTGAAACAGGATTGCAGCAGTTAAAAGATGCAGGTATTGCGGTTTTGGTTGTGAATGACGCGACAAGCTTCGATAAAGTATACGATTCCATTGAAATGATCGGGACGGCAACCGGAGAGTCCGATGAAGCAGACCGGATTATCAAAGATATGAAAGACCGAATCAACCAGATAAAGGAAAAAGCAGCTGATATTCCGGAAGCCGACCGGAAAACAGTTTACATTGAGGTATCTTCAGATCCGATTTTTACGACCGGCAAAAATACATTTATGGACGAAATGCTTACAATCGTCAATGCAAAGAATGCTTTTGGTGATTTGGAAGGCTGGGCTGAGATCGATCAGGAAGCCGTTATTGAAAAAAATCCGGATGTCGTTTTAACCACACATGGCGCATATACCGGGGATCCGGTCGCGACGGTCATGGGACGGGATGGCTGGCAGGATGTGAAAGCCGTCCAAAATCAACAAATAGTGGATTTAAACTCTGACATGGTAACCCGTTCAGGCCCTCGTCTTGCCGAAGGAGTAGAGGAAATTGCAAAGGCCATTTATCCGGACGTTTTTGGAGAATAATCGCACAGCTGCTTATGTTTTAGCAGGATTGTTTCTGTTTTTTGCAATCCTGATGGGAATATCGGCCGGGACCGTTTCGGTTCCTGTCACCCAAATCATCCAAATCATTGCTGTGAACGTTTTCCACGTACCGATAGGCGGGACAATAGAACCGATGTACACAAATATTGTCATAAATATCCGGCTGCCGAGAGTGATTCTCGCCGGGCTTGTTGGGGCGTCTCTTGCGATTGCAGGAGCCGCCTTTCAAGGCTTGTTACGGAATCCGCTTGCGGATCCTTATACACTTGGCGTTTCATCCGGAGCTTCAGTTGGCGCGGTTGTCGTGCTTTTCTTTCAAATTACCATCCCATTTGCCGGGATGTTTACACTGCCTGTTTTTAGTATTCTCGCCTCCTTTGTAACGATATTTGCCGTCTTGTTTTTTGCGAGAAAAATAGACCGGTCGATGAGAGTGGAAACGATCATTTTAACGGGAATTATCTTTAGTTCTTTTTTAGGAGCACTCATTTCTTTAATGATTGCATTAACAGGAGAGGAGCTTCGGCAAATCATTGGCTGGCTGCTTGGAAGTGTCTCAATGCGGGGCTGGGATTACATTATGATCTTCCTGCCGTTTTTTATCGTTGGAGCACTTTTGCTGATCATGAATGCAAAAGAGCTGAATGCCATGTCGTTTGGAGAGGAAAGAGCACAGCATTTGGGCGTAAATGTACAAAGGCGAAAGCAAATCGTTCTGGCAGCGGGTTCTATTTTAACCGGGGCTGCAGTATCGGTTTCCGGAACGATCGGCTTTGTCGGCCTTGTTGTTCCCCACTTAACAAGGCTTTTGTGGGGGCCGGACCATAAGCATTTGCTGCCGTTGTCAATGATCACCGGAAGCGGTTTTTTAATTCTGGCTGATCTTGTGTCAAGAACGATTATCTCGCCTACAGAGCTGCCGATCGGTGTCATCACCGCTTTAATTGGTGCTCCTGTCTTTGCTGCAATTTTGATGAGAAGAAGAAAAGAAAGAAGTGGGTAGAACATGCTGACGATCGAAAATCTGTCTGGAGGCTACTCGGGGGCCCTGATTTTACGAAATGTTTCTTTTAAAGTAAACAGGGGCGAGGTGTTTGGGATCCTTGGCCCGAATGGCAGCGGCAAGACGACATTACTCAAGATGATAAGCGGAATCATCGAGTTTAAAAGCGGAAGCATTCTTATCAAAGACAAACCGATTAAAAGTTATGCGACGCGGGAACTCGCAAAGACGGTGGCCGTTCTGCCCCAGCATTCTTCAGAAGTGTTTGCTTATTCCGTGAAAGAAACGGTCTCGCTTGGCCGATATGCCCACCAGCAAGGCTGGTTTCAAACCTGGAACGAAGAGGACGAAGCGATTGTTCAACAAGTAATGAAACAAACTGGTGTCGCCTCATTTCAGCATCACCATCTTTCTGAACTATCCGGCGGGGAGCGCCAGCGCGTTTATTTAGCCCAGGCGCTTGCCCAGCAGCCGGAAATACTGTTGCTCGACGAACCGACCAATCATCTTGACCTATCCTATCAAAAGGATTTGCTTGACTTGTTAAGGAAAATGGCAAAAGACGACGGTTTAACCGTTATTTCGATCTTCCATGATTTAAATTTGGCGGGGCTGTATTGTGACAGGCTGCTCTTATTAAATAACGGAGAGGTCAGCATTAACGATCTCCCGAACGAGGTATTGCAGGAGGAACGGATTCAGGCTGTTTACGGAACCGCGGTGAAAAAACATCCGCATCCAAAGGTTCCGAAACCGCAGATGCTGATGGTTCCCGAGCTGGATTCCGATCGGCAAGTGCACATCCAGATTGATGAACGCTTTTTAAAAATTTCAGAAGAAATGATTGAGCTTCATGCACCCGTTCCGCTCAGGACGATGTCCTCAGGGGTATCGGGAGCGGGAACAGGTTGGTATCAATACTTTGTAAATAGACACGTTAACCAGGATTATCACTGTAGCGACCATCGCCAGGAGATGGCAGAGTTCTTGAAAAGAAATGGCTATGAGCCGGGCGAGACGGTCGGAATGATGACGGCTGTTCATCTGGCAGATGCTGCTTATCGCCTCTTTAAAGATGACGGGCTGTCCGTATTTATCGTCGTGACAGCGGGAGCGGGAAATGCGATTGATGCGGCGCAAAGTGAAAAGCACAGTTACCAAACTGTGCAGCCCGGCACGATCAACACCTGGGTTTTTGTTAACGGAACCCTCAGTGAAGAGGCTTTCATCCAGTCACTTATGACCGCAACAGAAGCGAAGGTGAAAGGACTGCAAAATGAGCACGTATATGACCGGTTAACGGGAACGCTCGCCACCGGAACTTCAACCGACAGCATCATGATCGCCGCTTCCCAGCGAGGAAAGCTCCAGGAATTCGGCGGGACGATTACTCCGCTCGGCAAGCTCGTTGGCAAAGGTGTTTACGAATGCACTGTTGAAGCACTGCAAAAATACCGGGGCAGGCTGAAACGATGATTCTCCATCATCTCGCAGCCGTTACCATTGCGTTTATCATTGATGGGTTAGTCGGAGATCCGCCAAGATGGCCGCATCCTGTTCGCTGGATGGGGTCTCTTATTGCATATGTGGAGAGAAAATGGAATAAAGGGCAGTTCCGAAAGCTGAAAGGGATCGGAATGGTTTTAATCGTCTTAACCGTCGTCATGTTGATAACCGCAATAACTGTGATTTGTTTTTATCGCATCCATCCGGCAGCCGGGATTGCATGGGAAGCGATATTAATTTCGGCGACAATTGCGCAAAGGAGCTTGCAGGAAGCCGCTCTTGAAGTTTATAAACCTCTAAAAGCTGGTGAAATTAATGAAGCAAGAAAGAAACTCTCTTATATTGTCGGCAGGGATACAGAGGGGCTGAGCCAAGAGGAGATTGTTCGTGGAACGGTTGAAACCGTCGCGGAGAATACAAGTGATGGGGTGACTGCACCGTTGTTTTGGGGTTTGCTCGGCGGAGCTGTTTTTTCTGTAGCATATCGGGCAATCAACACGTGCGATTCGATGGTTGGCTACCGCAATGAGAAGTACCGGGAGTTTGGTTGGGCTTCAGCCAGGCTTGATGATGTCGTCAACTGGGTGCCAAGCAGGCTTACTTCCTTGATGATGATTCTTTGCATGAAACCGGCAATAACAAGCCGAACGCAAGCGTGTAAAATCCTTTTCCGCGATGCAAAGAAGCATCCAAGCCCGAACAGCGGCTGGTGTGAAGCGGCATGCGCGGCCATTCTCGGTGTCCAGCTTGGCGGAACAAACTACTATAAAGGAATTGTTTCCGTCCGGGCAAAAATGGGTGATCCAATCCTCCCGCTTGAAAATGGGCATATTTTATTGTCTATTACATTAATGAAGCGGGCATCTCTATTATTCTTGCTATTACTATGGCTGGGAGGTGTAGCGTGTGAATATGCCATTGCACGGTTCTAATCCGCATTCTTTATGTAAAACTTTGAATCCCGATATATACAATTTTAGAGGTTTACAAGGACGCTGGCTCCGGTTTGCGGTCAAAAGTACTGGAGATAACGACAGGCTGATGGAGGTATTGAAGGAATGGCGGCAAGTTCTATCATCTTTATAACAGGCGGTGTCAGAAGTGGAAAGAGCCGGTTTGCAGAGGAGACAGCAGTGAGGATTGCGGAGCAAGCTGGATCATCTCTATTTTATCTTGCATCAGGACGGGTGGAAGATGAGGAAATGAAACGGAGGATCTCCCGCCATCAACAGGAAAGAGCAGATAGCGGGCGTAGCTGGATCACGCTGGAATGCCCGGATGGACTCGAAAAAGCAGCATCCGGGCTGACGCCAAATTCGGTAGTCCTCTTTGATTGTTTAACAACCCATCTTAATAACAGACTGTTTTCGCTTCAGGACGAATGGCGGGATTCCGGTTATTGTCAGCGTGTGAAAATTTCAATCGTGGAAAGCATTATGGGGATCGCAGCCCGTTGCAAAGCAATGATCATTGTCAGCAATGAGATATTGAATGAGCCGGTCCGTGATAATGAAGTTATTTTTACATACAGTAAAATGCTTGGCGAGCTCCATCAGTGGATTGTCAATCAGGCAAGGAGCGCATACTTGGTTGAGTCAGGTCTCGCTGTTGAGATGAAGGGAGAATTGCAATGAACGGAATTATGTTTCAAGGAACAGCATCCGATGTTGGCAAAAGCCTGATTGTCACAGCAATTTGCCGACTGCTGGCCCGCGAAGGCCACCGGGTCGCTCCCTTTAAATCGCAAAACATGTCCAATAATTCATACGTGACCGCGGACGGCAAGGAAATCGGCCGCGCCCAGGGGCTCCAGGCCGAGGCAGCGGGAACGGAAGCGGCAGTCTGGATGAATCCGATTTTGTTAAAGCCGCGCTCTGACCAGCAGGCTGAGGTGGTTCTGCTGGGAGAAGTGTTGCAGACTTTATCAGGAAAAGACTATCGCGACACCTTTTACGAAAAAGGAATAGCAACGGTCAAGGAAGCATTATCCAGGCTTGAAAAAGATTACGAGCTTATCATCATGGAGGGAGCAGGCAGCCCGGTTGAAGTAAATTTAAAAGATAAAGAGCTTGTGAATATGAAAGTTGCCGAGCTGGCCGATGTCCCGGTTATCTTAATTTCGGATATTGATAGAGGCGGAGTTTTTGCGAGCATTATCGGTACGCTCGCGCTTTTATCCCCCCGGGAACGGTCGCGGGTAAAAGGGATTATCATTAATAAATTTCGCGGTGATATCGCGCTTTTCAAAGATGGAGTAAGCTGGATTGAAGAACAAACCGGCCTTCCCGTTCTCGGCGTCCTGCCCTATCTTGACCAGCATATGATTGAAGGGGAGGATTCCCTGTCGCTCGCGGATCGTTTTTCACTGCAAGGAAAAGTGGGCCTCGACATCGCTGTCATAAGATTGCCCTATCTATCAAATTACAGTGACATTGAACCGTTTTTATATGAAGAGGATGTCGCGATCCGCTGGGTTGACAATAACACATCATTCGGACGGCCTGATGCCGTGATCATTCCCGGCACAAAAAGTACGATCAACGATTTAACCTATTTAAGAAAACAAGGACTGGATCAGCTGCTCATAAAATATCTGCAAGATGGCGGTACGATGATTGGCCTGTGCGGTGGCTACCAAATGCTGTCCCGAACGCTGATCGATGCGGAAGGATCAGACACCGGCACACCGGGCCAAACTGTCTCTGGACTAAGCATAATCCCGGCTGTGACGACTTTTTATGAAAAAAAGATTACGGTCAGGGCATCGGGTACGCTTTATGAAAAACGCGACATTTCGGTTGAGGGTTATGAGATCCATCTCGGGAAAACGCTCCCTGACAGCGGGAAATCGTATAATCCGTTTCTGCTTCTGGAAAACGATCGTGAGGAAGGAATAAGCGGGCTGAACGGCAGGATCATCGGCACATACCTTCACCACCTGTTTCATAATGATGAATGGCGCAGTGAATGGCTGAACACGCTGCGGAGCCGGAAAGGAATGCAGACGCGCAAACCGGTTATGCTGAAGACGCTCAAGGAACAGAAATATGACGAGTTGGCCAACCGGTTCGCTCCACACCTTGATTGGCAAAAGCTAAAAGAAATGATGGTTGGGAGCGGTTCGCCATGCTGAAAGGATTTCTGCTTAATCTGCAGTTGTTTACTTCGCTTCCAATCCGCAGCAAGCTGCCGATGGACGCCCATTATCTGCAAAAAGCGGTGCAAAGCTTTCCATTGCTCGGACTTTTTCAGGGATTGATCATTGGCGGGACTTTTTTCGGACTCGCGGAGTTTACGCCGCTTTCGGCTCTCGCAACAGCTTTTGTTGTCTGGCTGCTGATGATTGTGCTGACTGGCGGTATTCATCTCGATGGCTGGATCGATGCAAGTGATGCTTTTTTTTCTTATCAGGACCAAGATAAGCGCCTTGAAATTATGAAGGATCCGCGAACAGGTGCGTTTGGCGTGTTATCCGTGATCGTTTTACTGGCCGGGAAGTTTTTGTTCCTTTATGAGTTGGCAGCCAATGCAGATATCAATGTTGTTGCCTGGATGGTTGTGATCATTCCATTTTTGAGCAAAAGCCTGATGGGCTGTTACTTGGTTACCCTGCCGCCGGCAAGAGAGGCCGGGATGGCCCGTTTTTTTGCAAATGCGGTGGACAGGAAGAGTTTATCGCCTTACCTGCTCTATGTATTGGTTGTGGTAGCGATTAGCTGGCTAATTGCGGAGGAATCGCTGCTGTCCGTAGTTATACTGCTCACTTTATCTGTTTGTGCAGGCTTTTATGGAAAGATCAAAATCATTAAATGGTTTGGCGGAGTCACCGGGGATGTGGTCGGGGCTTCCGTTGAAGGAATGGAGTTTTTCCTATGGATGCTTGTGTGGTTGTTGCACTGTTACGTCATGGTATAACCGGAGCCAACAAAAAAGGGGCCTATTGTGGCTGGGCCAACCCGCAGTTGTGCAAAGAGGGAGTGGAGCAGCTTAAAGCGGTCAAGAATATCCCAAATTATGAGTTGCTCGTCACTAGTGATCTCATACGCACCAAGGAAACAGCCGGGATTTTATTTCCGGGAAAATGTCTGCTGGAAATGAGCGAATTTCGCGAAATACATTTTGGCGGCTGGGAAGGGAAAAACCATTTCGAACTGGAAAAAGACTTACAGTATCAACAATGGCTGGCAAGCCCGTTCACTGTTCAGCCTCCGGAAGGGGAGTCTTTCGGGCAGTTTACGGAACGGATTGAAAAAGGCTTTGTCCAATTGCAAAATAAAATGCTTGCTGATGGTAAAAAAAGTGCGGCCGTGGTTACGCACGGAGGGGTGATCCGTTATTTGCTGATGGCATACGCCCCGGCAGAAAAAGATTTTTGGGAATGGGAAATTCCCCATGGATCAGGCTATCAGCTTGAATGGCCAGTAAACTCATTTGGAGGTGGGGAACGGTGCACTTTGTTACGGGCGGTGCCTTTAACGGAAAATCAGCGTGGGTAAAAAAATTTTACAGTTTAAACGAATCGGAGCATCTATGGGTATCGGCTTATAAAGGCAATTCCCTTCCCGATTTGCTTTTTGGGCGCACCATTGTTTTAGAAGGAATAGAAGAGTGGATAAAAACCAGCCATGTTAACAGCAGTGTCGATGTTTCACGGGAAGAATGGCGGAGATTATTGCAGAATTGGCGCGAATGGGAAGCGGGGCATCCAGCAAGAACATTCGTGGTGATCGGAGCAGACATTACAAAAGGGGTCGTCCCGGCTGATCCTGGCGCGAGACAGTGGCGCGATTTAACCGGCTGGGTTTATCAGGATATCGCAAAGTGTTCAAGCAGGGTTGATTTAATCTGGTACGGCATTTCAAACCAGCTCAAATATACAAGGGGGAATGAAGATGAGAATTTATACACGCACAGGGGATAAAGGACAAACGAGCTTAATCGGTGGCCGTGTTGATAAAGATGATATACGGGTGGAGGCTTACGGGACTATCGATGAGGTAAACTGCTATGTGGGCCAGGCCATGGCTGAATTGGACCGGAAGCTGTTCAGCGATGTGTTGGGCGATCTCGAAAAGATTCAGCATGAGCTGTTTGATTGCGGCGGCGATCTCGCCAACATCTCGAAAACGAGGCAGCTAAAACTTACCGAAGAAACCGTTGCGTACCTCGAGAAAAAGATTGATGAGTTTATTGCAGAAGCACCAAAGGTTGAAAGATTTATTTTGCCGGGCGGCACGAAAGCCTCCGCATCGATTCATATTGCCCGTACTGTCACACGACGGGCCGAACGCCTTGTTGTCAAACTGGCAAAAACCGATGAGAATATGCCGCCGGTTACCCTGCAATATTTGAATCGTTTATCCGACTACTTTTTTGCACTGGCAAGGGTCGTGAACTATCGATCCGGAGTAAACGATGTTGAGTATATCAGAAGTGCAAAAGTGTTTCATGAGGGAAAGCGAAAAGAGGAGAAGTGACATGAAAGGGCGAGTGGCATGGCTGGAAGGAAGCTGGCTGTGAGGGATGCGCTCATTTTACCCTTTAATGAAAGGGAGTCTCTTGTGGTCGCAAGTGATAACAGCGGCGGAATCGGTTTAAAGGAGCATGACATCGTCCAGGTGCCTTACGGGATTGTTTCCTATTATGGTTTTCGCGTTGCCGCGATGGAATGCATCGCGGCTGGCGGTACTCCTTTGGCAGTCATTATTCATAATTTTAGTGGGGATAGCGCCTGGGATGAACTGATCATCGGTATTAGGCAAGGACTAAGCGAGCTTGAACTGGATCATCTTCCGATCTCCGGCAGTACAGAAAGCAATTTTAGTCTTCTGCAATCTGCAACGGGGATCATCGTGATTGGGCGCATGCTTAACAAAACGGATCGGGAGTTTTCGCTTTCGGATGATATCGGGTTTGCAGTAATAGGCCAGCCGCTGGTTGGGGATGAGGTTGTCGGGCAGCCGGAGCTCATTGCCCCGCTTCAATTGTTTAAATGGCTTACCGAACAGGACGAAGTAATAGAGGTAATCCCTGTTGGCTCGAAGGGGATTTTATACGAACTGCGTAATTTTTTAGATGCAGAAAAGTATGTGTGTGAAAACGATCTCGATTTGGAAAAATCATCAGGGCCATCAACCTGCTTCTTAATTGCTTATGCCAAGAACGGAGAAGAGAAACTGCGCCAGAAGGCTGATGGTTTATTCTCAAGGATAGAGCTGAGAGGATGAAAAAAGCTCGAACAAAGCAGCTTTAAGGTTTTACTGGAAGGGGACACTTCGCACAAAGTTTATTTTCGCAACAGCTGGAACGGGATCTAAGCCTCCACAAATTTCGGGATGTATCTGCGACAATAGGAATATATCAAATAAACGCCAGCTCCTAAAGAAGCTGGCTATGCTTGTTTTAACTAAGGGAAGTATAAAAATTTTCTTATCATTGTTGGGCGTTTCAATGTCCAGCTCCAGCGCCTAGCCAGTTTTCATCCCTGACTTTGCTTCCTCGAGTATCTTGTGAACATCATGGCTTGGCACAAGCGATGATGTTCACAGCTCGAGTCGCTTCGGTCCTGCCAATGAAGTCAAAGAACGCCTTCACCGTCAGGCCGTCCGACGTACAGGACGTACTAGTGCCGACGTTGCCACAGGACGTGGCGATCTTAGTCGGCCAGCGCTTGTCGGGGCTGGACAAGGCGCTTACGCTTTTCTTATTTCCCATTCTTCCCGTAAAATTCCCATCCTGATTGAGTCATAGTATTCCCCGTTATAGAACCGGCATTTTCGCATGCGTCCTTCCAACTTCATCCCGATTTTTTCGGCGGTACGCATCATTCGTTTATTTCCGGACCAGGTTGTAATTCCTACACGAACGAGAGGCAAAACTTGAAATAAATGCTCCACCCATATTGATAGCGCTTCCGTTCCATAGCCGCCATTCCAATACTTTGGATCGTAAACGACAATCCCGGCTTCAAGCCAATGAGAGTCCTTATCCTCCCAGTAATAGCTAACCTGGCCAGCAATCTTCCCATCAATTTCGATTGCCATTCTCGGCGAAGGATCTATCTCCAGAACCATCCGCATGTGGATGCGATAATCCTCAAGGCTCATCGGTGCCAGCGGAAAATAGGGGGCATCCCATTTCTTCCACTCAGGATTATCCGTGCCATATATATACTCCCAAAACACCGGTATATCCTCTTCGGTAATCTCCCTAATCGATACTTTCCTTCCTATATATAAGTATGATTTCATGCCTTCACCCCCTGTTTGTACTTCTAAATTATAGTATGTATTGTGAATTTTTAGAAATAAAAGCTTTGCACAATCCCTCGTGAATATGACTCGATAGCGATAAGTCTTAGGAAAGTTGTTTCAGTTGATTTGAAAACTTGATGTTGTTAAAATCTAACTAATGATAATTAGGAAGGTGGAACAATGACTTCTAACAAACTAAAGGCGGCTGCCTTGCAATTGTTTGCTGAAAAGGGATATGAGGGTACTGCTTTATCAGAAATAGCAAGAATGGTTGGGATTAAGACACCGTCTATTTATGCTCATTTTCCTTCAAAGGAAGACTTGTTCTTAACCATTTACCGCGAGCATGCGTCCAGTGAAATGCGGACGATTGAAAAGGTTTTAACGGAAGAGAAAGATAAACGAACCGAGGAAATACTAAGAACGATCTTTCATGAATTGACAAATCTTAACGATCATAAAGAAGAAAAGCTGTTTTTCAAAAGAGCCGTCCTGCTTCCTCCCAATCATCTTAAAGAAAAAATGAGAGAGGAGTTTGCCGGTTTTGAAAATAGGGCGAGTGAACAGCTGAAAGATTTTTTTGCAAAAGCGATCAATGCAGGCGAAATTGTCCCACTGAAAGCGGAGGATTTGGTCGCAACGTTTTATTGCATGCTTGATGGATTGTTAATGGAATCCCATTATTACGATCAGGATGAATATGAAAAACGGAGAAACTCGATTTGGACGATTTTCTGGCATGGAATACTGCAACATAAAAATTCCTGACGACAAGAGAGGAATCACATCATGGCTTGGTTTTATTTACTGCTCGCCGGACTTAGCGAAATTGGCTGGGCGTTCGGGTTAAAATACTCAAAGGGTTTTACCGAACCGGTTCCAACCGTTATGACAATCATGTTAATTATCGTCAGCTTCATTTTATTCGCAAAAGCGATGAAAACCATTCCGATTGGAACGGCATATGCGGTGTTTACAGGGATCGGTGCGGCCGGTACAGCGCTGATTGGCATGGTATTTTTGGGTGAACCGGCCGGCTGGCTGAAGGTTATGTTTATTTCCTTATTGCTTGGAGGAATTATCGGCTTGAAGCTTTCTTCGAACGATAAAGATGAGAGAGCAGAGGGGGTTTCATAATGTCGTGGATCTATTTGTTGTTTGCTGGACTGGGTGAAGTAGGCTTCGTCATCTTTATGAAGCTTTCTGATGGATTTACCCGCACCAAATATAGCATTCTTTGCGGGATCTCAGGTTTTGCAAGCTTTTATTTATTATCAAAGGCATTGCTTGAGCTTCCGATCGGAACGGCTTATGGCGTCTGGACAGGTATTGGCGCTGCCGGCAGTGTGTTGCTTGGGATGTTATTTTTCGGAGAGTCCAGGAATTGGCGGCGTATTCTTTTTATCGGCATGATTATCGTAAGTGTTATAGGCTTAAAAGCAGTTTCGGGAGAGGGATGACCTCTCCTTATATTTTGTTTATGAGCACTTCAAGGTCCTATTTTATGTGTAATATCCCGGACTATATTAAGTTTCAATAGGCATGCTTTTTTAACTTGTTTTCCATTAGGAACTGTACCAACCAATGCACACATGGAGTCCCTTCTGACACCTTAATAGATGTGAATTTATTCGAAGTTAACATGGCCAATCACTATTTCTCAAGAAGCAGCACTCTATTGCTTGCTAAAGGATCTTGAACAAGAAAAGGTTCTTCTCGAGATAAAGTTTCGAAAGGAGTTGGAATCATTAAAACTTGAAAAGAATTATTTTTTTCTTCTAGTGGAGTATTAAATTCTAAAGGAATTGATTTTTCCTCATTAGGTTCTAGCTTGTCGTAAATATACGTTTTGTTTCCAAGTGGAGTTTGCTTGAAATTTACTAAACCAACAAGATATAAATCTAATGATTCAGAATTTGAATTCCCATAAAATAAAGTGTATGGAATATCTTTTTCACCCATAACTTTCTTATATAAAGCTTGGTATAAATTTTCTCTTTTACTTAACAAAGCTCCATGAACTCTTCTATTTTCGCTTTTTATCGCTTCTGTGAATAAGTCAGGTCTTTCGGTAGGTATATTATCAATATTTTTTAATAAATTTACCCTAATAGAATACAAATCGGATAGTTCCATAGAAGTTTCATAATCGTCTGGAAACTTTTTAGGGTCTTTTAGAAGAATGTATGTAATAGAGTGAAAGCCTTCTTTAAGGTCGAGTAATGAAACTTCTAGATCCATGTATTCCCCTGACCCTATTTCGAAATTATAACTGTCAGAGATTTGGCTATCCCCTACCTTAAAATCTATTTGCTCACCATGATTAAAAATTAAAAGAATAAATGACCCCTCCTTTGCTGTTTTATTTCCTAATACGACACTTCTTTTAAATGATTCATTGTTAATTTTAAAAGTACGTTCATGTTCAAATTCATCTTCGTTATACAGACCCAGTGTATAAACTTCTTCAAATTCAGCAATAGGTTGTTCGTGAGACTTATAAGTGTCATGCCTGTCACTGGTTGATTCTTCTTTCAAACATCCGCTTAATATTAAGAAGAATGTGACAATAAGTAATATGATTAGTTTATTCAAAATCAACACCTCTTAAAGAATGAAAGCCTTTAAAAAAGGCTTTCATTCTCAATAAATTTTGATAATATTTAGTTATGCGATGGCTTTTTTTTACACTTAGTGTCTTATTATTTGAAAACTATCATATTAGTAAACAATTGATGTCAACAACTTGTCCTTATGCAAGTCAATGTATTTCTTGTGTAATTTAAAAACCTCGTTTAGCTTCTGTGCTGTGGTATACACTGTTTGTTCCAGTATTATGATAAGCGTGACTACTCCGAGAATATTGTGGACTGTCAGGAACCATAAAACTTCGTTGTGCAGCACTTGCATTTGCAAAAGAAGAATTTGTTCTGCTGTCGGAATTCTGACCTTCTACAGACCCATTCATTATAAGGCTAGTATTTACACTAATTCTACTAAGTGCTTTCTTTGTAGTTTTACTGCTATTGGTATAAGAATCTGAGAATCCATTACCATAAATTCTGAGCTGATACCAACCAGCCTCTATTCTTGACGTAACTGTACTTCGAGAGTGTGCCCAGTAAGGTCCAGTCGCTTGAGTGGAGATACCTCTGCTCACAGGATATGCATATTCTCCTTTTTCTACTGAAACTTCAACTATATCACCCTCACTATTATAATAAACCTTTTCTAATACCTTATCCCCTTCTTTGTCAATGTAAGTATCTGTAGACAGTCTATCGATTTTAGTGTTGAACGCTTCTGTTTCTTCTGCGCTTACAGGAACTAGTGATAGCGTGGAAAAAAACGAAAATGCAATCAAGGAAAATAATATCTTTCTCATTTTCACACCCTCCCTAAATTTTTTTATATAGTAATTTTTCCTGACACGAAATTCTCTTGAGTCTACATCGATAACACCTTCCGGCTTTTGGTCTTTCTTATAACATATAGATAAGAAGACTCTAGATGGAAATTTTCTGGTAGTTATCTATTAAATAAATTATACCAATTAAATAAAATAGAAAAATAGGTATTACGACTTAAATTTACTAGTTATTTTCCATTTTTATATGGCTGAACGTGAAAGACCAATACCAAGAGAGTAAAAGTAGGCAATGGTTGCAATTTTACTTATCCTAAAATGAAATCCTGTACATTTTGAAAATTTGTTAACAATAATAGCGAAAAACGTAAACAAGAAAAAAGATTACGTTCAATCATAAAATAATTATAAAAAAAATTTAGAATATTTCGGGAATTATTTTATAAAACCTATATAATATTTTGCTTTTTGTGATAACAATAGGTATGGGGTAGCCTTTTAAAAAAAGTTAGGTTCAAATGCCTCACCTGTGTTCAATGTGCAATAGCTCGGATTTTTTGTGTTTTATGGAATGAACTATTTAAAAAATGAAGACAGGTACAAAGGCACAAAGGTACACAAGCATACAAGCACTCTTATTTTTAGTAGTCACAGTCGAACTTTCTCTGTTTTGAACTTCAACCTAGGGGAGAGAGGAGCATGGAATCGATTCAGCTAAAGCAAATGGAAAAATTTTAAAAAGTGTAAACCAAGGAAGAATTAGCAAGCAATGTGAACTCATGGCTGATAAAGAAGTGGACGGACTAAACTTGGACTGGAAAAGAACATTAGAAGGACAGAGGTTATTTTAGTGGGAGTCCAGTAGCTGGCGGCGAATTCTTTTCATCGGCATGATTATCATAAGTGTTATAGGCTTAAAAGCAGTTTCGGGAGAGGGATGACCTCTCCTAAATTTTTTTTATAAAATACTCGCCTCTCGATTGTTTTGCGCATCCCAGACCGTATGGATTTCAAATGTCCCTTTCTCAAAAAATAACGGGAATTTCCGGCGAAACCAGCTCTGCATCGGCAGCTGCAAGGCTTCTTCTCTATGAAACCAATATAATTCTCCTTCAGGAGGATGATCGAGAAGTTCTCCTTCAACGTCGTCTGCCAAATAATTAAAAACCATATGGCGGATATTTTCCTGGGGGTTGACATATTCATCGAGGCCTTTATAAGTAATATTTCGAACAGTTAAACCTGTTTCTTCCTTAACCTCGCGTATCGCCGCTGCAGATAAGCTTTCCGGATAGTCAACTTTGCCTCCGGGTGCAACAAATCCAGGATATCCGCGCTCTTCCAGCCTTTTGATTAACAGCACCTTATCACCTTTCACCATCATACATAATGTGTACATTTGATGTTCGATTTCTTTCCAGTTCACTTGTGTTCCCGCCCTCGTCTATTAAAAGATAATTTAATCATATCAAAATTGTGAAAAAATGGCTTGAATAGGTTATATTGAGGTTGCTTCACACCGGTTTATTGTTGCTGAAAAAAGAGCATAATCATGTAAACTCTCCACAGTCTTGTTGGGCTGTGTTTTTTTATTTTCATGACAAATGTCATGTTGTTTTCCTGACAGAATTCACTAATCTAGCACCTCTTTACAGACTACAATTTAGTTAACAAATGTGGAGGTGGGGGAATGAAAACAATCGTTTCTTTAACGAATGTGACAAAAACATTTAAAGATAAAAAAGCAGTAGATGATGTGACTTTTTCCATTAATAAGGGTGAGGTGGTTGCGATTCTCGGTCCAAATGGGGCAGGGAAGACAACGGCAATTTCAATGATGCTTGGGCTGCTGGAACCTTCAAGCGGCAAGGCCGAACTGTTCGGAAGTAATCCAAGGGATAAAAAAGTGAGGGAAAGAATTGGCGCGATGCTTCAGGAAGTCAGTGTCATTGATGCTTTAAAAGTCCGTGAAGTGATTAGCTTATTCCGCAGCTATTATCTTCACCCGCTTACTCAACAAGAATTGACAGAGCTAACAGGACTAAGCGATCAGGAACTGAATATGAGAGCTGAAAAGCTTTCAGGCGGGCAAAAAAGAAGGCTGAGTTTTGCACTGGCACTTGCCGGGGATCCCGATCTGCTGTTCTTTGATGAACCGACTGTTGGAATGGACACCATGTCGAGAAAGCTGTTTTGGAATACAGTCAAACTACTGAAAGAACGCGGCAAAACCATTATCTTTACGACGCACTATTTGCAGGAAGCGGAAGATGCTGCGGAGCGGATTATCTTATTCCATAAAGGAGCCATCGCTGCAGATGGAACTCAAGCAGAAATTAAGGAGAGGCTGACAAAACAGTCCGTGTCTTTCAAAGCGGAAACGAAGCTGTCTCTTGAGAAATTGCACCAGTTACCGGACGTTACAAACATTTACCGTCAGAATGCGAGGGTTTTTGTTGTGGCAAATAATACGGATCGCGTTCTAGCCGCACTATTTGAGAACGATTTAAAGGTAAGGGATATCGAAATACACCGTGGCCGACTGGATGAAGCATTTGAGCAACTGACCGAAGAAATGAAGGAGGTTAATTCATGAATGCAATGTGGATGCAAATTAAAGCGGAGATTTTAAGGATTTTTCGTAACCCTTATTTTGTTTTCTGGTCATTGCTGATGCCGATTTTGTTTTATGGGCTATTTACTAAAGTATTCAATACAGGATTGCCTGATGCCGCTTTATGGCAGGCCCATTATCTAATGTCGATGACTGTGTTCAGTGTTATGGGTTCAAGTATTATGACCCTGGGAATACGCCTTGTCGAAGAGCGGACGAAGGGATGGACAACGTTTATGCGGCTCACACCGCTGCCGTTCACTGCCTATTTCTTTGCAAAGATGATTGGCCAAACTGTGGTTCATTTCTTCTCGATTATGATTATTTTCTTCTCGGGTGCTCTTATGAACGGAATTTCGCTTACGGTTGGTGAATGGGTTTCAAGCGGCTTTTGGATCCTTGCCGGTTCTCTCCCGTTTCTGGCATTGGGTACGCTTGTGGGAACGATGAGAAGGGTGGATACAGCTTCAGGAGTGAGCAATCTCATTTATATGGGGCTGGCTATTTCGGGCGGGTTGTGGATGCCAATGGAAACACTGCCTTCCTTTATACAGGATATTAGTTTATGGCTCCCGTCATTTCATTTTGGTGATGGAGCCTGGCAGATCATCCGGGGAGGCAGTCCGGATTGGATGAATATTCTTGTTTTAGGCAGTTATTTTTTCCTGTTCATGATACTATCTAGTTATATCAGGAGAAAACAAGAAGCGGCGGTGTAAAATGAATGGTGACAGATAAACAAAAGTTCCAGTTGTTTCCGAAGCGTTTTGGATTACTTCCATACGTCTTGCTGATTTATATGAGCATGCCGATCTTCTATGTTGCAACTGAGACAGGTTTAAAAATGGCAGTTGGCTATGTGCTGCTGTTCCTGTTTCTTGTCACATATCGACAACTGTATTTTATGAGTGAGGAACCTTCTGCTTTATGGCTCGGTTTGCAAATTGGGATTATTGTCTATCTATCAATCTTTTATAATTTTAACTTTCTGTACATGGGATTCTTTCCGGCCAATTTTATTGCCTGGTATTCCGACAAGAAGAGATTTGTGACTGCTTTAAGCTGGTTTTCTGCAGCCATTCTAGTTCCGTTTTTGGTTCATTTGCGAGAGATGGAACTCAGTGGAATGATATACTTTGTACCTTTTATTGTGATTATGCTGATTTCTCCGCTTGGAATCCGCTCAATGAATACGAGGGTTGAGCTTGAGAAAAAGCTTGATGAAGCAAATGAACAAATTGCAGAGCTGATTAAGCGCGAGGAGCGGATGCGGATCGCCCGCGACCTCCATGATACACTGGGCCATACACTATCTCTCATCACGTTAAAAAGCCAGCTTATAAATAAATTAATTTTAAAAGACCCTGCACGAGCCCGCCTCGAAGCAAAGGAAGTGGAAAGGACGTCCCGTTCCGCTTTAACTCAAGTCAGAGAATTGGTATCCGACATGCGTGCTACCACCATTCCGGAAGAGTTGATCGAAGTGGAGATGATTCTAAAAGCAGCAGGAATCTCGTTTCGGATAGACGGGGAAAAAAGCTTGGCGAATGTCCCCTTTCTAACCCAAAATATCCTGAGCATGTGTTTGCGGGAGGCTGTAACAAATGTGGTAAAGCACAGTAAAGCCAATAATTGTACAGTAACTTTTAATCATGAAGAGGGGCAAATTGCCTTAGAGGTGCAAGATGACGGAATCGGTCTTTTCGATAAAAACAACTATGGCAATGGATTAAAGGGAATGTGCGAACGCTTGAACCTGATAGACGGATCATTAAATATTCTGTGTTCCGGAGGCACAAAGCTGGTTATAACGGTGCCGGTCATTGTTAAAGCGCAAAAGGAGGACGTTGTTTCATGATTCGCATTATCATTGCCGAAGACCAACGAATGCTGCGGGGCGCACTCGGTTCGCTTCTTGAACTGGAAGACGATATTGATGTCGTTGCCGAGGCGGCAAATGGCGATGAAGCACTGCAATTAATCCTGGATCAGAAACCGGATGTTTGCCTGATGGATATAGAAATGCCGATAAAAAGCGGTCTCGAAGTAGCTGAGGTGTTAAAAGCGAGAAACTCCCAATGTAAAATTATCATCCTGACAACGTTTGCCCGTCCCGGTTATTTTGAGCGTGCGTTGAAGGCTGAAGTGGACGGGTATATGCTGAAGGATGGATCAGTTGATGAACTGGCTGATACGATTCGCAATGTTATGAAGGGGAAAAAGCAATTTTCTCCGGAATTGATTTTTGGAAGCGTTCGAACAGAAAATCCATTGACGACTCGTGAAAGGGAAATACTCAAGCTGGTCGCAGAAGGGAAAACAGCCAAGGAAATTTCAAGCCTGTTATATTTATCATCCGGTACGGTCCGGAACTATATATCAGAAATTTTAAATAAGCTTGAGTGTAAAAATCGAATAGAGGCAATTTCAATTGCGGAAGAAAAGGGATGGATTTAACAGGTCCATCTTTTTTTGATGGAGCACTGATAATCATTTTAAAAAAACGGCGGTATTCCTTTGCTGAATTCAGAGACGAGCGTTGCGATCGATTGCAATTGTTCTTCATCAAGGTCAAAGGTATTTTTAATTTTACTTTCGAGATCTTCTGTAACCCTTCTTTTGCCGACTTCGACCAGGGCAATAAGCGAGAAGCTGCAATTAACGAGCTTTGCAAAGTCGCGCTGGTTCATGTTATAGCTTTTTCTTAAAAATTTTACAATTTCTTTATTCATTCTTTTTCCACCCTCCCTTTAAAAAACATTAGGATATTGGTAAGGCTTTCTTTATGTCAGTCTCACGTTATTCTTTAAATTAGCATTAACACGATAGCGTTGTCAAAGCCTTTTTCATTAGAAAAACATTATACTTTCAGCTGGCCAAAGCCATGTTTTATGACTTGAGCAAAGGAAAAGCGAGCAAAGCATGCCCGCTCGCCAGTACTTTATCAATCTCTTGCATTATCAACGACATTCCGAATGAGAGTGGTTTTTTTGAGTTCAGCTATGTTCTTCGCCCCGGACAGGCCTGCCGATACTTTAAATTCATCGAGTAAGTTCGAAACAACCTTTTGAACTCCTTGTTCCCCTGCAACCGCCAGCCCGTATACATAAGGCCTTCCAAGCAATACAGCATTCGCACCAAGCGCAAGCGCCTTGACCATATCGGTGCCCCGGCGGATGCCGCTATCAAAAAGAACTGGGAATGTTTCATGGACAGCGCTGCGAATTAATGGCAATGCATCGAGCGCGGAGATGACTCCATCCAGCTGCCTTCCGCCATGGTTTGAAACAATAATTCCCTCGAAGCCCCTTTTAACTGCTTCAACTGCATCGTCAGGATGAAGGACTCCTTTTAAAACAATCGGCAGACTTGTTTGCGTTTTTAGCCATTGCAGATCATCCCAGTTAAAAGAAGGATGGAGAATTTGTTTTAAAATTTCGCCCACGACTTGTTCGTTATCTTCAATATTTACTTTAGCCTGAAAAATAGGGTCAGAAATATAGTTTGCTTTTCCAAAACCGAGTCTGAGCGGAGAATAGCTATTGTGCAAGTCTTTTTCCCGCCAGCCCAGCATGACGGTATCGACTGTAACCACCAGGGCTTGATAGCCGGCGTTTTCAGCCCGTTTCACCATGCTCAACGATAAATCCCGATTATTGGACCAGTAAAGCTGGAACCAGTTGGAGCTAAACGGGTTGGCTGCGGCAATCTCTTCCATAGTATAGCTCGATACAGTGCTTGCAATATAGGGAATTCCTAATGAGCCCGCTGCTCTTGCCGCTGCCAGTTCTCCATCCTGATGTGCAATCTTTTGCATTCCAACCGGTGCAAACAATAAAGGGGAAGGAAAAGTTTGATTCAACAATTCTATCGAAAAGTCCGGATTTGCTACATTGGTTAAAACTCTTGGCAAAATACTGTATTCTTCAAAAGCTCTCGTATTTTTCTTCAGCGTTTCTTCACCGCTGGAACCTGATTGGATATAACCGAACGGGCCTGGTTCCAGCACACGTTCAGCTTCCCTCTCCCACTCTTCGGTTGTAAAATTGAGCCCGGTTTCTTTCATTTTTGCTAATAGAGGATCTTCCCTGCTGATTACCGCCATGATTTCATTTCCTTTCTAGTACGTGATTTTTTTGACAAAGGTTCTAAAACACAAAAAACCTCTCCAAAGTAGAGAGGTTTGATCATAGTATGGTCGCCCGCTCTCATCTTTCAAAACAAAAAATGTTTTGCTGGATTTAGCACCTATTCCAAATTGGAATGGTTGCCGGGCTTCACAGGGCCAGTCCCTCCGCCACTCAGAACAAAAATAAATAGAATGCCTATCATTGATTTCACACCCCTTTTATTTACATTTTATCATAATGTACATTTAGTGCGAATATTCAGGTAATAGAAACAGATGGCGAGAAAGGATCGGTAACATCGTCCCTCCAACAGCAACAAGCAAAGATCGATCCGCTATGATCGGTCAATTTTCATGTTGTCCTCCTAACAACGCGAATAAATCGAAAAGTTAACTAATAAATATTATAATATTAAAAATAAAATTATTGGGTATTTTCTGAAATATGAAAGTTTCAAGTATATTTAATATAATATTAGAATAGTATTTCTTTCGCGATTATCCGGGCTAATATATTTTTGTAAAATATAAACCGGGCACACGATTGCGGAATGTCCCTCTTTTTTCAAGCACACGGGACTTGCTCACAAAAAATGGTTCATTTTTTATTTTAGTTAGAGAAATGTACTTAGATGACAAGGTGATAAATTTCCATCAGAAAACATTTGTGTATGACTCTTTTCTTGCAGAAGAACATGTTAAAATAAAATCATGTTTGTGAATGACTTATTGGAGGTTCGATTATGAAAACAAAACTTGGGCTATTATACGGGGGAAAATCCGCTGAACATAAAGTTTCACTGCAAACAGCCCTTGCTGTCATTAAAGCGCTTGATGTGGAAAAATTCGATATCCATCCTATTTACATAACAGATGAAGGGAAATGGGTGAAAGGGCCTCAATTAAGCGGTCCTGTCGGGGATGTGAAAGCATTGCAATTCTCTCAAGGTGATGAAGCTTCCCAAGCTTCACTCGCTCCGGCGTTGTTTCAGGGCAGTGCTTCGGGGCAGGATCAAACTTTGGATGTGATCTTCCCGCTTCTTCATGGACCAAATGGAGAAGACGGCACGGTCCAGGGTTTGCTCGAACTTTTAAATCTGCCTTATGTAGGAAACGGAGTGCTTGCTTCCGCTGCCGGTATGGATAAAATCATGATGAAGAATGTATTTGCACAAGCCGGGCTTGCCCAGGTCAAGTATGCCTGGTTTACCCGAAGTGAATGGGAGAAGGCCAGTGAAGCAGCATATGACAGAATCGAAAAAGAACTGGGCTACCCCTGCTTCGTGAAACCGGCCAATCTCGGTTCCAGCGTTGGGATCAGCAAGGCGTCCAACCGCGATGAACTGGCAGCTGCTGTTAAGGAAGCCTTCCAATTTGACAGGAAGATCATTGTTGAAGAAGGGATTATCGCCAGGGAGATTGAAATCGGCGTCCTTGGAAATGATGAGCCTGAATGTTCAGTTGCTGGTGAAATTGTGCCAAAGAAAGATTTTTACGACTATAAAGCAAAATACGAAGACGGCGATACCGCGATGATTATCCCGGCGGATATTACAAAAGAAGAATACAGTGAGCTTAAGGAAATGGCGATTAGATCGTTTAAAGCGCTCGATTGCTCAGGACTGGTACGGGCCGACTTCTTCTTGACAAAGGACGGAAAAGCATATATCAATGAAGTCAATACGATGCCTGGATTTACTCCTTTCAGCATGTTTCCTTTACTGTGGAAGCATACCGGGGTTGAATACCCGGAGCTGATTGAACGTCTTGTTAAGCTGGCCGAAGAAAGGCATGCAGAAAAACAGAACATTAAGCATACATTCTAGCAGCAAAGGGATACACGGCGCTTCACGCCGTGTTCCTTCATGTTTTGGAACAGGAGGACTATAATGATCCGAAAAACGATCAGGCAGCTTTCAGAAATGATTAAGGCCGAAATTGATCTCCAGAAATGGGGAGATACTGAAATTAACGGGGTCAGCATTGATTCGCGAAAGATAGAAACAGGAAATTTGTTTATTCCTTTTAAAGGTGAAAACGCCGATGGACACCGGTTTGTGGAGGAAGCAATCAATAAAGGTGCAGGGGCCGCCTTCTGGCAAAAGGATGCACCAAACCCGCCCGTCCATTTGCCGATTATTATCGTCGAGGATACACTCCTTGCTTTACAGGAGCTGGCCGGCAGTTATCGGGACGAGTTATCAACAAAAATCATCGGGATTACGGGAAGCAATGGGAAAACCACGACAAAGGACATGATGGCAAGCGTTCTCTCCCTCGAATATAAAGTCCAAAAAACAGAAGGTAATTTTAACAACCATATCGGCTTGCCTTTGACTGTCCTGAAGTTGAAACCGGAAACGGAAATGGCAGTTCTCGAAATGGGCATGAGTGCAAAAGGTGAGATTGAATTACTCACAAAGCTTGCCCGGCCTGATGCCGTAGTGATTACAAATATCGGGGAAGCCCATTTGCAGGATCTCGGATCACGGGAAGGAATAGCCGAAGCAAAGCTCGAAATTGTCAAAGGTTTGCAGGATGGCGGGCTGATTGTTTATTACGGCGATGAACCGCTTCTCCGGGAACGGCTGAAAGGTTATGAAGCAAAGTTTACGATTGGAACGTTTGGCAAATCGCCGGAAAATGATCTTTATCCTATTGAGATTATCCAGAGTGAACAAGGCAATCAATTTACAGTAAATCAATTTCAGGGAAAAATTCATCTGCCTGTTCTCGGGGTTCATAATGTCCTCAATGCGCTCGCTGTCATGCTGACCGCCCGCTTTTTTGGGATTGCTTACGAAAAAATGGACAAAGGGTTTCAAGGCCTGAAGCTGACACAGATGAGAATGGAACTGGTCGAAGGCGCCAAGGGAGAAAGAATCATTAATGACGCCTATAATGCGAGCCCAACAGCGATGAGGGCTGCGATTGAGCTTATTTCGGATTTGGAGGGCTTTTCAAAAAGGATCGTCGTTCTCGGCGATATGCTGGAGCTCGGACCGCTCGAAATTGAATTTCACCGGCAAATTGGTGCAGGCCTGAATCCTGAAAAGATCGACTATGTGTTTACATACGGCCCCTTAGGCCGCTTTATCGCCGAAGGTGCCCGTCAATCAATTGGGGCGGATAAGATATTTGCTTTTGATGATAAAAATGATCTGATTAAGGAATTAAAAAAGTATACGGACAGGAAAACATTGATCCTGGTAAAAGCTTCGCGCGGAATGAAGCTCGAGGATGTTGTTACCGGATTGCAAAAGCCGGTGTAAGGAGAATGCCAAATGATTGCAGTGCTGGCTCAAAAGCTAAAGATAAAGGCTCGAATGGACATTCTTGTTCTTAAAATCCATATGCTAAACATGAATAAAATCCCGGTTGAATTGAAATCGGGTTTTTATTATTATCGGATCTCATCCGCAACCGGCTGTCCATTTCAGCGAAGAGGTTTGGTGAAATTTCATTGCTCAAAACTGATATATTTCTTTTTCTTTAGTATGATAAGTGTAAACGAGTAAAGAATAGGGAAAGAGTTTTGATATCGTCAGAAAGTGGATCATCCTTTCCTATCGAATTTAAGCTTTTGACCGGGGGAAGGGCTTCTTTCGGCTGTCATGTTTATATGAAACTTTTATTGAAGTACTGGCGGGTGATCAAAATGATTGGCTGCTTATGCATTCATGGTTTTACCGGCTCTCCCTTTGAAATTGAACCGTTGGTTAACTATTTGCAGGAGAGGACGGATTGGGAATTCTCCATTCCGACCTTGCCGGGACATGGAGAAACCCTTAGCTTGAAGGGTATTCATTACAAGCAGTGGATTGAACATGCAGAAAAAGAATTGCAAATGCTGCTCAAGAAATGTGATAAAGTTTATGTGATTGGTTTTTCGATGGGCGGGATTATTGCAAGTTACCTGGCCGTTCATTATCCAGTCGCCAAGCTGGTCCTGCTCAGTGCGGCAGCTTACTATGTGAACCCGAAACAGCTTGCTTCCGATATAGGAATAATGGTCAAGGATGCAGTCAAGGGGAACTTATCAGAAAACGAGTTGTTTCTCAGGTATAAGCAAAAAATTATCAGCACGCCACTATCGGCAACGATTCAATTCCGGCGGCTGGTTGCCAGCATACGGCCTCTCCTTAAGCAAGTCCAAATACCAACGTTTATTGCCCAGGGTGAAGCGGATGGAATTGTCCCCGTTAAGAGCGCCAGATACTTATATGATAAAATTGGAACGAATCATAAAGATATTAAATACGTCAGCAACTCGGGTCATTTAATTTGCCATTGCGATGAAAAAGAGCAGCTCTTTTCAGAAGTGTTCCAATTTTTAAAAGCAGACGAACCAGCAGCTGTAATCTGATTAAATTTAACTGTCTATGATGAATAAGAAGCCTGTGCTGAGGCATGCGATATCATTGCATTTAGTGCAGTTAAATGCTAAGATTAACATCAAAGTGCCTAAGAGAGAAATTTCTTTTTCAAGCGGACATGCTCCTGATGGAGAATGTCTTTTTTTGCGAAACACCGTGAACAGGTTTGTGTTTTGCTGGGATGCGTGATTTAAGCGACCAGCCATCACTTCACATATTACTCTGGCAGGCGCTCCAGCTAGTTGCGGAATTTAGCTGAAGAGTCGGATTTGGTTGCAATCTTGGCTATAGGAGCCCCTCCGAAAAGATGCAAACCTTTTATAATTTTTGTGCGAACAGAAGGAGAATGAAAATTGACAAAGTTTCAAGATTTAGGTTTAAGCCCCGCATTAATGAAATCAGTTCAGAAAATGGGATTTGAAGAAGCAACACCAATACAAGCCCAGACGATTCCGTTGAGCCTTGAGAACAAAGATATCATCGGCCAGGCCCAAACAGGGACCGGGAAAACGGCTGCATTTGGAATTCCTTTAGTTGAAAAAATCGATAAAGACCAGGACGTCATCCAGGGAATTATCATTGCACCAACTCGTGAACTTGCCATCCAGGTTTCTGAGGAGCTATATAAAATCGGTTATGGGAAAAGAACCCGCGTACTGGCGATTTACGGCGGGCAGGACATTAACCGGCAAATCCGCGCCTTAAAGAAAAACCCTCATATCATTGTAGGTACACCAGGCCGGATTTTAGACCATATTAACCGTAAAACATTGCGGCTTAATCATGTAAAAATGGCGATTCTTGATGAGGCGGACGAAATGCTGAACATGGGCTTTATTGATGATATTGAAGCAATTCTCGGCCAAATTCCAACAGAGCGGCAAACGCTTCTCTTCTCGGCAACGATGCCAGCCCCAATCCAGAGAATGGCTGAAAAATTCATGAAGGATCCGCAAGTTGTCCGCGTTAAAGCAAAAGAGGTAACGGTACCTTTAATCGAGCAGTATTATGTAGAAGTGCAAGAGAAGACAAAGTTTGACGTTTTGACAAGGCTTCTTGATATCCAATCTCCTGAATTGGCGATTGTATTTGGAAGGACAAAGAGGCGCGTTGATGAGCTTGCCGAAGCATTGAATCTTCGCGGCTATATGGCGGAAGGAATCCATGGCGATCTGAGCCAGGCGAAACGCATTTCTGTATTGCGCAAATTTAAAGAGGGTTCAATCGATGTTCTTGTTGCCACCGATGTTGCCGCGCGCGGCCTGGACATTTCTGGAGTGACTCATGTCTATAATTTCGACATTCCGCAGGATCCTGAAAGTTATGTCCACCGGATTGGGCGTACCGGCCGTGCTGGAAAAACAGGAATGGCGATGACATTTGTTACTTACCGTGAAAGAGATTATTTAAAAGTTGTCGAAAGAACAACAAAACGGCGGATGGAACTGTTAAAGCCGCCAACTCAACATGAAGCGTTTGAAGGCCAGCAGAAAGCTGCTGTCGATAAAATTCTCCAAACGATTGAAAACAATAACCTGCAGCCGTATAAACAAACAGCGGAACAATTGCTTGAACAGCAGGACGCTGCCACTATTGTAGCAGCTGTATTGAAAATGATTACGAAAGAACCTGATACGACACCAGTTAAGCTGACAGAAGAAGCTCCCCGCCCGCCGAGGAGAGACCGCAGTTCAAATGACCGCGGCAGAGGCTATGATAATAAAAGGGGTTATGATGCCAATAATCGAAGAAAAGCCCCTTATAAGCCGCGTTCCGGCACTAAGCGAAGCAGCCAGCCAACCAATTCAAAAAGTTACCGTTAAAAAGAGAGCATTTGCTCTCTTTTTTTCGCATTCACGCTTGATGACACCCCTTACCTGTGTGAAAAACTCGGGATTCCGCTTGTTTTCGATTAATGAGGCAAGCTTTCGAATGACGTGAGAATTTGGTGTTTTTTTTAATAAAACTTTTAACATAGCTTCTGCGTAATAATAACAGCATCTTCTTTAAATGTATTCTGTTCATGTATACTTAAAGGGGATATAAAAGGAAAACGCAGGAGGATACTGCCGTGATACTAGAACCGCAAACAAGAATTTCTGAACAGGCGTTGAAAGTGTGGAGACTTTCAGGTACAATCCAGTCTGTTTTTGTTAGCCTGGCTGGAGTTGCTCTTATTATTTTATCGCTTATTTTTTCCTGGCCGATTTGGATTATTGGAGCAGCAGTCATTGTCATGCTCAGTTACAGCTATCTTAATATTTATTTGTTTCCTTCCCTTCGCTGGAAGCGTTGGCGCTACGAGGTTAGAGAGCAAGAGATTGAGCTCCGGCAAGGGATATTTATTATTAAGAGGACGCTTGTGCCGATGATTCGGGTCCAGCATGTCGACACCCGGCAGGGGCCCCTATTAAGAAAATACGGTCTGGCGACAGTGGCGATTTCAACTGCCGCGACGGTTCATGAAATTCCTGCCGTCGATGTTGGAGAAGCGGAAGAGCTTCGTTTCTTTATTTCAAAACTGGCAAGGGTGGCGGATGAAGATGTTTGAAGCGAAACGCCTGCACCCGATTTCAACACTTCATAATTTTTCCAGGAATCTGAAGGAATTGATCGTTCCATTTATCATTTTCGTTTTCTTGGGTGGAAATGGAACAAACGCTGATTTGGTTTTCTGGTTGATTTCAATTGGATCGGTACTGCTTGTTTTGGCAGGGGGCGTACTTTCCTGGCTCAGGTTTACTTACCGGGTAGAAGACGGTGAATTGAGGATTGAACACGGAATCATCATTAGAAAAAAACGCTATATTCCCTTTGAACGAATTCAAAGTCTTGATTATTCAGAAGGGATTTTCCATCGTCCGTTCGGGCTTGTCAAAGTAAAAGTGGAAACAGCGGGAGGAATGGGCTTGAACGAACCGGAGGCTGTTTTAACCGCGATTACAAAGGCAGAAGCAGATGCCATTCAACAGATTTTGATGTCCGCGAAAAATAATCGCCGCACCACCGTCGACAAACTGAATGAAACGGAAGAAGAACTCATTTATAAAATCACTCCATCTGAACTGCTCCTGCTTGCTTCTACTTCCGGAGGTGTCGGGGTAGTCATTTCTGCCGTGATTGCGTTCTTTTTTCAATTTGATGAAATCATTCCTTATCGGCGCTTGTTCGCGGGCTTTGAAAGATTTATTCAAAGCGGAATTGTCTTTGTAAGCACGCTCATATTCATCGGGTTTATCATTGCCTGGGTGCTTGCCGTAATTGGGACGATGTTTAAATATGCTGATTTTACTGTTAAAAGAATTAACGATGATTTAGTGATCTCAAGGGGCCTTTTGGAAAAGCGCCAGACGACGATTCCGTTAAAGCGGATCCAGGCTGTGAGAATTAGAGAGAACCTGATCAGGCAGTCACTTGGTTATGCTTCTGTATCATTGGAAAGCGGCGGAGGATCATTCGAAAAAGGAGATGAATCGCAGGTTTTATTGCTGCCGGTCATTAGAAAAAACAAGGTCGCCGGTCTTTTGCAAAATGTTTTGAACGACTATCATCTTGAAGCAATCTTTGTCCCGGCCCCGCAAAGGGCGAAAGCGAGATATGTGACGAGAGGATTGCTGATTGCTTTTCCATTCGCCGTTGTGCCGGCTTTCTTCTTCCATCCCTGGGGATATTTGTCCCTGCTGCTCTTTTTTCCTGCAGCCATCTGGTCATTGTTAATGTATAAAGATGCGGGATGGAATCTGGAGAATCAGCAGCTTGCCTTAAGATACCGGGGGCTTGTTAAAAATACTGTGTATATGAAAAAAACAAGAATCCAATCTTTAAGCAATCAAGAAAGCTATTTTCAAAAGAAAAAAGACTTGGCAACAGTTGAAGCGTTCGTGATATCGGGAATCGGTGCCGGCGGAGGAAAAGTCGTTGACATCGAAAAACACGATGCAATTCAAATATATAAATGGTATTCCGGAACAGATTGAAAGTAGACAAAGGCAGACGCAAATAAAAGCATCCCTGTCAAACCTCGTACAGGGGTGCTTTTCTCCTTGTTGAAGCTTACCGATTAACCAGCCCGAGAATAGCGAGCAAGACAACGCTGCCCCAAAGGAGCATCTGCCAGAAAGATTTTCGGTTCCCCGGTGGCCTCCATGAACTGTTGCCTCTCACTTGCTTGTAAATATCTTTTGAGCCGGAATAAGAGAAAGCCCCGATTAAAAATCCAGCTATAAGTCCGAAAAGATGTGCGGTTATATTGATATTTGGCTGGAAAAACGTCATTACGATTCCGATGATAGAAATAGTTAAAATAATTTGGGCGTTTTGCTGGGAAAGCATATGTCTTCTAAATGTGATCATCGCCAGATAAAAGCCGAAGAGCCCGAAAATCGCCCCGCTTGATCCAACATGTGTATATGTTAAAGGCATCAATATAAAGGTGGCGATATTTGCAAGAATCCCGCTGACCGTGTATAAAAGAATAAACTTTATTTTGCCGAGCATTTGCTCGAGGGGTGGTCCAAATAATACAAGGGAGAAGCTGTTGAAAAGGACGTGTGCAAAGCCGGCATGCATAAACATAGGTGTAAACAGGCGCCACCATTGTCCTTCAGCTATAAACAGATTCACTCCGGCCAATTTTTCAAATAAAAGTATGCGGGGAAATAGAGGAAGAGCTGTTAATAGATACAGTACTGCATGTAAAATGAGAATAAAGGTGATAACTGGGTAAAATCGGATAAACTCCCGAAAGCTTTCGGTTCTCGTAAACATAATTAACCCCCCGAATTGATATACATACATTCTATCCCGGAACGATAGAGGAAAACCATTATTTGTACTATTGTTTATGCAATAAAAATTTGAAATAGAAGGATGATGAATGTGATTTCAGGCATTGGAGTGGATATTGTCGAGCTGGAGCGGATCTCTGAAATCGTCTCTTCCCAGCCGAAATTTATCGAGCGGGTTTTGACAAATGCCGAAATTAAGCAATTTGAACGGCTTTCTTCTAAAAGAAGAATCGAATATTTGGCAGGAAGATTTGCAGCCAAGGAGGCTTTTGCGAAAGCGGCAGGAACCGGAATCGGAAAAGATCTGTCCTTTTTGGATATCGAGGTGGCTGTTGATGAGAAAGGAAAGCCGTTTTTCATTAAGCCTTTCCAAACGAACGCGCATTTGTCGATTTCCCATAGCCGCCAATATGCGGTAGCCCAGGTTGTCTTAGAAAAAATTTTGTGAAAACTAAAAGCTTGTCATCCGGCCCGGCATATTCATTAAGGTTGTCTCATATATTCATAGTGTGCAACGGGAGAGACAAGGCAAAAAGGCGGGAACATTGGCGTAAGCCCTTTTAAAGGATCACTCCAACAGATCGGGAAATCTTTCTGGCGCCAATGTCTGATCATCCTTTTACTCTCCGTAAACCGTGTTTGAAATGAGACAAAAGGGGTTGGAAAAATGAAGAAGAAATGGTTGCTGCTTCTCGCCGGGCTAATGGTCATTTTCGTTTTATCTGCATGCGGTTCAAAATCACAGGAGGATGTTGTGCGGGAACTGAACGGCAAGCTTGAGGAAATGAAGGGCTACAAGGCTGATGCAAAAATGACCTTGCAAATGGGGACGGAGCCGCAGGAGTATGATGTTCAAATTTGGCATAAACAACCTGATTTCTACCGGGTCAATCTAAAAAATGCCCAGAAGGACCAAAGCCAGATGATTCTCCGAAACGAAGAAGGAGTATTTGTCCTGACTCCCGCTCTTAACAAGAGCTTCCGTTTCCAGAGTGAATGGCCGCAAAACAGCAGCCAGGCCTATTTATATGAATCATTAATTACGGACATAATTGAAGACAATGAAGCAAAATTTAAAGCAACGAAAGACGGTTATGTCTTTGAAACAAAGACACGGTACCAAAATAATAAGATGCTTCCTTTACAAGAAATCACCTTAAACAAAAAAGACTTGGCCCCTGTCAGTGTCAAAGTAATGGATCCTGACCGGAAAGCATTAGTAACGGTGGAGTTTTCCAATGTAAAGTTCGATGCCACTTTTGATAAAAACGACTTTGACATGAAGAAAAATATGACCGGTGCCCAATTGGAGGTGCCAGTGATGGCCAACCTGAACGACATCGAATTTACAGTAAAGTACCCAACAGCAGAGATTCCTGGGGCCAGTTTGAAAGATGAAAAGGAAATTGCAACTGCGGATGGAAAGCGGGTCGTTTTAACTTATGATGGAGAAAAGTCGTTCACGTTTGTGCAAGAAAAGGCGGAAGTGGTGAAGTCAACAGCCTCGGCCACGACAATGAATGGTGATCCGGTCGATCTGGGGTTTACGATTGGAGCTTTGGCTGACAATATGGTGACATGGACTCATCAGGGAGTCGACTATATGGTCGCTTCCAACGATTTAACAAAAGAAGAAATGGTCATGATCGCCCGTTCTGTACAAGGGAATGTAAGCAAATAATAACAATGCTTCAAGCAGGCTCCGACCGGGAGCCTGCTTTATGTCTATTTGGAGCGTTTTTTAAAAGTCTCAAGGAATCTGATTGGAGGTTAAAAAGCCTTGCGAGAAGCGGAACGCGACCCGCGAACCGGGCTGGATAGTAATTTCTTCATTTGACATCGGCGGTGCTTGAGCATAATAATCAAGGATATAGCTTTTTAAAGATAAATAAACAGCGTTGAACGGATTCAGGAGGAAGTGGAGCAGGTGGAATATGAAGGAAGTTTTTATCGGGATACCTGGGTTGAGATAGATTTAAACAATATTGAAGATAATCTGAAATCAATAAAAAATTTGCTGCCTGACGAGGTGGAAATGATTGCTGTAGTAAAGGCAAACGCCTATGGACATGGCGATTTTCAAACCGCTGAAGCAGCCCTTCGCGCCGGTGCATCGATGCTGGCTGTCGCTTTTATGGACGAAGCAATCGCACTGAGGAGGAAAGGAATCACAGCTCCGATCCTTATTCTCGGTGCAAGCCGCCCGGAAGATATAAATGTCGCAGCTGAGTTAAATCTTACCCTGACTGTTTTTCAAGAGGAGTGGCTTCTCAAGGCTGCGGGCATTTTAAAACCGGATTTGGAAGTATCGGTACATGTTAAAGTGGATACCGGGATGAACAGAATTGGCGTCGGCACCAGGGATCAACTTAAGAAACTCGAAGCGGCGATCACGAATAACCGCCAAATTCGCATGGAAGGTATTTATACTCATTTTGCGACAGCGGATGAGCTGGACCTGTCGTATTTTAGGGAGCAGCTGGAACGCTTCAATGATTTGCTTGGCGTTCTGGACAACCGTCCACGCTATATCCACAGCAGCAACAGTGCGGCATCGATGAGATTTCCGGAAGCTCATTTTAATGCTGTGCGCGTCGGCATCGCCATGTACGGGTTAACCCCGTCGCTTGAAATTGAGCCTCAACTGCCGATTTCTTTAAAGGAAGCTTTCTCATTATATTCGCGGCTTATCCATGTTAAAAAAATCAGTAAAGGTGAAAAGGTCAGCTATGGTGCAACATATGAAGCTGAAGAAGATGAATGGATCGGCACGCTGCCGATCGGTTATGCGGATGGCTGGATCCGAAAGCTTCAGGGCCAGGATGTCCTGGTGGAAGGCAGGAGGGTGCCGATTGTTGGGCGGATATGTATGGACCAATGCATGGTCAAGCTGCCGGATTATGTGCCGCCTGGAACAAAGTGTACCCTGATTGGTTCGCAAAAAACGGAAACAATTTCCATAAACGAGATTGCTTCCAAGCTCGAAACGATCAACTATGAAATTCTCTGCGTGATTTCAAACCGGGTACCGAGGATATTTAAACAAAACGGAAAAATGTTAGCCATAAACAATGCTTTGCTGACATAGTATAGGAGTGGCGGGATCGATCCCTTTAAAAAGCAAAAAAATAACCGATGACAAACCTTTTAAGTTGCTTATTTTGCACTGGAAGGAGGGATTCGGTGTGCTTTTATGCATAAAAGTTGATTTTTTTGGACGATAATACAGAAGAATTGCTGAATAGTCTTTGCATGGACCTTGAATAGTGATAATATTAGAAATAGTAGAGACTAAAAATGGTGTGTAGTCGATGGTGGAGGTGTATGTTTGTGTCAGAATCCGGCGCAACAACAGAAATCATGGTAAAATTGCCGCAACATCTTTTAACCGAATTAGATGGATTTGTTAAGCAAGAAAATGTAAACAGAAGCGAATTTATTTACCAAGCTACGAAAATGTATTTGCGTGAGCGAAAAAAGAGACAAATTCGTGAATCAATGAGACGGGGCTATATGGAAATGGCCAAAATTAATTTGACGATTGCATCTGAAGCATTCCAGGCAGAATATGAGGCAGAACACACAGTTGAACGTCTAGTAAGCGGAGGGTAATCCCTTGATTGTCAAACGTGGTGACGTATATTTTGCGGACCTATCCCCAGTTGTTGGTTCAGAACAAGGTGGAGTCCGTCCAGTGTTAGTCATCCAAAACGACATCGGGAATCGGTTTAGTCCGACAGTCATTGTAGCCGCAATCACAGCACAAATTCAAAAAGCAAAGTTGCCTACTCACGTTGAAATTGATGCGAAACGATATGGTTTTGAACGCGACTCGGTCATCCTATTAGAACAGATTCGTACTATTGATAAACAGCGGTTAACCGATAAGATTACACATCTCGATGACGAAATGATGGAAAAAGTGGATGAAGCCTTGCAGATAAGTTTGGGTCTCATCGAATTTTAACTGCAAGCACGCTCTTTGGTGAAAGGGCGTTTTTTTACTGAAAAAAGAAAGCAGAGTAGCGTTCCTGAACACAATGAGTGCTTCCAAAAGATCACTTCTCCAAAACAAAAGTTGTTGCTTGTTTAATCTCCACTGCGCATATCATCCGGCATGAACAGAAGATATTGGGTTCCCTATAAAACTTATGGCTTTGATTCCATTCGTTTACTTGCCGAAAATAACTTTAATTGGATTACTATTGGCCGCTGGACGGAATTTTAAATGTATAAAGTTATCATAATGATGACACGGTGAAAAGTTGACCCGTGCGGGGGTAAACGCTTCCTTGATGTGCAAGAAAGTTCAGAGGGGCAGCCGCCATACTGTTTATTTATCATCGTGAAGATTCATTTTTCTGCATAGCAGGCTGTTTTGGACAGCTTGCTTTTTTTGTTCTTAAAAGGTTTGTTGTTTGCAGGAAATCCCTTCATTCCTGTAGTATTTAATTTGACGAAGAGGATTTGTTATCATTAAATAGTTGTAAGGAATACAGATACGGATTATTGAAGTTAGTTTACAAATTTAAATTTATTTTACAGTGTATAAGAAATCGGTACGGTTAATTTTTCTGTGATAGAATTGGGGAGGGTTCTGTTTAATGAACAAACAAATTGTTGATTACATTCAAACCAATAGAGAAGCAATCCTAACGGACTGGATCGAGGAAATAAAGGAACAGGCCGATGAACGCATTATGCGCGTGGCGTCCGAACAGGTGTTTATTGGGACAAGCCGCGAATTTATTGATTTGATTGTATCTAATATAAAAGATTCCAACGAAGAATTTATTGCAAAACTGTCTGACTTTGCTGAAAAGGTGGTCCGGTTGGGCTGGCCATTAACGTTTGTAACGAAAGGTTTGCAGACGTTCGGGAAAATTGTCTTTGAGGGAATGCAAGAAGCAGGCCTTATTACCCGGGAAAATCAGATGGATATCGTTTACGATTTTGATAAATGGCTGACACCGATGACAAATGAAATCGTCAGCATGTATTCCACTACCTGGGAAAGAACCGTTTCCCTGCAAAAAATAGCGTTGCAAGAGCTATCTGCACCGTTAATTCCCGTATTTGAAAAGATCACGGTGATGCCGCTCGTCGGTACGATCGATACAGAACGGGCCAAGCAGATTATGGAAAACCTGTTGAGCGGCGTTGTTAAACACCGTTCGGAAGTGGTTTTGATTGATATAACAGGAGTCCCGGTGGTTGATACGATGGTAGCGCACCATATTATCCAGGCAGCAGATGCTGTCCGTTTAGTCGGGGCCAAATGCATGCTTGTCGGAATTCGTCCGGAAATTGCCCAAACCATTGTGAATTTAGGAATTGAATTGAATCAATTTACGACGAAAAACACCTTGAAAAAGGGAATTGAAGCGGCATTAGCCATTACAAACCGCAAAATTGTGAATGTGGAGGGAGCAGAGTGAGAATACCTATTCTAAAATTGCATGATTGTCTATTAGTCTCCATCCAATGGGAGTTGGATGACCAAACCGCACTCCAATTCCAAGAGGATTTGCTTCATAAAATTCATGAAACAAGCGCAAACGGAGTCGTGATCGACCTTACTTCGATCGATTTTATCGATTCGTTTATTGCAAAAGTATTGGGAGATGTCATTAGCATGTCCAAGCTAATGGGTGCAAAAGTTGTCATTACCGGAATACAACCTGCCGTTGCTATTACGCTGATAGAATTGGGGATTGGGTTGGATGATGTCCTCACAGCTTTAGATTTAGAAAAAGGGTTGGAGAAATTGCAACTGGAACTGGGGGATTGACTGTATGGGAATCCAATCCTGCGTTAAGATTATAAATGAGTGGGACATTGTTGCAGCCCGTCAGCTTGGGCGGAATGTTGCAAAAGAGCTTGGGTTCGGAACAGTTGACCAGGCAAGAATTACAACGGCGATAAGCGAACTGGCAAGGAACATCTATTTATATGCCGGGCAAGGACAAATTTGCATCGAAAAAATATATGATGGCGGAAAACCAGGGCTGCTGATTCATGCGATGGATAGCGGACCCGGGATAAGTGATTTGCGCCAAGTGATGGAAGATGGATTTTCAACATCGGGCGGACTGGGGGCCGGGCTGCCGGGTGTTAAGCGATTAATGGATGAATTTGATATCGATTCATCGCCAGGAAATGGAACAGATATAAAAGCAACAAAATGGCTCCGTTAGGGGGTAAATCATGGATTTTCGCGATTCGATGGAGTCAAAGTACCGGGAAATATTAGAAAGTTATTTAAAAGAACAGAATGAACAGGCATTATATGCAAGTCAAAAATTCAGCCGGAAAACGATTGAACATAAAATTTCACCGGAAGAAATTATCAGCCTTCATAAAGGTCTTCTTACTGAACTTTATCCCGATCTTCCGAACGATGTCATGAACTCGTTTGATATTTTATTGGAAGTGATGATCGGATATGGCTTAGCTTACCGGGAACATCAAACATTAAGGCATATGCAGCAGGAACTAAGGTCGGAAATGGAAATTGCCGCTAACGTCCAGCAAACCTTGCTTGGCACAAAAGTTCCGCAAATCGACGGGCTGGATATTGGAGCAATTAGTGTGCCCGCCAGGCACATGAATGGGGATTACTATCATTTTGTCCAGGATGAAAATGATTATATAAGCGTTGCGATTGCAGACGTTATTGGAAAAGGAATTCCCGCCGCTCTCTGCATGTCGATGATCAAATATGCGATGGACAGTTTGCCTGAAAATCGGAATGAGCCGAGCGTGATTCTCGAAAACCTCAACCGTGTCGTCGAGCAAAATGTCGATCCAAGCATGTTTATTACGATGTTTTACGGTATGTTTAATCCGGTCGAAAATATTTTTTATTATGCATCAGCCGGTCACGAGCCTGGTTTTTATTACTGTTCGGAACAGGATGCATTTTTTGAATTGGAAGCGAAGGGTTTGCTGCTCGGAGTAGACAAGCGTACAAAATACGCCCAATTCAAAAAGGCAGTCAAGCCGGGAGATATGATTGTCCTGATGTCGGATGGAGTAACAGAGTGCCGGACAGAAGAGGGATTTATCGAAAGAGAAACATTAATCGGGTATATCAGGAAATACCATCACTTAAGTGCTCAGGAGATTGTAAATAATATATATAAGGAACTTGAAAAGCTTCAGCATTTTCAATTGCGTGACGACTTTACGTTAATCATTTTAAAAAGAGATGTTTAATGTTTTTAGAAAAGGGTAAACAAAAAGAGCAATTGAGATAAAGAGGTGGGTCAAAAAAATGAATTTAACAATAGATGTAAATGAAAAAGAAACTGTGGTCGAAGTAAAAGTAAGCGGCGAAATTGATGCATACACTGCGCCTAAACTCCGCGAAGCCCTATTCCCGATGTCCGAGAAAAAGGGGATTGAAATGCTTGTGGACCTTTCCGAAGTCTCCTATATGGATAGTACAGGTTTAGGTGTGTTTGTCGGAGCCTTTAAGAATGTCCGCTCGCATGGCGGGAAATTCCAACTGGTGGGCTTGTCTGAACGGTTAAAAAGGCTGTTTGAGATTACGGGGCTTGCCGATATTATTGATATAAACAGCGAGATAGAAGGTGGAGTGCAATGAATCAGCCGTTTGACTATATTGAAATGAAAATTCCTGCAAAACCGGAATTTGTCGGAGTTATTCGGTTAACCCTATCTGGAATTGCCAGCAGACTGGGGTTTTCTTATGATGAGATTGAGGACTTGAAGATTGCTACGAGTGAAGCATGTACGAATGCAGTTCAACATGCATACAGGCAAAATGAACAGGGTGAGGTTGTAATCGGCTTCGGCTTGTATCCTGACCGCCTGGAAGTGATGGTTGCAGATAGCGGCAAAAGCTTTGACTTCCAATCTGCCCGCGAAGGCCTTGGACCATACGGACAAACCGATTCTGTTGAATTTTTGCGCGAAGGAGGCTTAGGCCTTTATCTTATCGAAACATTGATGGATGAAGTTCGAATCCATCAAAAAGAGGGTGTGACGGTCTTCATGACCAAATACCTGGAAGGAGAGCAGGTGGAGATGGATGCAGAAACACTCTCAACCTAACCAATCCAAGCAAGAAACGAACGACTTAATTAAAGCATATCAGCTGCATCAGGATGAAGAAGCGCAAAATCAGCTCGTCCTTCAATATCAGAACCTTGTCGAAACAATCGCAAGAAAGTATTCAAAAGGCAGATCATTTCATGAAGATATTTTCCAAGTCGGAATGATTGGCTTGCTTGGGGCGATCCGCCGCTATGATGAAACTTTCGGGAAAAGCTTTGAAGCTTTTGCAGTACCGACAATCATTGGCGAAATCAAACGTTTTTTAAGAGATAAAACGTGGAGTGTCCATGTTCCGCGCAGAATCAAGGAACTCGGCCCAAAAATCAAGACAACGGTGGAGAATTTAACGACGGAGCTGCATCGCTCTCCTAAAGTTGAAGAAATTGCTGCTGCACTTGAGGTTTCCGAAGAGGAAGTGCTCGAAGCAATGGAAATGGGCAAAAGCTACCAGGCCCTGTCTGTTGATCATTCAATCGAGGCGGATTCTGACGGTGGCACGGTCACCTTACTTGATATTGTTGGAAATATTGACGAAGGCTACGAAAAGGTTAACCAGCGAATGGTGCTGGAAAAAGTGTTGCATGTGCTGACCGATCGTGAGAAGAAAATCATTCAATATACGTATTTGGAAAATATGAGCCAAAAGGATGCAGGTGACAAATTGGGAATTTCTCAGATGCATGTCTCGCGTTTGCAAAGGAGAGCCATCAAGAAACTGCAAGAAGCCATCCATGCTGAGGTGAATAACTCGGAGTGCCTTTCATGAACAATTCAGCCAAAGAAAAGGTCGAAATTTTAGCCCACCAAACCGCAAAAGAAGGCAGGCAGGAATGCGGAGATGCTTATTACTATAAGGAAACCGAAGAATATTTTATCTGTGTTGTAGCAGATGGACTCGGAAGTGGGAAACATGCATTTGAAGCTTCGTCCGCTGTTATAGCTGCGGTAGAACAACATCATGGGGATGATGTAGAAACACTTATGAATCTTTGCAATAAAGCGCTGTTGCAAAAAAGAGGCGCTGCCGTCTCGATATTCAAGGTTTATTTTAAAACACGGGAATTTGTATACAGCTCCGTAGGCAATATCCGGTTTTTTCTCTATTCCCCCTCCGGTAAGCTCACATATCCCCTGCCGGTAACTGGTTATTTATCAGGAAGACCGCAGTCCTTTCATACTCAACGGTTTCTTTATGAGCCAAGCTCGAAATTTCTCATCCATTCTGACGGTTTACATTTGCAGGGAGCAAAATCTTTGCTCAAAGGATTTCTTCCGCTCGAACTTATCGCTAATGAAATTAAATCGAAATATATGACCACAAGCGATGACACTACCTTTATAATCGGGAGCTTACTTCAATAACACAGTAAGCTCTTTTTTGTTTGTATAATCGTGCAAAGCATGCAAACTTTTTGTAAAATGGGATAAAACACTTTGTTTTTCGCGGGAGGCTTAAAGTTTGGAGACAACAATTGAAAAAAAAGTTACATATATAAATTTGATTGCAGCGGAGCAAAAGATTACTGGCAAACAAGTAGGCAGTGTCATTTCTTTATTGGAGGAAGGGAATACGGTCCCGTTTATCGCCCGGTACCGAAAAGAACAGACAGGAGCACTGGATGAAGTGCAAATCCGCGATATTATGGATCGGTGGCAATATATTCAAAACTTGGAGCATCGAAAAGAAGAGGTTATCCGTTTAATTGATGAACAGGGAAAGCTCACGAATGATTTGAAAACGCAAATCGAAAAGGCAAACAAGCTGCAGGAAGTCGAAGATTTATACCGGCCTTATAAACAGAAGCGGCGGACAAAGGCGACTGTCGCGAAGGAAAAAGGGTTGGAACCTTTTGCCGAATGGATCATGGCTTTTCCAAAGGAAGGTTCAGTGGATGAAAAAGCAAATGAGTTTTTATCCGAAGAAAAAGGAGTTCTTACGATTGAAGAAGCGATTGCCGGTGTAAAAGATATCATTGCTGAAATCGTTTCTGATGATGCAGACAGCAGAAAATGGATCCGCAGAGAAACAAGTCAGAGAGGCTTAATTGAAACGGCCGTAAAAGATGCAGATAAAGATGAAAAAAACATTTATGAAATGTATTATGAATACAGTGAACCGGTAAGCAAAATCGTTCCGCACCGCATACTCGCCTTAAACCGTGGTGAAAAGGAAGATATTATCCGCGTGACCATCAAGCCTGACGCTGATAAAATCATTGGCTTCCTGACGAAAAAATGGGTAAAAAACTGCGATTCAATTACAGCTCAGCTCGTAGAGGAAGCTATTGAAGATAGCTACAAGCGGCTTATCCAACCGTCGATTGAACGTGAAATCCGCAATGAGTTAACAGAAAAGGCTGAGGAGCAGGCGATCCATATTTTTTCTGAAAATCTTCGCAACCTGTTGCTCCAGCCACCATTAAAAGGAAAGGTTGTGCTTGGAGTCGATCCTGCATACCGGACAGGCTGTAAGCTGGCGGTTGTCGATGAGACCGGAAAAGTTTTGCAAAAAGGAGTCATTTATCCGCATCCGCCCGTTTCAAAAGCAAAAGAGGCAAAGGAGAAGGTAATCAAGCTTCTCCAGCAATATAACGTCGAAATGGTCGCAATCGGCAATGGAACGGCTTCGCGGGAAACAGAGCAATTTGTTGCAGATGTCCTCAAAGAGATTGAGGAAGAGATTTTCTACTTAATTGTCAATGAGGCAGGGGCAAGTGTTTATTCGGCATCAGATATTGCGAGAGAGGAATTTCCTGATTTCCAGGTGGAAGAAAGAAGCGCAGTTTCGATTGCCCGCAGGCTTCAGGATCCTTTAGCCGAGCTCGTTAAGATTGATCCGAAATCAGTCGGCGTCGGCCAATACCAGCACGATGTGTCCCAGAAAAAATTATCTGAGTCGCTCACATTCGTTGTGGAAACAGCAGTAAATCAGGTCGGCGTCAATGTGAATACAGCATCAGCGTCTCTGTTGCAGTATGTCGCCGGTTTATCGAAAACGGTCGCCAACAATGTAATTAAAAAACGTGATGAAGAAGGTAAATTTTTGAGCCGGGAACAGTTGAAAAACATACCCCGTCTTGGCGCCAAGACATATGAGCAGGCAATCGGCTTCCTTCGGGTTATTGACGGGAGCGAGCCCCTTGACCGGACTGCAATCCATCCGGAAAGTTATCCTGAAGTTAAAAAGTTGTTAGGCATGCTTGGGTTCACCTCAACAGACCTCGGCACAGAAGCGTTAAAGGAATCTCTAAATCATTTGGATATTAAAGCAACTGCCGCTGAATTGAAAATTGGCGAGCTCACTTTAAAGGATATTGTCGAAGCTTTGGTAAGGCCGGAGCGGGATCCGCGTGATGAATTGCCAAAACCACTGTTAAAGCAGGATATTCTCAAGCTGGAAGACTTAAAGCCCGGACTTGAACTTCAGGGAACCGTAAGAAATGTCGTCGATTTCGGTGCTTTTGTCGATATCGGGGTCAAACAGGATGGTTTGGTACACATTTCGAAGCTGCGCCGCCAGTTTGTGAAGCACCCGTTGGATGTCGTTTCTGTTGGGGATGTCGTCACGGTTTGGGTTGACAGTGTCGACAAACAAAAAGGCAGGGTGGCGCTGACGATGCTTGCGCCTGCCGAGTAGATCGCCCTTGAAAAAACACTGCCTGTTAAGAGCAGTGTTTTTTTTGGTAAAAAAACCAACATTGATTTAATAATTTAATTTGGTAACTATTTTTTTCATAAAATGCCTTTTTCATTTGATTCTGGAACCAGGCCGGCATAATGATACCTCCCTAATCATTTTCATTTCAAAAGGTATATATAATGTATGCTATAATAGGTTGTCATGTTCACCCAAAGGAGAGACGCACCATGAATAATGATGAACTTCAAAGATTGGTCGAGCAAATATCCATTCAATCTTTTCATAAGCTCTTTCGGCATAAGGCTACTTTTAATCCGCGTCTCCGTTCAACGGGCGGACGCTATCTCCTTCACTCCCACAATATAGAAATCAACAAGAAGTATTTTGAACAGCTCGGCAAGGAAGAGTTAATTGGCATTATTAAGCACGAGCTTTGCCATTATCATCTCCACCTTGAGGGTAAAGGTTACCGACATCGTGATTATGATTTCAAGACCCTGCTTAAACAAGTAAATGCGCCCCGTTTTTGTTCCACACTGCCGGAAAAACCTAAAAAGAAAACGTTCAGTAAAATGCTTGTATACCAATGCAAACATTGCGGACAGCTTTATAACCGGAAACGGACAGTGAACACATCTAAATACGTTTGCGGTAAATGTAAAGGCAGACTGATAAAAGTGAAAGAGGTTGCATTACCTTAATGAAACGTTAAGCTGATGCAACCTTTAACTATCCACAGATATGAAAAATCATCTTGACTTATATGCTTGAGGTTTTTATAATAGTAAGAGTCGATAATGATGGAAGTTCAGCTTTATTCAGATATAAATATTCCGCAGTAGCTCAGTGGTAAAGCAACGAGCGAAGCTACCATGAATGGACTGCGAGTTGTACCCATCGAGCCGCATCTAGCCTT
>NZ_PGUZ01000027.1 GCF_002860165.1 Bacillus sp. V3-13 | reverse complement strand
TCTGTTTTGTGGCAGAACGGAACCCTCAAAGCCGAGTTTTCATAGAACTTTTTACACTACCTACTCTCTTCCATTCTGCATTATATGCAGAAAGATTCGGAATGGGATTTGTCTAGAATTGAACATCAAAGAAGTTTCATGGTTGCTTCATTTTCGGTTGTTTAGCCTGTTATGAATGGAGCTTGGATTGGCTGAGCATCCACTCGAAAAATTGCGGGTTATTATACGTTTCCGTCCATGAATCATGCTTTGCATCCGGATAGACCGTAAACTTTACATTCCCGCCTGCTTCCTTAAGAGCAGCCACCATCTGTTCGGTCTCTTCAATTGGAATAATGTCATCCTTCGCTCCATGAAAAGTCCAAACAGGGATATCCTTTAATCGATGAACGTTTTCTGCCGATCCGCCCCCGCATATTGGCGCTACCGCCGCAAACCTGTCAGGATTCTGGATGGCAAGCTCCCAGGCGCCATAACCGCCCATACTTAAACCGGTAAGATAAATTCTGCTTTCATCAACCCGATATTTTTGTATCGTTTCCTCGAACAAATTCATAACAGCATCCAGCTCTAATAGCCAGTTTGAATACCGGGGAACATAATCAGGGCACTGCGGTGACAAAAGAATAAATGGCAATTCCTGCGTCTCTGCCAGTTTCGGAAGGCCATTCCTTTTAAGAAACTCAGCATTATTGCCACGCTCCCCAACTCCATGAAGAAATAAAACAAGCGGAAAAGCCTTCTCCTGTTCAAAATAGTAGTCTTCCGGCAAATGTAATAGATAATCTAAATTTACTTGTTTTCTTACAGTAATCTCTTTTTGGTAACGACCAGCTGTTTGCTTCATGTCAAACCTCTCTTTGTTGAAAAATAAAGCGTAAGCTGACTAATAGAATTAGGTAGTAAAAATTCTGATTGGTTACACTTTATCACATTACATCTGTTTCTGAAACAGACACAGCTTGCCAGAAACATATTAAATAGACATCGCTGTTTCCTTGACACCGATGTTTATTTTCAAGCTGACCTTATCTCCAGGTACAAAGCGTTTATGAAAAACAGAAGAATATACATTGAACGTCTGGCCATTCACTAATACACTATAATGAATTTCGTTCCCTTGAAACTGGGCAAAAAGAATTTCTCCCGTCACTTCGCCCCGCTCCGCCTCCGCGAGTACCCATTGTTCGGGCCTGACCGGGTATAGATTTTGCTTTTTCAGTTCGACCGAAGTTCCCATATCCGGCCAGCTGACATGCGGAAAACCATCAGGAATAAAGGTATCGATATTGATCCATTTTCCGCTGATTAAATTGCTTTTTCCCACAAAAGTGGAAACAAACACAGTTCTAGGTTTCGTATAAATAGCTTCCGGTGAATCAACTTGTTCAATTTCGCCTTTATTCATGACGACAATTCTGTCTGCCATAGCGAGTGCCTCACCTTGATCATGGGTCACATACACGACCGTGGTGCCCAATTGCCGGTGAATTCCCTGAATTTCTTTGCGCATTTCCATTCTTAGTTCCGCATCAAGGGCGCTGAGTGGCTCATCCATGAGCAATAAGGCCGGGCGGGGGACGATCGCTCTTGCTAAAGCTACGCGCTGCCGCTGGCCTCCGGAAAGTTCGGCAGGATATCGGTGTTTTAAATTCTCAAGTCCAACCATTTCGAGCGTCTCGTGAACGCGGACAGCCTGTTCCTGTTTATCTTTTATTCTCCCATAACGATGGTGTTTAAGAGGAAAATATACATGCTCGGCGACTGTCATGTGCGGCCAAAGGGCGAAAGATTGAAACACCATACTAATATTTCTTTTTTCAGGTGGAACAAGCTTGTAGGGACCGGCAACAAGTTCATCATGAATGATGATCTGACCGGAAGAAGGTTTCATAAATCCTGCCAAAAGCTTCAGTAAAGTCGTTTTCCCGCAGCCGGAAGGTCCCAGTATTGCGACAAATTCCTGGTCACGAAGTTTGAGATTAATATTTTTCAGTGCTGTGTATTCTCCATATTTTTTGCTTACTTCATTAATTTGTATCATCGTTCTTTATCACTCGCTCCTTCCAAACTTTTTCGGCGAAAATATACAAAATCCCAAGCAGCATGATCACCAGCACGATCATACTTGAAAAAGCTGTTGATAATGTACTGTAACCAGCCTGCTCAAAGCTAAAAATAACAACCCCAATTGTTTCGGACCCGCTTGACCACAATAAACTTGAAACCGTTAATTCGGTTAACGCGGTTAAGAAAACAAGCAAAGCACCGCCAAGGACTCCCGGCAAAAGCAGCGGCAGAAGGATCTTTCTCCACTTCGCCGGCCGACCTGCACCAGCTGTCAACGCTGCTTCTTCCATCGAAGGATCAATCTGTGAAAATGCGGTTAAGCTGCCGCGCATTTGCAGAATGGTAAACCTCGCAATATAGGCAATCAATAAAATCCAAACAGTCCCATACACACCAGGCTGCCATCCCGGAATCGGCTGCAGCCACATGAGAATGATTGAGAGGGCAAACACGGTACCAGGGAGAGCATAAGGAATGGTAACCATGATCTCGGTCAATCGAACAAAGACAGATGGATGTTTAAAACGCAAATAAGCAATGGCCGTGCCGATGACGAAACAGCAAAGCATCGCCGCCAGCGCAAGGGTAATACTGTTGGTCACTGCATTTATCGTTTTAGCATCTTCAAATAATAGATATTGATAGTTTTTTAGAGACAGGTTTTCCCATCGAAAAGATAAACCATAAGCTTTAAGAAAAGACGTTGCGGCCATCGTCAGAAAAGGGATCAGGCTTGTACAAAGCAAAAAAGCCCAGAGAATAAACTCAACAGCCGAACGCCAGCCGTTTGTAAGAAAATAGCGCGGTTCCATGTCCCGGCTCGCCGTTTCATGAACCTTGCTTTTTCTAATAATCAACCACTGAAGCACCGTCCCGATTAAAGCAATCAATCCCAGCAGAACAGACAAAACCGCTGCCCTAGCAAATGCTGACGGTCCATAGCCTATCACCTGCTCGTAAATGTATGTACTCAGGACACGAATATTGGCGGGAATTCCGAGAAAAGCAGGAATTCCAAAGTTATCAAGGTTGGACAAAAAAGCCAGCAGCCCTCCTCCGGCAATGCCAGGCAGCGCCATTGGGAACACAATTTTCGTAAAGATCGTCCAGTTGGCCGCTCCCCCTGCATTGGCCGCCTGTTGCAGCTCCCGGGGGATTTTCCGAAAAACTTCTATACTTAATAAATAAACAAGGGGATAATGGGACAGCCCCAATACTAGAATAATCCCTTCCATACTATATAAATTAAAGATTGGCCCGGCCGAAGAAAACAAAGCAGCAAGCGGCCCGTTTTGGCCAAAGAATTGTACCCACGCCAGGGTCGTGATGTAGGAAGGGATGATAAATGGCATAAAAATAAATAATTGTAGCCATTTTTTTCTCCGCAAATTCACATACGCCATAATCCAGGCAAGGCTTACACCTAAAACTAGAGCGACCAGAGTACTCGCTGTCGTAATCCACAGCGTATTTTTTATCGTTGTCCACGTCGCTGCTTCTGTTAAAACCTCCTGGTAAAGAGTAAGGCTGAGTTTTCCTTCCGAGAAAAGACTCAACCACACCAATCGGCATACGGGCAGTAAAAATAGACATGTAATCAATAAGAAGCCCAGGATTCCCGACCAACTCCGAAAAATAGAAGAAAAGGAAAACGAGTGAAACGGTCTCGCTTTCCTTAATGAACTTTGATATGGTGGAATCATTTTCTCCACTCCTCTAGTGTTGCCAAACTATTGACCAACTGTTTGTTCAAATTGTCTTTTATCATCTTCTCTTGATTGATAAAGCTCGTTAATATCTGCAGAAATGACTTTCAACTCATCGATTGTCTTCAATCCTTCCGGAGCCTCGACACCTTCACGGATCGGTGTATAGCCGAGTTCAGCAGCGAGCTTCTGGCCTTCTTCAGATAAAACAAAATCGACAAACGCTTTGGCTGCAGCCTCATTTTGCGAATCCTTCATAATCCCGACCGGTTCTGTTATGACAGGGACGCCCTCTTCTGGATAAACGAGTTCAACCGGCGATCCTTCCGATTTTGCACGGGCAACGACAAAATCGACCACCATTCCGTAATCCTTTTCTCCGCCCGCAACACTTTTAAGAACATCACCATTGCCCTTCGTCACTGTTACTTCGTTTGCGCTGATTTTTTTATAAAAGTCCCAGCCGAAATCATCCTGGCGGGTTAGAACGCCTAAATTATATGCTGCAGCACCGGAGTACAGCGGACTAGGCATAATGATCTTTCCTTTAGATTCTGCCGAGGTCAAAACATCCCAGCTTGTTGGCATTTCATCAACGTTTTCTGTGTTAACAACCAGCGCTGTTGCCATTACTTTAGTGCCATAGTATGTGCCATCAGGATCCACCAATTCTTTTGAAATGCCTTCAGCTTCCGGTGATTCATAAGATAAAAGCAAATCCTCTTCCTTCAGGCTTTCAAAAGTAACTGCATCCGCCACTAACAGGACATCAGCCTGAATGTCACCAGCCAGTTGTTCCGCTTTGATTTTTGAAATAACCTCTTCTGTACCTGACCGGAAAGTTTCTACCTTTACTTTCGGGTATTTTGCCTGGAATGCTTCCACTAATTTAGCGGCATCTTCATCAGGCTGCGATGTATAGAAGTTTAGCGTACCTTCCAATTCGGCTGCATTAGCATCTGTTGTCGTATTGGAAGCAGCCCCGCCCTTATCAGCCTCACCAGCAGAAGTGCTTGAATTATTTCCACAAGCTGCTGTTATTACCATTAATACTGCAACGACAAAAGTCATCGTCCATTTACGCATATTTAATTTTCCTCCTCTGATTGGTTGATTGCCAGTTTCCGAACACCGTGTTTTTCGGTTATGGTAAGGCACTCGATTGGAGAAATCGTGATAAACCCTCTTGCCAAAGAAGGCAATCACTTCATTCTTAAAATCTTTTAAAGTACCAGACTGGCCGTGCGGATCATTTGACCCAACATGTATGTATTTTCTTTCTTAAGAATAAGAAACATATATTAAGCTGATTTAATGAAAAGATATAAAGATTGCAAAGTTTTTATTAAGATAAGGCCGATAGAAATCAACAAAAAAGCCGAATTTCCCGGAGAAGTACGGCTGGTTGTAAATTATTTGTAAACTCTTCGCGTGTTTTAATTATTTTTTTGAGGATGGAAAAATAGGACTGTCTAAAAACATTCTTGAAAAGTAAAAAGGCAGTCCTTATAACAAGGACTGCCTTTTTACTTACTCTCATTTTCTTCTTTATCTTTATCATCATCGATGATCCCTTTTGTGGAATTCTTAAATTCCTTCAATGATTGCCCCATCGCCCGGCCAATCTCAGGGAGTTTCTTCGGACCAAATATAATCAAAGCAAGTACTAACACCAATATTAATCCTAATATTCCAATGTTTGATAACATCATGACCACTCCTAAAATATGATTTACAATTCAATGATTATCTCGCCATTAGAAATCCTTTTCTTTTTATACATATTACACATGTTTCAGCGTTCTCAGACAATGTTTCAAAGCTTTTGTTGCATGTTTTACAGACTTTCGTATAAACAGGATGCTTTATTGTTTTACTTAATGAAATTCTTTCTTCAATAAAGATTGCTTTTTCGGGACATATATCCTCACACAAGCGGCAGGATGAGCATCGCTGAGCAGAAATGGAAAAGGCAGTATCCGTTACATTCAAACAATTTTTATTGCAAAGAACCTGGCATGCCTTGCATAGAGTACATTTGCTTATGTCCAATTTAATCCCGGAAAATTGATGGTTTGGATAATGTTTCGCCAATTCCAAGTCGGTTTGATTAAACCGCCATTTGGCCGGTGTCATTTGCTTCATCCAAGAATGAGTTTCTTTCCTCCAGGCAATAAATAAGTCTCTTCTTGTACATGTTGTACCTGTCGAGTCCCCGCCTTTATGAAAAACAACTGATAAAGCGGATTCACCTAATTCCTGTAACAAGCCATTCACTTCATCGATTGTTTGTTCCCAGTTTTCATTCAATTTTTCTTGTTCACAGACAATCGCTCTTATTCCTTTTTTATAATAGACGAGGAGTTCCTTTACGGTAGGGACATCATCATCTGTACTCACCAGTTGATTTTGAATCACTGTCCTTTTCGGAAAAATGCCTGCCACGGCCTGGACAGGGCAAGCAGCCATACATTTCCCGCATTCTATACATTCTTCATTATTTATAACCGGAACACCCTTAACAATAGAGATCGCATCAATATCGCAGGACTCCAGGCACTTCTCACATGTAGACCGGGGGCTTTGATGACGGGTGCACGTATTTAATATTTCATATTCGTAATCCAGACTCTCTGCCCATTTACTGAATAAACCCATCATTTACCCCCCTAAAAGATGTAAGCAGTAACTCCATTCAAGTGCATGTATAAAATCAGGAACCTAAAACATAAAATACATATCTGCTCATGCCTTCAGCGAATACCAGTGCGGCAAGCGCCACATAAGCAAAAGATAACGAAACCTTTCTGTTTGCCATTGATAAGTATCCCAATACGCCGACTCCCGCAACTTCAATAATCCAGCGCAGAGCGACTGTGCCTTGATACGCTTCTAAACCGGTCATCGCATTCGTTCCGCTGATCATATTCACTTCCGGCATGGACGATGAAAACAGTGCGACTCCGACTACTTGGACAGCAATTCCGAATATCGCCATGTAAAAGGCGTACTTAACGAGGCCATTGGCTTCCGCTTCACTCCGCTTTTCCCGTAACAGCGGAGCGATAAAGCTGGCCGCCAATACCGGCCCGAGCACAAATGCCGTGCCATAAAAGGAGGTAAAGGTGTTAATCGAATGCCAGCCGCTGACCAATGTATTGGCGTAGATTGCCGCCATACAGTAAATATCAATCAAACCAATCAGTGCTGAAACCAGCAATAACCACGGATTCACCTTTTTCTGGACAAAAGCCAGGGCGGTGGTGACACAAGCCGCGCCAATGAACAGTCCGGTCATCAGTATTTCACGGCTCATCCACGAGAAACCCAAATGCCTGATCGTATTGAAGGCATTGCTTGGTGCACCCAGGTGGGCGAATGACGCGCCCAGCCCGATAATCGATAATCCGGCTATCACTAGCAGAGGAATTCTCATCATTACAAACGTTTTTTCCCCGCCCATTTTTGCTAGTTTCCGATAGAACAACCACAGCATCAACATCCCGCCGATCGCGGCCTGCATACACACTGTAAAGATTAATAACGCCCATTCATGCATGGAACAAACCTCCTTAATTTGCGTATTTGTGTAGAGTAATCACAATATTTGGATGAGTAATCGATGCACTAGGCATTTCTTTCACTTCATTCACATTGCCGTATTTCTTGCGCAGTTCTTCAATGGGACCCACTTCGATGGCACGCATTGGACATGCGCCTTCACATGCGGGCCTTTCGCCTCTATCTAGTAAATCAATACATAAATCGCATTTTGTCATTTTACCAATTTCTTCATTAAATTGCGGTGCTCCATAAGGACAATTCCATTCGCAATACTTACAGCCGGCACATTTGTCATGATCAATGAAACTACTCCATCTTCACTCCGTTTATACATTGCCCCGGTTGGACAACCCTCTACGCATTTCGGTTCGTCACAGTGATTACATGAAATAGAAAGATAAAAGGATTGAACATTATTGATAAATGTTCCATTGTTATTCGCTGAAAACTCCCCATTTTCAAAAGAATAAACACGTCTAAAATTTATTCCCAGCGGATTATCATTTTTGTCCTTACAAGCTATAACACATGCTTTGCAGCCTATACAGCGAGACTGGTCAATATAAAATCCCATTTGTTCCATAATGGTTCCCTCCTTTTAAGCCTTTTCTACTTCAACTAAATTAGTATGCTGCGGATTTCCCTTCGCTAACGGGGATGGCTCCAGTGTTGTAAGTACATTAATACACCCTCTAGTATCAACTCCATCTTTATCCGGTTTATACCAGGCACCTTGAGGGATTGCCACAACTCCAGGTATAATTCGATTGGTTACCGCCACAGGAATTTTTACAATGCCTCGATCATTAAAGACTGTTACAACGTCTCCTTTCTTAATGTTCCGTTTATCTGCATCAATTGGATTCATCCATATTTCTTGTCGGGATGCTTCCTCCATCCAAACATTATTATCGTGTGTAGAGTGGCATCGTCTTTTATAATGCCATCCTATTAATTGAAGAGGATATTTTTTTGTCAAGCTGCCTTCAGGACCCTCTGCAACTGCAATATGCTTAGGAATGGCAGGAATCTTCTCAGGATCATCCATCTCCCACAATCGCTTAGAGAAGATTTCGATTTTTCCCGATGGTGTTGGAAAAGGCTTGGTATCCGGATTTTTGATTTGCTCCTCAAACCCTATGGTTGGTTTGTCGAATTTCCATTTATGAATGCCTTGTTTCTTCATTTGTTCCCAGGTTGGGAAAGACGGATCTTGTTTTCTGGTTTCTTCGATAACCCATTTTGCCCAATCCTCTTCTGTTTTTCCTTGACTGAATTCTTGTTCTAATCCCATTTTTTTCGCAAGCAGGGTCATCCATTCATAATCTGATTTTGATTCATATAGGCTGTCAGTAACCTTTTGAGAAAGAATCGCATAATCGCCAAATCCCCAGGGAGTTCCAATATCATACCGTTCAAAAAATGTATTGGAAGGCAAAAGAATATCGGCATATTTTGCAGAAGGTGTCATGAATATATCACTTACCACAATAAATTCTACTAAACTTTCGTCCTCTAAAATTTTCTTTGTTCTGTTTATATCTCCATGCTGATTAATTAAGGCATTTCCGGCACAGTTAAATATTAATTTTATGTTGGAAGGCAATGTTTCCCCCTCTTTTAATCCCAATACACCGTCCTTGGCAGACATTTCTGTTCCACGGATTATAGCGTCTGTCCAAAGGAAACAAGGGATTGAAAGTTTTAATGGATTTGGAACATTTGGGACAGAAGCTATTTTGGTACGTCCAAAATACCCTGCTCCGGAGGCCCAGCCTCCATTTACCCCTACATTGCCTGTTAAGGAAGCCAAAACTGTACCCCCCCGGACAATTTGTTCTCCATTCATGTTCCGCTGAGGACCCCAGCCTTGAATTAAAGCTGCTGGCTTAGCTGTTGCATATTCACGCGCCAGCTGACGAATTTTATTTGCAGATAAACCACATATTTTTTCTGCCCATTCCGGGGTTTTAGCTATTCCATCTTTTTCTCCTAAAATATAGCTTTGGAGAGATTCTCCTTCCGGAACTCCCTCTGGCATATGGGTTTCATCATGACCAATACAATACTTATCAAGGAACTCCTTATCATGTAAGTTTTCAGTAATAATGACATATGTCATAGCATCCATCAAAGCATTGTCTGTTGTCGGACGGATTGGAAACCATTCATCCGCCAATGCGACAGCTGTATCGGAATAACGTGGGTCAACAACATAAATTTTTGCCCCTGCTTCTTTTGCTTTTTTTAAATAAAAATTGGTCGTTCCCCATATAGTTTCTGCGGGATTGTGCCCCCACAAAATGATCAGCTTTGAATTTACCAAAGAATCCAGGCTGCTGCCGCTTGAAGCTGTACCATAAGTAAAAGGAGTGGCACTATTTGTTTGAGCAGTGCTGTAAGTATTGTGATATCCCAAGTAGCCACCAGTTAAGCCCATTAGTTTATTGAACATGACCCGGCCACTGACAAGCCCACCCCAGTTTCCTGATGCATAATTGCTGTAACGAGATGCCGGCCCATATTTTTTTGTAATTCTTTCAGTTTCTTTGTAAATTGTTTCAATGGCCTCATCCCATGATATTCTTTCAAACTTTCCTTCCCCCCGTTTTCCGACTCTTTTCATTGGATACTTTAATCGGTCAGGATGATAGACGAATTGACGATAGCTTCTACCTCGAATACATGCGCGAATTTGCGGACAGGTGAGTGAGTCTTCTTCGGCATCATCTGTCGTAATACGAACAATGGTACCGTTTTTCACATGTGCTTTAACTAAACATCTGCCTCCGCAATTTGTAGTACCACAGGTAGGAATGACTAACTCATCTTCCATGCTCTCTGCTGCTTTTGCCTTTTCAGTTAAGTGCTTCGTCGCAACCGCTCCCCCTAAGACGGCAGGGGCTGTGATTGCACCTGTCCACTTAAGAAATGTCCGGCGAGGCATTGTTTGGTTCGCAATCTTTTCAAACAAATTATTACTCATTGCCTAATACCTCCTTTATTTCTTTCATATATTCATAATCTTCCTGTATGAAATCTCTTAAAAATAAAGCGCTTCCTTTGTAAAGGCAGCTAGTTGTGTTTAAAAGGATATCTGCTGTAAATGGTTCTATCCATTTCATAAGATGTTCATCCAATAGCCGAAATTGATAATATAATGCTTTACTGCATTCTTTCTCGTTTTCTTCGTCAATTGACCACATAGTTTTGTCAATAAGGTAATTCATAAATTCCAATTCAACGGAAATGTGGTCCTCAGGCTCTTTATGCTCTTCCTCGTAATGCAAGTCAAAATCCCTTAGCTTTTCTCTCATTTTTAAAGTAGGTTCACCAAATAAAATTCTTTCTCTTGTCCGATAAACAGACTCCCATGGTGGAGCCGGAATATGTTCAGGTCCAAAAAATAATTCCTGGAAATTTTTCTGCTCCTTTAAAACAATATCTGCCGTTTCTTGAGAGGATAATTCAGTAAGAAAAGGAATCAGGTGCTCATTGGATTCGATTTGGTTCGCGAATATTTGTTCTTTCCATGTTTTAAGCATTTCGAAAGACAACGGCTTGTCGAAAATAGTATGAAGAAATTCATACTGAAATTTCCTTTCTTTAAGGAGTGAAATGATCTGAATATTTTTTGGATACACCCCATACACCTCACTTTCATAAAGAGATCGATTGTTTTCTTTGACAAAAATTATGTGAAACATTTCACATATATTTGTTCGCCTTAATTATAAACTTAATAAAATGTTATTTATACGGCCGCCAAGTACAAAAATAGCTTCTGATTTTTGTACCTTGTGACAATTCCCCTGTCATCTTTGGCCGGTTTTGATAAGAAGTGCTGTTTTAGGAAAAAAGCTGTAAATTGCCGGGCAGAGTGTATACCACTCAGTTGAGACAGCTTGTTGTCAAATCTAATCGTGGATTTTTTTTCTTAATATTTGCTTCTTACTAAAGGCTCGAATCAAGCCTTTAGTAACCTCATGTCACATCTTTTACACAACGAAAACCAAGATTGCCAGTGGAACTATCAGGTGTATTAGATGTTCTTGCCGCTACCCTATATCTGTTACAGTAGGACTCGTGACAAAGGTAGGATCCTCCCCGCATTGACTTTGTCTCTCCTTTTTTAGGTCCGATAGAAATAACTTATCAACCGTTGTATTTAAACTAAATGCTAACTCAAATGCTAACTGTAAAGTAGGATCGTATTTATCATTTTCAATTGCATTAATAGTTTGACGAGATACATTACATTTTATTGCTAAGTCACCTTGTGATAAACCTTTATTTTTACGTAATTCTCTGATTCGATTTTTCATTTTCACCGCCAGAACCCGTTAAAATAATCTTACATTTTTAGAGTACTAAATTACAACATTAATGTCAAAAGTTTTTTACATTTTTTCATCAGCTATTAACTCGTGAGAATAGGTCAGTCTACAACTGTATACAAACGAACTTTTTTATGATGTCATCTAAATTAGGTTTACGACACTTGGCGCAACTAAGGGCAAACTGCTAATTAATTTATGTTAATAAAAGAGGCTTAATTTCCCCGGAGTGCAAATACATTTCGATGTAGTTCTACATAAGGAGAGGTGTTGGACTTTCCAGAGTTGGATGCTTACTTGATTATAACTGGAATTAACATATACAAAAGTATCTAAAGTGGTAGAAACCAGCGGTTTAGTGTTCAACATAAATCGTACAAAGGAGAATAACGACGAAAAGGACGTTTTTATCAAAACTTTAAAAAATATTCACTAGCGTTGCATTAAATAAAAACTTGTTTGTCAAGCCTTGAATAAAGCGAATTTTCATTGAATAATTTGTAATTTATAGTAATTTTTAGTTCTATTGTTCCATTAAAAACCTTATAATTAGGTGGAAGGTAAGTGTCCTGTCCAAATCCTAACTATAAAGGGGTCGCTATGGACAAGAATACCATAAAAACAGTTTTTAAGGAATACCTGCTTCCTCTAAATGGAAAAATTATTTCCAGGATGGTGGATCATATGAAGGCTGACAAGTATGTGAAAAGCTGGATAGTTTAACCTTTACAAAGCTATTTATTTATGCTCAATTGAAGCAACTATCCAGCCTCAAAAAAATTAGTTTCAAGGTCCGGCACAAAAAGAGATTACAAAAAGAACTTGGATTAAAAAGCAACAGTAAATCCCAATTATCCAGAAAACTTTCAGATCTGTCCCCAGAGATCTTCCAAGTGATCTTGCATCACTTGGTTCAACAGATACACCGGGAATTCGGAGAAGAAAAGGGAAATGATTTATTAGGCAAAATCCACCTCATTGATTCTACCACCATCTCTTTTTGCCTTAGCCAGTATCGATGGGCTGATTTCCGAAATACAAAAGCGGGAGTAAAGATTCATACCCGTGTCGTTTTTTATGAAGGGGAGACTGCCCCAGACGAGATCATCGTCACCCCTGCCAGACCAGCAGATGCCACACAACTGGATGCGTTGATGGTCATCGAAAAGGATGCCCTTCACGTATTTGATCGGGAATATTTCGATTTCGAGAAATTTGATGATTATTGTAAGAATAACGTTCGGTTATGTACCCGAATAAATGATAATACCGTCATCACTGTTATTGAAGAACTGCCTGTGGACCCTTCCTCCTCTATTCATAGGGAGGCGGTCGTTAAGCTGGGAAAGATGAAATATCCTCTACGATTGGTTGAAACGCTGGACAGTCAAGGAAATACGATCTCGATTGTCATAAATGATGCAAAAATGAGTGCAAAGGAAATCAATGATCTTTATCGAAGCCGTTAGCAAATCGAGCTGTTCTTCAAATGGATGAAGCAACATATGGTCCTGAAAAAATGTTATGGAAAGAGCGCCAATCCTGTTTACAATCAAGTTTATATTACCATGATCACTTTCTGCCTCACCTTATTAATGAAAAAGAAAGTGCGTTACCAGGGAACTCTCCTGGAGATGCTTGAGTTTTTAGGTGAGTATTGGCAGAGAAGCTTCTCTGTTTTTCTAAAGGAAACTTTTAAAAAAACCAGATCGATCGTCACGAGGTCGAAGGCGACTCGATCATGAGCGAATGTTTATTTTCAAGAGAACAATAATGAACACTGAGTTTCAAGTTTTCTTTTAATGAGAACTCGAGGAGCTCTAAACAGATTTCTTCACTTTCAGCTACAGCAAGGCCGCCTGCATACCAATAGTTGTAATACACTTCATATGGCGGGTTTTTCAATGTAAGCCCCCTGTCTTTAAATGCTTTTGCGTTCCCAAGCGGAAAACAAAACTCCAATAAATTGATACCGAATATCCCGATTTCCTCCAATTCCAACAGGAGTGTTTTCATTTCCCCGATCGTACCGGGAATAACAGGCATTTCAACCAAAACATAAGGTATATATTCTTTTGCCATGGCGATTTTCCCAAGAATATGCTTTCTCTTTTGGACGGAATCCTCCATCTTAATGCTGAAGCGGATTTCACTCAAATTTGCTTGTTTTAGTCGTTCAAAAGTACCCACATCCAGCAAATCTCCGGCTGTATATAATCTTGTATACGTCTGCGGCGTTTTCTCATTGGCCAGTTCAAAAAAAGCAATCGCTTCTTCTTTAAAAAGTAAAGGCTCTCCTCCAGTAAGTGCTAAATGCTTGAGTTCAACACCGTTCTCCAGTAATTCGAGCAGCTCTTTGTTAATATCTTTTTGTCGATCTGTATAAAACGTATAGTCCTCCTGGTTCGGGTTAAAACAGAAATAACAATTTCGATGGCATTTTAACGAAATAAAAGACGTATAGCTTCCTTCACCAGTTTGGCAAGCTTCGCATGCACTGGAAATCCGGCCTGTCGCAATACTTTTATCGTTATTGCGCAGGATTGCCCCGGCTGCCCGCAATTGTGTTAATTTCTTTCCTCTGTCTTTATTGAACTCTCGTTGCTGAAGCGGCAATCCGAATGATTCTATCGCTTTAATAGTCTCGGTTTCTATATTTGTGTATATTTGTGCATATTTTAGGAAGGATTTATTTTTTACCGTTCCAAGGTTGTCTTTCGTGATTTTCCTCAGCATAAGGCACTTCCTTTTTCTTTTATTTTGAACTGGACAATTAACTTATTGTTGGTTTACTCCTGATAAAAAAGAACTATTCCGCAAACATGTGAATTTATTCACATTTATTTACTTGCTTTTATTATAAAATGAATAAAAAGAGATTTATACGGCCGCAAAGTACAAAATTAACTTCTGATTTTTGTACCGTTTGACAATGGTTTTTATATCCTGTGACATTGATTACTGTTCCCTAAAACGGGTCTAAGCTATGATGTATAGTGCCTTGGACTTATTGGAAAGGAATTGAGTTTATGAATGAGAGTTATAACATCCCTGATTTTATTCAGGAATTGCTGATTGCTTCTGGCGACGGGTTGAGCGGAATTTCAACTAAACTATCAATGCTAATATCATGCCCGGTCATCATTACGGACCCATTCTATAACGTAATCTCTTCGTCAGCCTATGATCAGGCTATCAGTTCTATAGAAATCGAAATGAAACCGCTTTCCGGCATGGCTTCAGAACAGACCTTTTTTCATTGTGTGATTTCTTCTGCGAACTACCATACAGAAGCGGTCGGAAGCTCGATCACGTTTAGCAGCCAGATAACCGGATATATTTTTATCCTTTTAAACGAGGCAAATATGCAGGATATAGAAGAGTATAGATCTCTAATGCATTTTGCTTCATCTTTATGTGCGCTTGAATTACGAAAAAAAATGGATATTAAACAGGAAACGCTTCGGTTCAAGGATGCTTTTCTGTTCGACTTGCTTTACGGGAATTTCAAGAAAAAAGAAGATATTCTTTCCTATGGACAAATATGGAACTGGGATCTTGATCAACCTTTGGTTGTATTGGTCTTTTCGATAAAAGATTACGATTATTATTCAACAGATAAGCAATTGATGGAGATTTTTTTATACGTAGTCGATAAAGTGTTAAATCAACATCATATCAATCCGATCACGATTGCGAAACGAAATGAAGTCATCGCGATCTTGCCGACTGACAAGAAACATGAACTGGATAACCGAAAGAATCTAATAGATTTAATCCTTCATATTTTTGAGTTGATCAAAAAAACTAATTTAGGAAACAGAGTGGCTTGCGGAGTGGGAAAAATTTATGAAAACCCTGAAGAGATTTTCAGAAGCTATCAGGAAGCAAAGGTGGCGTTTGAGTTAGGGCTGTTATTAAAAATAGACATCCCCTTCTTTGTCGACCTGGGACTTGAAAGAGTGTTATACAAGCACGTCTTACAGGATTTAAAAGAATTTTATGATCATATTTTAGGGAAATTGCAAAGATACGATGAGGTTAATGAAGGTGAACTTATGTATACACTCGAACATTTTGCCCATAACCAGTACGATCTAAAAAAAGCTTCTGAAGCGTTATATCTGCATCGCAATACTTTACGGTACCGGATTAAAAAAATTGAAGAAATACTTGATCAAAAATTAGATGATATCAATACAAAATTAAACATTGCAGCTGCTTTAAAGGTTAAACAACTCCATAAACTGTAATGGATGGTGGTGAAAATGGAGACTTCAATCTATCGCAATACTTGTCCTCGCAATTGTTTTGGAACTTGCAGCATATTATCATACGTTGAAAATGGAAAATTAATAAAAGTAAGTGGTGACCCGGAGCATGGTTATACACAGGGAAGACTGTGCGCCAAAGGATATGCATACACGCAATACGTATACAATCCATCCCGCTTAAAATATCCGATTATGCAGATGCCGCGCGGGTCTGGAAACTGGCAAAGAATCTCCTGGGATCAGGCGTACACAATCATTGCTGAAAAAATGCTTGAGCTATATAACCGGTACGGTTCAAACCTGGCCGCCGGCTACAATAAATTTTCCGGAAATTTAGGAATGCTTCATTATGCGGTTGAAGGAATGTTTAATAGTATCGGTCCGCATACAAAGCCTATCGGGAATATTTGTGCATCCTCCGGGCTGCAGGCAGTAAAGGCCTCTTTCGGCCATGTTGTCAGCCCGATTCCGGAAGATATGGCAGGAGCAAAATTAATCGTGATATGGGGAGCAAATCCGGCAGCAACGAACATCCATCAAATGAAATTTATTTTTCAAGCAAAGCAAGAGGGTGCCAAGTTGGTCGTCATTGACCCAATCTTAACGGAAACAGGCGTTAAAGCGGATCTTTACATCCAAATTAAATCTGGAACAGATGCTTTGCTTGCGTTGGGAATCGCAAAACTTCTGATTCAGCGCAACAGCCCACACGATTTTAGTCCAGCCAAAACGGTCGGCTGGGAGAAATTCAAGGATTACGTTACTTCTCATATAGAGCTTGATTCAGTGTGCCGGGAGACGGGCATTAAATTGGAGGCAATAGAAGAGCTTGCAAGGTTGTACGCCACTATTAAACCAGCTGCGACCTGGAGCGGTTTGGGCATTCAGCGAAATGAACATGGCAGCGATAGTATCCAAGCCATTAACTCTTTGGTGGCGATGACCGGGAATCTCAACATACCCAATGGCGGAGCGTATTTTATGCATGATGACATTGAGGATTTCCCACTGGCACTGTCGAATTATCCTGAGCAAAATCATCCTTATATAAACAATTCCCGTTATATTAATCATATTGATTTTGCTTTAAGTGCGAATAATCTTGATGACCCGCCTTTAAAGCTTTTATGGATTGCTTCGCGGAGCCCTTTGTCACAAGACTTGAACATAAAAGATTGGGAAGACCTGTTTAAGAAACTCGAATTAATTGTAACGGTTGATTTATATATGACAAACACAGCAAAGTATTCCGATCTTGTTTTACCGGCTGCAAGCCATTTTGAAGAGGCTGATCTTCACGCAAGCTATTGGCATCGCTGGCTATCTATTAACCAAAAGGCGATCCCGCCTTACTTTGAGGCAAAAAGCGACCTGCAGATTGCCCGGGAATTAACAAAAAAACTAAATGAACTTTCACCCGGGTTTTCAACATTCCCTTCAGAGCTTGAGCCTATTGACTGGATTAATAAGGAACTGACACCGGATATTAAAGATCTCTATTCATTAAATAGTTATGAAGACTTGCTGGCAGGTCCACATATCCGAAAACAAGATCATAAAGTCCCAACAAAAAAAGAAAGATTTTATTTTTATACGCCTGATTGGGAAAATAACTTATTTACATGCTCATCCAGGAATCAATCAGACGAGGTCGGCATTTATCCATTCAGGCTTCTATCGCCGCAATCTTTGCTGAAAATTCATTCCCAATATGAGTCACTAACCTGGTTAAACCCGGAACCGGAAGAAACGATTGTTGAGATCAATGATGAAGCTGCATGCAAAAAAGGCATCAAAGAAGGAAATTTCGTATCAGTTTATAATAAGTGTGGTTCGGTTAAAGCGAAAGCAGCCTTAAATCCATACCTGCCAATCGATGTTGTGCGTGTCAATCAAACGAGCGATAACTCGATTAACCGGCTAATCGTTAATCATCTTCCGGCGGTACAGAGTCAATCCAGTACGAATTTTTATGACAGCCATGTTGATGTTAAGAAATGGGATGAGCACAATGAATAAACAAATTGGATTTGTTTTCAATGCAGATATTTGTTTGGGATGCAAGGCTTGTGAAATCGCCTGCCGAAATGAAAACCATTCTGATGGATCAATACGCTGGCGAAAAGTATCAAAGCTATCAAATGAAGTTTATCTTTCCAATTCATGCAATCATTGCAACAGCCCTGAATGCTTCAGAGTCTGTCCTGAAAACGCATTTGCGAAACGCCATGACGGGATCGTCCTGATCAATTCAAATCTTTGCAATGGCTGCGGCTTATGTGTATCTGCTTGCCCTTACAGTGCACCGCAATTTGATTATGAGACGCAAAAAGTAAGCAAATGCCAAATGTGCTATCCGCGCCAGGATCATGGCCTTCCCCCTGCCTGCGTTGAAGCTTGTTCAACAGGTGCCTTAAATATCGTGAATTTGGACAGATTTACGGATCAGCGTGCTGTGCAAACAATAGAAGGTTTTCCTGATATTCGCATCACACAGCCATCAATTGTTTTCTACCCTGTAAAGCCGAAAAAAAGGTATTTTCTTGGACACTAAAAATGATGATTCCTTGTTTTACAGCAATTATGCTGACTTAATGCCGCAGTTATTGTTATTCAATCCAGAAATAAACAACGATCTTTTACCAGATAACCCATTTAAAAAGATGGAAATCTTTTATACAATAAAATTTGCAGGATTCTTTCTTAGGGGGATTTTTTTTGATTACAATTAATGCGATTGCAGAGCGGGCCGGCGTTTCGCGGACAACAGTCTCCCGGGTATTGAATAATTCGGGTTATGTCAGCGATGAAGCCCGGAAGCGGGTCCTCAAGGTTATTGAGGAAACAGGATATGTTCCAAATGAATATGCCAAATCACTGCGAACAAAAAAAACGAAAGTGGTTGGCGTCGTGCTGCCGAAAATCAGCACCGAAACATCAAGCAGGCTTGTCAATGGGATAGATAAAGTCCTTTCAGTTGAGAGCTATCAAATCCTCCTTACCAATACCAATCTTGAGCCCGAAAAAGAAATTGAATACTTAAAGCTGTTAAAAAGCAGAAATGTTGATGGCATTGTCCTGTCCGCAACCAATGTAAATGATGAACTGCTTAAAGAGATAGCAACCCTGAAAATTCCTTTCGTCGCAGTCGGACAGGAAATACCGGATGTATCCACTGTTGTCTTCAATGATTTTTATGCTGCGAAAGAAATGGCGGAGCTGTTGATCAATGAAGGCTATAAAAAAATGGCTTTTATCGGTGTAGACCCGGCGGACAGATCGGTGGGGCTTTCGCGCAAGGAAGGTTACCTGGCTGCTTTAAAGGAACACAATTTGCCGATCGAGGACAACTGGCAACAAACCGGTATTTTTGACGTTCAATCAGGTTACAAGGCAATGAAAACAATTTTAGAAAAAACAACGGAACTGCCAAATGCCGTGCTGGCAGTTACAGATAGATTGGCTATCGGTGCGATGCAATACTTGAAGGAGTCGGGCTACCGAATCCCGGAAGATATGGCAGTAGCCGGAATGGGTGCCTCCGAGATGTCCAAATACGTTTCGCCTTCATTAACCACCATGGATTTTAACTATGAAAAAGCCGGCGAAGAAGCGGCCCGGCAGATTTTAAAGAAAATAAACGAGCCCCAGGAAAAAAATAAACAAAATATTGTATTAAACTATCGAATTATTAAAAGAAACAGTATATAATAGGGTATGTAATCGGTTCCATAGTATGCAGGATGCAGTCGATTACATATTTTTTACCCGGATGTGTAATCGATTCCACAAAATTCTCAATTGAGGTGAACAAAATGTCGGAAAACCGTAAAATCGCTGAGGAGCTTATTCAAGCTATCGGCGGAGAAGAAAATATTGTCTCGGTTGCCCACTGTGCCACCCGTTTGCGGCTCATGGTCAATGACAAAGAAAAGATTGACCAGTCAAAGGTAGAAAACATTGACAAGGTTAAAGGTGCTTTCTTTAACTCAGGCCAGTACCAGGTTATTTTTGGGACTGGAACCGTTAACCGCATCTATGAAGAGGTAACAAGCCTTGGTTTGGAAGGGTCGTCTAAAGCTGAACAGGCTAAAGAAGCTGCGAAAAGCGGAACCTTTCTTCAGCGGGCAATCCGTTCCTTCGGCGATGTGTTCGTGCCGATCATTCCTGCCCTTGTCGCAACCGGTTTATTCATGGGACTGCGCGGCCTTGTTCTTCAGGAAGAAATACTGGCTTTATTCGGAATGACACCTGATGATATTTCAGAGAATTTTATTCTGTTTACGCAAATATTAACGGATACAGCATTTATTTTCCTGCCTGCTCTTGTCGCATGGTCGACGTTCAGAGTATTTGGCGGAACACCGACAATTGGACTTATTTTAGGTTTGATGCTTGTCAGTCCGGCATTGCCAAATGCATGGGGTGTAGCTGGCGGTGAAGTGAAGCCGCTTGAATTTTTAGGATTTATTCCGGTAGTCGGTTACCAGGGCTCCGTCCTTCCTGCCTTTATCGCTGGGATTATCGGCGCAAAGCTCGAAAGGCAAATCCGCAAACGGGTCCCTGAAGCTTTTGATTTGATTGTCACACCGTTTTTGACGTTGCTCGTCATGATAACATTGGCTTTATTTATTATCGGTCCAATTTTCCACAGCCTTGAAAACGTTATTTTGGATGCTACCGTTGCCGTTCTCTCCTGGCCGCTCGGAATTAGCGGGTTGCTGATTGGAGGCTTAAACCAGCTCATCGTTGTGACCGGTGTCCATCACATTTTTAACTTGCTTGAAATTCAGCTGCTTGAAGAGTTCGGGAACAATCCTTACAATGCCATTATTACTTGTTCGGTTGCTGCACAGGGCGGAGCGGCCTTGGCGGTTGGTTTAAAAACAAAATCAGCTAAATTAAAGGCTCTGGCCCTGCCGTCTTCCTTATCAGCTTTCCTTGGAATTACCGAACCAGCCATTTTCGGTGTGAATCTGCGCTATGGCAAACCGTTTATCATGGGCTTAATCGGCGGAGCTGCCGGCGGGCTTGTTTCCTCCCTTCTCGGCCTTAAAGCAACAGGCATGGCGATTACCGTAATTCCTGGTACATTATTGTACTTAAACGGGCAAATTCTGCTTTACATTTTAGTCAACTTAATCGCCATCGGCCTCGCATTTGTACTGACATGGATGTTCGGATACAGTGATAAAATGAAGGAAGAAATCGAGCAAAAAGGATAATAAAAAATCAAAGACAGGCTAACCAATCATGCCTGTCTTTGATTCGTAAGGAGGTTCAATATGACTGATCATGAAAAACAACTAATGGAAAAAGCATATAAAGAGATAGAGACATTTAAGAATACAGTTAATAGTGACCCTCACCGGTTAACGTACCATCTCATGCCGCCTGTAGGCCTTTTGAATGATCCAAATGGGCTTATCCAATATAAGGGCGTTTATCACGTTTTTTATCAATGGAATCCATTTGATGTCGGCCACGGCGCCAAGTTTTGGGGTCACTACACTTCAGAGGATTTAGTGCATTGGCGAGAAGAACCAATTGCTCTTGCCCCCAGTGAGTGGTATGAGAAAAACGGTTGCTATTCCGGAAGTGCGATTAAGCATGATAACAAACTTATCTTATTTTACACAGGAAATGTGAAAGACGAAAACGATCAGCGGCAAACTTACCAATGTATGGCCATTTCACGCGATGGTATCCATTTTGATAAAAAAGGCCCTGTAATCGAGCTTCCGCAAGGGTACACAGCACACTTCCGCGATCCAAAGGTTTGGAAAAAAGATGATATGTGGTACATGATTCTCGGTGCCCAGACTCTTTCAGAACAAGGTGCGGCTGTGTTATTCTCTTCCAACGACCTTAATGAATGGAAGCATCTTGGCATCATTGCCGGGTCTGGCATGAATGGAATAAGTGAATTCGGCTATATGTGGGAATGTCCTGATTTGTTTGAGTTAGACGGGAAAGATGTCCTCCTTGTCTCTCCGCAAGGACTTGAGCCGGAAGGAAACTTATACAACAATCTTTTTCAGTCCGGTTATTTTATTGGCAGCCTGGACTATGCTGCACCAGCTTTCCAGCATGGTACTTTTACTGAGCTCGATCGCGGCTTTGATTTTTATGCGCCGCAGACAATGCTTGATGCAAAAGGAAGAAGGATTATGTACGGCTGGATGGGGATGACCGATGAAAATGAACCTTTTCAGCCGACCGTTGCGCACCAGTGGATTCACGCCTTGACATTGCCGCGGGAATTGAAATTAAAAAATAATAAGCTCATCCAACAGCCAGTTGAAGAATTGCAGCTGCTTCGGAAACAAGGGGTCCGCCTTTCAGATGCGGCAATATCCGGGGATGTTGTTTTTGAAGAAGTTGGCGGAAGGTCAGTGGAACTGATCCTGAACTTTAAAAAGTTTGAAGCAGAAACATTTAAAATCAAATTGCGAAATAACGCAGCCATTGTTTATCATGCAGGTTTGCAACAATTAATTTTGGAAAGAAAAAACTTTAAAGACGGGACGATCGAAAAAAGGGCCTGTCATTTAGGTATGCTTGGCAAGTTACAGATATTTGTCGATACATCTTCTATTGAAATTTTTGTGAATGATGGAGAAGAATTATTTACAGCGAGATATTTTCCGGATGTAACGGATAAAAGCATCAGCTTTTATTCAGATGGCAAAGTTGTTTGTGATTTAGAGAAGTGGATGATTGGAAAAGAATAAAGGAAAAAGGCCTCACCTGATTTTGTTGGGTGAGGCTTTTTCGTGGATATATTGTCCTGTCAAAATGACTTATCCATATCATATGAGCATTGATGCGACATGATCGCAATATATCCGATGTAGACAACAACCTAATTTCAATCCACGCATCCATGTAGGATGCGACCTTTTCGGAGTAGATGTTTTTTTGCACTTCTATATTTCAATCCACGCATCCATGTAGGATGCGACATATCCTAAACGCATACAGGGGGGCGCCCTTTTTTATTTCAATCCACGCATCCATGTAGGATGCGACTATGAAGCGGCAGGCGGTTATTATTCGGACGACTTATTTCAATCCACGCATCCATGTAGGATGCGACATCATTGGAAATAAACGGCAAATTACATTTTATAATTTCAATCCACGCATCCATGTAGGATGCGACTTTAGGTATATCCATCCTTGTTTCCACCCCTTGTATTTCAATCCACGCATCCATGTAGGATGCGACGTCACATACAAGGGCGAAAACCAGCCTGCTCCTGCTATTTCAATCCACGCATCCATGTAGGATGCGACAGTTTATAATTATTATAAAAGTTCACAAATACGGATTTCAATCCACGCATCCATGTAGGATGCGACGTTTTTGACGGCGTAGAACTTGTAGACGCTTGGATTTCAATCCACGCATCCATGTAGGATGCGACATGTTTGTTTCGTTTTCTGTGTTTTCATCGTAAAATTTCAATCCACGCATCCATGTAGGATGCGACGTTGCCGGGTTGCATGTTATTCATATCGGAAGCTTATTTCAATCCACGCATCCATGTAGGATGCGACACCACTTTTGACAATCATTTTCGTTCAATCCCGTATTTCAATCCACGCATCCATGTAGGATGCGACTTTCATTCGATATACGGTCAAAATCACAATGATATATTTCAATCCACGCATCCATGTAGGATGCGACTAAACTTCGCCATTGGATCATATGCTGTAAACGATTTCAATCCACGCATCCATGTAGGATGCGACTGCTAGTAATGCGTGTAAATCGCCCACAGATTGCGATTTCAATCCACGCATCCATGTAGGATGCGACTGCGGAAAAAGAATGTTTTTTGATGGTATCGGAATTTCAATCCACGCATCCATGTAGGATGCGACCAACGCTTAATTCTCTCCATTCAATACCAGTTTATTTCAATCCACGCATCCATGTAGGATGCGACGTGGGCGACCATTTCACTATCCTGCGGTACAGTCAGATTTCAATCCACGCATCCATGTAGGATGCGACTTCCTGCAAACCCCGATTGGTTTCATGGGGCGATATTTCAATCCACGCATCCATGTAGGATGCGACTTGTTGTGTCATTTTTAAGTTCTCCTTTGATTTTATTTCAATCCACGCATCCATGTAGGATGCGACAAGCGTCACAGGGCGTTGGCAACCATAGCGAAGCAATTTCAATCCACGCATCCATGTAGGATGCGACGTCGGCAGTCGATAAAGCTGAAGACCCGTTCAAAATTTCAATCCACGCATCCATGTAGGATGCGACCCTATCACGGCAAAGCATATGGAAATAAAACAGTTATTTCAATCCACGCATCCATGTAGGATGCGACAATCGTTGATTGCATTGAATATAGTCATATGATAGATTTCAATCCACGCATCCATGTAGGATGCGACTTGGATATTGACGAAGATTTGGCATCGTGGTGATATTTCAATCCACGCATCCATGTAGGATGCGACGATAATACCTAAGAATGAAAGATAAACCAAAACAATTTCAATCCACGCATCCATGTAGGATGCGACCACTCCTTTTTATGGCTATTCGGATTATCGTGTTATTTCAATCCACGCATCCATGTAGGATGCGACGAGACGGGATAAAAGTTTATGAATTGATCAAACATATTTCAATCCACGCATCCATGTAGGATGCGACTCTCTTTAACCCATCGAGAGACACCCTTTGGCCTATTTCAATCCACGCATCCATGTAGGATGCGACGATTTTTCTTGTAACAACGCAAGCGAATTCAGGTTATTTCAATCCACGCATCCATGTAGGATGCGACATAATTAACAATTTCGTATAATGTTTATTATATATTTCAATCCACGCATCCATGTAGGATGCGACAACAATGTTTAAAAAGATTGAAAGTGGTAAAACTATTTCAATCCACGCATCCATGTAGGATGCGACATGGATGATTTAATCCAAAAATATCAAAAGAAAAGATTTCAATCCACGCATCCATGTAGGATGCGACGGTTAGAGATTTACGAGGTCAGCGACAAAGACGTATTTCAATCCACGCATCCATGTAGGATGCGACCAGCTCCGTCTTGGCTTTCAAGGTCTATATCGAGATTTCAATCCACGCATCCATGTAGGATGCGACGCCGAAAGGAAACATGACTACAGATAGTATCGTTATTTCAATCCACGCATCCATGTAGGATGCGACTAATTTTTCCGCTATGACATTCAAATCTTCGATAATTTCAATCCACGCATCCATGTAGGATGCGACCATGTCCGGCATATTCCGTTGAATTTCAGATATCCATTTCAATCCACGCATCCATGTAGGATGCGACATCATGGAGTTCAAATGACTTGCAACACTTTTACTATTTCAATCCACGCATCCATGTAGGATGCGACGTTGTTGTATTGGTATCAGCATAGGAGATTTGAATTTCAATCCACGCATCCATGTAGGATGCGACGTCCGCAGGTTGGGCAATCACAGGCATCTGTATATTTCAATCCACGCATCCATGTAGGATGCGACGTGGTGTACGGATAAGTTCCAGATGCGCTATTCTATTTCAATCCACGCATCCATGTAGGATGCGACCTCAAAAGCAAAGGGAGCTCGAAAGGCGCATCAGATTTCAATCCACGCATCCATGTAGGATGCGACGTAGTTACATTCGCACATAATATGTGTGAGCCCCTATTTCAATCCACGCATCCATGTAGGATGCGACACAAACTGGGGATCAGAAACACCGCAGACCCATTATTTCAATCCACGCATCCATGTAGGATGCGACTATTTTCGTTTAACTTATCTGTACCAGCGTCGAATTTCAATCCACGCATCCATGTAGGATGCGACTATCAGCAACTAGTAACGGTTGGGCAATCATTGCAATTTCAATCCACGCATCCATGTAGGATGCGACATGGCGGTTAGCAACCCTTAATCCAATTTGATTTCATTTCAATCCACGCATCCATGTAGGATGCGACAAGTAAGGAGGAAGGGAGGGTACCAGTTTGAGTATTTCAATCCACGCATCCATGTAGGATGCGACGACTAGTTCAGCACATTAAAGGTGAACGTCAAATTATTTCAATCCACGCATCCATGTAGGATGCGACACGCTGTTCATGCTGGTGTTGCAACACTTGATTCATTTCAATCCACGCATCCATGTAGGATGCGACTCTCCTGCCCTGCAACTCCAATCTTGTCCTTTATATTTCAATCCACGCATCCATGTAGGATGCGACCTAGGCATCCTGCGACCTCTGACATTCGAAAATTAGTTCAATCCACGCATCCATGTAGGATGCGACGTGGGTTGAACGTGAGGAATTTGAATCTTTACAAATTTCAATCCACGCATCCATGTAGGATGCGACGTGAAAGTGGTCAGGACTGCGATAGAAAAATTAGAATTTCAATCCACGCATCCATGTAGGATGCGACTCACTGTCAGGTATGCAACTTTATGACGAAGATATTTCAATCCACGCATCCATGTAGGATGCGACTTGGTTTTCCATGATGTATCCCTGCCTTCCGAATATTTCAATCCACGCATCCATGTAGGATGCGACAAAACAGATGGGTTAAAAGTTTTGGGCATAAAAATTTCAATCCACGCATCCATGTAGGATGCGACTAACAACTATGGTAAAAAAATATCCTCTACAGTTATTTCAATCCACGCATCCATGTAGGATGCGACATCGGAGAAGCAAAACACACTGGATGGTTTTCATATTTCAATCCACGCATCCATGTAGGATGCGACCTCGCGTAAGGGGTGATTAGATGGTAGCGTATAACATTTCAATCCACGCATCCATGTAGGATGCGACTATCAATTATTTAGCGGCAACAATAATCAATATGAATTTCAATCCACGCATCCATGTAGGATGCGACATGATTATCGGCAGTAACGGCCGCTTTGTAAGTTTATTTCAATCCACGCATCCATGTAGGATGCGACCGCTAAAAGGACGAAAGCGATTATCCGATTATCCATTTCAATCCACGCATCCATGTAGGATGCGACATTGGTGTTTTCCGGGTATAAGTTCATAAGATAACATTTCAATCCACGCATCCATGTAGGATGCGACCCGGTTCGGGGCCGAGTATATTTTTTTCAACTCGAATTTCAATCCACGCATCCATGTAGGATGCGACGCAAAACGGTTGGATGAGTGCCAATGATATTAGAATTTCAATCCACGCATCCATGTAGGATGCGACTTTATATGTGGGTGGATGATTTCGGAGGGAAACCGATTTCAATCCACGCATCCATGTAGGATGCGACACGGCAATAGCTGTTATTCCAAAATCCATTGCACCATTTCAATCCACGCATCCATGTAGGATGCGACCAGAGATGACAGAAAAAGGTCTTGCTGATTATGAATTTCAATCCACGCATCCATGTAGGATGCGACTGTAAATGGATTGGCCAGAGTTTTTAATCTTCCAAATTTCAATCCACGCATCCATGTAGGATGCGACATGCTTATCTAGTTGTCTTTGATAATCCACACAATATTTCAATCCACGCATCCATGTAGGATGCGACCGGAACCTATATTACTGCCAATCCACAGTATGTTATTTCAATCCACGCATCCATGTAGGATGCGACGCGATTTCAGCCGTTTGAAACTTTCGAGTCTCAAATTTCAATCCACGCATCCATGTAGGATGCGACCGTTATTACGGCTTTGTTGAGTTCCTCTTAAAAATTTCAATCCACGCATCCATGTAGGATGCGACCTAAATCAATTATATCACTAGGGAGGGGTCTTGGTATTTCAATCCACGCATCCATGTAGGATGCGACTAGTGGCCAGCTTATTCATATACTTCAATCAAAACATTTCAATCCACGCATCCATGTAGGATGCGACTGTGTCTCTCAATAAGATTCTTGGCAGCTTTGGTATTTCAATCCACGCATCCATGTAGGATGCGACACGTGACTTTGTACGTGGGTTCCGAGGCACAGTATTTCAATCCACGCATCCATGTAGGATGCGACTGTGCAGCATGAACACGTTTATGAATGGTTTATCATTTCAATCCACGCATCCATGTAGGATGCGACAAGGTACTGGCGTTAGAGTGTGAAAAGATATTAAGCATTTCAATCCACGCATCCATGTAGGATGCGACCAAATGGGGACGGATTGTTATCGCATGGATAAAAATTTCAATCCACGCATCCATGTAGGATGCGACTTATTTCAACAAATTCATCGTTGCTTTCTGACCATTTCAATCCACGCATCCATGTAGGATGCGACCAGCGATTTCCAGTAAAGTCTTCGGTGTATTTTTATTTCAATCCACGCATCCATGTAGGATGCGACCTGTTGGTACCGCCATGGATTTACCCCCCTTCATATTTCAATCCACGCATCCATGTAGGATGCGACCCCAAATACGCCGATCGATGAAGTCAAAGAATTATTTCAATCCACGCATCCATGTAGGATGCGACCCAATCTGCTGACGCTGATTCTCTTGAGTGAGGTATTTCAATCCACGCATCCATGTAGGATGCGACGTTGAAAGATTGGTTTGAAGGTTTGACTCCTGAGATTTCAATCCACGCATCCATGTAGGATGCGACAATGAAATAGTTGAAATTGGTAGCCGGTCGTATACCATTTCAATCCACGCATCCATGTAGGATGCGACTTCGCTGTCCTCAAAAGCTTCTGTCGTCGGGTCCTATTTCAATCCACGCATCCATGTAGGATGCGACTGTGTCTCTCAATAAGATTCTTGGCAGCTTTGGTATTTCAATCCACGCATCCATGTAGGATGCGACTACGACAAAACCGTTTCAGACCGTAAACAGCTTATTTCAATCCACGCATCCATGTAGGATGCGACGAACCGAGTGATGGCGTAACAGCATCAACAATTCATTTCAATCCACGCATCCATGTAGGATGCGACCGCAGATCAGTTGTGGTCAACCATATCAATGTAGGATTTCAATCCACGCATCCATGTAGGATGCGACTGTAGAAAATATGTTTGCAGAGTATAGCGACGAATTTCAATCCACGCATCCATGTAGGATGCGACTTCATGATTCAAACAATCTAACAATGTATTTAAAATTTCAATCCACGCATCCATGTAGGATGCGACATCGGCATGTTTGGCCCGATGGAAGATGATGAAGATTTCAATCCACGCATCCATGTAGGATGCGACGACACAACGCGACTTCATTTGATTTATTGCCTACAATTTCAATCCACGCATCCATGTAGGATGCGACATTGCCGCGATCTTCTCACGGTCCCGTATGGGTTATTTCAATCCACGCATCCATGTAGGATGCGACATTATGTGAAAATGGCTTAACGGCGGGTATTTTACATTTCAATCCACGCATCCATGTAGGATGCGACCCAGACGATTGATTTCTGCCAATGTTAGTTTGATATTTCAATCCACGCATCCATGTAGGATGCGACGGTTTCTGTCGGTTTGTTGTTCGCAATACCGATATTTCAATCCACGCATCCATGTAGGATGCGACAGCGATTTTCGATCAAAACGACTTAGAAAGACGTGATTTTTGATCAAAAACACACTATTTTCTTTATTAAATAAAGAACTTAATAATAAAAAAACAAATTTCCGTAATAAAAGACAAAAATTTAGGTGCGAATGTATCCGGAAATTAATGTGAGCTATACATTCGCACTAAAAAATTAAAGGGTCTTCCAAATCGACTGATTCTTTCACACCAATATGTTCTACCTTGGTTTTATAATTATTTCCTAACTGATAGAATCTTAGACTATCCTGATCTTCATCAATAATAGTAGCCAGTTCTATTTTTAACGTGGCAAATTGAGTTGCATCTACTATACATTCAAATACTGAATTTTGGACTCGTTGACCATAATTTTGACAAATTTTTGAGACTTTCCGCAGCCTTTTTTGTCCTGCACTACTAACCGTGCTAACATCATACGTAATTAATACTAACAAATGTGACACCTACTTCCATAAAAATGGTGGGTACTCATCTAAGTCATTACGTAAGTAACGGGCCAATAACAAAGCTTGTGCATGCGGTACTAATCCCCAGGGTATTTTTTCTCCAAGGTATGGATGTGTTATCTTTTCTTGCTTTTTATTTTGCCACGCTGCTAAAAATTTCTTTCGAGCGTCATCTGTCATAATAACTGCTCCATTTTCTTTTTTTAGAAAATCCTCTTTGTTCAGAACTTTCTTGTTGATTAATGAAAGGACAAACCTATCAGCATATACACCTCGCAGCTCTTCCATGACGTCTAATGCTAAGGATACTCTCCCTGGCCGATCCCGATGTAAAAAACCGACATATGCATCCAGTCCAACACCCTCTAAAGCAGATGCCGTATCATTTGCTAATAAAGTATAAGCGAATGATAGCATAGCATTCACATTATCCAATGGCGGTCTTCGAGATCGGGAATGAAAATAAAAATCCTCACTTTGCTGCAATATCATTTGATTAAATAATTTATTGTAACTAATAGCAGCTTGTCCCTCTAATCCTCTTAGTCTTTCTAAATCTTCACATACCCTTACCTCAAGAATAATGGAAGATAAATATTTCGAAACTTCTTTAAATTGCGCGACATCTATTCGCATCGGGTAATCCCTTGTCATTCTTTCGATGATCCATTTATTATTATAAATTTTTCCAACAATAAAGTTACGGGCAATTTCCGCTGACAGGCCTTCATCTTCTGACACACGATATTGTTTCTTCCTTAGAATGACGTTCCCCTTACTTTTACCAATAACTCGCGCAAGAAATCGTCCGTTCATCGTTAAAAATACTAATGAAATACTTCTATCTGCACAATACCCCATAAGTGCAGGGCTTGCCCCAGTATAGCCAAAAGAGACGATTGATTCTAAATTATGAAGCGGCAACCTGCCCAACTTCTCCTGTTCCTTGAGCAGGACAATATTATCTCCGTCTAACGATAAATAAACGTCTGGTTGAGTTATAAATAGTGTATTAAGAAGTTTTCTCATTCCTTTAACTTCCCTTCAATATAACTTTTTACTGAGCGTTTATTCATTAATTTTGGTAAACAAATATTTTGAAGGGAGCAATTTTTGCAAAAAGGTCCTGTTTTCACTTTAGGTGTATGCTTTCGTTCATAATAATCGTGCATTTCTTCGACAAGGGCCCTAACTTTATTTTTATACTCTGTAGTTAGAGGTACTTCGATTCGGTGTTTTGTTTCATTATAAAACATGTAACCTATGTTTATTTCACAAAGTAACATTTCCTCTAAACACATAGCTTGTGCTGTTAATTGTAAAATATCCGAATCGTCGATTTTTGGTTTTCCTCGTTTATATTCAACTGGGTATGCAACGTATTCCCCTTCAGCATCAACTATTTTCACACCAGTGTCATCTCTAATGAACTCTACTACATCACAAATACCTGTAATCTTAAGCTCATTTGACTTAACAGGCATCGCCCGCACAATGAGTTTATTTCCACGTTTCTCTCTAACAAATGGCTTATCAGTTTTTCGATGGAGATGCTGACCTTCCACCGTCTTAACGTTTTCTTCCCACTGTTGTTCAATGTGAATAAGAGCCCATTGGCGTTTACAAAATTGAAAATGCTGAATGCCCGATAACATGAGATAGCTGTCTTCGTCACTATAGTCCATTAATGACTTCAACCCTCAAACCATCTAATTCATTGACCGTGATGGTATAATCGTCGATTGTTTTTGGCTCTTCAACTTCTCGCTTAATTTCCAGTAAACGATGTACCTTAGCAGACGAATATTGCCCAAGCTTTGAATTGTGCTCCCACCAGCAAACTTTATGAACTTCCATGCTTCCATCAGGACGAGCTGATGATGAATCATTTTCAAACAAAGTGACAAGCGCATTTTTAATTTTAGCTGCATCCTCTTGTGTGAAACCAGTCTTTTCTGCAAGTTGTGTGTTAATGCTTCCATAGAAAACATAAACGCCAAAATCGACACGATGCTTCATCCCCATTGTATCCGAACCTTTCTCCTTCCCTGGTTCAGAGTTAACGCTTTTCGTAATTTGCATGCTTGTAATATCGATGGGGTCGACACTCGTAGCCGTATGAATCGAAACTGGTCCTCTTACACCGACTGATACACCTGCTCCTGCACCAGTACCTTTGAATGCAAAAACTTGGCCAAAGCTACGGACATCGATCCATTGTCTGCATGCAATTGTTGCGAATTCATCACTAGAACTATTTTTTGATTTTAATATTTTTTCCAGTTCTGGATTAGCCTCTGCACGCTCTCTTAAACTTTTAAAATCATCTGCTTTTCTATCGTTGGACTGAACAAAAATAGATTCATCCATATCCTGAAGACGATTTCTAATTTTTCGTTTAATCGCAACGTCTGAAATTTCTCCATGCCCATCATAATTTTGTCTCGGGCGATTTCCATTCAGTGGATCCCCATTAGGATTGGCCTTCGTTACGGATAATACAACAGCAAAATCAATTTTATGATCTAATATTGTCATCTTCATTTCTCCTCCTTAATTGGATGCTGCCTCTTTCGCATCATTGCTTTCTTTTTTTTGATATAGTTCATGCCGTTGGCTATAAAAACCCAATAAATATTTTCCGGATAATGGTTTGTTATTAAAATCCGTAAAATCAATTTTTGACGCCACTTCATCTATTAATTTCGATAAATATAATCCTTTTGTTCCTAGTCGTGCTTGATATGGCTGCAGACTCTCTTGAATGGTTTTCCAAGCTCTTGCAGGATGTTTGGAAAAAGAATTCATATACCTAATTGCGTTACTGGACCGTGATTCGTCAGCACCCAGGGCACGTCTTTCCAAAACATCAGCAATTGCCAGTAAGCGTCCGAATAAATAATCACGGTCATTATTTTCTGTATCTAATGCCACATCGTATCCCTCCTGTTTATTGATTAATGCACATGTAATGCTGAGTGTTTTTTCCCACTCCCACTTTTCCATGGAAACAGGGTTTGAAGCTCGGTGAAACGCACTTTTGACAATGTCGAAAGGAATTTTTTTCTCATCGATGATACATGGCAGCATGCGCTCCATTAAACCTTTGACGACTTTCTCATTCGCCTTGGGCCCATATGCAGCAAACGCGATATCCTTTGTAGCCGGAGCTCCGTAAAATTGTACAAACTCATTTGCTTCATTTTTTCGGTAGCGATGTACCCAGGCACAAGTCGTATGCCAGTTTTGCAGCCTGTTGAGATACATTTCTTTATCCAGATTGCGATAGTACAGGACGGCCAATCTGCCTGTCGTGGCCGAATCAAGAATGAGAATATTTACGTTGGCATTTGATGATAAATTATTTCTATAGCCATCAATCGCCTTTAATACTTCATTTGCAAATTCTTCATGTGTGTAAGACTTTATTTCTTTCTTTTCTGATGGGGTTAAACTCATTCCAAAGATTGATAAACTATCTTCTGCTGGATCAGGAATATCAAGTACATCATTCCCCCAGACAAGGAACACTCGCTGATCAATAGTTTTCCCCTGACGGTTAATGAGCCACTTCAGCGCATTATGGGCTTTTTGAGACACCTCATAGCTTATGCTGGCAACTTCATTCGCCTTGTTAAATCTCCCTCTGAATGTAAAGCCGCTCGTATCGTTTGCCGAGATCAATTTCGCTTTGTCCGCTGCATTTCTTATTTTGTTTGCGTGCTTGTCAGTAGCTGGCTTCAGTTCTCCTGTTACGTAGCAATAATCATCACCACTTAAAAAACCTTTGTAAAAGCGGATGAAGGATTCATACATATCAGGATCCTTCCAGACTTTTGTTAAAATTTGATTCGGAGAATATACATTAAACCTTATAAAAGCGCTTTCTTGGCCACCTGTAACAGCCGAAAATATTGGAGGCTTTTCACCCAAGAAGGCTTCAGCCTTTTTATCCCAGGTGCCAATTAATTGCCCATCAGCATCTACATGCAAAATTCCTGACTCTACTAAATCCTTTATTAATCTTTTCTTGCTCAAATAGTTATAAATACTTTTTACCTTCGCATTGCTAAATGGTGATTTGGCCCATTTTTCTAATTGTTTTATGTAATATGAGAAGGGCTCTTCTTTTTTTATGCTTCCGCCATAGGCCACAAAATCTCCTGCCACATAGCTTAGTTTATCGTGAAGGGGATAAGGTGCTATTTTTGATCCAGCCCGGTTAGCTGAATCTTCTGTACATGGAATTAACGTACTTGCATCACTTTTATCAATGACAGCAGCTGAGTGGAATTCACCATCTTCTGTAATTGACACTTCTATGTGAGCATTTTGAGTGGTATGAGAGATTGGCAGCAGTGTATATTCTTGGCCATTATATTTCTTTCCAATCTCACCAACCCGGTCCAAATTGGATTGATACGTCTCATACAAATTCAATAACCAGCTCATTTAATCACCCCCCTCTTGAAATTGTCTTAATAGTTCATCTGCGGATTCCACGTTTGAAGGATCGAAGTATTTCGGTTCCATATCTGTAATCTTGCGAACTTGCTTGCACTCATCCGGTCTTAGAAATTGAATAACCCCATTCTGCATCACCGGATTCCATAGACGCACTTCCATTTCGTTTCTGCCCGTTTCATCAGGATAATTAATTCCATGAACCATGGTTCCTAAATGAATATTGCCATAATTATCATAGAACCCATCGCCTTCACCAAATACACATGGCTCCACATAACCCTGGCATTCCCTTGTGCCTAAAAAAATATCTCTGCGGCCCCCAGCGTTGAGGGAGCGCTTCAATATATTGTGATGTTTGTGTTCGTCACGATCAAAAGCCATATCTGGCCGGTGAGGATTAAAGATAAAATGAGCTTTGACCTGATAACGGACATCTTTCAGATATGTGTAATTGGCAAGTGTATTCCCGCCTCCATATTCAATCGGCCGGATGCCTTTTGATTCCATTTTGATTGGATTCATAATACGAACTTCATCTACTACCATTAACAGCGTGGGCTTCCAGTAGATTGATTCAACAATTCCCTTAAGCGCCTGATATGTAGGCACCTGATATGACAGCTTTTCCCCGCCCATCTTCATCAAAGGATCCGTAAATAGGGCATAATCACCAAACACTTCAAATTCAATAGAATTTCTCATTTCATTTCACCTCCTTTTTTTGATTTTTCCAACAATTTTATAATACCTTTTTCTTCCTACAAAATCAATAGAGTTTAATAATATATTATATGAAATTTATGAACTTTTTTTGAATATGATATAATAAAGCGTCGCTATCAATAGCGCGGATTGAAATATATATTATATGATTAAAAAACCTATCTGAAATGAAGATAGGTTTTTTAAAATATTGTTGACTTAAAACCGCTCTCATTATTAACATCTAAACCATATTCATCATTATATGCCCCTTCTTTCAAGGCTATAATTTTTCCGTCTAGATAGTACACAAGCCCGTCATTTTTAGCCAATTGTTCTTTTTCATAGTTAAATAGATTAACAGTATATTGCTGAGCTTTCCTTAATAAACGGGAGAGATCCTCAATCGATCTATTACTATTTAATTCAGCGATAATATCTTCGCCTTCTTCATATGGAACAATGACCGAGGTTGAGAGATCATCAATGACACGGAATTGCTCCGCCGCCGTTTGATAACTATTTACAATAAATAATGGGATGTCTTTTTTTTCGTTATTATAATAATAAGCCTGGCGATAGCTATTCTCATTTCTAGGGGCAGTCAACAAATCTGTCATGTCCTTCTTTAGCTTTCTGATAAAGTAATTTAAGTCAGATTCAAATTCGTCATAGTACTCTTTAAAATATCTCTCCATTGCTTGTCTTGATAGAATATGTCCACCATGATTCCGCTCATCACGCTTCATATCAATAAAGATTCTTTTTGAAACTTGTTTTCCGACTTTGATTTCTTTTAATCGGCTCAAGTTTTCTCCCTCATGATCAATGACATAAACATTCTGGATTCCCATTTCCCCATGACGATTGCAGCGTCCTGCGGCTTGTGCAATAGAGTCAAGTCCTGCTAGCGAACGAATGACACATTCAAAGCTGACATCTACGCCTGCTTCAATGAGTTGGGTACTCACACAAACAATTTTATTGCCCTGTTTTAGCTGCCATCTTACTTCATCTAAGATTTCTTTTCTATGTGCAGCACACATCGATGTGCTTAAATGATAAACCGGGATATCAGATTCTTTATTTTTCAATCGCGTATATAAATCTTTCACAACCGATTTTGTATTCAAAATGACTAATATGCTCTGTACCTCTTCTATTTTTGCCTCAATGAATTCAGTCAGCTTTTCACTGTTGAATGTTTGATCCGTTGCTAGATCGACTATTTCAACTCGCTTAAATGCATGAATAACTTGATCAAGTTTATTAATTATTTCTGCATCCTTATCGATTGCCAGCTTATGTTCTACAAAGTCCAATGCAGGCTGTGTTGCGGTACAAAGGACAATGCTTGTTTGCCCATATTCCTTTAAGAAGTTCAATGCGTCATTAAATAATGATACACAAGAAACCGGGACCTTTTGCACCTCGTCAAATATAATAACTGACTCACTTAAATTATGAAGCCTCCTAATATTCCTGCTTCCCTTGGCGTAGAAAACATTCAAAAACTGGACCATTGTAGTAAAAATAATTGAGGAATCCCAATTATCTTTGGCCAGCTTTAATTTTTGCTGCACACTCATCATGCCATCTCGATTCTCGTCGTCATCATTTGCATCTTCTATCACATTTGAATGATGCTCTAATATATTCGCGTCATCCTGTAAAATGTTCCTGACTTCTTCTGCATTTTGCTCAATGATCGTGGTAAAGGGAACGACATAGATGATTCGTTTTTTGTTATAAAGCTTGGCGTGTTTTAGTGCATATCTTAAACTTGCTAATGTTTTACCGCCTCCGGTCGGGATTGATAATGTATATATTCCCGATCGCTTTTCAGCAAAACGATCACATTGATCTGACATTTCTCTTCTTAAAAGATTAATTGGGGAATTTGCGTCGGGCTGTTTATGAAATAATTGGATCTTATTTAATAATCTTTCGTAGTAAGTGACAAATAGTCCTTCATGATTAGCTTTGGATTCGTTAGTCTTATTTTCCTCAAACAGTCTAGTATTTGTCCGATCGGCATCAATTAGAGCACTAAAGATAAATTTAGTGAGAAACATTAATTTTTTCTCGTTGCTTCCCGAAGCGTCTTTCAATAAAAAGTTTTCCAGCTCAACTGCAGCCCGATCAACATATTCAAAAAAATCATTCTCATTTATAACATGTTTAAAAAAATGTTCCTTAGTCTTTTCAAATTCAGTTAGCTCTTTATCACGAACTCTTTTTAAATAATTTGATTCTAATTCTGGATTAAAAAAATCTTGGAGATAAGAGTGGTGAGATATAATAGCATTTCCGACAATTTCAGCTACTACCGCTTTAAATTGAATGATATTTTTTTCATGATAAAGTTCATACAAAAGTTTCCCGCCTGCAGTGGAATGATCGACACTTCCTCTTTTAGGTGGAGAATCAGGATTACTTACTGCTTCCAATAAGTATTCTCTAAATTCAGTGGTATATTTGCCTAAATCATGGAGCATACCAGCAAGACCTGTTAAATGTTTTACGCCTAGCTTTTCTCCATAGGATTCTGCTAAATCTTTTACTTCTAATAAATGCTGTTCAACGGTTTGTATCTGATTGTCACTTTCACGGATGTGAGCTATGTAGTTCATTTAATCCCACCCTCTTCTATTTACTTTAAGTTTGCCAAACATAACTTTTTAAATAATAGCTTTTTTTGCAATTAAGAGCACATTCGCTTCCTGACTCAGGCATATCACTTGTACTAAGGATAAACAGAAGCTATTAAAACATTATTAAAAATAGCAGAAGTCATCCTTTAAGGTGATAATCTTCTGCTATTCTTGTTGTTATTCAATCGAGATAAAGCAGTAAACATACAATAATCTTTTATAATACTGCCAGTAATATATTCAAAAAACTAAAAATCACACTACAGTCTGGTGATTGGCCTTACGCAACCGTAAGACTGCTGCTATAAACTATTTTTTTCAGTTACATGTTTATACATTTCTATAAACTCCCCAACACTCAAAAACGTCTCCTTATAACCAAGCTTCTCTCCCAGCTGGGTAATTGCCGGGGCTTCTACATGGGCATTTTGCAAAATCTCTTTTGCAGTAAAGACGCTCCGTGTATCCCCGTCGAGAATGACCTTTCCTTCATTTAAAACGATCGTTCTTTCGAAATTCCCGGCGACAAAATCCATGTCATGGATGATCGTCATGACGAGTTTGTGCTTTTCTTTCAATGTTTTAATGATGTTGCGGATCTTTTCTTTTCCGGCGTGGTCCTGGGCGATCGTTGGCTCATCAAAAATGATGATATCCGTATCCATGGCAACGACTGCCGCAATGCAAAGCAGCTTCTTTTCCGACAGGCTCAAATCATGGGGATTCACGTCCAGCTTATCGTTAAGCCCGACCATTTCCAGCGCCTCCATTGCCTTTTGCCGCGCAGTATGTGTACTCATCTTGATGTTCAGCGGGCCGAACATGGCCTCATCCAATACATTGCGTTTGAATATTTGCTCATTCGGGTTCTGGAATACGAGCCCGATCGTTTTCGCCAGCTCTGCCGCAGTCGAATCGTTGACGCGAAGATTTTGGATAAAGATTTCCCCGCCATACGGTTTCAAAAGCCCTTTCAACAATTTGACGAAGGTTGTTTTTCCGGCACCATTTTGACCAATAATCGCCGTCGTCCTAGTATCAAAATCCAAATTTATTGCAGAGAGAATCGGGCTTCCTTGCTGATAGGAAAATGATAGATTGCTAACTTTGATCATCGACTTTTACCCCCGAGTGCCATATATGCCTGATCGAGCGTAACAGGATAAAGATCCGTACCGGCGATTTTAGTATTTAACGCTTTGCAAACCCTTGTATAGACAGGGGCCGTCACACCATAGTCATCTAAATCTTCTCGGGAAAAAACCTTTTCCGGGGTGTCAAAATCGATCAGCTTGCCGCAATTTAACAGCATCACTCTGTTGCAATACTGGGCGATTTTCTCCATTTTATGTTCAGCCAAGATCACCGTTACTCCCTGTTTGCTCAAGTCTTGAATAGCCTGAAAAACCTCTTCGGATCCTTCCGGGTCAAGCTGGGAAGTCGGTTCGTCCAATACAATCACACCCGGTTTCATGGCAATGATACTGGCAATCGCCATCCTTTGCATTTGCCCGCCTGATAATTCGAAAGGATTTCGGTCTTTCAATTGGGCAATATTGAACAGGTCGAGAACATAATCGATCCGCTCCTTCATTTCGATACGCGGCAGCCCAATATTTTCGAGGCCGAAGGCGATTTCTTCATAAACGGTCAGCTTCGATCCGGTCACCTGGGTAAACGGATTTTGAAAGACGATGCCTGCCTTTAAGCTAAGTTCAGCGATAGAATGAGTTTTTACTTCAAGGCCATCAACGATGACTTTTCCGCCGTAGGCACCTTTATAAAAATGGGGAACGAGGCCGACTATCGATTGGCATAACGTTGATTTTCCCGCTGAATTCGCGCCAATAATGCCAATGAATTCGCCTTCTGCCACATTGAAAGTCAAATTATCAAGGGCCAATGCCTCCGATAAAGGGTATTTGTATTTAAGATTTTCGACGATGAGTTTATTCATGCAACGATCCTCCAGACGAGGGCAAATGCGATTAGCAACAAGAGTGTCCACTGAATAGCTTTACTGAACGCATAATTTTTTTCATCATATAAATATGTCTTCGGGGTCGGGGAGTTAAACCCTCTCACTTCCAGTGCCATTGCCCGTTCCTTCGTATTGATCAATGAACCTAACACGACAGGGCCAAGCAGAGGTAAAAACGCCTTGATCCTGACGCTCAATTTACCTTCTGTCTCCATTCCCCTTGCCCTTTGTGCATCGGTAATCGTGCCCATTGTCGACATCATTTCCGGAATGATTTGAAAAACGGAGCTTAGCACATACCCGAACCGCGGTGACATACCCTTGCGAACAAGAGCTTCGACGAGATCCGCTGGCTTCGTTGTCAGGACAAGGATCATAAAAGCACCGACAATACTGATCACGCGCAGAGTGATGATCAGCGCATGCAGCAGACCTTCTTTATACATCGTAACCGGGCCGGCTTGAAAAAGAGCTGTTTCGTTGTCGGGACTGAATAATCCCTGGATGATGACGACCGTAATCAGGATCAGAAAAACAAAGCCGAATACAGGCAGCGTTTTTCTAAACACCTTAGCCGCTAAGAGAAGGGCAATGCTCAGTGCAACACAAATGAAAGAGATCGTGAACGATGGCAAAATAATTGGAACCACTATCGAAAAAAGAATGTAATAGAGCTTGCTGATCGGATCAATGTCGTGCACGAATGATGTTCTTTCTGCATATAAACTGATCGATTTCAAATACTTTCACCATCTTTCTTTACAAGCGCAAGCTGGGTCAGTCAAGAGTCTCCAATTTATGATTGTTATCGTATAAGTGTACGACATTTTGCGGCAGCCCCCTGAAAATACCATAGCTGATCAGGACGACCATCAGTTTATCCGGCACATCGACTACGAGTTCATCAAGGAAGGATGCAAGCCAAATCGAGTCTGTTTTTGCCAGAATAACAGCGTATAGCGCATCTCCCCAAACGTTTCCAGTTTGCCCTCCCCAGAATCCTACGTTAATTGGGGTCGATATAACTGTCGCAACGAGGCCGACAATCAACCCGGCGACAGCAGCCTGAGACCAACTCGTGATCAAGCCTTTATAAAATAAAATTCCGACTGCCAAGCCGATTGCGATGCTGGAAATCGCATACACGAACGAAATCGGATCGAGCGTCAAACCATAGATAATATTGTTAATAGCACCAGCCAATGCTCCAATAATCGGGCCTGCCAGCATGCTTGCCAATACGGTACCAATCGAATCAAGCCATAATGGCAGCTTTAACAACCCTGCAAATAATTTCCCAATATAATTGATACCTACTGCAGTCGGAATTAACACAAGGGCTGCAGTGGAAAAACGAAATGACCACATACTTTGTTTTTGCATGAATGAAACCTCCTTTTAACTTTTCAAAGAATGATGATAAGAGATAATGGCTTCTAATGCAGTGATGATTTCTTTCTGTTCTCCAAGCTTGCTTTCGTTCTGTTCGTCTAAATAATCATTAACCCCCCCTTCCAGATTTCCGTCTTTTTCTACGACAACATTTAAAATGGATGCGGTTTTTACACCGCGCAGTCCCCCAATAACAAACAATGCGGCTGTTTCCATGTCGGAAGCTAGAATCCCTTTGCCTGACCAGTAGTGATCGATTTGCTGTTCTTCATCTGTATAAAAGCTGTCATGGCTCCTGACTTTCCCGATATGATATCGATAGCCTGATTTTTTTGCTGCGTCAATAACATGAAACAGCAAGCCGGTATCAGGAATCGCCGGATAAGCTCTATCAATATAGGCATCCGACGCCCCGTCATTTCTGACAGCACCGCCCGCAATTACCAAATCTCCCAATTTTACCTCGGCCTGATTCGCCCCGCAGCTGCCAATGCGAATCATCACATTGACCCCAATCTTCCTTAATTCCTCGACAGCGATTCCTGCAGATGCCCCGCCGATTCCGGTCGAAGTGACGAAAATACGGACTCCTTTATAAGAACCGACAATTGTCTTAAATTCGCGGTTGTTCGCAACGGCTTCGGTTTGATCGAGAAATTTGGCGGCCTCATCAACACGGGCCGGGTCGCCGGGCAAGAGCGCATAATGAATCCCATAATTTTCGCCAATTCTGATATGTGGCTGCATGCTGTTCCCCATATGTTATCTCCCTTATACCGGTCAGATGATTTCTTCTACTTTTATTTCTCATTGCAAAATTCCAATGAAAATTGAATATTCTCACTCTTATTCTATAAAACATTTCCTCGAAAAGATATATTTCCGGAAAAATATAAATCAATGTTTCCATTTACAAGAATGTAATCCCATTTTAAATATTTGTTTATATTCACTTAAAAACTATCCGTTATGCTAAAAATGATTTTAAATACGAAAGGGGAAGCAGGAAATGAAAGGACTTTTACAAAATGTGATGATGTCAGCCGCGCTGGTTGGAATCGGCACCGGATTTGTCGGACAAGCAGAGGCCGCTGAACCTGTTCAACCAACACATAAGCCGGACAAAATTTTAAACGTTGCCCACCGTGGCGCCTCAGGACATGCCCCGGAGCATACGCTGTTAGCTTATGAACTTGGGGAAAAAATGAAAGGCGACTATATCGAAATTGATCTGCAAATGACAAAAGACGGCGAGCTGATCGCGATGCATGATGAAACCCTTGATCGCACGACAAACGGAACAGGATTTGTCAAAGATTATACGCTGGCCGAAATTAAGGAGCTGGATGCCGGTTCATGGTTTAATGAAAAATATCCGGAGTTGGCAAGAAAAGAGTATGTTGGGTTAAAAGTCCCGACCCTTGAAGAAGTCATTCAAACATTCGGTAAAGGCTCCCGCTACTATATCGAAACGAAATCCCCTGAAGTATATCCGGGCATGGAAGAAAAATTGATCGAAATACTCAACAAGTATAAATTAACTGGCCAGAAAGCTTCTTCGGGCAAAGTACTCATTCAATCTTTCAGTGCGGACAGCCTGAAAATAGTTCATGAATTAGACCCGAAGATCCCGCTCGTTCAATTATTATGGTATGATACTCCAGCGACAATTACGGACGCTGAGCTGGAGGATTATAAAACATACAGTATCGGGGTTGGCATGAACTTTGACAAAATTGATCAAGCATATGTACAAAAAGTTCGCCAGCACGGTCTCGAAATACATCCGTATACCGTCAATGAAAAACAAGATATGCGCACCTTGATTGATTGGGGTGTAACAGGAATATTCACGAACTTCCCTGACCGTTTGCAAGAGGTTTTAAAAGAAAAAGGCAGAAAATAAAATGGAAAAGGATAGCCAAGCTTGCGGCTATCCTTTTTATCATTTTAAGAAAGCATAAATTTTGAAAACTGAGTTGGGCGTTTCGATGTCCAGCTCCAGCGCCTAGCCCCTCGAGTCGCTTCGGTCCTGCCAATGAAGTCAAAGAACGACTTCACTGTCAGGCCCTCCGACGTACAGGACGTACTAGTGCCGACGTTGCCACAGGACGTGGCGCTCTTAGTCGGCCAGCGCTTGTCGGGGCTGACCAAGGCGCTTGCGCTTTTCTTATTGCCTGTTTGGCATATGCCCCCGTTATGCCACTGATAATTCTGTTCCCTCTTTTTTCAGCCTCTTGCGATAAACCAGCGCAGACAATAGTACGCTGCCTTCATACAGAACCAGTAAAGGAACAATCACCAAAATATCAGAGATTAAATCTGGCGGCGTGATCAAGATCGACACAATGACGAGCGCAAAGTAGGAAAGCTTTCTTGCCCTTGCCAGCCTCATCGGATTTAAAATTCCCAGTCGCGTTAAAAACATCACCAACAGCGGCATTTCGAATAAAAAGCCAAACGGAAGAATCAAGTTAATCATAAACCGAAAGTATTTCTCGGCTGTGAACATCGTCTCAAATTGTCCTGCGGAAAGTGAAATAAGAAAACCCAACACAATCGGAAATAAAACGAAGTAACCGAAAGAGATTCCCGCAATAAATAAGAAGAACAAACCAGGGATAAAACGAAGCGTCACCTTGCGTTCTTCTTTTTTTAAGGCAGGTGCAACAAATCTCCACGTCTGAAACGCTGCCAGTGGTATGGTGGCGGCAATCGCGAATACCGCGGCAATCATCATATACACCCAGAGAATTTCACTCGGGCCAAGTATAGCCAGCTTGCCGTCTAAATCTTTAATCAGCCATTTATAAATATCCTCGACAAATAGGAAACTGACAATCAAGAAAGCCAAAAATCCGATCAATGTTTTAATAATTCTGTTGCGAAGTTCTTCCAAATGTGCGTAAACCTGCAAATTCTTGCTTTCCATTTTGCTTACCTCCTCTTCGTGATTCTTCATATAATTGCAAAGAATTTTTACAAAAAAGAAGCAGACGGGCTTCCCCGTCTACCCCTTCATATTATAACGGCTATCCCTCTTTTTTAACGGCCGTCAGCGCTGGCTTTTTTTCCTCCTCATGATCTGAATCGGATACTAACCCTTTCGTTGCACCCTTGAATTCTGATAAGGTCCGTCCAAAGGCGCGGCCGATTTCAGGAAGCTTGGAAGGCCCGAAAATAATTAGCGCAATCACGAGTACTAAGATTAACCCAGGGATACCTATATTCGAAAGCATCAAGATCACCTCCTGCCGAAAGTTGATGTTCTAAAAGGGGCTCCAATTAATTTGTTACCTTATCCCGCTTTTTTTCCCTTTGTCTTTCATGGGCCCGTTCGTGAGCGCGGTGACGGTCATCTTCCACTTCATTTGAAGACTGGACACCTTGCTGGATTTGTGCGGCTGCCACCTGCTTGATTCCCTGCTGGTCCTTCTCAAGTAAAAATGAGGCCCTTGTTGAAATGTCAGCACCCTTTGTCGATACAAATGGAACAACCCGGTAGTCTGCTTGAAAACGGTCCGGTGTTACCGTACAGCGGACATAGCCACGGTAATCATTAAAAAATTTAATATGCGGGTTCAATGCTAAAATCCGGTCTGTATCTGCCCGTTTATCGGCGCCGTTTCCGCCTGAAGTGATCGAAGTGCCTACGAATTCCGCACCGAAAATCCTTGAGTTGGGATCATCAAAATTAGTATGGAGATTTGCTGCCCAGCTTGCATGGACATCTCCGGTCAGAACAACCACGTTATTCAAATCCTGTTTGCTTTCAGCAAATTCGAGTACATGTTGTCTTGCCGCCGGATAGCCATCCCATGAGTCCATACTGTATCTTGGAGCTGTGCTCGTACCGTAATTGCGCTGGGCAAAAAAGATCTGCTGGGCCAGCACGTTCCATGCCGCCTTTGAGTCAGCCAGGTTTTCAAACAGCCACTTTTCCTGTTCAGCTCCAAGAAGTGTCCGGTTTGGATCAAGAGATTCAGGTGTCTGCGGTGAGCTTTTGTCACCGTTCGCCTGGTCATCCCGGTATTGCCTTGTGTCCAGAACGATAAATTCCGCCAAATCACCATAGGAAAAATTCCGGTATAACCGCATATCAGCTCCTTTTGGCAAGGAAGATCTGCGGAGCGGCATATGCTCGTAATAAGCCTGATACGCGGCTGCACGCCGTTTGATAAATTCCTCAACCGACTGTCCCTTTTCGGGAGTGACATTTGCATAGTTATTTTCAACTTCATGATCATCCCATGTTACGACCCAAGGAAAGGCGGCATGGGCAGCTTTAAGGTCCGCATCAGAGCGGTATTGGGCATGCCTGTTCCGATAATCTTCAAGTGTAACAATTTCCGGACTGTTGTGGGTGCGGACATTACCGGTTGGAGCAACATACTCATTCGGCCCGTATTCATATATGTAATCGCCAAGGTGGAAAACGAGATCGAGCTCTTCTTTAGCCATATGCTGATAAGCTGTATAAAAACCGTGTTCAAATTGCTGACAGGAAGCAAAAGCGAACGTCATGCTGGCAACACTGGACCGAGCTGAAGGAAGTGTCTTCGTTTTACCTGTCGGGCTTATTTCATTTCCGCTTTTAAAACGATAAAAGTATACCTGGTTTGGTTTTAATCCTCTGACTTCGGCATGAACGGTATGGGCCAGTTCAGGTGCCGCTACTTCCGTGCCGCGCTGGACAATCTTTCGGAAGTTTTCATCTTTGGCCACTTCCCATTTTACCGGCACTTTTTTAGCCGGCATCCCTCCTCCATTTAATGGGTCTGGGGCAAGCCTTGTCCATAAAACAACACTATCTGAAAGAGGATCACCTGACGCAACACCAAGAGTAAACGGATAGTCCGTGAATTTATGAGCAGCACTTACATCAAGTCCACCCATTGATTGCGCAATCGCAAGCCCAAGTGACAAAGAAGCAATTTTACTGGCTCCCTGCAGAAACGCACGGCGGTCCATATTCCTTCCGAGACTTTCTTCGCTCCATTTCTTAATCCATTCGTCCATTACTCTTTCATTATTCATGATCATTCCCCTTTCTGCATAAATTATTTGAATCGGCTTTTATTATAAAGTGGCTTTTTAAACCGGGTGTTAAGAAATGTAAACCACCGATTCGGGAGATTGGGCATATTCATTCAGGACAAAGGAACCAAAACTGTTTTTGCTAGGTCTTTATCAATCTCAATTGACGCAAAATTCCGATTTTGAAAAATGCCCTTTTGCCTAATTTTCTTCATGAATCTTTTAAAAAACCGTAACAAAAAATGATTCGACACCGGTAAGGAAACATGTTGGACAAATCAGCAGAACGCTTTCGAAAGGCTGGTTGCTACGCAAATTCACAAAAATTTAGTGTTTCTGTTCAAAAAACTCTCTTTTTCGATCTATTTAGAGGGAAAATGTAATCAGTTAGGGAGTGTAGCTGTCATAGGCTCTGAAAAATTACAATTTAATCCATATATTTACATAATCATACTGATCAGCAGGTCTATCCAGAGAATTTAAGCGGAAAGTCAGAGGAATTAAGCAAAGCGAATAACAAAATTAATGAGCGAAACTAAAATTTACTTGTGGAATCTGAGATTTACGAGCGGAATCTGAGATTTACGAGCGGAAATCAAAATTTACGAGCGGAATTTCAGATTTACGAGCGGAAATCAAAATTTACGAGCGGAATTTCAGATTTACGAGCGGAAATCAAAATTTACGAGCGGAATTTCAGATTTACGAGCGGAAATCCAAATTTATGAGCGGAATTTCAGATTTACGAGCGGAAATCAAAATTTACGAGCGGAATTTCAGATTTACGAGCGGAAATCCAAATTTACGAGCGGAATTTTAGATTTACGAGCGGAAATCAAAATTTACGAGCAGAATTTCAGATTTACGAGCGGAAATCAAAATTTATGACGCGGAATTTCAGATTTACGAGCGGAAATCAAAATTTACGAGCGGAATTTCAGATTTACGAGCGGAAATCCAAATTTACGAGCGGAATTTCAGATTTATGAGCGGAAATCAAAATTTACGAGCGGAATTTCAGATTTACGAGCGGAAATCCAAATTTACGAGCGGAATTTTAGATTTATGAGCAAAATCCCATTAAAAAACCCCTCCCAAGCCACATAGAAGAAATAAAATGTTTAAGGTTAGTCCCTGGCAGACAGGGAATATTATTTATCATGAAGAATTGTTTTCAGATGAAGGTGGTATGTAGATGATTTATTTGGATAAAAATCATGACCCACGTAAGAATCGCGCCTTGATATCACAAGTGACGAACAAAAAACTGGATATTAAAAAGGCCGTCAAGGAAACCGATGAATTATTTCATCAACATAATAAATATGAATTTCAGCATACTGGAGATCAGTACCGTTCCATTTTCTTGTTTATTAAAAAGCTCCCAAAGTTCCTCGCTGATCTGGTTTTGACATCATCCAACAATGAGCCATCCATTTCTTCAGAAACATGCATAAATGAACAAGGCGATATTTTTCCGGGATGGAAATCGCTGTTGGATGAAGAATACAAGAATTTAATAAATGAGATTCATAGCGAAGTAAATGTGAAGGACTTCGGAGCAGCAGGAGACGGCGTTACCGATGATACCGAAGCTTTTCGGAAAGCATTGGGAAACGGCCGGGTAAAAGTTTATGTGCCTGAAGGGGTTTTTATCACGAAAGGAATCACACTTCCTTCGTGGACGTGCCTTGTCGGCGCTGGAAAAGGCTTGACCACGATAAAACTGCATGATCAAGCACCGAAAGGGAGACGGCTGGTTACAAACGCGAACCATTGGAGAGGCAATCATCATATTCTGGTCGAAGGGATGAGTTTGGACTGGAATGCCGAAAGGCTTGGCCCCACATCCAAAACAAGCACCTGGGGCAATCATTCCAGCTGCCTGACTTACGCCAATGTTTCATTTGGCTGGGTGAAAGATGTAACAGGAATCAATCCGGGCCTCCATTGCTTCGACGTTTCATCCACTTTATACAACTACTCTGGTGACGGATACCGGGCACGGGGCGCCAGCAAATATATTTGGCTTGATAACTTAAACGGCTATGGCTTCGGGGATGACGGGATTACCACACATCATAGCGACAATATCCTAATCTCAAACTCGCATATGTGCGACCCGAGCGGGCGTGCCCATGATAAGGGATTTTCCAATTCGAACGGGATTGAAGTCGACGACGGTTCGCGATACGTTTGGCTCGTTAATAATTCTACAGCAAGATGCTTCGGAGGTGTCGAGATTAAAGCCCACCATAATTCTTCTGCTGCAGCTGACGTACAGATTATCGGGCATATTTCGGTAAACGATAACCGCTCCTATAACTTCCGCCATATCGGCCATCATAAAATCACTGATCCGGAGTCCAAGACAGCCTATAATATCAGGGCAACGAATCTTGTTGCAATTGCGCCAATTTATACGGATTTATATGCGGGTTCGACGCCGCGCGCACTGGTCGTGTCCGCCTATAAAAACGTCGTCATTAACCATTTTACATTGATTGGCGATCCTGGTTATGACTATCACAAAAATCCTGTTATCGCGATCCAATATCGGGCGAGAAACGTTGTCTTAAACAACATCACAATCAAAGACTTTAAAAAAGCAGGCACCGATATTAAGGTTTTTGGCGGCGATAACCACGCCGATCAAGTCCAAATCCGCAATGTGACAATTGACCATTCAGCACCAAAAGCGATCGACATTGGCTCGCGCGTCGAAAACGCCAGCATTGCGAACATCAAGGTTGCAGGCGATAACGCCCTTTTCGGCATAAAAGCGGAAAACGCTAAGACCAAAATAACCAAAGTAGTTTTAAAAGGCTATAAGGTGCCGATATCTGTGGCCGGAAAGGAATTTAAACCTCCCCACGAATAAATCCGTTGGTGAGACTTATTAAGTTGTACACATCATATGAAGTTTGTACATCACTATGAATGAGGGGTATTCAAACAAAGGGCTGTTTAGCTTTTATCTGTATGGTTTCACTCACTGTCTCCACTCTTTGTTTGGCCGATCACAATGTACTGCTTTCTTTATCTAAACAGTAATTGATTTGGTTTACACGCCGCATACGCATCAAATTCCTGCATGTTAGCTCAAGAAAAAGCGATCCTTCTCATTGAAGGCATTCAACCGTTCGTTAAAGTAGTTTTCAATTTCATTCTTGTTTGTTACAACTAGTAGCTTGTCACTATATATTTGAAATTTTTTAAAGAAATTTGGTTTACCGACCTCTTCAAAATACTTATTCCACTTAAACATCTTGAAAAATATTTTTAATGTTGGTCTATAATTTGATTTTTCCAATCCAAGTTTTTGTAAAACAAACCTCTTTATAATCCGATAGGTTCTTAATGAGTAATTTGTATCTAAGAAGATTATCAACTCTGCATTATGAAAACTATTAGCAACCCATTCTTCATTATGAATCCCTTCTACTATCCAAGTATCAGAATGCAGAATAGTATTCAAATATTCTTCTCTTTCTTCTTCAGTTCTTCTTATATCTCCAGATTCATGCCTTTTCCAAACAACATTATCTAATTCATAAAATGGAATATTTAACATAGAGGATAACTGTCTTGCTAAAGTAGTTTTTCCACTTCCTACTGAGCCTATAATATGTATTTTGTTAGGAATATTATGTTTCATTCAATCACCACTTTATAATTAAATCACAGTTCCCAATTTATTCTATATGTTTATCACAATCTCCTCTTTCCGATTAAACATAACTGCTTTTTTGATTTAATAAAAAAATCAACTTCAAGTTGTAGCTACTTTAATTACAACAGCCTTCAGCTCACATTGAGTTGTGTTGATTCACATTTTTGAATTGCCAACTTCTTTTGTATGTAAGGTAGCAAACAAGTCAATAATTAAGAAAGGGAATCGTTAATGTTTGATTCCATAAAAGAATGGCTATTTTGATAATGTCAGCTGAATTGGGCTTTTCTTAGATGTTCCCGGTGTTACTACAGTTTGATCAACGATTTCAAATTAAAAAAGAGGTGAATCATGATGGTCAAGACAATTAAAAACGCTGATTACGAAGCACTTGTGGAAAATGCAGACAAACCAGTTATTCTGGAGTTTGGGGCTGACTGGTGACCGGGCTGCCAACAATTGAGGCCGGTGGTCTCTGCGGTTGCTGAACAGGAAACAGCGGTGGATTTCTTTTATGTTGATGTGGATCAAGCACCTGATTTGGCTAGTAAGTTTGGTATCATGAGTATTCCGACCCTTGTTCAAATTAAAAACGGAAAAGAAACAAACCGATCGGTAGGTTTTATCCCTGAGGAACAAGTAAAAGAATTTGCTGTCTCCTAAAAAATTCATTTTTTACACGGACCTGCTTTATGGACTTGCGTTCCAATCTGGCAGGTCCTTCGTACTTTTTTTAAGCCTGTCCGATAAAAAAGCTGTTCATCATCACATAAACAAACCCAGGTCTATCACCTCTGGGAGACCTATCACAAAAACCGAATTCATCTGAAGTAGAAATAACTAAAAAATGAGGACTTAAAAGCCATTAAAAACGCCTTTTTGGGAGCCACCTACTAAGATTTATCGTACCTGTCCCTTAATTTAATTTTTTGACAAAAGAATTTTAGTGGTATAATATAATCTCGAATTCAAAATATTTTAATTGAAGATAATTAAAATATTTTGAATTCGAAAGAAATATTGGTACCAAGAGGTGTACGCATGGGGTTTTTAAACAAATTATTTGGTACATCAACTAAAGAGGAGGAAACACCAGTGGAAAAATTAAATATCGGAATTATCTTGGGAAGCACACGTCAAGGACGTGTCAGCCCTCAAGTTGGCAACTGGGTAAAGGAAATTGCTGACAAGCGTGGAAATGCAAATTATGAAATCGTAGACATTGCCGACTTCAAATTACCATTTCTCGGAGAAGGTACTGGTGAAGAACCAGGATTAAAAGCTTGGTCAGAAAAACTTTCTAACTTAGATGGATTCGTATTTATTGTCCAAGAATACAATCACAGTATTACGGGAGCATTAAAAAATGCACTTGATTCAGCACGAGATGAATGGAACAATAAAGCAGCCGGTATCGTAAGCTATGGTTCAACAGGTGGTGCACGTGCAGCTGAACATTTACGTGGAATCTTGGGAGAATTACTGGTTGCGGACGTTCGTGTACACCCAACCTTGTCATTATTCACAGATTTTGAAAACTTCAGTGAGTTCAAGCCAGCTGATTTACACCTAAATAATGTCAATCTTATGCTTGACCAAGTGATCGCTTGGAGTGGCGCATTAAAAACTTTGCGATAAAACCATGCAAATATCAAAAGATGGGGGAATGATCATTCATCCCCCTTTTTCGTGCTTGCACATTTGAATTAAATATTTAAAGATACATCTTAGTAATGGTGGTAACACTCCACTTATTGAACTAAGCACCCGTTGAACAAGAAATATCTCCAGTTTTTCAGAACCTCCTGTACATTATTAAATTGCAGCTTCCCCAGTCATTACCAATTGATCAGGCGGGGATAATTCTTCATCATGTTTCAGGATTCGTGCTTTTGGATTGTCAGATGCCACAAACTTAAAAATATAGCGCACTTTAAACAAGCCGTTTTCAGTAGGTTCCTCGAGAGGAATCGCTTCAAATAGAAGTTCATAGGTTCCAGCCGGAATTGCGAAGTTTAACTCATTTGAGAGAATGCTGGCTATTGTAACACCATTATTGCCGACCGTAAACGGAACAGCGATGGAGCGGACAGCTTGATCGCTGGCAGCCGCTTTACCGCCAAGAGCAACTTCCACTTCACAATGAAAGTCAGAAAGGGCCCCAAACGATACAGACCCTTGCCGCCAAACAAAACCCTGATCCAAATGAGCGTCTGTCCAATCTGAAAAAGGGTTTTCTAAACCTTCATTAAATACCGTAATTTGAGAGTATGAGATTTTTAATTCTTGAACAGGAAATTGTTTAATAATATCGATTCACTCCCTTATTTTTGAATATATTATATGACAAAAAGCCCTTTAACCGGGCTTTTTGCGTGTAAATGAAAGGTTAAGGTACGTAAAATTTTACACGGGTTCCGTCCGGGTACTTCGAAAGCTGGTTTCCGACCCATGCTCCCGCTCCACGGTTGTCAGAAGAGGGAACATAACGGACGTCTGCGCCGGCTCCGCCTTCTTCACACATAGCCATTGGCCACTCATCACGGTCGTACCCTTTTTTTGTAGGGATTCCGCGTAGAGATTCTTCCCGGTTTTGGTCTGCGCCAGCCCTGTCGATGGTACACACAGAAGAGTGGCCAGCCGCGATCGCATCACGGATATGGTCAGCCGTGTAAGGATATCTGCTGCTTGGGAAAGTCACTGTTGCATCATAAGAACTTGCTGCTTGAGCGTTATTCCCTGGAGTATGTACCAGGGGAATAGCACTGGCCAACAACGCTAGGACAAAGAGTGCAGAGAATAAAAACTTTTTGCCTTTCAGCTTCAACATTTTTCGCATACCTCCATTTCAATTTTTAATACTGTAGAAACGGTGTCTACGAAATTATTGTAAATATAGAATATTAAGGAATTGTGTCTTTGTCTTGTATTTCTCATTAATTATTTGTAGAGCATTTTTTAAAAACCGAGTATAGTATTTGTGACAAACAAACTATTGCAATATTAAGGAGAAAGACGATACTAGGCAGTTTTTCATAAGCGGGAAAGAATGTAAAAAATACGATAAAAACACAGAAATGGTAAAAGAAATTAATACAAAAAAGAGCAATAATCTCTATCCATCCCATTCTTTTTCCCTTGTTTTAAATATGAAATTAATTTCTAACTCGATCCTTCGATATGGAGGGTCGTTTTTTTCTGCCTTTATATTACATTATTCACTTAGTTCTTCGGCAGCCCAACCATTTAGGAATTAAGAACTGTATTGGAGAAAACGAAAAATTCACAGAATATTAACAAAAGATTAAAAAATATTTGTTTAATATCGATAGATGAAGCCATATTACAAGGAGAAAACAGTTGATTTAAGTTGGAAGTGATAAAAAACTTATAATTGTCACGTCGTATATATGATTCCAATGATTTCCTCAATTATTTTTCGCCCTTGTTTTACAAGATAATAGAATGAAGAAACTAACAGGGGTGTGGGAACATGGGAAGAACAAAAAGCTTATTTGCAGCAGGTTCGTTTGTTTTCCTGCTGATTGTCACATCTGCTTTGCTTTTGCAGGAGGATGATCCCAGGCAGGAGAGGCAGACAACGCCTCGAATCAACGCAAGCGGGCAATTGAGGGTGCTGCAGAATAAACGCGGCAACCCACTGAATGCTATAAATATAAACAATATCCAAATTGGAGAAGATATTACCACGAGGTTGAATAATGATCCAGAAATAAAGACCATCTATCACAACAACCAGGACACAAGCCATTATTATGACCATGAGGCAGCGGTGGACTTCATTTCAGAGCCTTCAGCAGAAGAGCTGGACCAGATTGCCAGCGACATCGAAGGGAGCATGGTCAAACACTTTAATTCCACGTATGTATTCCGTTCAGAAAACCGTGATACTGCCGAGCTTCTTGAGTACTTCAAAAAACGGGAAAACATTGAATTTGCGGAGCCGCATTTTATCCTTTTGCAAAATGAGCTAAATATACCGAATGACCTGATTTACAGGGAGAGGTACCAATGGAACCTTCCTGTCATTGGGACAGAGCAGGGATGGGACATTTCCCGCGGTAACAAACGGATTAAAATCGCGATCGTTGACACCGGAGTGGATCTGGATCATCCCGACTTAAGAAACCGGCTCAGCGAGGGTTATAATGTGCTGGAGAATAACGATAACCCCGATGATGACAATGGACATGGGACACATGTGGCCGGGATCATCGCTTCTGAAACCAACAACCGGGAAGGGACCGCCGGTGTTACCTGGTACAATAAAGTGATGCCTGTCAAAGCATTGGGCGCTGAAGGTTATGGCACTACCTTTGATATTGCCAGAGGAATCTTTTGGGCTGTCGACCATGGAGCGGATGTGATTAACCTCAGCCTTGGCAATTACCAGCGCTCCGAAGTGCTCGAGGAAGCTGTAAAGTATGCCTATAATCACAATGTTGTGATGGTTGCGGCTGCAGGAAATGACAATTCCAATCAGCCTTCATTCCCTGCTGCCTATCCGCAGGTTCTGAGTGTTTCGGCTGTGAATTATGATGGGAATCGGGCTGATTTTTCAAATTATGGCGACTACATTGATATTGCCGCGCCGGGTGTGTATATTCCAAGCACGTATGTTCATAACCAGTATGTCGCCCTCTCGGGTACCTCCATGGCCGCCCCGCATGTGGCCGGACTGGCAGGCTTGATTCTGTCTGCCAATCCGGAGCTTTCCAACCGTGAGGTCATGAATATTATCAAAACATCGGCGATCGATTTGGGACTTAAAGGCAAAGACGACAACTTTGGCAACGGGCTAATCGATGTAAACAATGCCCTTCAATCAGCAGACAACAACCAAACCCGCAACGAAAAACTGACGGAAAAACTCCGCCGTATTTTTAACCCTTAAATAGTTTTTCATTTTTAAAAAAGCGCTGATAGACTGGTACCTGCTTTAATTTTAATTAAAAATAACATCCTTTAGGTCCATTAGGTTTGTAATAAAAGCAAGGAAACATGGAAAACTTATTCTAGTATTGGCAATCCAAATACAGAGGGGTGTTTTGTATGTGGATCATTAAAACCGAGCATAAAAGAGACAACGGCGGTACAGCTGCGCTTGAACTGGAAAGCGAAGACGGCACATGGGATTTGAACGCCAGGTGGGATGGCTGTATGGAAATTCATGTGTATTCCATAACAGAAGAAAACCGTGAACTTAAAGACACTTTCCACACTTGTGATTTAAACGGTTTTATCGAACAGCTTCAATCATTAAATGGCGTATTATCAGAGTTTTTTCGTGAAGAGGAAAGCTATTGGGAATCAATTCGAAAATCGTAGAGCAATCCATCTCTTACCATCGGCTGGCACCGGCATGGCCAGAAGGAAAAACATCTGTTCAGATTGCGAGGGGAACATAAGTGCCAGTAAAAACATCAATATTGGCGGCTAAAATGGCTCATAAAGCGAGCCGCTTGTTCAATAAAAGTGGGAGTAACCTGCCAGGTTTAGTAGCACGGAAAATTGACAGGCACATTTTAAAAAAGCTGGCAAATAGAACTGATAAAATCATTTTTATCAGTGGAACGAATGGCAAGACGACAACCTCCCAAATCGTCGGGCACATCCTCAAAGAAAATGGTTTCCGTTTAATACATAATTCTGAAGGTTCCAATATGATTACCGGCATCACAACAGCATTCATTAAAAACGAAGGGCTCCTGAGAAGGAAAAAAGCCGATATAGCCGTGATCGAGATTGATGAAGGTTCAATTGAAAGAGTAACGAAAGAAATTCAGCCAGAATTGATGGTTTTTACCAACTTTTTTAGGGATCAGCTCGACCGATTTGGGGAAATTGACATTCTGGTTAATAAAATTGGTGACGTTTTAAAGCAAACCGCGGTAAAACTGATTTTAAATGCAGATGATCCTTTCGTCACCCGTCTGGGTTATCTTGGGCTGGAAGCCGAATACTTTGGTTTAGGCAAGAATGCTTTTGCTTTTGAGCAGTACAATATGATTGAATCTACGTTTTGTCCTCAATGTGGCGACCCTCTGCACTACAAACATACTCACTATGGGCAGCTTGGCCATTATAGCTGCCGGTGCGGTTTTGGACGCAAAAAACCTAAATATGAAATCAAACATTTAGAAATGAAAGAAGGCTTATCTTTAAAGACAAACGTTGGAGACTTTTTCATACCTATTTTGGGTTCGTATAACGCCATCAATGCATTGGCTGCCATCAGCGTGTGTATAGAAAGCGGCCTCAGTTCTGAACAAATCCAAAATGCGATATCAACATTCCACGTAAAAAACGGAAGGATGGAATGCTTTGACAACAAGGATAAACGAGTAGTGTTAAATCTGGCTAAAAACCCGGCCGGCGTGAATGTCAGTTTATCCGTATCAAACATCAACAATGAGCGAAAACAGTATTTGCTGCCTTTAAATGATTTAGGGGATGATGGCCGGGATATATCCTGGATTTGGGACGCTGATTACGAAAAGATAAACTGCAGTCATACTGACCGGATCATCTGCAGTGGTTTAAGGGCAGCGGATATGGCTGTGCGTTTAAAGTATGCTGGAATCCCTGAAGACAAAATAGAAATCATCCAAAATGTCAACCTGGCAGTGGATGAATTATTGAAAAAAAGGTTGAACAGCTATGTCGTCGCCAACTATTCGACCCTGCAGCCAACAAGAAAAGCGCTTGTAGAGCGGCTAAAAAGCGTTAAGGGGTTATAACTTTGGAAAGGAATGTACCGTTACAATCATCCAAACAGCTGACTTTGTATCATTTTTTTCCGGACAAGCTCAATCTCTATGGTGACCGTGGCAATATTATCAGCCTAATCAAGCGCTGCGAGTGGCGCGGAATTGATCTGGATGTAAAAGAAATAAGAAGCACAGATGGCTTAACATTAGAAGATATGGATTTATTTTTTATAGGCGGGGGAAGCGACAGGGAACAAAGCTTGGCCACTGCTGAACTGCAGAAAATCAGGAACCAATTAAAAGAAAAAATCGAAAACGGTGTTCCAGGTCTGACCATTTGTGGCGGATATCAATTTCTGGGCAACCAATATATTGATGCAAATGGTAATGAATTGGAGTGCCTGGGAATTCTGGAATTTTATACAGTAGCAAAGCAACCGAGGCTTACCGGCAATATTTTGATCCAATCTGAGTTGTTTGGGGAAATTGCCGGGTTTGAAAACCACGCCGGACGGACCTATCATTCTTATCCTCCATTAGGGAAAGTAGAAAAAGGGAGCGGAAACAACGATGATAGCGGATTAGAGGGTTTGTTGTATAAAAACCTGATCGGCACCTATTTGCACGGGCCTATACTGCCAAAAAACCCTGCCATCGCAGACTATTTAATAACTAAGGCGATTGAGCATCGTTACGAAAAAGAAACTGCTTCTGAATGGATGACACAATTAGAGGATGATTTCGAACATCTCGCAAAGAAACAGGTATGGCGAAGGGTTCAGCATGGCTGAAATTGGGAATGCCGTTAAAAAGGTGTTGCTAAACGATATGGTCTCCGATGTTAAGTGTTACACCAGGATTATTTACGAAAAAACATGACGAAATGATTTGGCCTGCCACTTCACCACTACGATCGACAAAGGATAAAATCGACCATTTCAAACAATACTATAAACGAAATATGAAAATGTTTCTGGAGGTAAAAACAATGACTCAACTCACGACAAAAGAACTGGCCTTTATTGAGGATGAGATACGGGCGGAGGAAATTACCGCGAAAACGATGAATTGGTGTGCATCACAATGCAAAGATCAAGAGCTCCGTAAGACGCTGGAACAGCTGGCAGAGACGCACCAGTTAAAGATTGCGGATCTGTCCCAGTATTTTAATCGAACTAACACTATTCAATGATTTCAGAAGGGGTGCATCAGCAAAATGCCAAATAATATAGAAGGGCGCGGCTTAACGGATCGGGAAATGCTTCAACTTTGTTTGGAGCTGGAGAAGGGTCGTTGCCGAAGCATCAGCAACACCATGTTGGAAACAACGCATCATCGTCTGCGTGAAATTTACCAGCAGTGTTTTGAGAACGCCAGCTCAAATCAATATAAGCTGTTTGAAATCTTGAATGAAAAAGGCTGGTATAAAACGCAGCTTGCTTCAATCGACCAAATTGGAACGGTACAGGAACTTATGCAAAATAACCTACATCCGGATGATCAATTCTAATTCGTTTGGCGTGCCTTTTTGAAGCTTTTAATGGCTCTGTTTAAGAGCTGGATTTCATACACTAAAGAGCATTTTTATCGACGAAATAAGTTGAGTTTTGAGATAGCAACACCATTTCGTCCTAAAAACAAACAAAAAACCAGCTCCCAATTGGAAACTGTATAAGTTGAATTATTGATTTACGGGCTTTGATATTTTAGAAATAGAGAGCTTTTCTCGCCAATTATTAATCTTTCCATATATCGGGCTCATAAGGACATTTTTCTCGTATTCCCTATAAGTTTTGACCTTCACAGCCCTATGAAGACCGCTTTTTCTATTTTCCAAATGAGTTTTGTCCTTCATGAGCCTTATGAAGACCACTTTTCCTATTTTTCGAATGAGTTTTGTCCTTCATGAGCCCTATGAAGACCACTTTTGCTATTTTTCGAATGAGTTTTGTCCTTCTTGAGCCCTTTGAAGACCACTTTTGCTATTTTTGAAATGAGTTTTTGCCTTCATGAGCAATAAAAGCACCCGCTCTCTTTAGCCCATCTGAAGATAGCTGGAAAATGTTAAATTCAAGTTATATGGTTTGGATTTAAAAATTTATAGCCATATCACCTTTATATTCTTCTGCAGGTTACTCTGTAGTTTTAGGTAATGGTGCCCCCAAGCCTTGAGGATTTGAATCATCATTTAATTTTCCTTTTCCCTTGCCCTTTTTTAGTCCTTCGAATTCATTATGCTTAAGTAAGTTGTCGTCAAAACTGAACTTGTTGTCTTTCATATGAATCACCTCCATTTAATTAAGTTGTGTAAAACAGGTGAAAGTATACGTGTACAAACATAGTTTTTGCATTTCTCACTTGTACTACTAGAAATTGTGGAAGACCCTTTTTTCGCCTAAGCGATAGCTACAGATAAGGGGCCACCCCAGGTCACTTTATGTGCCTTTTTCAGGTCAGCCCCTTTTTTGCAATTATAAATTTCTATTTTATAATCGTATGATTATCCACGATTCTTCCATCCCGTGTTTTCACTAACAGGTTGATTCCCTGGTCATCTACCGATACATTTGTGTAAACCTGCGTGTCTTCGTCAAAATAAACATCCATATAATCTTGAGGGGTTGTCGCATAGAACTTTTTCCCGGTTGATCCGGCAATCACATAGGTGGTGCCCCCGTCAGCCGCAGCCCCGTTTTCAAGCGGGAAAGTTCGCACATATGAATGGTCATGGCCCGAGATGGCGAGGTCGATATCCAGCTCATCAAAAACCTTCGGCCATACTTCCTTCACGGTTTCGCTTCCGCCTGCCGGGTTTGAGAAGTATGGAGACCTGTGATAAACAACGATCTTCCACTTTTTATCGGTTTCCTCCATATCCTCTTTTAGCCATTCGGCCTGCTCGATCAGACCTTCCTTCGACGTTTCAGTATTGAGTACGGCAAAATGCGCATTGCCATAATCAAAAGAATAGGTCGTTCCTTTAAATTGTTCGGGCCCATTCTTTGGCGTGTTAAAGAGATGTTTAAAGGTTTCTACACCCGTGCCGATGTTTTCATGGTTGCCGACGGCAGGAACGATCGGCGTTGACGCAGCCAGCTTTGGATCCTTCATTGATTCAAAGAAAGCGTTCCAGTGTGAATAAAGATTCCCGTCATCGATCATGTCCCCAACATGAACCATAAATGATGCATCAGGGTATTCTTGCTTGGCTTTGTTGAAAATTTCAGTGAAGACACCAAATCCGTTTTCAGTTTGATTCGGCGGGGCCTGGGTATCACCCATCAATATAAAACTGAACGGGTCATTCGTCTTTTTCGCTGTCGTAAAGGTCGCCGCTTCACTCCAGCCTCCCTCGAAACCGTCGCCTACTCGATACGTGTAGGAAGTTCCCGGCTTTAATCCGTTTATTGAAGCAGAGTGAACCTGAACCTCACCGGCGTCAAACGCATACTCCCTGCTTTTGCCCTTCACTTTCTTGACCGTTTTTTTATTAAATCCATCCTTTTCATAGCGGGCTGTTTCGATAACCTCCACTACTGAAGCTGTTGTTAGAGGTGAAGTTGTCCAGGTGACATTCATTCTGTTCTCTTTTTCGCTAAAAGTAAGATTCGTTCGTTCCGGTGTTCGTGTACCAAGATGGTCAAGAACCTTTACCTTTGTTTCAAAGCTGTAGCGCCTTTCTTTTTCAGCCTGGATAATAAGCTCGGCAGGTATGATCGAAAGCCTGTTTGTTTTAATTCTTCCCTTCTGGTCGGTCGTGCCCAATACCCATGAAGATATGCTTGCTTTGTCAGTCTCGATCCAGCCTTCAAGCTTTCCAAACTTCACTTTTAACCAATCACCGTGCTTCTCCTGTATGATTGTGCTCTCATCCTTTGGGAGCTCTGCAAGCACTTCGCTCTTCCTGTCAGGATCCCGGAATAATGGAGCTGCTTTCGATTTAACGACCGCAAGCTCAGCTTCAGGTGATTTCACCTGAACGACAGCTCCTTTTACCGATCTACCTTTTTCATCTTTAACAGTAATTTCGGAGTCAAATCCGACAGATGCCCGATCGATTGCGATGTTATAATGTGCTTTTACTTCAGCCTGGATATCCGGCATATAAAGACTGACAGCCTGTTCCCTTCCTGCGAGTGTCGCAGTTCCTTCAACAAACTGAAGCGAGACCGGCTCAATTGCGTTTGCCGGGATCTCAAACGGCAGCTTCGCTAATTCTGTTATCGTTTCTGCACCAGGGATGGTATCTATATTTTTCAACTCAACATATATATGGCCGTCAGCTGTGATTTCGTTTTTCACCACATTGTCAGCTGGAATGTTCTCATTGAGCACAATTTGATTTTGCGCTGCATGGAGCTTTGCTTTTTCAAAAGTAAAATGGAGCTTCAAGTTCTTCATGTTTTCCAGTTGGCTCGTTTCAAGCGCAACCAGATACTCGTTGCCTGCATATGCTTGTTTTTCGTAGATTGGCTTAATTCCCGTCCCGGCACTGTCGACTTCAAACTGCCAGACGCGCTCACTTTCATTGCCGAAGTTATCCTGCACAACGACCTTCGCCTGATGATAACCGTCTAAAAGCGGAAACGCAGGGATATGAGAAATCTCGCCTGTTTCTGCATTAAAATCAGCCTCGACTTCTTGCCCGTCAAGGTACATCCAGACACGTTCAGGATTAATACCTGTGCCACCCTCATTGTCCTGGGCGGTGGCGCTGATTTTTAATTCATTCGTTACGATTACTTCATTTTCAGCAGGATATTCGTTCGTAATGACCGGATTGACTAAATCATCATTTGTTTCCCCGTAAACAGCGCGGATATTATCTACGTAGATAGTACCTGCGTTTTTATTATCGTTGCTTGTTTCCATCAAACGAACAGCAAGATCCAGCTTCAATGGCGTCGCTTTTCCGGCAGGTACGCTTGCTTCAACATATCTCCAGCCTTTCCAATCCATATTAGTTACAAAGTCGATCGGAAAAGCATTGTTGTTTCCATCCCTTAATTGCGCGCGGAGCCAGTGGCCGTTGCCATCGCCGTATACCCACATCCCGATCTTTTCGGGGTAATCCTCGATGATGATATCTTCCTTTGTGTGTGCATAAGCACCGGATGTTCCGATCGTGCCGGTAAAATCATAATTTAACTGCAGTGCATGGTTTCCAAAGCGTGCCGGCTCCGGATAGGTGGTCTGGCGAATCGATAATGATTGATAACGGGCACCGCTTGCCACCCAATGATCCAGGCCATTTTCAAAAGTCTCCAAAATAACCGGCATTTTTCCGACTTGGATATTCATCGTATCAGACTTATCACCGTAGCTGACTGTGATCGTACCTGTTCCGGTTTTATCAGCCGCTTTAAACGTTCCATCTTCGTTAATGGTTCCAATGTCGCCTGTTATTTCCCAATTAAAATTAGCCGGATTGGCGTGAACAGCTCTCCCGTTTGAAATGGCCTTCACAGCAAATTTCATCTCGTCGCCTCGTTTCACTGTTAGGCTATCTTGCGGCAAGTGCAGCTCCGAAAGCTGGTTGACGACCGTAAGTCGCGACGTTCCTGCAGAACCGTTGAGTTCAGCGATTAAATCCCCGCTAACTGGAGTCTGACCGGCTGTAAAAACTCCGGCTGAATCAACCGAACCGATTGCTGCATCGGAAACACGCCATTGCGGTTCACCGTTTATGGCAACTGGATTATACGCTGCGTCCATTCCTTTTGCATTAAAATCGTAAGAGCTGCCGGCAAGCATCAATAAATGATCCGGCTGAACAGCGAGCTGTTGCAGCGCTCCTTCAGCTGCTGTTGAGACAACAAGGAACGAGTTTGCAACACTTCGTTCAAATCCGTCAGAAGGCTGATTCACTACTGATAAGCCGCTTTCCCCATTCGTACGGGTAATGAAGGTTGAGGACCCTCCGCCATCTAAATTCAGGGCATCAACCGCGCCCATTTCAAACATCAGATCGCGCAGTTCAAAAATGGTAACACCTTCGGAATATCCCGGCTGCCGGCCATCAATCACAACAAAGAAAACACTGCCGTCAGCTTTTATTCCTGCCGCCGTTCTCGGAGCTCGGGTCGTTGTAAAAGAGCCTTCCTCGAGTTGAACCTTCTGGCCATTTTCAACAAGGATAATGCGCCCGCCCAGCCCTTCTTTTACATCTTCCCAGCCAGCCGCGACCGAGGTCCGCAATTCAATTTGCTGGCCCACCTGCAGGCTTTTTAATAAATCAGCTGCGGTTCCATGGCCGGAAAGGACAAGCTTTCCTTCGGCAATTTCCGTATTGCCCTGATCAAATCTTATTTCTTCTACTTTGGCGGTAATCGTCCCGACTCCGAGAATATCACCGGAAACTTCGGTTAGCACCACTTCTGTTCCCGATGCATTTGTTCCGGTCGTTTTTTTATCAGGAGTATAGGCGACCAATTGGTTGGTGCCTCGTGTTCCATTCACACTATTCAGTTTTGTTTCCGCGCCGTTCGCCAGCATGGAAAATCGTGGATTTGGGTAGCCAATCACCGCTTCCCCGTTTTCTTTGATGCCAAATGCTTCAGTCGTGGAAGCTTGCAGAATCTTGCCATCGCGGATCACCGAACCGATTGGGATACCGTTTGAAGTATTGTAGAAATCAGCATTCACCCCGCCGACGACCACATGGCCCGGCCTTGATACAAAGGAGGCTTGCTGGCGGACAGTCTGCATCCCAAAATCCTTTCCGTTCGGAAGACCTGCCTCAATATGTATGTCTGGATGCTTTGTGTCAATGTTCATGACAAATGCTTCCTGCCTTCCTGCTTCGCTGTCGATTGTCATCAATGATTCCTTGACACCAGGCGCAACCGGTCTGGTCCACTCTTCAATGATCGGACCAAGCGAGTAAGGCGTTGCCGTTTCAGCACTCGCGGTATAGGAACCGGGCGAAACTTGAAGTAGAATTGACTGTAAAACAAGCAAAATAGTCAAAAAATAAACTACTGTCTTTCTGATTGCACGCACGCATTCTTCCTCCTAAGATTAGTAGATTCACAACTACAAGATTACCAACTGCACTTTAGCCCAATGTTCAGCTTTTGTTAAAAACAAGTAAATATAGTAAAGAAAGATCAAGATGGGATTATTTTTTCGGAGTGATCAATGTTCGGGGAAATCGCTTTACAAGATAGTCCTAAATGAAGTTCGTTTACCACCTCGCTTCAAAGTAGTTTTAATATTTTGAAATTATCATTATTTAAGTCTAGTTGTCTATACCATTTGTAAAAACCCTACTAACATCCCGGGCGACTGTAGGTCAAAAGGCCGGAAATGGTCATTGCATCTCTTAAACAATTAAAGGAATTGTAGCTTGGCTGGTGGAATAAATAAGATAAGGGGGATGACACAATGTATTTAGGTATTTTTTTAATTTTATTATCTGCAGCGGGGTTCGGTTTGCTGCCGATCTTTGCACTTTATGCTTATGAGAGCGGCATAAGTGTGGCGACTCTGTTGTTCCTGCGTTTTGCGTTTGCTGCAACCATTCTATTCTTCTATCTTTTCATAAAAAAGCAGCCACTCCAAATAACAAAAAAGCTACTATTTTCGCTGTTTTTCCTGGGCGGCGTCTTATACACTTTACAATCAACCTTTTACTTTTTGGCGGTCCAATACATCCCCGCCTCGCTGGCAGCTTTAATTCTATATTTATATCCTGTGTTTGTGGCAGTGCTCTCCTTTTTCATCAACAACGAAAAACTATCAAAGCCGCTGCTTGCTTCGATCATTGTTTCTTTATGCGGGATCGTCCTTATTCTCGGTGCACCGGCGGGAAATGTGAATTACACCGGACTTTTATTGGCACTTGGCGCTGCGATTGTGTACTCTGTTTATATCATTTTTGGGAATCTTGTTGCTTTAAAAGTACAGCCGATCATCACAAGCGCCTTTATAGCATTCTTTGCCTCGGTCTCATTTTTAGCCGGCGGGTTATTGACAAACTCCCTGAACTTCCAATTTGATATGTCAGGCTGGATTCCGGTCGCTGGCATCGCTTTGTTTTCAAGCGTGATCGCGATGTTTACGTTTTTTGCGGGAATGAACATAATCGGCCCTGTGAGAGCGTCAATTCTGAGCATGGCAGAGCCTGTCGTTACGATTGTTTGCTCGACCTTATTGTTTGGAGAAAGCATGTCGTTTTTACAGCTAATCGGCGGATTCATCGTGCTCACCGGAGCAGCATTCGTTGTATTGGCCAGAGAAAAGAATCATTCTGAACTACAAGCATCTTTAAGCAGAAAGACTTTCAATTAATGCAAAAATTTCTTTTGCTGACACGGCCTGATGAATGGTATGAATGTTGTTTTGATCAGACATGATTTTATTCAGCTGGGATAAAGCCCGGACATGTTTTTTTTCTTGTGTGGCGGCCAGCACAATAATAATCGTGATCTCGTTGAACTCGCCAAAGCTTATCCCCTTTTTTAAGCACAAAAGACTCATGCCTGCCCTGTTTACTCCATCCTGGAGCACCATAGGAAACATTACCAGCGATGACCAAAAATTCTCAATTGCATCCCCTTTTGTAGCAGATCACAGATTGATCAAATTTTCTTTAATGATCACAGACATGGTCTTTGTCCTCCCCTGAAGTTGTATTCTTTGTGAAATTATTCACTTATTCTGTTGCTTTTATTATATCACCCGTCTTTTTCGTTTTGTTACCGCTTTCATCCCAACATTTTGTGTAGTATTTTGTCTATCTTTGTGATGAACGGACTGGAGGTTTGAGATGCAGTTTTTTGTAGGGGACCAATTATATTTCTTAAAGTATGGAAAAGCTGATATTAGAATCAAAAAACAATCATTTTATATGCTCTTTTGAGAGGAATATGATCAAATTAAGGTTAATGGCTTAATTTGAGGTGTTTAAACTAACATATTTTTATTTTAAATTCCTTAAAAATTCCTACCATTAGTGTTCAGTCAGATTAATTAAGCGATAACATTCGAGGGAATTAAGCGAAACCGAGATTTACGAGCGGAACTCGAGATTTACGAGCGGAACTCGAGATTTACGAGCGGAATTTGAGATTTACGAGCGGAATTTGAGATTTACGAGCGGAACTCGAGATTTACGAGCGGAACCGATAAAATGCAAAAGCTGGGCCTGTGTTAGTTACTGTAAATTAAAAACTTGGGGAATGGTGAAACAAATTTTTTGACAGGTTTCACTTACTAATAGTAAGCTGTAAAAGCTACTTACTTTTAATAAGTGAAATGATTTTAGGAGGAATAGAAATGTCAGCATCTGAGCAAAGCTTATCAACGGTGATCCGTGAACGCCACTCTGTCAGGAAGTACGATCCGGGATATAAAATTTCAAAAGAAGAAATTGAAGATATTTTAAAGGAAGCCACACTGGCTCCTTCATCAAGCAATTTGCAACCGTGGCAGTTCCTTGTCATTCAAGATGAGGAAACAAAAAAAGAACTGAGAGCAATCGCCAATAACCAGGAGCAAGTAGAAACATCCTCCGCCGTTATTGCTATTCTCGGCGATTTAGAAATGTATAAAAACGTGGAGAAAGTCTATCGCAGTGCCCATGAAGCAGGCTTTATGGATGAAGCGAACATGAACCGGTTAATCGAAGGGACCAATAAAACATACCCTGCAGCACCAACAGAAGTAAGAGCAAACATTGCTTCATTCGATGCAGGCCTCGTCGCCATGCAGCTCATGCTAATCGCAAAAGCAAGGGGCTATGACACAGTGCCAATGGGCGGATTTGACAAACAAAAATTCCGTGAAAGATTTAATGTATCTGACAGATACATGCCAGTTGTTTTGATTGCATTAGGAAAAGCAGCTGCACCTGCATTCCAGACTACCCGGCTGCCTTTGGAGGATGTTGTAAGGTTTATTTGATAGATAAGGTTGTGAAAATGGGTCCAAAAAGTCTTGCTTTTGGACCCATTAATTTTCAATAAAATAATTTATAAAAAAACAGCAGTTATTCCACTGTCGATTCTCGAAATCTCTTATATCCTGTTTTTGTTCCTAAAAATCGAGCTTTGTTTTAATCCGCGCAGGTATCGCAGCACTATGATATGTGATTAATTTGTTGCTGTTTGACGAAGTTTTTTATACATGTTACTTTTTATCATATTAATAGTATAAAAGAATACGAGGTGGAAACAAATGACCAAATCCGAAATTCAATACAAAATCCAAGACCTGAAAGCGGAATATGTCCGCCTGCAGAATGATCTGGAAAAACTCGAATATGTACAAGGCAATACCGCCCCACTCTATAAGCAGCTCGATGAAATCGAAGCAGAATTAAGAACACTCAATAAAGAGTTGGATGAGCTTAAATAAACAACTAAAAGGTCACAAAAAATGGAACTGTGACCTTTTCAATAAGGATATTTAGTATTTTATCCTTTTTAGGCATCTTATGATCTCTTTGATTTCAGCTGTATTCCGGCATAAATATCTTCTTAAGAACCAGTGTAACAGCACCAATAGCCGTGCCGTATACTCCTAAATTTGTCGTACTGATTGGAGTTGAATTCAATGCTCTTTTCTCGACCATTTCCTTCATAGGGACCAAAAGAAATTCACCAGCGTTTGAGACTCCTCCGCCTAGTATGATCCTGGCCGGATTTAACGTGTTGATCATGTTTGCAATTCCTATTCCAAGATAACGCCCTGCATCTCCAAGGACTTCAATGGCTAGTTGATCACCTTTGACAGCAGCCTGATGAACAATTTCCCCGGTAATTTGATCCAAATCTCTATATACTAATGCCTCAATGAGGCTTTTTCTGCCAAGGCGAATTTCCTTTTGTGCTCTTGCAGTAATTGCCGGGCCTGCAACAAGAGCCTGCAGGCATCCATAATTTCCGCAGCTGCATTTTGGTCCTTCAACATCGATCGTAGTGTGGCCAATTTCTCCAGCTGTAAAGCTTGATCCTGTAAAAAGCTTATGGTCTAAAATAATACCTGCCCCCACACCCATGCCAACATTAATACAAATAAAATTATCAATGCCCTGTCCATTTCCAAACCAGCTCTCACCCAGGGCCATCGCTCTGACATCATTCTCTACTTCAACAGGTATTTGAAACTCTTCCTCTAATCTTTTCCGAATAGGAATATTTCGCAAGTTTAGATTTGGGGCGTATTGGGCCACCCCTTTTCGAGGGTCAACGAGCCCATGCATACCTACACCAATACCCAGAATATTAGCGTCTTTTAACTTTGCTAACATGGTATGAACCGATTCAATCAGCAGTTCCATAAAGGTTTCTGCTGTTAAAGAAAGGGGCATTTTCACAATAAGAGTATCCACGACATCAGCATTGATATTAGTTGAAACCAATTTAAGATTATCGACTCCCACATCAACTCCAATAACCCGGAATGTAGAAGAATTAAGGCAAAGCATAATCGGTTTACGCCCTCCGGTTGAAGTACCCAGATCACTCTCCAACACTAATTTAGACTCTAATAGTTCATTCACCAGATTGGTCACCGTGGGAGGAGTCAAATTGGTTTTTTTGGCAATTTCCGCACGGGAAATTGGTCCTTCCGTACGAATCTCATTCAATATAAGCGATTTATTGAGTGATTTCATAAACTGAAAGCTACCAACCATTCCAGTTGTCATCGTTCTGTCCTCTTTTCTCATTTTTATATCCTGGAACCCATCACATTGGGATATTTGTTATTTTCAACACTGCAATGATTATTGCAAGTGAATCTTTCAGGTTTAGCTGCGCCTTCTCCAAAAGGAAGATCGTTGCTAGTAGAACACTTATTTGTGCAATAGACAACACAGCAAAGATTTGTTTTATTAATGTCTTTATGCTAGAACCGTTTTGGTTTAAATCAACGACTTAGAATTGGAATACACTAATTCCTAAATCTAATAAAATATTATTTAATTTATCCATATATTCGTTAGTTGGAGGTTCTAAGTCTTTCAGTTTGTATTCTCTTCCGATGCTTTTGTATTTGCCTCGTCCTAATTTGTGATACGGTAACAATTCTATACCTTGGACACCTTTACATTTATCTTTAATAAAATTCCCTATATCAAGGATGTTCTGTTCCGAATCATTAAAGCCGGGAATAACGGGAGTACGAATATATATTTTAAAACCGTATATTTGAGACAATTCACTTAACTTCTGGATATTAACTAAAACTTGAGTGTTATCGTGTGTAGTCCATTCTTTATATTTATCACCATCAAGATTTTTCAAATCTATAAAAAGAACATCAAGATAAGGAGCAACAAGCTTATAATCTTCTAATTTTCCGGCACCACAAGTCTCCATCGCGGTATCTATCCAATGGTCTTTACAGTAACGTAACATAGAATAAACGAAATCAGCCTGAAACATGGGTTCACCACCGGAAATAGTTACACCGCCGCCACTTTCTTCGTAAAAAGATATATCACGAATAACCTCTTTATAAGCATCCAAAACTGTCATCGACTCGCCTATTGCTTTCCTTGCTCCTGAGTAGCACTCCAGGGTACATGGAAATTTTTCAGTTTTGCCAAAACAGTTTTTCCGGCATATTGACCGGTCAACAATCATTTCCCTGTCGACTACCGTTATAGCATTGAATGTACAATTGGAAACACACCTGCGGCAGCCTATACATTTATCTTCGAAAAATGCCATTTCTATATAACTCTGCTGGGTTTCGGGATTACAGCACCAGGCACACCTTAAAGGACAACCTTTAAGAAATATCACAGAGCGTATCCCAGGTCCATCATGTATCGCGTAACGTTCAATTTCAGTCAATGTCCCTTTTACATTTTCCAAGTCTTTAGACGAAGCATTTAAAAGATCCCCTTTAATCATGCCCATACAAAATCCCTCCTATCAACCAATCACTGTAACCTCAACCTTCCAGCGTAATTTTATGTATGTAATTAAATCAACATTTCGTGTATTTTTACATTTATAACATTCTATGATTGAAGGAAGGGCTCAGTAGTTTTATCCCACTTGCCCTTTCCTCATAACTAATACCAAAACTTTTAATTGGGTCCATTTAATGATTTTGTTTATTGGATCCTCAATATTAATTTTTTTTATATATGAGAAATCATAGTCTCTCTTCTGTTCTTTCTATAATATCCTGTTGAACGTCTTTAGATAATTGAGTAAAGTATGCGCTATAACCGGCAACACGCACGATTAAATCTGGATAATTTTCAGGATTTTTTTGAGCATCTAATAGGGTTTTTCTGTTAACAACGTTAAACTGCATTTGCGCTCCACCAGACTGAAAATATCGATCAATGATACTAACAAATCTTCTTAACCCGTCGGTTCTCTTTACACCATTAACTACATTTTCATTGCTCACTCTGGCTATCTCTACATTACTCATTTTGGCGACCTCCTTTTTTTATCGTAAATCCTCTGGAACGAATTTAAGATTGTACAGCGATCCACATGAAAGAAGTATATTATTAAGCTTTGATACTGAAGCGGTTGCCGCAGTCGGGCCTTTCTTATCTGTACCTCTCATCGGAGATTGCCCATCCGCTACAGATGTCCATGCATCTCTGCCGTCAGGTGTAGCACCGCAAACTTTACCAAACGGTGTATTACTAGAAACCGTACTGGTCGAGCAGTGCAGCGTACCACCAATCGGTCCTCTTCCATATCTTGTATTTTTGTAGGTTACAAGAGTATTAGCAGCATGAGCCAGCATATCCCTTGCCAGAAAATCCACTTCGTCTATATCGTTTCCATACTTTGGAATATTCAGGCACATTGCTTTTATTTCGGGACCTGTTGGATTAGTATTCATATCCTTGAATTCAGTTTTCAGCGCATGCAAAAGCTGTTTCCCGGTAAGAATTTTATCCTCAAATATCAACTTCTTAATTGCGTAAAGACTGTTAGCTACATTAGCTGTTCCAATCGTTTGCTGTCCGGTCAAATCATATTTAGCCCCGCCTTTTTTCAGTGGTTTACCTCTCGGAATTGTGGTAGTCGGACATCCAAAGACTGCAGCGATTGGCTCTTCTAAACGTTCTTCCCAAAGCTGGTCTATCGTATTTTCCAGAATGGCTTCCATTTTAATGTAGTACTCCAGCTGGTCAATATATGCTTCCTTGGCTTCTTCAAAGGAGCTAAATGACTCCAAATCTTTTCCATTTTGATTTGGATGTAAGCGTATTCCAGTCCTTGGATCAGTACCTCCATAAAGAGACATTTCTAGTATCTTTGTAAGGTTAAGCCATGCTCCACCTGTTCTGCCACCCAACAAGCCGGCAGTCCCAGGCTCTACGCACCCAATAATACAATAGTTATATGCATCGTCCAGTTCATACCCCCTGTTCATCAGCGCTGGGATGTATACCTCATCGTTAAAGACGGACGGCAGACCCATCCCTAATCGAATTACCTCAGCTACCTTCATTTTGAATTCCAATGGAGATTTGTTATGGAAACGCACAGTCAAAGATGGCTGAGGTACCCTGGTATTAGCAGTGGCTTCCAAGCATATAAAACTGAGCTCATTTGTAGCGTCGCTCTTGGTCTTTGGATTCTGTCCGCCAACGGTAAGATTCTGGAACATTGGAACCCCACGGAAATAGTCTGTGTCTTCCCAGCTTCTTACCTTATTGATCGTATAAATCTGATAATAGAAGTTCTCGGTTAACTCCAAAGCAGCATCCCTGGTCAGGCTTCCATCAGCAATACCCTTCTCGTAAAGATTCTGCAAAATCTGATCAAAGCGTCCAAATGAGATTCCGGCTCCATTATCTTCAATTTGAATACAGATATGGGTGAAAATGATAAACTGCAGCGCCTCCCGGAATGTACGGGCCGGATACAGAGGTACTCTGCGGCAAATTTCTGCTATTTCTTTCAGCTCCATATGGCGAGATACATCCTTTTCCTGAGAAGCCATTTTTTCTGCGAGATCAGCATAACGGTTTGCAAACTTTATAGTAGCCTTGCAACTTATGATTGCTGCTTCATAAAAATCTTTTTTCAAGATAGTATCCGGCTCTGTCCAATCCAAGTTCGCAATATATCCCTCGCACTGGTCTATCACATACTGTAAACCGTGCTCAAACAACCATTTATGGTCTGGTGCGAAGTGTCCGTCTCCTCCTTGGAAATATGCCCCGATATCTGCTGCTTTGATCTGAGCGTGAGTTGCTAATGCTTCTTTTGGAAGACGTCCTCTCAACGCCTCGGTATGTGTCTGGCCTTTCCACCAGTTGATAATTTCAATTAATTTTTCTCTGTCTTCCTGGTTGAAATCATATTTATCAGCAGGACGATCCCATGGGTAGGATGGGTTTCCGTTAAGTATTTCATCCTCCATCCATTCCACATCAAATTCAGGGAATAAAGGGGCCCAGCGTGGTTTGGAAGTCTGGTTACCTACAAAAAAACTGCCAGGCATTAAATAAATGGACATATTTTCAAGAACATTTGCAATCGCTTTGGCACGGCGAACTATTGCTGGTAAATTCATATTTTGTCTATAGATTTCTGTCATATAGTAGGCTCTTTCAATACAAATACCCGGTTTAAAAGAAGTGATGTGTTTGTAAAGAGCATCCATACGTGCAGACCTTTGTGGCTTTATTTCTAACTGAAAGGAACTTAACTCAATTGCCATAAATTTTCCCTCCTATTTTTAATAACCAGCTTTTACAATACAGCATAAATCACCAGTTTCTTTAACTTGGTGCAGCTACTATACTTATCTAATTTTCCGAGAGGCAATTTGACCAAAATTTGATACTTTGATAAGTTTTCATAAATTATCTCCGCCATCGGTTGAGATTGAATTACTAATAAGAAGAATTCGGATCGTATAGTTCTTCTGCGTTGTCACGGTTAATAATCGGATTAGCTATGTAATGAAGGGCTGGAACTTGTTCCCCTTGCACTACCTTAATCGCCATCTTTACTGCGTCAGCTCCTTGAACTCTGGGGTCATTACTTACGGTTACAACCAAACCGGATTTTGGGTCCATAATTTTTCGAATCGCTTCTTTTGTGCCGTCAATTGATCCAATAAGAGTTTGCTCACTAAGACCCGTATTTTTAAGCGCAGTAAAAATACCTGGCAGCATGACATCACTCATACAAAACACAACTTGTAAATCTGGATGGGACGTTGCGATGTCCTGCATTTCCGGCAGGGCTTTATCTGGTACCCAGTTGCCAAAACGTTCTGCAACTAACTCTAGATTAGACTTTCCATATTTCTCTAACATAAAATCTGTCCAGCCTGAAATCATTCCGTTTCGTCGATATTGAGAGACCAATTCCTTTGGATAACCACTTATCATTGCCGCCTTGATTACTTTGTCCCCAAATTTTTCTGAAGCAGCTTTAGCCAGTTCCCAGCCTGTTTTATAACCCGTATCTCTCGGATCATCGGAAACAAAGGATACTGCATTTGCCTTGGCATCAAGGTTACTGTTCACCGCAATTAATGGAATATTTTTTTCTGCTAATTTATTTGTTGCAGGTATAACACCGGAAGGATCCTGCGGGTTCATAATAACTGCATCGACACCTTGGGCAATTAGATCTTCAACACCAGATACTTGTTTTGCTACATCACCCTGGGCATCCAGCACAACAAGTTCCACATCATGTTTTTTCGCCTCCGCTTCGGCTCCCCGAATTAGATTCGTATACCAGTCACTACCGGCTACTCTTCGCTGCGAGAAACCGATTACAATTTTATCTCCATTTTTCTTTCTTGCCGGCTCCACTTTTTCGGATGTTGACTCTTGTTGAGTTTTAGCAGAGGCTACTTTCTGCTTCGTAGCCGTAGATTCATTCATCGGAACGACGCACCCCGTAAGTAATAGGGCCAGTCCTGCTAATAGAGCGATGGTTTTTATTAAAGCAGTTTTTTTACCTTTCATAATCCTCACCCCACAAATTTGAGAAATAAATAACAGTATTGTAAGTAAGTTCAGCATTATATTCTTTCCGGTGAAAAAGAGTATCGAATTCTCAGACCTCATTGGAATCTTTTATGCTTTCTTCCTGGCTGCCATTGTTGTCAAAAGAACAGCGACCAAAATAATTAAACCCTGAATGACCATCTGCGGGTACGAGGCAACACCTGTCAAGTTTAATATGTTGCGGATAATACCGATTAAAAAGGCTCCCAAAACAGCATTTAACGCAAAGCCTTTGCCTCCTATTAACGAGGCTCCCCCTACCACAACAGCAGCAATAGCATCAAGCTCATACCCCTGTCCATATAATGCACTGCCAGTACTTAATCTAGCAGTAGTCATCAATCCACCCAGTCCTGCTAAAGCACCACTAATGACATATGCGATAATAATGTCACGATTGATTGGTGCACCGGCCAACCGTGCAGCCTCTGAATTTCCGCCGACTGCATAAAGTCTTCTGCCAAATGTCGTCATCCTCAGCATGAAGATTGCAATTCCAAGTGTTAAAAAAAGAATGATGATTGGAGTGTAAATTCCACCAACAACCGTCTTGCCCGCCAAAATTGCCAAAAATGTGTTATCTTCAATCGTAACCAAGGAACCTACCTGAAAAATATAAGCCAAGCCTCGATAGATTGTTAACGTTGCAAGTGTCACAACAAAAGGAGTTATTTTGCCATAGGTTACGGCAAGCCCATTTCCTAACCCTGCAACCGCCATCAGTATCATAACCAAAATGATGGTTAAGATAGGGTTCATTCCCATTCCTAAAAACGAGGCTGATAATACACTTGCAAGAGCGGCTACAGATCCAACCGAAAGATCAATCCCCCCAGTTATGACAACCAGCAATTGTCCTAAAGCCAAGAATGCGATAACGGAATTTTGCAGAAGGATGTTACTCATATTGTCAAAGGTTAAGAACTTATCTGATAGAAATGAGCAAAAAACCACAAGTATACACAGAAAAATGAATAAATAATTTTTTGTAAGCAACTTTAAAAAAGACAATTTTGCACCAAATGCCGGCATATTTAATATCTCTTGGTTAGCTTTCAACCCACTCACCTCTTATAACATATATTGGATTACTTTTTCTTCGGATGATTCTTCATGCGATACTTCTTTTACTATTTTTCCGCCTGCCATTACTAGAACCCGGTCACACATCAAAACTTCAGGCAACTCAGACGAAATAACGATAACAGAACCTCCATCCTTTACAAATTCATTGATCAGGTGATAAATTTCGGCTTTTGCTCCCACATCAATTCCCCGTGTCGGTTCATCAAATATTAAGACCTTTGCATTCTTATATAACCAACGGGCAATGATCAGTTTCTGTTGATTTCCTCCACTTAATGTTCTTGTTTCTTGGGATAAACCGCTTACACGAACTTGAAGCTTACTTACTAATCCTTTGCCATCCTCCTGTTCTTTTCTCTTATTTACCACACCGAGCCTGGATAATTTGTCCAATCCAGATATCGTCATGTTCTCCAGTGCAGACATTCCTAGAATCAACCCTTGATATTTACGGTCTTCCGGCAATAAAGCAATACCTTGCTTAATTGCGTCTCGGGGAGAATGCACTGACAAAATCTTGCCATTCAACTTTATCTCTGCCTTACATGGATCTGCTCCAAATATTGCTCTTACTAATTCCGTCCTGCCACTTCCAACGAGTCCTGCTATCCCAAGTACCTCACCTTTGTAAAGGTCAAAACTTATATTTTGCAGCAAATTTGGTGTACTTAAACCTTTCACTGATAAAACCTTTGTTTCCTTCTTAGATATAGAACCTAATCTCATATGTGAAAGCTCACGGCCCACCATTAATTTAATTAAGTCCTCCCGGTTCAACTCTTTTGTATTTCTTGTTGCCACATGTTGACCGTCCTTTAGAACAGTGACACGATCTGAAATTCTGAAAACCTCTGGAAGTTTATGAGATATGTAAACGATCCCCAAACCTTCACTTCTTAATTTGTTTACTAGCTCTATTAATCTTTCCACATCCTGTGGTGCTAATGGTGCAGTTGGTTCGTCTAGAATAACAATTCTTGTCTTCCTATGAAGAGCCTTCGCAATTTCAACGATTTGTTGTTTGGCTATTCCCAATGTACCTACTACTGCATCTACTTCCAAATCAAAACCCATTTGATTTAAAACACGCTCAGCCTCATACTTCATCCTTCTCCAATCGACAACCCCCCTAATTTTTTGAGGATAGTCCCCTATAAAAATATTTTCGGCGACTGTTAATTCAGGAACTAAACTTAACTCCTGGTGTATAATTGCGATTCCAAGTTTTTGGGCTACATCAGGTTTATTTATGTGCACTAACTTACCTTCAAAAAAAATTTCACCTTCATCTGGATTATATATTCCAGACAAAATTTTCATCATGGTGGATTTCCCGGCTCCATTTTCTCCACAGAGTGCATGAATTTCACCTGCCCGGATTGTAAAATCCACATTACTAAGTGCTTTAACACCCGGAAAGTTCTTACCAATCCCCCGCATTTCTAACAGTACTTCTTGATTCATTATGGTCCCCCTCCTGACTACGTTTATTACTGTTTTTTTAATAAAGAGGAATTTTCTTTTCCCTCTTATTACTCGCCCCCTTACTTGCTTATGAGCGACTATGTAATGGCCAATGGCAAAAGGGTCTTGGAAATAACGACTCGTGAATACGTTTTCAATAAAAACTAAAATGACAGAGAACTCATTAAAATGAACCCGAAATTCTATAGTTCATATTTCTCAAGTCCCCTAAAAAGACTTACTTAATTAATTGATTTAATTAACTATCTAAATTATAAGTGGTACGTTTTTACCCAGATAAAATATTTTGACCTTTTGGGTTTAACATTTTTGCTGAGATTCTTGATATTTAGCAAAATATTTATTGGAATGTTAAATTCATTCAACCTATCAGAACAAAACAAAAAGGCTGATAGTAAGTGTTAATACTAAAGGCAACACTTACTATCAGTCAGAAGCGAAACAAAACCAAAAATGATTTATCATCCTTTTAATGAGCTTTTATGAAATAATTTAACAAAGTCTCCCCTGTATTCAGTGGGTGTTTTACCTTCCATTCGTTTAAAAGTGGTTGTGAAGTAGCTTGCGTTTGCGAACCCTGTGTTATTGGCAACTACTTCGATTGGGAAAGATGTTGTTTTAAGCAGTTTTTTAGCTTGATTTAGTCTGTATTTTTTCAGGTACTCAATGAATGAAATCTTCATCTCGGCTTTAAATAAACGGCTGAAGTAACAGTCACTGAGATAAACATAATTCGCAACCTCATGCAGTGTAATTTCGTCTTGGTATTTGTTGTGAATAAAGTCTAAAGCATGTTTAACCGGATTTTTTAAATCATCAACTGACTCAGTTTCTTCGCGCAAACCAGGTGAATGTTGAATAAGATCCGGGATTTGCAACCTATCCACGACATTGAGAAGCTTTCCTTTGGAAAGAGGTTTCATCAGGTATCCACAAAAACCGGCATTGATTGAAGCCTCAACGATTTCAAACATTTTTAGTTGAGACAGGACAATGATCGCGACCTGTGGGGATATTTTGATTAATTCCTTACCCAATTGAATTCCATCCACATCCGGCAGTGATAAATCCATCATGACCAAACTTGGCCTCTTTTGCTGAAAAATACTTAATGCACTTTTTCCAGAATCAGATTCGTAAATTGATAGGTGATTATATTGACTTTCTTGAAGCATTAATTTAATTTCCTGACGAATGATTTTCTCATAATCCAATATCAACAACCCTGCCAAGTGAATCTCCCCTTATGCATTACAATTGTTTTCACACGTTTTTTTTTAGGTAGACAGAGATGCATTTGATCCTATCGGTAATTCCATTAAAATTTTGTATTTTCTTGGACGTTTAAAACTGGATAAATGGTTTTTACAATAATAATCTAATTCCTGAATGGTAAGTGTTAAATCGTTTGGAACGATATAGGCGACAATTGTCTGCCCGCAATGTTGATCCTTTACACCCAGTACCATAGCTTCCGCTACCTTTGGGTTGCTGAGCAATACTTTTTCGATCTCTTCCGGAAAAACCTTTTCCCCTGCAGAAATCACCATATTATCTAACCGGCCAACAATAAACAAGTCCTCCTCATCATCTATGTAACCAAGGTCCCCGGTGAAAAACCAATTATCCCGTATTGCTTTTCCTGACCAATCCGGCTGTTTCCAATACCCACTAAAAGCCTCAATAGACTCAATATGGACGATAATTTCTCCCACTTCTCCTCTTTTAACTAAATCTTGTGGTGCAGATAGATTGACCTTGCCAGGGTTCACAAGCCGGATCTTCTGATGAACACCCGGTTTCCCAACACACCCTTTTGTGTTCTCAAGTACAGAACAGGTGGCAATTGTGAAAATCTCTGTACAACCATAGTAATTAATAAAGGATTCCGGGTTTAATAGCTGGATGCATTTTTTTATTAGATCCTCCGGCATTGCAGCGCCACCATAGGCAATTTTCTTCAGAAAGGATAAATCAAAATCTTTGATGTTAGGGTCATTTAAAAGCTCATAGTATTTAGTCGGATCCATAAATAAACATGTGATTTTTTCTTTAGAAATTAAATTAAGTAAGTCCAGGGAATCAAAAAATGGGGATGGAATGATATAGGTTCCATTTAAAACAATCATCGAAAGAATCATTCGAATTCCCCTGATGTGGCAAAGCGGTATAACACCCAAGGTTCTCTCGAAAGGCTTATATCTATTTTCATTTATGAAGGTTATCGTCGATGAATATTCGCTTTTATGTGAGCGTGGAACTCCTTTCGGAATCCCGGTTGTTCCCAGGGTGTACAATATCATTGCTATTTCATGATCATCAAATCTTGTAGTCTCAAAATCAGCTGCTCCCCGCAGGATCAATTCCTGAAAGCTGATATCACCGCCTAATGGTGAAATGTCTATGAGAATAGGCTTTCTATTAAATTTAATTTTGTCCATATAATCGATGCGACCGTAATCGCAGAAAATGATTTTCGGCTCCGTATCATTGATACAGTATTGAACTTCTTTTATCGAAAGGTGGTAATGAAGCGGAACAAAAATCGCTCCTAATTTTTGGACGGCAAAAAAGATAAGAATACATTCTACTTGGTTTTGAAACAAAACCATCACTCGTTCCCCTTTTTGGATTCCGAGCTTTTGCATGGAAAAAGCAAGTTTGTTTACTTCCAAATTTAAATCTGAAAATTTATAATGGGATTCTCCTTCAATGACAGCAATTTTATCCGGGTGCCTATTTACGGCGACTTCGAGAGCTGTTCCTAGATTCAGTTTTATCAACCCCAATTTATTAACTTTTCCTAACTATAGAATTTTGTCAGTACGTTTCTATAGTAAGCGCTTCCAAACTAGAATACAGTATCAAATATCACAGGTAAGATAAATTTTCCTATTTTCGAATCATAAGTTTGCCATTTTAAACAAAAAACAGCCAGGATAAGGAATCCCCTTTCTCCTGACTGTTATTTTCTATTATGAAGCTTGCTCAATTGGCTCCATTTCTTGAGCAGGGTTGAAGTTACCTTCCCATTTAGAAATGACAATTGCCGCAAGAGAGTTTCCTACTACGTTTACAGCTGTTCGTCCCATATCAAGAATTCGGTCGATTCCAGCGATAAATGCCAAACCTTCAACAGGTAAGCCAACAGTTCCTAATGTGGCTAACAGAACGACGAATGATACGCCCGGAACTCCGGCAATTCCTTTCGAAGTTACCATCAGCACAAGCATTAACGAAATCTGCTCGCCGATGCTCATATCGATTCCATACATTTGGGCGATAAAGATGGCAGCAAGTGCTTGATAAAGCGTTGAACCATCGAGGTTAAAGGAGTAGCCAGTCGGAATAACGAAAGAAGTAATATGCTTCGGACATCCGATCTTCTCCATTTTATCCATGATTCTTGGCAATACTGTTTCTGAGCTTGCCGTCGAGAATGCCAATATTAATTCGTCTTTCAAAATCTTAATCAATTTAAATACACTGAATCCTGCCAGTTTCGCAACTACTCCCAAAACAATGATCACAAAGAAAATCATCGTTCCAAATACTGTGAGCACCAATTTCCCGAGCGGGATTAGCGATGTAATCCCAAACTTGGAAACCGTTACTCCGATCAATGCGAAAACACCAAACGGAGCGAATCTCATGATTTGGTTGGTTGCATAAAACATGGCGTCTGCAGTTCCCTGGAAGAAGGCAATCACCGGTTTTCCTTTATCACCGATTGCAGAAATCCCCAAACCGAACACAAGCGCAAAGAAGATGATTGCAAGCATGTCACCCTCTGCCACGGCCGCAATTGGATTGGTTGGGACAATTTCTACCAATGTATCGACAAGCGATTTACTTTCCTGACTTTCAGCTGTGTCAACATAACTTGCGATATCAGTTTTGTCCAGCTGGCTCATGTTAACACCAGCGCCAGGCTGGAATATATTCGCTGCGGCAATCCCAACAATGATTGCAATTGTCGTAATGATTTCAAAATATAATATCGTCTTACCGCCGATTTTACCGAGCTGTTTAATATCTCCTACACCTGCTACGGCAACAATGATACTTGCGATCACTATCGGCACGACAATCATTTTAATTAAACGGAGAAATATGTCTCCAATTGGTTTTAAATATGAGGCCACTTCCGGATTTCCGTAAAATAAAGCCCCCACAATAATTCCGAGAATTAGACCGATAAAAATTTGGCCTGCTAAACTAATCTTTTTCATCTACATCCTCACCTTCTGTCATATTCTATGCTGCCAAAGCAGTAATCTCGGTGAGGGAAACACGATGGCTGCCCTGCTTCCACAAAAAAAGACACGTGGGTGTCTTGTTTAACAGAAACAATTTTCATACTGTTCCCTCTAAGACGCTGACGAGGTTAGCTGTCGGGTTAGGACTTGGAAACAAAATGCCCTTTCATTCATGAATTCACCCCATGCGGCAAAGCCGCCGAATTGGTTCCCCCGTTCTTTAATTCAGATTAAGCGCAAATAATATTAAAATAATATCTTATAATTATAAAAATGTAAATATATTGACCTAAACTTGTTTTTGGCAGATATTAAAAATAAAAAAACATTGAAAATTCACACAACATCAGGAATTTTTTAAAGTTAATGAAGTGATGGCTGCGTCAAGAAATACATTTCTATTATTTTTCCGGAATAATTTAGTATTGGTTAATAAACGACCTCCCTTTTCCGGAAAAGGGAGGCTGATTATGGTGAGTTGATACTTTTGCAAATGCGTTTATTTGTCGCTTCTTACAAACATCAATTTATACAACTGAATCACGACAAACGGCATTAACGATAAACCATATATGGAGAGAAGCTGTGCCCTGTTTAATGCGGCTACTTCAAACACGTCCATGAGCGGTTCGAACAATAGGACGAGATGCAATAATAAAATGCCAATTATAACAGCATACCAGATGAATTTATTTGAAAATAACCCGATTTTAAAAATCGATTCCTTCGCTCTTGCGTTAAAGCTATGGAATAATCTCGACATGCATAAAGTGGCGAAAGCCATTGTACTGGCAATGGCAGCATCCCCGGTCGACAAGCCGATATGAAAGGCAATAAGCGTAGCTGCCGCGATGAGGAGACCTTCAATAACGACCCGTATTGCAAATTCTTTGTTTAAGAGCGGCGTATGTATATCCCTTGGCTTCTCTTTCATCAGTTTTTCGTTGTGCGGCTCCAACCCGATCGCGATCGCCGGAAGGCTGTCTGTCAGCAAGTTGATGAATAAAAGATGGACCGGTGCAAAAGGCACTGGCAATGCACCCAATGAAGCGTACAATACCGAAAAAATTGCTCCGGTATTCCCCGACAGCAGGAACCTGATCGCATTTTTAATGTTTTCATATATGCTTCGTCCGTTCGAAATCGCTTTAACGATTGTCGAGAAGTTATCGTCTGTTAAAACCATTGATGAAGCATCTTTCGCGACCTCTGTACCGGTAATTCCCATCGCAATCCCGACATCGGCTTGCTTTAAGGCCGGCGCATCATTTACTCCGTCGCCCGTCATTGCCACGACGTTCCCTTTTTCCTGCCACGCCTTGACGATCCTGATTTTGTGCTCAGGAGATACCCTTGCATACACAGATATATTTTCAACCCTGTTCCGCAGTTCTTCATCGGATAATTTTTCGATTTCTTTGCCCTCTACGGCTTCCGTATCATTCCGCAAAATTCCGATTTGCCTGGCGATCGCACTTGCTGTTATTCGATGGTCCCCCGTGATCATAACGGGCTTGATGCCTGCTCGAATACAGTTTTTGACCGCCTCTTCCGACTCTTCCCTTGGCGGATCCATCATCGCTGTCAGGCCTGCAAATATGTAGCCTGTTTCATCTTCGAGGCTGATATCCGGGTCATTGACGTCTTTATAGGCAAACGCAAGAACCCTTAATCCATTACTTGAAAAATCCCTGTTTACTATTTCGATTTCCCGCTTATGCTCTTCAGTAAGCTCTGTTACACCCTCTGAAGTTTCGATCTTGACTGTTCTTGCAAGCAGCACATCCAGTGCACCTTTTGTAAACATCACGGATTTATGGTTATATTTATTGACAGTGCTCATCAGCTTTCGATCAGCATCAAACGGGATTTCACCGATTCTTGGATACTCTTCTCTAATCTTCAGTTCATCCAGCCCGTATTTCTCTCCAAAGTTGACGAGGGCGATTTCTGTCGGGTCTCCCATTTCCTTTTTTTCCTCGGTAATTGAGTCATTACAGAGAAGAGCCATCAATAAAAGCTTTTTATCCAGAGGCCGGTCCAAATTCAGTTCATTCTGATCCAGCACCTTATTGTTAACAAACACCTTTTGGACGGTCATTTTGTTTTGTGTCAATGTTCCTGTCTTATCTGAACAGATAACAGAAATACTTCCGAGACTTTCAACAGCATGAAGCCGTCTAATAATCGCATTTTCCCTGGCCATTCTCTGCGTACCAAATGCAAGCACGATGGTAACGATTGAACTTAAAGCTTCCGGAATCGCGGCGACAGCAAGGGAGACGGCAAACATAAATGAGTCAACAATCTCACGGCCCCTGAACAAATCAAGGCCAAAGATAATGATCGAAATGATGATGATGACAACGGCAAGCTTTTTTCCGAAATCATCCAAATTCTCCTGAAGAGGCGTTTTCTTCTCTCTTGCTGTACCGAGGAGATTCGCGATTTTCCCGATTTCCGTATTCATCCCGATTCCAGTTACTAAAACAACGGCTCTTCCGTAAGTGACGAAGCTGCCTGAAAAGACCATATTTTTTCTATCGCCAATTGGAACGTCGTCCTCATCAATCGCTTCGACAGACTTTAGCGCACTGACCGATTCACCTGTAAGAGAACTTTCATTCACCTGTAAGCTATGAGACTCAAGGATCCGGCCATCTGCACTCACATAGTCACCGGCGTCCAAAAAAAGAATGTCCCCGACCACCAATTCCCTTGAGGGAATCTCGGTTCTATGCCCGTTTCTTAAAACCTTGGCTGTTGGCGAAGAAAGAGCCTTCAAGCTTCTGAGTGATTGCTCCGCTTTAATATGCTGGACTGTACCCAGTATTGCATTAATGATGACGACGATCAGGATAACAATCGTACTTTCAAACTTCCCTAAAAAGGCCGAAATAACGGCTGCTACAAGCAGGATGATCACCAGAAAATCTTTAAACTGTTCGAAAAACACTTGGACAGCACTTTTTCGTCTCGCTTCTGCCAGTTCATTAAAACCGTACTGCCCGCGCCTTTTTTCAACATCTTCCGTATTTAAACCGTGCTCAGTAACATCTAACTCCCTCATCACTTCTTCTGTTGATTTCCTGTAAAAATCACTCATTTAAAATCTCCTCCAAACAAGCAGAAAGCTCTGATTCAGATCTTGTTTCAAAAAGTATGTAAATATTTTAAAAAAGGTGATGATCCATTAAAAATGCTGCTTTGCTAATTGTTCCCTAAAACATTGATTCTAATATGCCGTTTGTTGAAATCTGAAACCGGTCTAACCCGGCTTGAAACTTCAAAATATTGCTATCGCTTTAACAATATCTAATACAAAGCAGAATTTCAAAAGTTTCAATAGATCAATTCTGACGAAATTATGCAGATGCAAACACAAAAAAACAGAGAGCCTCATCCCATCTCTCTGTCTCCTAATGCCTAAGGTGCCAAGTATGTGCGCATGACTTGCTCCGCGGATTGCTCGAGAAGTCCGGCTGCTCTTTCGATCGCTTCTTGAAGCGTCATCGGAGCGTTTACAATACTGTGCACACTATGGATCCCATGTTCGTACAACGTTTCAATTCCCTTTCCAATCGATCCGGACAGAACAAAAACGGGAATTCCATTTTTCTTTGCTTCCTCTGCAACTCCCATTGGTGTTTTACCTGAAGCCGTTTGAAAGTCAATTTGGCCTTCTCCCGTAAAGACGCAGTCGGCTCCGGATAATTTTTCCGCCAGTCCTGTATACTCGATGACGATATCTATTCCCCTTTTCGTTACTGCCGGAAAAAACGCCTGAAAGGCTCCGCCGATGCCCCCGGCCGCACCGGCACCCGGTTTATCATGCAGCCGAATTCCGGTCTTTTCTTCAACTAAATCAGCCCAATGCTGCAGATTCGCATCAAGGATTTCCAACATTTCAACAGTTGCCCCTTTTTGCGGTCCAAATACATAGGTCGCTCCATCTGGGCCGACTAAAGGGTTTTGTACATCTGTCGCAATCAAAAATTCCGCCTCGGCAATGCGCGGGTCAAAGTCCCGATCGTCAATGGTCGCAATCCGGGATAGCTCAGCACCGCCAAAACCGATTGAAACACTGTGAGAGTCCAGCAATCTCATGCCGAGAGCCTGCAGCATCCCAACCCCGCCATCGTTAGTAGCGCTGCCGCCAATAGCCAGAATAAATTTGCGACAGCCATCATCCAGCGCTTTTTTAATCAATTGTCCTGTTCCGAAAGTCGTCGCAGCCATGGGATTGCGCTGTTCAGAGGTTATCAGGCACAACCCTGAAGCGCTCGCCATTTCAATGATGCATGTTTGTTGGTCCCCGAGAATTCCATACGCTGCTTTAACTTCTCCACCCAAGGGTCCGTTCACAATCACATCTACCTTCCTGCCGTTGGTTGCAGCCACTAAACTGTCCATTGTTCCCTCTCCCCCATCTGCAACCGGTACTAAAACCGCATCAACTTCCGGCGCCGCTTTTTTGACGCCTTTTTCAATTGCCAGTGCTGCTTCATATGCTGTTAAAGATCCTTTGAAAGAGTCGGGCGCAATAACAACCTTCATGCAATGTCCCACCTTATATAAATATTTTATTTTTATTATAGTCTGCGGAAACTATCAATTCATCGGTTTATATCAATAAAAAATATTATAGATTTCGGGATTTTTTTGTCTATAATAAATAATAAATCTTTATGGCAAGGATGGGGTCATATGTTAACCCGGGAGATGGCGAAAGAAATTGTCGAACAAACGATGATCCGTTTAAATCGGAATATTAATATTATGGATGAGACAGGAACGATTATTGCTTCAGGCGACCCGGACCGCATTGATCAAGTACACTTTGGAGCATTAGAAGTGCTGCGAACAGGTGAACCTTTAATTATAAATGAAAGCAATTTGCACGAATGGAGCGGGGCCCATCCGGGAATTAATCTGCCTATCCAATTTCAGGACCTTATTATTGGTGTCATCGGAATAACTGGAGATACTACGGAAGTAAGGGAGTTTGGCGAGCTGGTGAAAATGATCACCGAAATGATGATTCACCAGGCTTTTCTTGCCGCGCAGATCGAGTGGAGGCAGCGCTTAAAAGAACAGGTCTTTGAGGACTTACTGAAGGATAGAGATCATATCGACACGATTAAACAAAGGCTCAATTTGCTCGGGATAGAAATGGAAGCACCGTTTCAAGTCGGGTTGGTGGAAATAGGAATAAACCAGTTAAAAAACACAGAAATTATACAGATATTTGAGGATATTTTTGCTGTTAAACAAGCACTGATTGGATTTTCAACCGCTAACCGCTTATTTATTTTAACGTCAAACATGCCGGAAACAAGCTTTATAAAAAAATTGGCGTTAGCTTCCAAGCAACTGCATTCTAAACATATTTCTGTGCATATAGGAATTGGTTCTATTGCAAGCGCTCAAACACACATCCGCCATTCCTATCAAGAATCCCTAAGTACTCTACTATTGGCAAGCAACGAACAAGTGATCACAACATATTCTGAAGTTGAAATGAAAGCTCTCCTCGTTCACCTCGATGAACGCGCGAAGCGGCAATTTTCCAACCGCGTTCTTGGCAATTTACCAGAAAAACTGATCGCAACCCTGGAGCATTTTTTCGCAGCCAATCTTAATATTGGGGAGTGCGCCAACAATATGTATATTCATCGAAACTCCCTTGTTTACAGGATCAAGAAAATCAAGGAGCTTACAGGTTATAACCCGCAATTATTAAGCGATGCGATTCCCTTGCAGCTCGCTGTTTGGATTTATCGAATGAGTGACAGTGAAGATTAGAGCTGTGTTCAAAAACAATCTGTTTACATACAAAATTTTTACAATTTCTTAACACTGGGTCAAGAAAAACATGCATTTCCTTTAATAAAATGAATATAAGCAAACTTTATTTGCCAGGGGGATTTGAATGAATATTACGATAGCAGGAGTCGGTTATGTTGGTTTGGTGACAGGTGTCTGTTTAGCTGAATTGGGCCATCAAGTGACATGTATAGATATTCAGGAAGAGAAGATTACCATGCTCCAAGCCGGACGTTCTCCAATATATGAGCCCGGGCTGGAATCCCTTCTGGAACAAAATCTGGGCAGCGGACGGCTACAATTCACAACGGATCCGCAATGGGCGTATGAAAAAGCCGACATCGTTTTTATTGCCGTTGGAACACCAGAACAAGCGGATGGCACTGCCAATCTGGAGTACATCCATGTGGCAGCTGCAACAATAGCTCAGTATATTACTAATGATGTGATCGTCTGTACGAAAAGCACCGTTCCCGTTGGAACAAATGAGCAAATCAAACAGATTATCCAGAGTATAAAGCCGCCTTATCTCCAGGTTGAGGTGGTCTCAAACCCGGAATTTCTTCGCGAAGGCTCAGCGGTCCTTGATTTTTTCCATGGAGACCGGATTGTGATTGGCACTGATAGTCCCGAAGCAGCAGCGGTTTTGGAACAAATTTATCTTCCTCTGAAGACGCCTATTATAAAAACCGATGTGAAGAGTGCGGAAATGATAAAGTACGCTTCTAATGCGTTTCTGGCAACGAAAATCAGCTTTATCAATGAAATTGCCGCGATTTGTGAAAAAGTTGGCGCAAATATCGAAGAGGTCGCATACGGAATCGGCAAAGACCAGCGGATTGGGCACAATTTTCTGCAAGCGGGTATTGGATATGGCGGCTCCTGCTTTCCGAAGGATACGAAAGCCCTTGTTCAGATTGCCGGCAATGTTCAACATCCATTTGAGTTGCTCAAATCCGTCATCGCAGTAAACAATCGCCAAATGTCATTGCCAGTGGCCAGAGCCAAGGAAATCTTGGGAAGCCTAAAAGGAAAAAAGGTGGCCTTGCTCGGTCTCGCGTTTAAACCGGATACAGATGATGTCCGCGAAGCAGCTTCCTTAACGATTGTGCAAGAATTACTTGAAGAGGGTGCGATTGTTACAGCTTTTGATCCAATTGCGATACCAAATGCACAGAAAGTGCTCGGAAACTCAATCGGGTATACAACGGATATCCGCGAGGCCCTTGCAGATGCAGAGGCAGCCATTATTGCGACAGAGTGGGAACAAATTAAGCATGCTCCGTTAGAAATATATGAAATGTATATGAACGAACCGATCGTAATCGATGGGCGAAATTGTTATTCCTTGACAGAGATTGAAAAGCACCCGATTACTTATATATCGATCGGGCGACCAGCTGTTACACCAAAATACACGAAAAATAGCAGCATCTGAGGTTTTATACCATATAGGGGGTTGGATGATGAGTTTATTGCGTGCCTGTTATGACTTTGAATGTCGAGTATTTCAAGGAGTAAATCGCTACTTTGACAATAAGTATTTAAATCTGTTTTTCCGGACCATTACTCACATTGGTGGAGCTGCATTTACGATTGGAACGGTGCTGATCATGATGATCTTTTCGACGAGCCAAACAAGAATAACTGCGATTGCCAGCGCACTTGCCCTTTTATTCAGTCATATCCCTGTCAGTATTGTAAAAAAGCTGTATCCCCGGAAAAGGCCTTATTTAATGTTGGAAAAAACGAAGATCCCGGCCAATCCGTTACAAGACCATTCTTTTCCGTCCGGACATACAACAGCAATATTTTCGGTGATTATGCCGTTTGTGATTCATATACCGGCACTGGCATTCATCCTCATTCCGTTAGGTCTTTGCGTTGGCATCTCGAGAATTTATTTAGGACTTCATTATCCTTCGGATGTCATTTCCGGGATGATCCTCGGCTCATCGGTTGCAGGCTTTTGCTATGATTTATCAGGTATTTATGGAGGTTGGACGATATGAAGATTGCCATTTTCACAGATACCTATGATCCTGATATTAATGGGGTCGCCCGGACGCTAAAGCGTTTTACCAACTATTTAAGTGATCAAAATATAACCTTTAAAATCTTTGCCCCCAAGACGGGGTCCGGTGAATATGTCTCCGACCATATTCATCGTTTTAAGAGTCTCCCGTTTTTCATCTATCCCGAATGCCGCCTGGCCTTTCCAAATCTTCTGCATCTAAAGTCGGAATTGGAGCATTTCTCTCCGGATCTAATCCATGTAGCAACCCCGTTTAACATTGGCCTTTGCGGTATCTATTATGCAAAAAAATTAAATATACCACTAGTAGGCTCTTATCATACTAATTTCGATTACTACTTGCAGTTCTACAATCTCGAATTTCTCTCCGCAATTGTTTGGAAATATATGAATTGGTTTCATCGGCCATTTAAAAAACTTTTTGTCCCGTCGCATGAAACATTAAATCAGCTCAAACGGCGCGGCTTTACAAATCTCGAAATTTGGGGAAGAGGTGTCGATTGCCAGCTTTTTCATCCCCATTATGATAAATTGAAAGTCCGCAAGAATTATGGAATCAAAAGAAAGTACCTGCTTACCTATGTTGGCAGGCTGGCACCTGAGAAAGATTTGAAAACACTACTGGCAGCGGCACAATTACTGCCAGCCCAAATAAGCGGACAAATTCAATGGCTCGTGATCGGAGATGGCCCTTTACGTGAAGAACTTGAACATGAAGCGCCGGATAACATGCTCTTTACCGGATATTTAAAAGGCCAGGATTTAGCTGAAGTTTATTCTGCCTCAGACCTATTTGTTTTCCCTTCTCCGACTGAAACATTTGGCAATGTCGTACTTGAAGCTTTGGCGAGTGGAACACCTGTGATTGGTGCCGATTCAGGCGGCGTAAAAAACATTATTCAAAAAGGGATTACAGGGAATTTATGTACACCGGGTAACGCGCACGAATTTGCAAACGCGGTTACTCAACTTATAAAAAATGATAGTTTGAGAATCCAAATGGGGCTGGAAGGAAGAAAATACGCTCTTACACAAAGCTGGTATACCATTTTTGAACATTTACTCTGGTCTTATTCTACAGTTATTCGTGAAATCAACGAACAAAAATATGCATGATTAATTCTCAACAAAGGAACAGGAATCAATCCTGTTCCTTTATTGAACTTGTTGATCTCTCATTTATATCCCTTTTGTAAAAAACATACATAGAAAAGAACGTGGAGGGGGCCCTTCACGTTCTTTTTTGAATGATTATTTTTTGGAGCTATAAGCTTTTTTGATTTTGTTCCAATGAAGTTCACTAGTGTTTTTAACCATATAATCAGCTCTATAAAGACCGGTACCTACGCCAACAGCAAACATTCCACTGGATTTGATGGAGTCGACTCCTGCTTCAGCATCCTCAATGCCTATTGAATGTTGTGGTCTCGCACCAAGTTGTTCACATGCTGTTAAAAAAATTTCCGGATCTGGTTTCGATTTCTTTATTTTTGCAGCATCCACACAATAATCAAATACATCTTCCAGATCCAGCGCTTTTAAGACAGCAGGGGCATTTTTCGAAACAGAGGCAAGCCCAATCGGAACTCCTTCTGCTTTTATATTCGAAATCAACTCCACAATCCCCGGTAAAACATCCTCCCGTGTCAATTCTTTTAAATAAACACAGTAATTAAGATTTTTCTTTTTTGCCAACTCTTCTTTTTCCGATAAAGTGAAATCATTGTGCCGATTGCCCTCTTGTAAAATTAATTCAAGCGAGTCCATCCGGCTGATCCCTTTTAGTTTCTCGTTAAAAATTTCATCTATCCTGATTCCCAGTTCTGCCGCCAATTGCTTCCAGGCTAGAAAATGATAATGTGCTGTATCCGTAATGATCCCATCCAGGTCAAATACAACGGCATCCAGATCTGTTTTACTCATCCCGATTCTCCTTCTTTTCTTCGGCATTCCGAGCTGTTCCAATATTTTGAAGCCTGTTTAAAACGCTTACGGCACTTAACCTGCAGCTAAACTTTCTTAAATGAATCGGTGCGGTGACAATTTGCATTGTCTTCTCCTTCTAGTGCGACTTCAATTTTCTCTGATAAACGATATTCCACTCCATTTATTTTCACCATTAAATCTTGCTTGGAAGGATTCGTTATCACGATGTGTTGATGGGTTAACACCATTTCTAAACGGACACCCTGCCAATGTAGTGGAAAAGCAAGTTCGGACCAATTGGCTGGCAATTTAGGGTTTAACGACAGATGATTATCTTTCCATGATATATTTGCAAATCCAAAGATGGCAGTCAGCCATAAAGCCCCCAGGGATGCAGCGTGAATTCCCTCGTCCGAAGAATGAGGATTCGGACCTAAATCTATTAAACAAGCTTCTTGAAAGAAACGGTAAGCCGCATCGATATCGCCGCAACGTGCAGCAACAATTGCATGAATTGCTTTACTCAATGACGAATCGTGTATGGTGTGTTCTTCGTAATAGTGCAAATTTTTGGCCGCAACCTCATTCTGAAACAGCTCCGGCAAAAGATATAACAGCATAACGACATCCGCTTGTTTCAGAATTTGCATATCATTTACTTCCTGGCGGGAATAATCCAGTAAAATTGCCTGGCTGCCCTGCTTTTGCTTATAAACGGACAGATCAATCTCAGGTTTGCTCAAAAATGTATCATCCTGGGGAATAATCTTGTTTTCGTTCGGCTGCGGTAAATACAGGCGGGCAAGAAACTGACGGCCCTCATCCGCAAGTAGCTGATCAGAATCCCCATACTTATTCATAAAATAAAGAGCCTGTTCCACATTGTAGTGTGCCATATAATTAGTATAGGCGTTGTTATCAACATGTTCCGTATATTCATCAGGACCAATTACATCTTTTATCGAAAGTTTTTCCCCATCTTCTTCTGCACGACTAATCCAAAACCGGCACGTCTCTTTAAGTAAGGCAAGCCCTTCTTCTTTCATAAACTCTTCGTCAAGGGTAGCTTGATAGTACTGGACTACAGCATAAGCGATGTCCGCAACAATATGATGTTCCGCTAAAGCAGAAGCGACCTTTTGCCGAGTGCCGGTTCTAATATTAATGGCTGCAAATTCAGGTGTTTCTTCTTCACCTGAAAGAGCGCTTTCCCAGGGGAACAAAGCCCCTTGATAACCATTTTGAGCAGCCTTTTCTTGTGCTTGTTTTAAATGCATATAACGGTACCGCAACAGTTTTTTTGCTGTCTCGGGTTTCGTAAAGAGGTGAAAAGGCGCGATAAATATTTCCGTATCCCAGAAAACATGCCCTTTATAGCCTTCTCCGGTCAATCCTTTGGCACCGACACTGAAACGTTCATCATGCGCAGGTGTCATGATTTCCAAATGATAGAGGGCAAAATCCATTGCAACCTGATCAAAATCATGACCCGATGTGATCTTTACACGTTTTTCTTTCCAAAATTTATTCCAATAGAGGGCTGACATGCCGAGTAAAACATCATACCCGCATGATGTGTACTTTCTTAACTCGTTTACACTTGCAGCTTCAGGATCCTTCCCGGCTTCACCCTGATCAAGTGAAGTGAAAACCGTGCCGATTTTTTCAAGAACAAATGGTGTATTTAAAGTTAGCTCATGATTGATGGTTAATTGCAATTGCCTGTTTTTTGCCGCAAAAGAAAAATCGCTTTCCACCGGGAAACTGCAAGATGCCGCCAGTGCAACAATATGTCCTGATTGAGTCGTTTTATAGACTCCTTGCATCACTTCTTCTTCAAATACCCGCAGCTTTTCTTCAATAAGATGCTGTTTCCCGAAGTTTGTTTGTTGTGCATTAATTCCTGTAACAATTTTTAATTTAGCCTTTCGATCTAAACTGGTTACAGTCAGTTTCGAGGCCAGCAAATGCAAATTATTTTTTGCAACAAAGCGTTGAAAAACTAAGCTGAACCGTGCACCGGCTTTGTTTTTCCATAAAACTTCACGTTTTAACTCCCCATTTACAAGATTTAATATCCGTTTATAAGAAAGAATTTCTCCATTTAATAGTGAGAATATCTCTCCTTCGATTTCAATCCGCATTCCTGCCATATCGGGTAAATTCACTAACTCTGACGGTTCATTTTGTGAAGCTTTATTAAAGAAGCCGGCTGCATACATCCCGCGGGTTTGTTCGGCATAGTCTTCTTCGTGTGCAGCACGGACACCTAAATAGCCATTTCCTAATGCCATTAAACTGGCATATTTATTTATGTGATGGAGACTGAAGTGATTTTCATAAATGACTTGTTCTTGCTTCATAAAAATATACTCTCACCTTTTTCAGCAGATTTATAAAGCGCTTCTACTAGTTGCTGAATGAAATACCCCTGTTTTCCATCCGCCAGCATCACGTCCTTGCCTAAGCAACGGTCGATAAAGGCTGCCATACTTTTAACCTGACGATCTGGATCTGCGTTTTCTCTGCTAAAGTGCGACACCAGTTCTCCTTTCTCATCCGAATAAATCTGTGCAGGAAAAAGTGTAGCTCCTGCACGATCACCCGAAAACTCGACATTCATAACAGAAGATTCCTTTATATTCAAGGCAAAGGATGTCTCCAGTTGCAACAGAATGCCACCTTCCATTTCAATGAATGCAAAAAGAGAATCCTCTACTTCGTATTTAGCCGGATCCCATCTTCCAAATGATCCTTCGCTCTTTTTTGTCCCGATTTTCTGAAACATTTTCGCCGTAACTTTTTCTACTTTCGGGAAACCCAGCACGTATAATGCAGAATCGAGCATGTGGACGCCAATATCAATTAACGGGCCCCCTCCCTGCAGTGATTTGCTTGTAAAATTCCCCCATCCTGGTATTCCGGACCGCCTTAATGCTTGTGCTTTGACATAATAAACGTCACCAAGCAGCCCATCCTTCACTTTATTTCTGAGGATAAGAGCATCTTCTGCAAAACGATGATGAAAATTATAGGCAAGAACGCATCCATTTATTTCTGCTGTTTCTTGCATTTTTTTCGCTTGATCGGCTGAAATCGCCGGGGGTTTTTCACATAAGACATGGCAGCCGTATTCCAGCGCCTGAATGACATTTTCAAAATGGAAGTGGTTGGGAGTGCAGACGCTTACGATATCCGGGCTTTCTGCTTGATACATGGCAGCCGCATCAGTATAATACCGTGCTATGCCATTTCGCCCGGCAAAGCTCCTTACCCGTTCTTCGTTCCGGCCGACTACAGCCACGACTTCAATATCATCGCGCGACTTATAGTAAGAAACGTGAACTTTCTCTGCTATCTGCCCTCCGCCGATAATAGCTACTTTCATCTTTGACACGGTATTCTACCACCTTTAAACTAAACATTGCTGTAAATGTTTTAATGCTTTTAAGTATTCAGCTTCGGGATCATTTCCCCGAATCCTGCATTCGAACACCAGATAGCCATCATAACCATCGCTTTTTAATTGATCAAAAAGTTTTCGGAAATCAATCGAACCACTTCCGGGTTGATAACGATGATTGTCTGCAACATGAATATGCCCAATAAGATCCCGGTTTTGGTGCAAAGCTTGCGAAAGGTTATCTTCTTCGATGTTCATATGATAAAAATCTGCAATGATTTTCACATTTCGAAGGGTGTTCTCTTCAATATAACGCCGGGCGTCCGCCAGAGTGTTGATCATATGATCCTGGTATCTGTTTAATGGCTCTAAAAAAATCGTCGTTTCTGTTTCTTTTGCAATGCTATCCAAATAAACAAGCGATTCACTCACCGCTTTCCAATCACCAGCCTGGCTGCGCGGGGATACCATTGGCGGGAGGCGGTATGTAAACATGCCCCAGGCTGCAGGAACGACAATTCCTTTTCCTCCTGCCTGCTGCAGTGCGGTTAAGATTTCCTTAATATCTTCCAGCCCATTTAGCCGCCGTTCTTCTATAAAGTCACCGATCCAGCCATTATATCCGCCGCAAGCGGTTGTGACTGGCAGTCCGGTTTCAGCGATCGCTTCTTTAACTTCATCTAAATGATCAACCAGTAATTTCCCATCAATTTCAAAGCCTTCAAAACCGGCATTCTTTAAGTAGCGAAACTTTTCTTTTATATCTTCCGGGAAAAAGGGTTGATTTTGAGTACCGATTTTCATTGTCATCCTCCTTGAAGAAGAAGGGAGCTACACACCCCCTTATTTTTTCGGAAATTCCATTTTCTGAACTTTTCACTGGTGTACTAACTGCTAAACTATATATCTTTTTTTTTGAAGTGAATGAGCCTATCCATTTAACTGATTAAAACCGCACGCCCATTTTAATACTTAGCTCGGGGTGCCGGTCCACATACTCCATGTATGCTTCAGCACTTTCCTTAAAAGTGACGATTGGATCGATTAGATCTTCGCAATCAAGATAACCGTTCATTAACATCTCCCAGCATGTATTTTCTATGCGCTTGCGGGACCAGCGCGGGTAATCCGGATTTGGTTCACTTGCTGCCCTTGAGAATACAATCTTTGCATTATTAAAATGCGCTTCACGTCCAAAATTCAATGTATCAGCAGGGAAAGGCTTGCCAAAAGCTACGTAGGAAATGATACCTCCATAAGCAATCCCTCTTAATGAGGATTGAAGAGCGCCCGCATTTCCACTAGTTTCAATAATAGAATCCGCACCGATTTTGTTAGTCAGCTTTTTCACTTCATATCCAATATCACATGATGTCGGGTCAAAACAAGCATCTGCCCCATTACGAAGAGCGATATCACGGCGACGTTCAAGAGGGTCGACACCGACAACAATACTTGCACCAGCCTTTTTCGCCAGCTGAATCGCGATTTGGCCAATCGCACCCAGTCCGACAACGACTACATAATCACCAGCACGGACATTGGCATCCCTTACGCCACTCATCGCAAACTGCGCCGGGTCATAACATACAGCATTCTGCCACTTGGCCCCCTCAGGCATTTTGCGCAACTTATAATTATCTACAGCATTGACGATAACTGTTTCCATAATCGGTCCATAAGTGCACACTGTTTCTCCAACCTGATATTCGGTCACTTCGCTGCCAGCTTCAATAATCTTGCCAACAACCATATTTCCTAATTGGAACTGTCCAAAGACAATTCCCCTTGCTGCCCCTTCTTCACGCGGCATGAACATTCTCCATTCCTCAGAAAAGTCCTCATCGATAAATGGAGTTTGTCCACGGAAATCGACAACTTCGGTACCGTGTTTTGGCGAAGCAAACTCCACTTTAATTTTTACCTCATTCGGTTTAACGGAGCGATCTTCATATTCCAGCAACGCAGCTTCTCTTGGTTGTACCGCAACTAATTTTTTCATCTGTCATAACTTCCTCTCTATTAAATTTTAAAAGTTAACCTTTAACTCCGCCTTCTGTTAGATTCCCTTTAATAAAGCGCTCGGATATGGCATACATAATCACAACCGGCAAGGCTGTAACGAGCGATGCCGCCATCATCCGTCCCCATACGTAGTCCGGGGTACTGAACAATGCGTTTAAACCAATTGGTAATGTGAAATTAGCAGAATCAGATAAGAAGATCGATGCAAACAAATAATCATTCCATGCAACCATAAAGGCATAAACAAATACCGATATAATCCCGGAAATCGATAATGGTATAACAATATAAAAAATGATTTGGACACGATTTAACCCATCAATCATGGCCGCTTCCTCCAGGTCATCCGGAATCGTATCAAAATAACTTTTCAGCATAAAAATTGCGGTTGGCAGGGTCTGGACAATCATCGTAATGATTAACGATGTTCGCGTATCATATAAACCAAGGCCAGAGATAATTTTGAATAACGGCACGACAAGCAGGATGCCCGAAAACATATAGACCGTATAAAAGCTGGCGTTAATCGTGGTTCTCCCCATAAACTTGAGCTTCGAGAGAGCGTACGCTCCAAAAATCCCGATTAATACTGATAGTCCTGCAGCGGTAAGGGCAACGGTTAAGCTATTTTTAAAATAGGACATGTAAGGAAATATTACCGGATTAAAAATATCGACATAATGCTGAAATGTCCAATCTTGAGGGAAGAACGTCGGGTTCGCAGCAACGGCTTCCTTTGAAGATTTGAAGGATGTCATCAGCATAATGAAAAATGGAAACAGGCTTACACACAAAAGGCTCAATAATGTGATGTAAAATGCAGCCTTCTTTATTCCTTTGCTCTTTCTGCTGCTAGCCATTCCCATTTATATTCACCCGCTTTCTTGATGCAATAATAACAACAAACAGAATAATAAATAGAATCACAGAAATGGATGCTGCTTTGCCCAAATCGTTGAATGCAAAAGCAGTTTTATATAAATAGATACCAAGAATGTCCACTTTATTGGTAAGAAGGAACACGTCTGTGAACATATAGAACAGCCATATTGAACGTAATGTTACAACCGTGATTAAAACTGGCATAATCGCTGGCAGCGTTATGATTCTATATTTATCCCATGCAGATGCACCGTCAATTTCCGCAGCTTCGTACAAAGTCGAATCAATCGTTTGCAAGATCGCCAGAAAGGAGATAAACGCATATGGGAAATACCTCCAAATCGCAAACAGCACTACAAGGAAAAAGCTGCTGACCGGATTGTCAAACCATAGCGGCGCTTTATCAAATAAATGTAAGAGATCCCCACCAATATAGTTGACGACACCGTAGCCATTATTAAACATATACTTCCATGCAAAAACCAATGAGATGGAAGGTGTCACATAGGATAAGATAATTAAAGAACGGGCCGTTTTGCGAAACCTGAATGGACGATTAAAGAAAATAGCAACTGCCAATCCTAATACCGTACTCCCCGCCACTGCCAGAACCATATATAAAACAGTGATTCCCAGCGATTTAAAGAATTCACCATCTGTAAGGATATCAATATAGTTCTCCAAGCCAACAAAAGTTGCACTCAACCTTGGATTGATCGGTTGGTCAAAGAAGCTGATCTGAATATTGAAGATCATTGGATAAGCAACTAATAATAAGAGTAAAAAGATACTCGGAAACAGCAAGACCATTGCCAGTTTAAGATCTGTTTTCTCCCGTCGTTTTATGACTTTCATGGAACCCCCCCTGTTTAGTAATCAAAATGCAGGCTAATTCATGATCCAGAGGCAGCAACAATCACTTTGTTAACAAATGAGCAATTTGATGTTCAGCAATCATTTAAACACTCTGCCCTATATCAATTGAGTTATAAAATTTATAATTGGAGTGACCAATATTTTTTTGATGGAAAGGGGCATTGCCATATGGAATACCCCTTCCTTTTTTTATTTTTCTAAGGTTTCTTTAATTAATTTTTCTGCGTTTTTAATTTCACTATCAACATCTTTTTGTCCAACGGTTACGCTGTTGATCATCACGGGAATCGCACCTGAGCTTGTGACATCTCCCATTTTCAAGAAGTTTTTACCGTCTACTAAACCAAACACCTGGATATCCTCGAAGGATGCCGCGATTTCTGTTGATAGGTCACCAAATGCCTTAATGACCTCATTTGCCTGATAATCAGGGTTTTCAGGGACTTCTTTATTTACTGGCTGAGCTCCGCCCGGGGACATTAATACCCACTCTGTTGTATTTTCAGCCTGGGACATGAAAGTAACAAATTTCTCGGCAGCTTCTTTTTGCTGGTCTTCTAATCCAGAAGAAATTGTCAACGCAGAGACTGTTCCAAAAACAGCCTTTGTTTTCTCGGTTGGCACTGCAAAACCAATATTTTCAGCGTTTCCTTCTTCAAAAACGGAAGGAAGAATATAAGTGGAATAAACAGCCATTGGCACTGTTCCATTCATGAAAGCATCTTTAATCTCAGTTGTATCATTAGAGCCAGGCATCGTGTATCCAGCCAATTCTTTATAGAAAGATAGAGATTCTTTCATCTCAGGTGTGTTAATAGACAGTTCACCTTTGCTGTCCAAAACATTTGCATTGTTTGATAAAGCAAATTGTGAGAAAGCTTGTTCAGAGAATACTCCTTCTACTGTCGGCAAGGCAATTCCATACTTTTTATTTGCAGTATCCGTGAAAGCATTTGCTATTTCTAAAACTTGATCCCAATTTTCCGGTTCACCAAAGCCTTTTGATGCAAGCATTTCTTTGTTGTACCAAATTCCCTGGACCCAACCGCTGATTGGAACACCTGTATAGCTTTTGCCATCTTCCGTTTTAACAAGCTTTAAAGCGCCTTCATAATATTTATCGGAACCAACTTCATCAATGATTGCCTTGACTGAATCCTGGTCAATCAATTCGTCCTTGTCCATTACTTTCGCGTAGTCCTGACCCACTTCGATCACTGCCGGGAGCTTGCCGGAGCTTGCCAATGTAACGATTTTGGTATTATAGCTATCTTCCTCTACTGCGACCTGTTTGATCTTAATATCCGGGTTTTCTTTTTCAAATTTCTCAACCAGTTTGTCTATTACTGCTAAACGTTCCTGCTCAACGGATGAATGCATAAATTCGATTGTCGTTTGACCATTCTCGCTTTCACCGCTGCTTCCGTTGCCGCATGCAGCCAGCACAACACTCAACACCAAAATCAGTACTAAACTTAAACTTTTAAATTTCATCTCTTTTCCTCCTGACGTATTGGTTTTAACCAAAGGAACTGATACGGATCCAATTTAATATCTTCATCTGTGATTATTTCTTCTCCAGTAAGGAGATTGGTGAACCGTCCAGAAATCTCACAATCTACTATTTCATTTGTAAGATTATGAATAACAAGCAGACTTTCATTTTCTGTCTTTCTTTTAAAAGCAAAAACTTTTTCATCTAAATCCAATACTTCCATCGAAACATCCGGATTAAAGAGTGGTTCCGCTTTTCTAATTCGTATGATCTTGCTTAGCTGAGTATTTATTTTGTTTCTTAAGGAAACCGGATTCATTAATTCGGTCTCAATCTCACTTAAATCATATTTTTGCCGGTTGATAGAACGGTTCATGCCTGTCTTTGCGACACCGTCATAATCATTTCGTGAACCAAGCATACTTTGAATATAAACCGCTGGCACTCCCGGAAATGCTAACAGAATAGAATGAGCCACTAAAAATCTTTTTAAGCGAATCCCATCTTCATCAGACTTCTTATTTAAAGCATCCAAGTATGTCACATTAATCTCGTATGGACTTTCAGTTCCATCCGGATTTTTCTTATATGACACTAATGCCCCTTCTGCTTTCAAGTCCTCGATCATCTTAAGGATTTCTTCCTCCGGGATGATTCCGCGAATTGGGTTAACCCCGATTCCATCATGAGAAGCAAGGAAGTTAAAAAATGTTGTATCACCACCCGTTGGACCAAGATTCTTTGCCCACTCAGTGAGAGCGCTCCCATTTCCGCGGTTGATAGAGTAAAGAACGAGCGGCGGCAGCGGAAATTGATAAACCATGTGCGCTTCATCGTGTCCGTTCCCAAAGTAAGAAATGTTATCTTTATGAGGTACATTCGTTTCTGTAATTATTGCAGTACCCTGTGAAACCTCGTCGATAATATCCCGGAAAAGCTTTATTAATTGATGTGTTTTTTCCAGATGAATACAGGTAGTTCCCGGTTCTTTCCACATAAATCCTACTGCATCAAGGCGAATATATTCCGCTCCTTGTTCCAGATAGTAAAGTAAAACATCAACCATTTTCAGCAAAACTTGTGGATTTCTAAAGTTTAAGTCAATCTGGTCTTCACTGAACGTTGTCCAAATATGCGTTTCCGATCCGTCTGCCTTTGTGAATTTCGTCAGGACAGGAGTTGCCCTCGGCCTTGTCACTGCGCTCAAATCAATATTTGGGTCCATTTCGATGAAAAAGTCTTCGTATTCCGGGTTGCCTTTTAAGTATTCCTGAAACCATTCGCTTTGTGCTGAGATGTGATTACACACATAATCAAACATCAATCTCGTTGATAATGATAAATTCTCTATATCCTCCCAGTCACCAGCTATTGGATTGACTTTCTTATAATCTATTACAGAAAAGCCATCATCTGAAGAATAGGGATAGAAAGGAAGAAGATGAACCACCTCGAAATGATTTGCCAAATGGCGGTCAAACATTTTTTTGAAAGTTGCCAGGGCAGGTTGATCTTTTTCCTGAAACTGATCAGCGTATGTAATTAATACAACATCTTCCTGATCCCATTTTTGCTTTCTGTCTTTTATCTGTTTTTCTTTTGTTGAATTCATTCGCTTTTCCAGACTGGCCCAAATTTTCTCAATGTCTTCATTCCCGTAAATCTTAGCCAGCCTGTCTTTGATGTTTCCCATATTCTCCTCCTTTTGGAACCGCTCCCAAAATTAAAGTTAATCTCTTATATTTTATTGGAACCGCTCCCACGAGCAATTTTATGGTACCGCTCCCACAAATGAAATATAATATAGAAAACGCTTTCTGTCAACACAGATACGTTTATATATTTCTATTTTTAGTGATACTAAGATCCACTTTTTGATCGTTCCAAAATTTTTATTGCTACAGATGAAATTCATCCATATAATGTATCCTAGATTGCCGATTCCAAAATAACGTGCAGATTGAGAGCTTCACTATTTTTGCAAACGGATTCATTTAGTTGGTTAATGACATTCAATGTTGTTGGTTTTTGTCCCAAATGTGTATCTAAAAAGTTTAAGAATGAAGGAATTTAACTATTGTAGAATTATACACAATAGCTGCTTTCGAGGAGGGTGAAAATTGGTTCATACTATATACGATATCGCTCGTGTCGCAAAAGTTTCAAAGTCCACTGTATCCCGAGTGTTAAATAACCAAAGTAATATTTCCGCGGAAGCCAGGGAACGGGTATTAGACGCTATTAAGCAATTAAATTACCAGCCGAGTAAACTGGCGAGAGCCCTTTCCTCCGGTTTTGATGCTATTATGGTCGTTTCGCGGCCGACAAAAACAACGGCAAACAACCCATTTTTCCCGGAAATCATTCACACTATTTCCACAAAAGCTGAGGAAGAAAACTTTGATGTTATTTTACAAACCTCAAAGAATAGTAAAGACGAACTTGAAAAGTGCATTTCAAAAATAAAAGAGAAAATGATTAAAGGGATCATCATGTTAAGTTCTCCAGCCAATGAGGATCTTTTTAAACAATTGGATGGTTATAACATTCCAATCGTTGTCATTGGTAAAGTAGATGGTGAATATAAAAATATCTTTTCTGTCGACACGGACAACTATCAGGACAGCTATGATTTAACACAGTATTTAATTGACAATGGGCACCGTGATATAGCATGTTTGCATTCTCCCCTCAATTACCATGTTGCAATCGACCGGTTGGAAGGTTATAAAAACTGTTTAAGAGATAATAAAATATCACTCAGAAACGAGTGGATAATCGAAAGTGGTTATACAGTTGAAAGCGCCTATGAATCTGCTAAAGGTTTATTCCTTATTAAAGAGCAACCTTCAGCCGTTTTTGCGACCGATGATTTAAAAGTAATGAGTATATACAAAGCAGCAGCAGAAGCTGGAATTTCCATCCCGGATGACTTATCGATTGTCGGTTACAGCAATTCTGTTATTTCATCTTTTTTATCTCCAGCGTTATCCAGAATTGAAATTCCATTCAAAAAACTTGGAGATGTCGGTACCCGGCTTCTCTTTGCAAAAATTAAAGAAGAGAGCGACACTTTTACTAAAACAATTATACCGACAGAAAGAATTTTTCAAGACTCCGTAGCTAAACTTTTATAATAGATCCGAATTTGAACCACTGAAAAGAGCGTGAAGGGGGAATCTCACGCTCTGTTGTTTGTTGATTACGTTAAGTATGGCTTTGGCCATGCAATTGGTTAATTGTATTGTCCCCCACAAGCTTATCAACAATCATTTCACACAATTCATGCGTCATAAGCACATCGTTTAAGCTTAATGGAAGAGGTGTATCGTTTTCCAGATGATCAAAAAAGGTCTTTAACATCGCTTCAAATCCGCGAGTGTTCAGCATAGTCTGCCAGTCGTTCGTTCTGGTCCTTGTCTCATTTCTTTGCTCATGTACAACGTATTCTGATAAATTTCTTACGATCGTTTTTTTAGTTGGGCTCATCACTTCAAGTACCTCTTCATTCACACCTGCATCCCGGTTCATGATGCCTATCGCCAGTTGTTTTCCTTTCGAAACTGACAGCATGATGGAAGAGAGCTGATTTCCGCTCCATTGACCCTTAACCTCCCATTTATCAGGAGCACCGTTCAAGAAATATAAAAGCGTATCAACCACATGGATGAAATCATCGTATACAAAATTCCTCACTTCACCCGGTAAGTGATATCGATTTTTCTGCAGAAGGATCATATTTGCTTCTGTTGTTGAATTTGCCTGTTGGTAGAGAGGAACGAAGCGCCGATTAAATCCAACCATTAAAGGGATCTTTTTCTCTTCTGCTATTTTCACAAGCTTTTGAGTGGAGGAAAAAGAATCGGTCACTGGCTTATCAACAAATACGGGAATACCCTGGTCCAGACAAGAGTTAATAAGTTGTTCATGGGCAGAGGTGGCAGCATGAATCATCACTGCGTCCAATTTTTCCTGGAACAATGAACCAAGAGAAGTATGAGCAGAAAAACTATATCTGCTCCGTATCAGTTCCAAGGTCTCCTCTTTTCGGGTATAAAAATGAAATGTATGGTTCCTGTTTTCGGCATATTGAGGAATGTAAGCTTTTCTCGCAATATCCCCTATTCCAATCACTCCTATGTTCATCTTCCCCATCCTTTCTAAATAATTTTTCGCAGTTGCAACATCCGCCTAAACTCGAACAGATTAATGCTCTCTTTCAACCGTCCGCGCGATCACCGCACCAAAAACAAGTGCCCACACCGGAGCACTGATATGCAGGAAAGATACATTCGAGAGAGTAATAACAAAGGCAGCTAAGGCACTCAGCCGATAGCGGTTTGTGGAAAAGCCCTGCTGCAGGCTGGAATGAAGAACCCCTATGAGAGCAAATCCAGCAAGCAGCGATACAAATGCTTTTGGTAACGATTGAATGAACGGGACAATTTTCCAGGCAAAAACACCAAACAATAACGTAATGATTCCTGAGATGAAGGCAGCCATATATCGTTTTGATCTCGGTCCAGAATCCGGACCAGCAGAGATAGCCGTCATCATACCGGCGATGTTGGCACTTTGGCCTCCGGTAAAGCCGGCCAGGACAGAAAAGATACCGCTAAAGGAAAGAATTTTACGGATAGGAGGATCATAGTTTGAGCTTTCCAGTGCCCCTATTCCCGGTGCTGCATCATTGCTCAGGATCAGCATCGCCAGAGGAAGAGCCAGTGTCAGCATCCCCATCCACGTGAATTCAGGAATTTGTATGGAAGGAAAGAAAAAAGCCATTTCTTGAACAGGAACGTGCAAATCTTGAGTGAGAAACAGAGCAACGAAAGCGACGACAACTGCCACCATCAAAGGTGGAAGGCGTTTACTATATTTCGTACAAATTAAAAAGCTGAGCAGAGCTGCTCCTCCGACAACCGGCATCTCCTTCGTTGAAGGGACTAGTTGAATAACATAGCCGGTGACCAGTCCTGCAAGCATCGCTGCAATCACTTCTTTTGGCACCCATTTAATAATTTTTGTAAACAGGCCGGACATGCCGATCAGAAAAATCAACAACCCCGACATCACATATCCGCCGATCAGCTGCGGGTAAGTAAAGTGAGAAGTTACCGTCGCCAAAAAAGCGACCCCTGTAATCGAATGGCCGCCAGTTATCGGAATCCTGAACAACAACGACATGAGAATGCCAAACAGTCCGCCAAAAAAATATACAGCAAACATCCAATTAACCGTCTGCTGATCCGTAAAACCACCCGAAGCCGCAGCTTGTAAAATAATAATTGCCGGGCCCGTCATGACCAGCGTGCTGGAAATCAGCCCTGAAGATATATTCTGGCCCGTTATATCTTGAAAAAAATGATGTTTGTTATATTTTACTTCTTGGATTAATTCTCTTTGTCCGTCTTCATGCTTGTTTGGGATTGCCATCTGATTCACTCCTGTCTGACTAATTCAATAATTATGACAAGAATGAAGATTTGTCAATTGGTTTTGATTTTTAGTTTTTGCAGAAACAATAAACAGTAGATTTTAACCTCTTTAAAAAAGATACATCATTTCCAATGCACTTTATAAAAATCGGAAAGAAACCTGCACCTAATTTACTTATTAATCCTTCTACATTCGTAGTGAGGTTTAATATGTTTATTGAAAAACGTTCCAAGTGAATCTGCAGTTATAAATTCTTTATAAATATTCTCAGGAACAGGATAATACTGGTAAACATCCCCATCAGGAAATTCTACTTCTACAATCTGTTTTGCAACTTCATACCCAACACTTTTCATCGCCGTTGATTGAACAGGGTCACGTTTCACGTTAACCTCTCCTTGAATTTTCATTAGTATAAATAGTAATATTCCCAACAATTGATTAAACCTTCAACCGAATATTGAGCCTCTCTAAAAGAGATCTTTAAACAAAAAAGCTCAAGCAATAATAGGCTCGAGCTTTCAATGATTTATGTTGTCCAGATGCTTTATTTAACAGCATCCTTTCATCATTAATGCAAACAGACAAGTTCAGCAAAAATACCTTAGTCCTTAATAAATTCTTTTCCAATTTTTTCATTAACCAAAAAATGTGTTTTGTTTCTCAATTAGAGGATATAAAGCACATATAGAAGCAAAGAAGTAGCCGTTCACTCTCCCACTTCCATGCTATTACTTCTCTGCTTCTATAACGCAGGATAGTATTCCCCAATACCCTTTTTTGCTGCTGCATTTACTTGCGGCAGGTTTTTTAATTTAGACACTCCTGCAATTGGCGTGTTTGTCAAGAGCGTTTGCGGGGCTATCCATCTGTTTTGTGGCAGAACGGAACCCTCAAAGCCGAGTTTTCATAGAACTTTTTACACTCCTTACCTACTTTTTTAAAAAATATAGCCAAATAATTTGATTTTAAAATAAATATTCGGCTACACAATTAGTTTCAGGTCAGAAAAACACCTAATATTTTCTATTTATTACCACAATTTTACCAATAAAGGTAGCTGGGCAGAATAATTAAGCGCAAATTCGGAGGAATTAAGCGAAAATCCCTTCGATTCAAGCGAAAAAATCAAGAATCAAGCGAAAACCGACATTATTTAAGCGAAACCATAAATATGAAGGAACTTCCACTTCACTGGCGCTATCAGAGAAACCCCTAACCATCCTCTCTTATTTCAGCAAAAAATCCCCGCCGATTTGAAACCGGCAAGGATTCTTTTTATTAAGCCTTAAATTTCCCAATAACGCCCTGCAATTCTTGAGCCATTTTGCTCAAAGCTTCCGCGGAAGATGATACTTCTTCCATTGAAGCGTTTTGTTCCTCAGCTGAAGCAGCGACGTTTTGTGCACTTTCAGAGGATTGTTCAGCAACATATGCTACACCTTCCATCATGGAAACCATATCTTGTGAACTTAATTTTACTTCTTCAACAATAGCCGCGACCTCCTTGGATTCACTGGCGACCTGCTCTATTGCTGTTAAAATGTCCTTAAAGACTTCACCGGTTTGATGAACCATATTAATGCCTTCATTGACAACGGCTGTTCCATCATTCATTGCTTGAACGGCTTTTTCCGCTTCTGTTTGAATTTCTTGAATGAGCTCACGAATTTGACCAGCTGCCTGACCAGACTGTTCAGCCAATTTCCTCACTTCATCGGCAACGACCGCAAAGCCTCTTCCGTGTTCTCCAGCACGGGCAGCCTCAATCGCAGCGTTTAAAGCAAGCAAGTTGGTTTGATTCGCAATCTCCGTAATTAGCTCGACGATCTTGCCAATTTCCCCGGACTTTTCACCGAGAGCATTGACAACCCCTGCTGATTCACTCACGGAATGTTGAACAAGATTGATTTGTTCAACAGTTTGGCTAACCACTTTGTTTCCTTCGTTTGCTTTATTATTAGCAGAAGCTGTTAATTCTGTGACGTTTTGTATAGATGAAGCAGTCTGCTCCATTCCCATTGAGATGTCATTCGCAGCTTGAGTGGCACCCGTAGCACTGGACACTTGCCTTTCTGAACCCAATGCGACATCCTGGATGGCCGATGAAATTTGTTCCGTTGCCTTGCTCGTTTGTTCAGCACTGGCAGACAACTCTTCTGCAGTTGCTGCAACTTGTTCAGTATTGATACTTACTTGTCTAATCAGTTGGCCCAAATTCCTTTTCATTTGGTTGAAAGAGTTGGTTAAATTGCCGATTTCGTCCTGATATTTCACCTTGATGTCATCCTGTGTTAAATCGCCTGCAGCAATTTTTCCTGCCACTGTCTCCAAAGATAAAATTGGTTTTGTAATCATTCTGGTAATAAATATTCCAATTACAATGGCCAGAATAAATCCAACTATGCTTAAAATAACAACTGTTGTCACCACATGGCCAACCATTTCAGAGTTTGTCTTACTTCCCTCTGTCATGAATTTTTCTTGATCTTTTACAATTTTATCTCCCAAATCTCTTATTTCCCTGCTCAGCGGGATCAATTGTTCAGTAGCCAGTTCTTTGGCATCATCCTCATTTGTGATCATTAAGGTGATGACCTCGTTTGACTTTGCTTTAAACTCTTTATTTAAAGAGGCAAGCTTTTCTAATGCATCCTTGTCTTCTTTACGTTGGACCAGTTTGCTTGTCGCTTCGATTTTTTGATTCAGGACCCCAATAGATTCCGCTAAATTCTTTTCTGATCCATCCTCCTCCAGCAACACCCCTCGCAAACCGCCGATCTGCCGGGAAGCACTGTTTTGCATATCCTTTACATTGGATAAAATAACGGCGCGGCGATTAACTAGATCAGAGTAAGAATCGTTAATCTTTTCAATATTGTAATAAGCTATAAAACTAATAATACCAAGAAGTACCGCCACGCTCAGGAATCCACCAAGCAACTTTTTCCCAATGGTAAATTTCATTTCAAAACCCCTCATCATCAAATTTCTGTTTTTTCAAATTCTGTTTTATATTTAATTGCCTTTCAGCAATTTAGAAACACAATCCTCAAAAAGGCATGAGTATCCACAGGTAAGTTGGAATAGCCCATGCCTATTACAGCGCTATTCGGCAACCTGGCGATCATAGTTCAATATATTGAACGACAGACCCATGGCTTTGCGTCCTCACCTTTCGATGATTTTGCCTTTATCGTTTTAAATGAGTAAATTTTACCTATATTTATGATATGGTTCTATGGTAATAGAATCTGAATAAAATTTCAACGGAATTCTACAAAAATTTACAATATTTCATGAATTCTTTTAGAGGCCCTTTGTTTGAGGTGAACTCACTGGTTTTTATAATGAGTACCCTCTTCCGCATTGTTTTTTTCCAATCATTGAAATGACTTCGGACATTTACAAAAAACAGGCTTAGGAGGACCCTCCCTTAAACCATAATAAAAACTGTAACTCTTGCAAGAGAGGGCAAATTTCCTCTTCTCTAAAAATTTTTTATGCTTCGGGAGTCTAAATATTTGTTTCATAATATTCAGAGAATATAATATATTTATAAACGAGAAAAAGGGGATATAAAAATGGATTCAAGCAAACGTATTGCAAAATTGCGGCAGCATATGGAAGAAAATCAACTAGAAGCTACTGTGATTATCAATTTTGAAAATCAATACTACATGAGTGGATTTAAAGCGATAACCTATTCACGTCCCATTTTACTCATTATTGATCAGCAACAGACAAGCCTGGTTGTCCCTGCCCTCGAAGAAAACCACGCAAGGGAAGAATCGAGCGCCGATCAGTTATTTGTATACTACGAACACCCTGAAAAAAGTTCGTATGGCATTTCTCACCTCGAGCATCTTAAAAAACTAGTATCCTCCTATCCTTCCGGTGCAAAAATTGGTATAGAATACCACTCACTTCCAGTGACAGTGGCCAATCTCCTCAAAGATAGCGGATTTGAACTAGCCGATATTGGTGGGAAAATTGCTGAAATGAGATACATTAAAGATCAGCAGGAAATCGATCTTATTATCGAATCCGGCCGGTTAGTGAGCCTTGCCCTTTCACATTCTTTGGAAAAAGTAAAACCTGGCATCACTGAAATGGAAATAGACCAGTTTGGGAACAAAGCCTTATTTGAAGAAACGTCGACAAAGCATCCAAATGCAACATTGGATTTCTTCGCCATGTCCCCTTCCGGGCTGCAACGAAGCGTGATGCCACACGTATTCTCGAACACAAGAAAACTTGAAGAAAATGATATAGTCGTACACAGCCGCCAGGTCGGCTTGAATGGATACCGGGCTGAATGTGAACGAACCTTCTTCCTTGGCCGGCCAACAGACAAACAAAAAGAGGCTTTCAAGGCTGCCTATGAAGCGCAGCTTGCCGCTTTAGAAGCGATCAAAGTCGGGATTACTGCAAAAGAAGTCGACAACGCTGCCCGGAACATATTCAGAAAAGCAGGTCTCGAACAATACAGCATCCATCGTACAGGCCACGGAATCGGAATTGGGTTACACGAAGAACCGTCGCTTCGCTTTGATAACAACTTAGTATTACAAGAAGGAATGATTTTCACAATTGAGCCAGGAATCTATATTCCTGAAGTGGGAGGATTCAGACATTCTGATACAGTGATACTATCTAAAGACGGGACAAAATTGATTACGGAGTATCCCAGGGAGTTGTCAGATTTAATTTTTTAAGGGAAGCTTTTTGGATTGTACCCACCTCTTTATTTAAACAGAAAAGCAGGAACCTATTTTGCGGTTCCTGTTTTTTATCCATCATTGAAACGCACTACATATGTTATCCGTTTTCAAGTTATTCTGGACTATTATGTTCTATTCGTACTTTGGCTTCATGGTTAATCAGCCATTTTTTGCGGGTCAGGCCACCCGCATAGCCACCCAGCTCTCCATTTGTATTAATGACGCGGTGACATGGAATTATGATGGCGAGTTGGTTTGCGCCATTTGCATTTGCGGCGGCCCGAAAAGCGGATGGCTTGCCAATTGCTGCAGCCAGGCCGGAATACGATACTGTTTGGCCGTAAGGAATCTTTCTCAATTCATCCCAAACCCGACGTTGAAAAGGCGACCCAAGAAAAAATAATGGTGTTTTGAACTCTGTTAGTTTACCGTCAAAATATTGATCCAGTTCTGTTTTGATCGAGCGAATCGGTTCTGTTTCTCCAGGAATAATCGCTGATTTTGTTTTATGCCTGAGACGTTCAACTTCCCGCTCCAAACCGCGGCGATCCACGAATTCCAAAAGATAAAGAGCTTCCTCGTCCGCGATGGCGATCATCGGCCCGAGCTTAGTATCCAGCCATGCCGCCTTTAAGATGTTACTCTGGCCGAGCATGGTAGGCGCTGCCCCCATAATACGTGAAAAGGCATCCCTAAATCCGCTGCTCGATTCATATCCGGTTGAAAGTTGTGCGTCGATCACAGCCTCGCCCTCCCTGATTTGTTTCATCGCCAGTCCCATCCGGCGTGCCCGTGCATATTCAACAAATGTCATCCCAAACCGCTTTTTGAACTGCCGGCGAGCTGTGGAAGCATCGACTGATAATTCCCGAAAATCTTGATCCTTCCATCGTTTTTCGGGATTTTTCTCAACCGCTTCTACCAGTTTTTGCACAAGCTCTGACACCTGGTTCGGATGAGATAGCGGCCGACAACGTTTACAGGGTCGATATGAAGCCAGCAGTGCTTGCTGGGCAGTTTCAAAAAATTCACAGTTCTCGAATTTCGGCTTTCTTGCAGGGCATGTCGGGCGGCAGAACACACCGGTAGTTTTGACTCCTACATAAAAGACACCTTCATATTCCGTGTTTTTCTCTATCAGGGCTTGATAATATTCTCTCTTATCTGCAGTGATCATGCTCGGCCTCCTTAACAAAAGTTACCTTATACTTATTATAATGTCTTAAAAGGAGATCCGCCGCCGAAATTCAGGCATTGATTTTTATATGGCTTGTTATGGTAATTATTTTTCAAAATACTCCAATACTACCTTTCCAATCATGCTTCCAGTCTCAACCAATGCATGGGCTTTTCTGATATTTTCCGCATTTATTGGAGATAGTTTTTTGTATAACACTTCAATGAATTACGCAGGTGAATGGCGGGAATTGCTTCGATAAGTTAATGATTTGTATAGAAAACTATACTTTCATATGGCCTTAACTTTATCGATGGATCGATCACTACAGAAGGATAATTTTGGACAATCACATCCGATTCAGCGATCTTTCTTGACAGATTTTCATCTTGAATCATCATATCGTGCTCACTAAAGTTGCACATCACCAGCAGTTGTTCGCGATTACTTCTTCTCTCATAAGCGAACAGCTGGGGATGATCTTTATAAAGTAAGTTAAAATCTCCAGTTGTAATTACATCTAACTTCTTCCTTAAAGAGATAAGACGTTGATAATGATAAAAAATAGACTCCTTATTCAATAGGGCTTCTTCGACATTGATTTCTATAAACCTTGGATTTACTTCTAACCAAGGACGTCCTTCGGTAAAACCCCCATGGATATTTTGATTCCACTGCATAGGTGTTCGTGCATTATCTCTCCCTTTTGCATATATGGATTTCATAATCTGTTCAACAGGCACACCCTGTTTTTGCTTTTCCCGATACATATTAATTGTTTCTACGTCCTTATACTGCTCGATCGATTGAAACTTCACATTGGTCATGCCTATTTCTTCTCCTTGATAAATGTAAGGAGTTCCCTGCATCATATGTAAGCAGGTAGCGAGCATCTTGGCCGATTCAACCCGGTATTTTGTATCATTGCCAAAGCGGGAGACTATCCTTGGCTGATCGTGGTTATTCCAGTATAAGCTGTTCCATCCTGTTCCATGTAATTGTGTTTGCCATTTCTCCAGATTTTCTTTTAACTCAACCAAATTTAATGGCTTAAGATCCCACTTTTCTGCAGGGCCATTATCCAAGTTCATATGCTCGAATGTAAAAATCATATTCACTTCTTTATTTTCCGGCTTAGTATAAATCACTGCATCACTGGTGTTTACTCCCGGCATTTCTCCAACCGTCAGAATATCATAGTGGGACAGGACCTCACGATTCATTTCCTGGAGGTATTCATGTATTTTTGGACCATTAACAAAGAAAGGTCCTCCATCACCATATAGTGCTCCATCCTTGACTTCCCCATCCGGCAGACCTGGAACTTTTGAAATAAAATTGATAACATCCATTCGAAAACCATCTATTCCTTTATCAAGCCAAAACTTCATCATTTTATAAATTTCATCTCTTAATGCCGGGTTTTCCCAGTTTAAATCAGGCTGTTTCTTTGAGAACAGATGCAAATAATATTCATTTGTATTTTCATCAAATTCCCAGGCAGGACCGCTAAAGATAGAACCCCAGTTATTTGGTTCTTTTCCGTTTTTCCCTGCTTTCCATATATAATAATCCCTGAAATGGCTGTCCTTTCCCTTCCTGGATTCTACAAACCATGAATGTTCGTCTGAAGTATGGTTGACCACAAGGTCCATAATGATTTTGAGATCCCGTTCATGGGCTGCTTCAAGAAGCCTGTCAAAATCCTCCATGGTTCCAAACTCGTTCATAATCTGATAGTAGTCACGAATGTCGTATCCATTATCATCGTTGGGAGAATCATAAATCGGGCTCAGCCAAATAACATCAATACCCAGTTGTTTCAAATAATCGAGTTTTTCGGTAATCCCCGGGATATCGCCTATACCATCTCCGTTGGAATCATAAAAACTCCTTGGATAAATTTGATAAACGACGCTTTTTTTCCACCACTCCTGATCATTCTTCGCCTGTTCCATTAACAACGTCTCTCTATTTTCCATTCCACTTTCTCCCTTGTGTCTGATAGATTTTCGATTTTTATATCTCCCGGGAATCCAAAAACCTGCACCTGCTCTATCCGGCTTTTCAATGAAGGATCTCCGTTAACCTTCACTTCGATTTTCAAACGGTCGCCTTCGATTTTTGTCTTGATATTCGTAATAGCATATATACCGTCACGATAACGAACTGACGCGCCATCATCTTCATATAAATCAAACACAGCTCCAGGTCCTGCGTAAACTTCCAAGTGTAAGGTTTGTTCTTCACTTGTGTTTTGAATATCCGATCCTATCGGAATGATGCTCCCTTCTTTAATAAAAATGGGCAGAACATCCAACTTTCCTTCAACCAAAATATGCTTACCGCCCCGGTACACTTCTTTAGTCCAATAATCATACCAATTCCCTTCTGGCAAATAAACTGACCGGTGTGTTACTCCAGGTCTTAATATAGGTGCAATCAATACCTGGCTTCCTAACATAAACTGGTCACTGCAATTAAAGGTGTTCTCATCTTCCGGATATTCCAATACAAGGGGGCGGACAATTGGAAGCCCGGTCCGCGCAGATTCATAAAACAAAGAATAGAGATATGGCAGCCATTTATATCGGAGCTGAATATACTTTTTGACGATTGCGCTTGTCGCTTCTCCAAACACCCATGGTTCCTGATGAATGCTACCCTGCACGCTATGATTCCTAAAATAAGGCATGAACGCTCCAACCTGGGTCCACCTTATTAACAGTTCGGGGGTGCAATCAGAAGAAAAGCCTCCCACATCCGTACCTGTAAAAGCCACTCCTGACATTCCCAGGTTCATAATCATGGGCAGAGACATTTCAAGATGCTCCCAGTGGCTTCGGTTATCTCCTGTCCATACTGCAGCATACCTTTGAATGCCTGCATAACCTGCCCTGGTCAGCACAAAAGTACGCTTATCAGGTAACAATTCGGCAAGCCCCTCCGCAGTGGCTTTACTCATAAACAAGCCATAGGTATTATGCATCTCAAGATGTGGTTTAATAACGCCGTCTACATCATGTACAACATCCAAATCCATCGTTTTACTTTCATTGAAAACTGACGGTTCGTTCATGTCGTTCCAGATTCCTTCTACACCTAAGTCCGTATAATATTTGTGCAAATTGCCCAACCAGCTTCTTACACTGGAGTTCATAAAATCAGGAAACGCACTGATTCCGGGCCAAACTTCCCCATAATATAATTGCCCGTCGAGGTACTTACAAAAATAACCTTTATTAACCCCTTCCTGATAAACAGGATATAAGACATCTTTTTTGACACCCGGGTCAACAATCGGCACTACCTTTATGCCTTCATCGGCCAATGATTTAATCAAATGACCGGGTTGCGGAAATTGGTTTTTATCAAACGTGAAAACACGGTATTCTTTCATATAATGAATGTCGAAAAAGATACAATCAAGTGGAATTCCTTCACTTTTAAAACGATTGACAACCTCCATTACCTCTTGTTCCGATTTATAGCTGTAGCGGGATTGGTGGTAGCCAATCGCCCATTTCGGAGGTAGGTTTATTTTTCCTGTAAGTTCAGTGTAGAGCCCCGTAATTTCCTTTAAATTCTCGCCGGCCAAAACATAAAAATCGATCTGTCCACCTGCTGCAGTTGCACTGTATTTATTGGAACAGGTCTGTGTATCAAATTCGGTTCTGAAAGTATTATCAAAAAAAAGACCATAAGACCGGTACTGGCTGTGAACGATAAAATAAGGTATGGACTGATAAAGTTCAACTGTATCTTTATTATGGGGTGCATAAACATCTGTATTCCACATAGACAATGTCGAACCCCTTTTATTTAAAAACCCGGTCTTTTCCCCAAACCCATAGAAAGCATCCTGTGGATCCATCTTGACATCAAAAGATACTTCCCCGTTATTTTTGTACAACGCAAATGGGGACTCTGATTTGAAAATTGCCTTCTTATGATTCAAGATCGTAATCGTGAATGGATTTTTTCCTATTTCAATTTCCACAAATTCATTTTTTACATGCAGACAGCCGGGAAGATCCTCAAAAGAAGCTCCAAGAGGCACTTCCGGCAAACATATGGCAATACTTGAGGACAGATTTACCTCCCCAAAGGGATTTACTATAATTCTCGGAATCTTTTTTTCAGCGAAGTAAATCAAAAACTCACCATGCTCAAGTTTTCCTGTTAATTTATTATTTTCCCAGCTATAAAACTTAACAGAACCAACAGTTCGTCTCGGTTCCCTATCTGCTTTTTCTTCTGAAGGCAGGATGGCAAAACTTGTTGTGTCTAACAAAGCAATTCCTCCCTTTTTTAGGTTAATTTCTCTCCGTTTATAAAGACCTTTTTCCCTTGAGGGTTTACTCCTTCAGGAATTTTCACATTGTATTGCAAAGCCGGGCCTTCAATTTTCACATTCCAGTGCTCCAATTCCTCTGTGATGCGAACATTCCACTGGTTATTTAAATGATCTGTGATGTTTTCAGATACACCGTTTTCTAAATAAAGGCGCAGGACCGGTTTAACATAACGGGAAATGTCATTGGACACCCATGATCCTAATTCAAGAGAATCATCTGCATTCAGCAAAATAACAGAACCGGATTTCACATAAACAGGAATATGCGTTAGCGGTGAATGAACATTTTGGAAAGCCGGGCCAATGATGCTTTCCCCGCTCCACAGGTCGAACCATTTACCTTTTGGAAAATAGACCATTCTTGAGGCAGCCCCTTCTTCAGTAACTGGCGCGACCATTAAGGACGACCCAAACAGGTACTGGTCAAACACTCCCTCTGCACGAGGATCTTCAGGATATTCCATAAACAAGGACCTCATCAATGGAATTCCCGATTCACTTGTCCTTTTTGCTTCATTCCATATATAAGGGAGCAGGTTCATCCGGACGTTCGCATAAAATCTGTATCCTTCCAGCGCCACACTCTGTTTAGTTCGTTCAGCGATATTCCACGGGGTGCGGTCCTGATTAAACTCCCCTTTACTTTCAGCATGGTACTGCATAATTGGGCAAAAAGCTGCCATTGCAGCAGAACGCACAAACAATTCTGCGGAAGGGATATCTCCATTGAAGCCAGCTAAATCCCACCCCCAGAACGGGATGCCTGACATACCCGATGATATACCGGCGGCAAGTGACCGCCTGAACGCTTCAAAAGTTGAACGCTCGTCACCTGCCCAATGTGCCGGGAAATTTTGCGCTCCCATGTAACCTGCACGGCTGAAGGTCATCGCATCCCCTTTCCTGTATGTGGTGGCAAACTCATAATATGCCTCAATATAGTCATTTGGATAAAGATTTCTCATCTCATCGCCCTTTTTACCGTCTGCAAAAATCAGATTCTCACCAAATACAAATTCCCCACCATCAGTTTTAAACCCATCCACTCCGATTTCCAGCAAATATTTTCGTTTATTAAACCACCATTCCTTGCCTTGCTCATTGGAAAAGTCCATAAGCAAGCTTTCCTTAAACCAGCCTTCAGGCATTCTGTATGGTGTTCCATCCGCCTTTTTCACAATGAAGCCTTTTTCGATCATGTAGCGCTCATCTATGTCCTTTTGTGGGTGAGTCTGCCGGTTTAAATATTTTTGGATTGGAATTTGCCACAGCAGCACTTTTAACCCGTTATCATGCAAGTAATCTATCAGCTCCCGGGGATTTGGCCAGCGTCCCCATTCAGGAAAATCCATTTCTTCATATGAATGACTTGCTTCTCCTGGTTTAACCTCATATTGAGCATCATTAAACATATAATACGTGGTCTCATCGCTCCACTGTTCTAAAACTAAAACGGTTGCCGGAATCTTATATTGATTGGTCTTTTCAACTTCTGCACGTACAACAGTATCCCGGTCCCAGTTATTACTCGACATCCACGGACCAAAGGACCATACAGGCGGCAAGACAGGCTTTCCTGTTTTAGAAGTAAAATCTTGAATTATTTCTTTTGGCGTTCCAAAAAAAGCTGAAAGTGATAATTTTTGTTCTTTTTCGGATAGGCGAGCCGTTATTGAAAGGGCATCCTTTAATGAATGTGCTAAATCAAACTTTGTATATCTGTTTGTATTGACTGCCAAGCCATAGCCTAAAGAACTCATGTAAAAAGGAACGGGCATATAAGTTCTTGTTCCTTGGTCCCGGTATTGGTTATATACATAACAATCGATGATATTTCCGCGCTGTTCCACTTCGTTATATCTCTCACCGAAACCATAAAACCGTTCATCTGCCGGTGTATTAAAATGAAGGGTTAAATCCCTTATCTTTAACTTTCCATCCGTTGTACAATCTATAAAGGAAAGAAAATCATGGGATTTTAGAATCGTCACATTTGATTTTTTGATTTCGACAGAAAAAGGGTTAGTTATAATATCCAATGTCAATTCGTTTGCGCGTGATCCTATTGAAACCTCCTTTGGATTATGCTCAACGTGATCACCTTCCTCTTTTATAACCCCATCAAAATGAAAGTAAAATTCATTTCCTATAAAACCGAGATTTAATTGAAGTGAGAAGCCCTCTTCATCACTGCATATTAATACCACCTCATTCTCTGATTTTTTATATAAAGTGATATTTTCCAAGCTACGGCGTTTTAAAAGCTCGAATGCAAAGGGTTCTGAATTGACTAATTTTTCCCCGCTTTTGTATGCTGTAAATTCATAAGTATACATTTTCTGTTCTTTCAGCGGCATAATCTGGCCGGCCCATACGGAAACATCTTTGTCTTGAATATATTTTTTATTCATTTCACTGCATTGGATAATTTCATCACCGTCAGACCTGACAGTTAACAAAATTTGATCCTCTTCCCCTGCGGGCCAAACCTGACAGGCTACTCTTGTCGGTTCATCGACAGCAGGATAGTGAGGATTCCTTTCTGTCAACTGAGGTTCGTATATATTTTCGTTGCCGTAAGGCTTATGTATTATTTGCAGCTCTCTAAAAGTATCTGCTTGATAGTACTTGATAATCTCTATTAGCACTTCTCCTAGTGAACATGCTTGTTTAGTTTGGAGTTTCCGTGCCATTTCTAAATAGGTATTTGCCTTATCAAGATTGCCTTTTTCCAAAAAATATAAAGACAGCCAGGCTGTTGCAGCAGAAGATTCTCTATTTTGGCCGGATGCCTCAAAGACCCCTTTTTTTGTAGTTAACTGCTTTTCAATCTGTGCTACCGATTCAACCACGATTAAATCCTCTGGAGAAAATAGTCCGTATGGAAGAACAGCAGCCTGGATATCAGGGGAAACTTCTCTGTCTTCTAATGCATTTAGTAACATTCCACCCGATAGAAGGGAATCAAACACAAAATCTCTTATTTCTGTAATTGTTTTTTGAAGAGCGTATTGGTTTGAATTGTTCTTCGTTTCAAGTAAAGCAGCATGAACCATTCCAATATTGGAAACGTGGATATCTATCCTGCCGTCGTTCCAAACTCGATCAAAAGGATTCTTCCAGTTCTCGACAAGAAAAGTCACATAGGGATCAATCTGTAAACTTCTTAAATTTGCACTCTCCTTGTCTTTTTTCAGATGGTTCTGCAAATTCCAGAGCCATGTGGCGACCAAGTAAATGCTATCTCTATCGAGAACTGGCATATGATTCAGGAGTAGTCTTTCTGAAGCTGAATAATCGTTATTTAGTTGGGCTAAGTGGACTTTTAACATAGTACTGTAGTAAGATCTGTCATCCATCATTCTCTCCCCTTCTATATGGATTGAAAAGGATATGAGTTCAAACACCCATATCCCTCTGCAATTTTCTTTATTTTAATTTCTCTAATTCTTCCTGCATTACTTTTAATGCATCTTCAGGAGTTTGTTTACCATTAACAACATTCTCCAATTCCATGTTGATCAAGTCACTCATCTTGCTCCAGTCTTCGATGACAGGAGGCAAAACAAGCGTATCCAACGCCTCAAAAACAACTTCCCTGCTCTCTGGAGGAGTTTGTTCGAGGTAAGGCTTCAAGATCGCTTCATCTGTAATGGCTGGTAATTCCCAAGAGCTTGCAATACGGATTTTTGCAGCTTCCTCGCTGGCACTCATAAAACGGGCAAACTTATAAGCTGCATTTTGAGATTCTGAATCCTTTGAAACGGCTAAACCATTTGCAAAGAAATGATGGGCTTTTTCTGTATTTCCGGCTTCAAGCGCAATATCCCACTTAAACGGTACATCTTTGAAAGAATCCAGCATCCAAATACCTGTATGCAAGATACCAATCTGTCCATTTTTAAATAGATCTTCAGGAGATTGACCAGAAAGGTCAGCCTTTGATGGGTTCACTTTGTGTTTATTCACTTTATCTACCATATATTTAAGTGCCTCAGCGTTCTCAGGACTATTAATCGTCACTTTTGATTTATCTTCATTAAAGACAGAACCACCGTTTTGTGCGATAACCTTATAGAATTCATGGAATGAGATTGGTGCATATGTGCCCCAAATGTTTTCTGAGGTGTTGGTGATCTTTTCAGCAGCTGCTAACTCATCCTGCCACTTCCAGTCAGCTGCAGGATATTCCACTCCTGCTTTATCGAACAAGTCTTTATTATAGAAGGTCACCACATTAGAAAAACTTTCAACCATCCCATATTGTTTGCCTTCATATTGATAAGCTTTGTACGCTTCTTCATTAAGTTTTGACGGGTCGAAATCTTTGTCTTCTTTAATAAAATCGGATAGATCAGCAAGGGCTCCCTTTGAGGCATAGCTAACAAAGTTCTCATAGTTCAGTTCAAACACATCTGGCGCGTTTCCGCCTGCGATCATCGTTTGCAGCTTCGTAAAATAATCATCATAAGGAGCAATTTCATAATCAACTTTTATATTTGGGTTTTGCTCCTCAAATGCACTAATCATTTCTTTTAAATCATCTTCATGATCCGTTCCCGGTGAAAAAGTAAAGTAATTAATCGTTACTTTTTCGTCTTTATTATTTGCGGAGCTTTTGTCAGAATCTGAACAACCTGCTAAAGCAATAATGGAAAGCATAACAATTAACAAAATTGCTGAATATATTTTTTTCTGAAACATGTCGATTCCCCCTTATTATTCTTTCATTCCACTCATTGTCATTCCTTGAATAAAATACTTTTGGGCAAAAAGATACACGGCAAGTATCGGTAATACACTAATGACTACGCCTGCCATCATTAAGTTCCAATCAGTCTCCCACCTCCCTTGCAGAAGGGATAAACCTAGCGGCAATGTTGCAATGCTTTTATCATTTATTACAATAAGTGGCCAGAGATAATTGTTCCAGGATTGCATAAATGAAAAGATTCCTAACGTCGCCAGTGTCGGTTTCGATAAAGGCAATATGACCCGCCAAAAAACAGAGAAATGGTTTGCTCCATCCATAAAGGCTGCCTCTTCGAGTTCTCTTGGGATCGATAAAAATGCTTGTCTTAACAAGAACGTTCCAAACACACTAAATAATCCCGGGATGATTAATGCTTGGTATGTATCGAGCCAACCGAAATTTTTCATTAGTATAAATTGAGGTATCATGGTCACCTGTGAAGGAACCATCATAGTAGCCAAATATAGCAGGAAAAGTTTATCTCTGCCCCAAAAATTCATTCTCGCAAAAGCATATGCGGCCATGGAACACAATAATAATTGGCCTAATGTCGTCAAAACGGCCACTATCAGTGAATTAGCCAAAAACTGGAGCATCGGGAATGCGACTGTCACTTCTTGATAGTTTTGAAAGGTTGCATTTTTGGGGATAAATTCCGGTGGAAATACCATGGTTGCTCCCTGATTCTTTAACGAAGTTGAAACCATCCACAGAAAAGGAAGCAGCATCATAATCGCACCCGAAATCAAAGCAAAATATAATAAAACTTTTTTGCTGATTTTTAAGATATTAGAAGTTTGATATTCTTTCTGGAGAATAGCTGTATTTTTTGTAACCGTATTCATTTCCATCTTTAGTTTGCCCACCTTTTCTGGAGCTTCATCTGTATTAATGTAATAACAAATATGACAATGAACAGAATCCATGACATAGCAGATGCGTATCCCATTTCGAAGTAACGAAAAGCATGATTATAAATATTTTGGACTAACACATTGGTAGCTCCGCCGGGGCCGCCTTCAGTCATGATCATGACCTGATCAAAGACTTGAAATGAATTAATTAAAGAGATAATTGTTACAAAAAAGGTCGTAGGTGTTAATAGGGGCAGGGTGATATTCCAGAATTTTTTCCATGGATTTGCCCCATCGATGTCGGCCGCTTCATAGTAGGAAGAAGAAATATTCTGCAAGCCTCCCAGGAAAAGCACCATCACAAATCCGATATCTTTCCAGACACTTGTAATAATGATCGCCGGCATTGCTAAATGTTCATCCTGCAGCCAAATCAATCCATCAATGCCAACAAAGGATAAAAGATAGTTAATAAGGCCATAGCTCGGATTGAATAGCCATTTCCAAACAAGAGAAACAGCAACCCATGAAGTAACCACAGGTAAAAAGTACGCTGCACGAAAAAAGGCCCTTAATTTTATTTTCTTGTTTAGCAAAAGCGCACAAGCCAAGCCAAATATCATAACTAAGGGCAAATAACCGGCAATGAAAAACAAAGTATGGCCAAAGGCAGCCCAAAATTCACTATCCGTCAGAAGTTGTTTATAATTTTCAAACCCGATAAACTCCATTGTTGAAATTAAGTCCCAATTGGTAAAACTTATCGTAAACGACGTTAGTAAAGGGAAAACAATGAAGGTTAAAAATCCGATTAGATTAGGAAAAAGAAACACAAATACCCAGAACGCTGTTTTTCTTTTTGACATTCCAACCATGTTCTCACCTCAGTTTAGTAAGGATTTAGATTCTTCATAAATAGGGGCCTGAAACAAATGGTTAATTGCCAGCAAGGAAGCCCCTTTTAACCATGAATCATCTCCCAGTTGGGTAGGTATTATTTCTGTTTGAATATTTGCGGCGGAGAAAAAATTAACTTTTGCTATGTTAATAGCTGCCTCAATAAATGATTCTTTATATTTCATTCCTTCCCCTATTAACAAAATCTTGTGGGGATTTAAGCTATTAATGGCATTCAAAATTCCATAACCAAGATTTTCTCCAAAGGAATCCATTAACTCCAAGGCAAGCCGGTCACCCTTGACAGCAGCAGCGTGCACATCTTCAAACGTGAAATCATTAATCATTGTATCCGGGTATTTCTCTCTTAGCTCTTCTCCCTGGTTGGAAAGAAAAAATTCGGAGGCGTACATTTCAAGACACCCCCGCTGGCCGCAATGACATGGAAACCCACCAATTTTGAGAACAGTATGGCCGAATTCTCCAGCTCCACCAAACTCTCCATAATAAATCTTCTTATCTACTACCAAGGCCATTCCTAATCCTGCTCCTACTGAAATGCAAACAAAATTGGCTAAATCTTTCCCCTCTCCAGACCAAAGTTCCGCCATAGCGTATGCGTTTACATTTTTATCAATAAAAACGGGAATATTGTTTACACGTTCGCTTATCCATTGGCAAATCGGGATATTTTCCCATCCAAGCATTGAGGAACGGACAATTGTTCCTTCCTGGCGGTTTATTAGTCCAGACGCCGCGATGCCGATTCCCATCAGCTGCTCCTGCTCAATATTAGATTTCTGAAGGATTTCAGTTATTTCATGAGCAATTAACGAAACAATATTTTGAATATCATCCGATTTATCGAATTTCTTCTCCACCAGCTCTAAAATATCAGCATTTAAATTTGTGAGAGCAAACAATATTCTTTTTTCCTCGATTTTCAAGCCAACCGTGTAGCCATAATCCGCATTAAATTCCAATAAAACAGGCCTTCTGCCGCCAGTCGAAGTTGCTACTCCAACTTCCCTAACCAAATTGATGCCTAGAAGTTCATCGACAATATAGGTTACAGTCGATAAGCTCATTTCCGTGATTTTTGAAATATCAGACCTGCTAATTTTGCCAGAGTCCCTGATCAAGTTGATAACGATTGACCTGTTTATTTCTTTAATTAAATCTTTACTTCCTTTTCTGAGACCATTCATATTACTCATCCTTAGTTTTTTCTAATTGTAGATTAACTTACTTTCTTCAATGAAGCAAGTAAGTTTTTAAAAAATTTTCGATGATTTCGTTAAATCCATAGCTTATTGTTAGGAAACAACAATTTCTTTCGTCTGAATGTTTTAAAAAGCAGGATTTCACCTGGTCAGCAATGAACTAATTAATGAACTAAATTCCAGGGAGGTAACTATGTCTAATTTTATTTCTCATATCGCAACGATTGAAATTCCTGTATCGAGCTTGGAACAATCCGTTGATTTTTATGTTGATATCCTCGGTGTAGAGATTCACTTTAAAGGTGAAGAGAATGCAATGCTTAGTTTTCATTCAAAAGGAGTGCCTACTATTTTCCTGGTTGAAACCGAAGAAAAAAGCAACCTATCTTTTAAAAATACTTATAACAATGTAATACACAGTGTAATCGACTTTTATACTCCGTCTTTAAAAGAGTTTTATGATTGGCTAAAGGAAAAAAACGTTGAAGTCGGAACTCTTAATATCAATAATGAAAATGGCTTGGGCGGCTTCGGATTTAAAGACCCGGATGGCAATTTGCTGAGCGCCACTAACATTCTTCATCCTGGTCAATAACGAGTCTTTTTCTAATAATAGGTCGGAATTTTTTAACAGTGGATATATCGGAACAACTCAATCATGACCTGTAAACCTGGTTAGTGATTTTACTAACCAGGTTATTTTTTATTAAAAAAAGAAAAAGCCGCCTGAATTTGGCAGCTGGAATTGCATTTCCGAAACTCATTGCAGCCCTTCTTTACCAAATTCAGCTTCGACTGCTATTGTTACCGAATTTCATTATAATAACGACGTCTCTGATGTTCCGATCTTTCCTTCAATGTTTCTTTAACTTTGTTTATATCCGTAACATTTTTTTTCGCCATTTTTATATAGCATATTGCCGAGGGAATAAGGAAAATTTGCAGTATCGACAAGGTAATGATATAGCTATACGGTTCCTGGAAGCGAATTGAGATGATGCCAAGCACAATCCCAACTCCTACGTTTCCGATGGTTCTTCCAAAACTATTAAAAAGGTTGGCGACACTGAAGGCTGTCCCCCTGTGCTCGGGAAGATTCACATCTGTTATGAGTGCCAGCCAGTTTGGTGTGTTGGCAGATTGAGCAGCAGAAGCTAAAAATGATAATACAAACAATAAAGCCAGCCATGGATTGATAAATATTTGCTTGATGATGCTGATCAAAATAAATATAGCATTGTTGTCACCAGGCAAAGACAGGTCATTCATTGGAACTGTAAACATGAGTATATACAGCGGCATCGTAAGAAATACGAAGAACGCGGTTAAATAAGCTCGTCCCTTAAAGGTTCTCTTTTGAAGTTTATCACCCAGATGTCCTAAATAAATGGACATCATCCCGCCAAGCTGAAATATAGCATAAAGATAACCCGAGGCAATCACTGCTGTTTCCATGCTGTAGCCTTGCTGGATGATTTTAAAAATAAACAAGGTTGGAATCCAGATAAGACTTCCTGTCGCAATATTCATAAAGAAGGCCTGCAAAAACAGAAACACATTACTGCCCTTTAAGAGAATTCCCAGTATATGCTTTGCTTCAATAAAGTAGTTGTAGGATTGTCCACTTTTAATGAAGCCTTTCAGCTCAGGATCTGATTCACCTCTGGATGGTTCTTTAACAAACAAGTATAGGATAATCAGAAAAAAGCCGATAAAGCCTACTAATTCAAAAGGCCATCTCCAATTGGTGTTTGTTGCGGTTAAAGAAGCTAAAAGTGCTCCTGCAATTCCGCCCAAGCCTTGCGCCATTCCCCAGAGGCTCAATACCATACCGCGTTTTCGATAAGGGATATAATCCGTCAATACGCTGAACCCAATGGATGCTATGCATCCTAAACCTATTCCCGTCAAGATCTGAAATATTAGTAGTTGCACATAACTTGTGCTTATCGAGGTCAGGAATACTGATAAGACCCAAATTAACGTGCCGATAATAATAAGTTTTTTTCGATTAAATTTTCCTGAAAGATATCCCCAGTAAACAGAGGAAATCGCTGTTACTAAAATATTAATAGCTGAAACAATACCCAAACTGGCTATAGGCACATTTAAATCATCAGCTATATATTGAAACAGAGGCGGAAATAACCCAATAATGATGTGATCAAAGGCAGCCAATGCGATAAAAACAGATATAGAATAAATTATTTTCATATTAGTATTTTTCAAAATATTTTTAAAACTCCTTTATATATGTGTTAAGATGTATGTCATGAATACATACCAAAATATTAATATTGTATTAAGAATTTATGTAACTGAGCATCAAACTATTTTTATTTTGTTATAATCTTATTATACGTCTTTTATGAGAGGCTTGGTAAAATGAGCAAAAAAATACTCATCATTTCATCTGATAATACAGGTCATGGACATAAAAGCATAACAGAATCTCTGTTTGAAAAAATTGGAACTGATGATGACGTCAAAATCCATGTAGTAGATGGATTTTCGCTTGGCGGACAGCTGCTGCAAAATATCGGTAAATCATACGGGCCCTTAACGAGAAATGCAGAGAACTTATGGAAGCTGGTATGGAATTTATCTGCTATGACCCCATCGTTAATTAATGGCCTGATAGAATTACAGATTAGAGATAACTTTTTAACATTATTGGATGAAGTACAACCAGATTTAATTTTATCAGTCCACCCTAATTTTAACGGTTCAGTTCTAAATATATTAGAAAAACAACATCTTAAAATACCTTTTATTATCCTAATTGCCGATCTTGTAAACATTTACCCGCTTTGGGCAGATAAACGCGCTGATTATATTATAAGCCCAACTGTTGAAGCACGGGATAAGTGTATTGAATATGGCATTCCAGTTGAGAACATAAAAGTACTGGGATTCCCTGTACGTTCGAGGTTTTTTAGAAAAGGAATACATAAAAAAATCAGTTATAAAGAAAGCGCACCTTTAAAATGCTTGATCATGAGCGGTGGCGAAGGTGTAGGAAACATGAAGAAAATCGCGGAAAATCTGCTTGATCATTTTGATTGCACAGTGAAAATTGTTGCAGGGAGAAACGAAAAACTAAAAGCAAAGCTGGAGCAATCTCTTAAGGAGAAATATAGAGATAAAGTCGAGATTTACGGCTTCACAAAAAACATTCAAGATCTCATGTTTGCTTCGGATATCGCCTTTACGAGAGGCAGTCCCAATGTGATGTTCGAGGCCATCGCTTCCAACACGCCGTTAGTCATCACCGGTGCATTGCCTGGCCAGGAAGAAGACAATCCTGCATTTGCGGAGAAATTAAATTTGGGAGTAGTATGCAAGAATCCAGAGGACATTAAAAAGACAATAACCGAATTGCTCGCAAATGATGGCGAAAAAATAAATAGCATTATAAAAAGCCAAAGAAAATTTATAAATGCACATGCAGCCGAGGATATTTTGGAGTTTATCTTAAAGGTTGACGATCATTATTTTGAAGCGGAGACAGAACTTTCTTATTATCAGGAATACTTGTAAATTCACAGTGTCAGTTAACAACCAAAAAGCAATGTGCAAGTGCTTTGGCTAGCTCCACAAAATGATTGGCGAGTGGAGCTAGCCAAAGTTGCTTATCAATTATTGGAAACTACCATCATCACTCCATTACCGGACATTAACGTGAGAGTTAATCTCTGATAATTTTAGTGGTTTTTACCCGTACATAGTTAATAATCATGAAGATATGCCTATTAAACAGATCTGTTTTACTAATGTGATATTAAAATCACAACCCATTTCCTCGGCACTAAGCTGAGTTCAGTTTTGCAAATTTTCATCTTACTCTTTTTAGTGAACGAACAAAAGAACAACTTCTGAGCAGAAAATTCCTCCCCCAGCAGACATACCACGACCATTCCATATGCACCTGTAACCAGTGAGCCGCCCCAATAAAACAGTTTAGTATTCAAATCGGTAATTACGTTATAAGAAGACCTCACGTGTAAACAAGTCAGTTTAACAAAGAAAGAAGGAGCCATTTATCAAGAACTATTTTTGACAAAATGGATGTTTTTTTCATCTGATCTTTATTTAATCTGTAAAAGAACTGCCTTTATCTTAATTGAACATTTGAATAATGATAAAAAATTTTTGCAAGCCAGCGTATCTTTTTTATAAAAATTCACGTTCTTATGGTTGTACAAAAAATTATGGAGGTATCTGTATGACAACGGATATGAAAGATCTCGGCAACCCGCTCAGGGATATTAAAAGCACGTTTGATGAATTTATCATTCCGCACAGACCTGTTTTATGGAAATATTGTTTCCATATAACCGGTTCTCCCTGGGATGCGGAGGATTTGGTCCAGGATACATTGCTCAGGGCATTTTCATCCCTGAGCCAAATATGGCAGCCCATTAACCCAAAAGGGTTTCTTTTTCGCATCGCCTCGAACATTTGGATTGACCAATGCCGTAAGAAGAAGTTGCTAACTGATTCGATTGAGATTGTCGGGGAGCAAGCTTTGCAGGACGAAGACTTTTCATTTGAGGTATATGGAGCGATTGAGGAACTGGTGCTGCATTTACCACCTCGGCAAAGAGCCGTGATATTATTGGTTGATGTCTTTCAGTTTAAAGCACAAGAAGCTGGAGAGATGATCGGCTGTACGGAAGGAGCTGTTAAGGCGCTGCTGAACCGGGCGAGAGTCAGAATAAAACAGTTGAAAGCCCAGGAGAAAGGGACTGAAGAAAAACAAGTAATAACGAATAAACAAAAAGAGATTATCAATTCCTATATTGAGTCATTTAACCGCAGAGATCCGGACGGCATCGCCAGATTATTAGACACTCATGTAAGCAATGACATTGTGCATATTGCACAGGAGTATGGCAAAGAAACTGTCTGTAAATATTCACTTGCCGATTGGGCCAAGGACCCTGTTAATATGAAAGCAGAGCTGCATCTTTTATGGGGGCGTTATACCATTGTTCAAATCGCCAGGTTGGAAGATTCACTTGCTGTTTATGATCTAAATTTGCTGCAAGTGGAAAGCGACAAAATTGTTGACATTAAGGATTATTATTTCTGTCCGGAAATGCTTGAAGCTGCAGCAAAAGAATTAAATATGAAGGCTTTCCCACGAAAGTATGTGCTTTAGTTCTTTGGTGAGAAGAATGAACAAATAAGATTGTATATCAAATCGAACAAGGGCAATTCCTCTGCTGAAGGTTGGGAAGATGGTCGTAAAAGCAGGCGTCTATGAGGTTCCTGCTTCTTCTTTTTGTTCCGACATAATAAGTTTCATTCCTTTCGCTGTGCTCAAGGCACAAAAATTTAATGAAAGTACTCTC
>NZ_PGUZ01000026.1 GCF_002860165.1 Bacillus sp. V3-13 | reverse complement strand
TGGAACACCCTGAAACCCGAGGACAAGAAGACAATATCTAATTCCTGTTTTCTACTCTACTAAGAAAACCTTGAATTCTGGCGCACGCATGAAATTGCGAAACCGGGATATGCTTCGAAAAAACAACTGCATCCCCCGATTCCCCTTTCGACCCCAACTTAAAAAGCTTGAACAAAAGCCCTCGTCATTCCTACAATAGTGTAAACGACATGATTCTGGAGGATCAGCATGGAACCTTATTTATTGGAAGTAAAAAACGGATATTTGACGTTCACAATCAACCGGCCGGAAAAAAGAAATGCGATCAACTATGAGGTTATGGATGGTTTGCATGAAGCGATCGAGGTGATGAAGCACCCCGAATTGAAGGGCTTGGTCATTACCGGAGCAGGCGATGATGCCTTTTGTTCAGGTGGAGATTTAGCGGTCTTCCATCTTCTGAAAACTGAACAGGAAGCATATGGGATGCTCTCAAAAATGTCGGAAATTCTTTTGCGGCTGCTGCTGCTTCCGAAGCCGGCTTTTGCTTTTATGAACGGAACAGCTGTTGGCGGCGGCTGTGAGCTTGCCGCTGCCTGTGACTTTCGAATCGCGAAAAAAGGAGTTAAAGCAGGGTTCATTCAAGGAAAACTAGCAATCACGACGGGATGGGGCGGAGGTACGATTTTAACCGAAAAAATTCCTGCTGCCAGCGCAATAAAAATGCTGATGGAAGCAAGAGTGTATCAAACGGAAGAGTTAACGAAACTAGGATTTATTGATTACATAGTAGAAGATAACGATGTAACATTCATCAATGATATTGAAAAGATATTTCCTCTCGAAGGGTCGGTTCTTGCAGCATACAAAGCAATGCTCGTAAGAAAATGGCTTGCAACCAATATCGCTTCGCGAATTGAAAAAGAAGTAAAAGAATGTGCAAAATTATGGGAAATGGAAGAGCACCATAAGCTGGTTGATCAATTCATGGAGAATAAATAATTTAGATTTTCTTTTTCACAACATCATCATTGCAGTCTATCTTTCCTAGCAGTCGCATAAGAATAAATAAGGTGAACTTCTATTAAAGGACCTTTAGTTTTCCTTTGTGGCAGTTATACGGTTTATGCAGGTTTTAAACTTTTAGCCGATTCTTGATGGAGCAAGCTGAAAAGGCCTGCTGGACTCCACTCACTAAACGCTGGGAGGGATTTATGAATGTCAACGACGCGCCAGGATGCCTGGTCACAGGATGAAGATTTACTGCTTGCCGAAATCGTTTTGCGGCATATAAGAGAAGGTGGAACGCAGCTGCAGGCATTTGAGGAAGTAGGTAAACAGCTGTCTCGAACGGCAGCAGCATGCGGATTCAGATGGAACTCCTACGTACGTAAACAATATAAATCAGGGATCGAACTGGCCAAGAAACAGCGGAAAGAACTAAAGAAAAATCCAGAAGCATTCGAAAAAGAAAGCCCGAAAGAACCGCAGCCTTCCGTCCAGGCAGAGCATGCCGAAGCCCCAACTGACCCGGGCCCTGATCCGGAAATTCGTTTTGAACAGGTCATTCTTTATTTAAACCAGCTTTACGAACAAGCGGGGCGGACCAATACCAGTGATTCCGGCAACTATGAAGCGAAAATTAAAGACCTGGAGAAAAAAACCTTCTATCTTGCTGCTGAAAACGAAAAGCTGTTAAAGGAACTAAAAACGGTTGAAGAGGATTACAGGGCGTTAATTGAAATTATGGAGCGGGCCAGGAAAATTTTCGTTTTACAGGATGAAGACAGGCAGCAGCAAAAAGTGAAATTTCAAATGGATAAAAACGGAAACCTTGAAAGGGTTGAAAAATAACAAGGCGGACTTTATTAAGTCCGCCTTGTTATTTAAGTCAAGTCCAAATCATGCATTTTACAGGTTCACCTGCTCTTTAACCCCCTCAGGGAACCATAAAAGCGGGTTTTCACCCAAGTCGCGGTCCATATCATACGTGACAGGAACAAAGTCCATCTTTTCCCAGAATCCCTGGGACCGAACTCTCGGACTTGTCTTGATTGGCATGTTAAAGCTTTTAGCGAAGTCGACTAATGCTTTGCCATAGCCTTTCCCTTGATAATCGGGCAATACTTCAAGCTTCCATAACTCGAGATAATCCTGGGGCGGGTCAAAATAGCGGTTGAATTTCCCTTCAACCTGATATAAGCTCATTCTCGCCACAAGCTTATTTCCAAAATAAATGCCGTAAAAAGGTGAATCACTGTCATTTTCAATAATATTGGCTTCGAGATCCTCGAGCATCGATAGTTCCTGAAGGCCATATTCTTTAAATTTTTTAAACTCTTCAAGAGTTTTGTAGTTTACCTTTAATCTCTCTACTTTATACCCCATCATAAAATCCCCCTTCGCCTGAATTGCGTGCTTCACAGTATAATTTATTGTCCACCGGAATACGATGGATTGACGCTTCTAAAATTAAGGCATTTGTGCATGCATGAAAAAGTTTAACTTATTTCGATAAAATAATTATATAATAAAATAACAAAAAATTCTGCACATAAACACGAAAGCGTTTTCAATTAAAAGCAGGAATCCGCGAGAAGATTGTAGAAATTCTCTATGGAGCCTGGCAATAAGCGAAGAAAGGGGAACGGGAATGCGCAAAGTTTTAATTGCGAACAGGGGAGAAATTGCGTCAAGAATTATCAGGACGTGCCATGAAATGGGGATTGAATCGGTAGCTGTTTTTTCAGATGCTGATCAGGACATGCCGTATGTGAAGGAAGCAACCAGTGCATTTCGAATTGGGGAGCCCCCCGTAAATAAATCATATTTAAAAGGAAATGACATATTGGAAATTGCCAGAGCAGAAGGGGTGGAAGGGATACATCCCGGCTATGGCTTTTTATCGGAAAATCCGAATTTTGCAAGAGCTGTCCGCGAGGCAGGCATCATCTTCATCGGCCCTGAACCTGAAACGATTGAGCTGATGGGAGATAAAATCGCGTCAAGGCAAACGATGAAGAATGCAGGAGTTCCGGTTGTGCCTGGAAGTGAAGAAGGCCTCTCAACATTGGAAGCTGCAACGGCATTCGCCGCTTCGATAGGCTATCCCGTTATGCTGAAGGCGAGCGGCGGTGGTGGCGGGATTGGAATGGTGCGCTGTGAAAATGAGCAAGCGCTCGCTAAGTTTTTTGAGTCCACAAAAGCCCGGGCCAAAGCTTATTTTGGAACTGAGGAAGTATTTATTGAAAAGTATATCGATAACGCCCGCCATGTCGAAGTGCAAATTTTCGGCGATGTGCATGGAAACATCGTTCATTTATTTGAGAGGGATTGCTCGATCCAGCGGCGACATCAAAAGGTTATCGAAGAAGCACCTTCCCCGTCTTTATCCGGGCAGGTCAGGGAGGAAATGTATAAGACGGCGATTAAAGCTGCGAAAGCCGTTAAATACGTGAATGCCGGGACGATTGAATTCATTGTTGATGAACAGGAGAATTTTTATTTTCTTGAAATGAATACAAGGCTCCAGGTCGAACATCCGGTCACAGAGCAAATTACCGGACTTGATCTCGTAAAGTGGCAAATCCTTACGGCGCGGGGTGAACCGCTGCCGCTTCTCCAGCCTGATATTTTACAAAAAGGCCATGCGATTGAATTCAGGCTGTATGCAGAGGATCCGGTCACTTTTATGCCTTCGCCGGGAAAAATTGCCGCTTTCTCCTGGGAAGAACGGCCGGGAGTCAGAATCGATTATGGTTACGAAGAAGGCAATACAGTCACGCCTTTTTATGACCCGATGATTTCGAAGTGTATTTTTTATGGAGAAACACGAATGGATGCCATTCACAATGCAGAGCAATTTCTTAACAGCCTGTCTATTGCCGGAATTAAAACGAATGCGCCGCTGTTCAAAGAAATCGTGAATGATGCTGATTTCAGGAATGGCACTTATTCAACCGGATATTTATCAAGCAAATCATTTGCTGTGAAATAAGGAGGAGCTACATATGAAAGAGATTACAGCTACGATGGCAGGAACGATCTTAAATACGCTTGTGCAAATCGGGGATGAAGTTACAGCAGGCCAGGAGGTTTTGATTCTTGAGTCAATGAAGATGGAGATTCCTGTCGAAAGCCATGCTGCAGGAAAAGTGGCTGAAGTGAAGGTCAATATCGGTGATTTTGTCAATGAAGGGGATATACTCCTCGTTTTGGAATAATCATTGTTGATCATCAAGTAATAGCTTGCATTTTTCAGGTGAAGGAGGAAGAGCATGACAACAGCAAAGAGTTTAGAAGAAAAGCTGATCGAAAAAAGCAGGCAAATTGAAGCGGGCGGCCACCCGAAGTACCACGAAAAGCTGAAAGGGCAAAACAAGCTTTTTGTCCGCGACCGCTTAAGGCTGCTATTTGATGAAGGAACGTACAAGGAAGATGGCAAATTTGCGAATTGTCTCGAGGATGACTTGCCTGCAGATGGTGTCGTTACAGCAATTGGCAGGATTAACGGCCAGACGGTTTGTGCGATGGCCAATGATTCGACTGTAAAGGCGGGATCATGGGGGGCACGCACTGTCGAGAAAATCATCCGCATCCAGGAGACGGCTGAAAAACTGAAAGTGCCGATTTTATATTTGGTTGACTCGGCAGGAGCAAGAATTACCGATCAACTCGAAATGTTCCCGAATCGGCGCGGCGCCGGGAGGATCTTTTATAACCAGGTAAAGTTGTCCGGCATGGTGCCGCAAATTTGCCTGTTATTTGGCCCTTCTGCGGCAGGTGGTGCGTACATCCCGGCTTTTTGTGATATTGTCATTATGGTTGACCAGAATGCCTCCATGTATTTAGGTTCCCCGCGCATGGCAGAGAAAGTGATTGGCGAAAAAGTGACGCTCGAGGAAATGGGCGGTGCCCGGATGCATTGTACTGTCAGCGGCTGCGGTGATATGCTCGCATACAGTGAAGAGGAAGCGATTGAATCTGCCCGAAGATATTTAGCCTACTTTCCGGCAAGCTTTCAGGAGAAACCGCAAAAAGCGGCAGGCATCTCCGCAAAAATGGGCCGTAATTTAGAAGAAATCATTCCTGTGAATCAAAATGCGCCTTTTGATATGTACGAATGCATTGACGCGCTCATTGATGAGGGCAGCTTCTTTGAAATCAAGAAACTGTTTGCTCCTGAATTGGTCACAGGGCTGGCAAGAATTGACGGAAGAGCCGTCGGGATTATTGCGAACCAGCCAAAAGTAAAAGGCGGAGTGCTGTTCGTCGATTCCGCTGATAAAGGAGCAAAATTTATTCAGCTCTGCGATGCTTTCCATATCCCGTTGATCTTTTTGGCGGACGTGCCTGGATTTATGATTGGCACAAAGGTAGAGAGAGCAGGGATCATTCGCCACGGTGCAAAGCTAATCGCCGCGATGAGCTCGGCGACAGTGCCAAAAATTTCGGTCATCATCAGAAAAGCCTATGGTGCCGGGCTCTATGCCATGGCAGGCCCGGCGTTTGAACCGGACTGCTGCATTGCGCTCCCGACTGCGCAAATTGCCGTAATGGGACCGGAAGCTGCCGTCAATGCAGTTTATTCAAATAAAATTAATGAAATTGAGGATCCAAAAGAGCGAATCGCTTACGTTCAGCAAAAACAGCAGGAGTACAAAGAGCATATCGATATTTACCGGCTAGCTTCCGAAATGATCGTTGATGATATTGTCGCCCCTGGTGAATTGCGGGATACTTTAATTGACAGGCTTGCCTATTACGAGACAAAACAATTGACGTTCAGCGTCCGCAAGCATCCTGTCTACCCAGTCTAAAACATAAAAACAGCCCTTGCCATACATTTGGCCGGGCTGTTTTTTATACAATTTTCAAAAACGTATTGAAAAAATGCTCCTTTTTTCCCATGTTTTTTTATATTCTGCTAAAATATGAACTAGAAATACCATTAGAGGTGCTTTTTATGAAGATTGGAATTATCGGCGGCGGCTCAATCGGCTTGTTGTTTGGCTATTATTTGCAGTCTTATCATCATGTAACGATTTTTACTCACTCCATTGAACAGGCGGAAGCGATCGGGGCTACTAAATTAACATGTGTGAAGAACGGACAGCCGGATTCTGTTCCTGTCGGAGCGCATCCGTTTGTATCATGGAGCGGAGCAGATGAGCTGACGATTATTGCAGTCAAAGCTTATCAGCTGCCTGCTGTTCTTGAGCAAATCAAGCTAAAATCAAAATCGCCTGGCACCGGCACCTTTTTGTTTTTGCAAAACGGGATGGGCCATTTGCGATGGCTGGACCAGCTGCCTGCCAAAGATATTTATGCCGGTTCCGTTGAGCATGGTGCGCACAGGACTGGAGCAGCAAGCGTCACCCACAACGGTACGGGCGTTACAAAAGTGGCCGTTTTCAGGGGAAGCGATTCTTTGCTAAAAAAGTTGATTGCTCCGTTTTCAAGCGAGTTTCCATTTGTCCTTGAAGATAATGTCGAAGAAATGCTGCTCAGCAAGCTAGTTGTCAATGCGGTCATCAATCCGCTTACGGCGGTATTAAATGTCCGAAACGGCGAATTGATTGAAAACCCGTATTATCATCAGCTTTTACAAAACATGTTTATCGAAATTAACGATGTTCTTGGCTTGCATGATGCAGATTCCCACTATCAAAATGTGCTTGGCATTTGCAAAAAAACGGCATCCAATTATTCGTCGATGCTGAGTGACATCAAAAACGGCCGAATGACCGAGATAGATTCGATTCTGGGTTATGTTGTTGCTGAAGCGGAACGGAAACAAAAAGAGGCACCGCTAGTACATGCTTTTTTCCAGTGTATTAAAGGAAGGGAGTACGGGGGAGAGGAGTTATAATGGAATCTGTTTTTTCATTTCTTATCGCTACATTCGTAACAGTACCTTTGCTTGGGTACATACTTATTTTTGTGATCGCCAAGCAGCTAACGAAAAACCATCGCAGCTCCGTACAGCTTGCTCTCGACATCAGCACGTTTTTATTGATCATTTCAGTCCATTTCCTGATTGTTACGATCTGGGACAAATCGTTCTTATGGATCATTTTGCTCGGGATGATCGGCATTGCAATCGTATTTGCTTTCCTGCACTGGAAAATCAAGCATGAAATTAATCTTGCTTCTCTTTTTAAAGGATTTTGGCGGTTTAACTTTTTGCTGTTCTTTTCCGCCTATATCCTGCTGATTATTTTTGGCCTCATTCAAAGGGTTTCCATGCATATTTCTTTGCCCTGAAAACTCCGCGGGCAAAGTTTTTTCTTTTCTATAGTTGAGAATGCTATACTCTATAAAGAACGAATAAAGAAAGGGAGTACATTGAATGGAGATGATAAATCTCTCACTGCCGGGAACAAGCCGGTTTGCAACCGATTATGCTGAGTGGCATCCAGGCATGGAACGGTTTTTTCATTATAAATATCATGAACCGGCCGCATACTGGAGCCGGATCGAAGAGCTGAACAACCGCAAATTCCATCGGAATGAACTGGCAGACCATATTTCAGCTTTTATGGCAGACTTCCCCGGATCGGCTGCCATCAATCAATCAATTCAAAAACTCAGGCAAGAAAACAGCGTTGTTGTCATAGGCGGGCAGCAGGCCGGAATCTTGACAGGACCTTTATATACCATACATAAAATTATTTCGATTATCACCTTTGCAGAGCAGAAGGAAAGAGAACTGAACATACCTGTTGTGCCTGTTTTCTGGATTGCCGGCGAAGATCATGATTTTCAAGAGGTCAACCATGTATACGTATGTGAAAACAAACGCGTTGAAAAATGGAGCTATCCTGAACGGATTCTTGAAAAGAAAATGGTCTCAGATATCCAAATAGACGAAGACATTTGTAAAAGATGGATTGAAGAAGTTTTTCAGAGTTATGGGGAAACAGAGCATACAAGCCGACTGCTTCAATTTGCCGGACAGTTGCTTAAGAAAAACATTAGTTTTGTCGACTTCTTCAGCGCAATCATTATTGATTTATTTAAAGAATATGGGATATTAATCGTAGATTCGGGAAACCGGGAACTGAGAAAGCTCGAAAAAGAGATTTTTACGAGACAAATAACGGATCATCAGCAGATTACAGACGCGGTTCATTTCCAACAGCAGCAACTTGCCAGGGCTGGCTATAGCAAGACGATCGAAATCGCTGAAAATGCCGCAAACTTATTTTATTACGACAGTACTGTCAATGAACGGATCTTGCTTGAATATCACCCGGAGGAACAGCGTTTTATCGGCAAAAATGGCCGCGTTTCCTTCACTGATGATGAGCTGATCGAATTGGCGGCTGAATTCCCTGAAAGGTTAAGCAACAATGTTGTCACAAGGCCATTAACCCAGGAATGGCTATTCCCCACGCTTTCGTTTATTGGTGGTCCCGGCGAGATTGCGTACTGGGCAGAGCTGACAAAGGTTTTTGAACATTTTCACATGAAGGTGCCACCGATTGTTCCAAGGTTAAACATGACAATTGTTGACCGTTCACTGGAAACAGACTTAACAGACTTGGACATCGACCTTGCCGATGCTTTAACGAAAGGGGTCGAAGCTGCAAGAAACCATTTCCTGGATTCGATTAAAGACGGTGAGCTCGAAAGCTTGTTCAACGAAACGAAACAGCAGTTCAATGAAAAATACCAGCTGATTCAAAAGGAAGTAAAGCAAAAATATCCCGGACTGCTTCCTTTACTGGAGAAAAACGAAAAGCTCGTCCAGAGCCAAATCGATTTTATGGCAGATAAGCTTGACCTCGAAGTACGGCTTCGCCATGAAATTACGTTAAATAAAATGGCGAGGATCGAGAATGCGCTTAAGCCGCTTGGACTTCCCCAGGAGCGGGTCTGGAATATTTTTTACTATTTAAACAAGTATGGACCTGAATTTGTCGATGAACTCTTAAAGCTGCCGTACAAGTTTGATGGAACCCATAAAATTATAAAAGTTTAACGCGTGACCTTATCTTTGATGATAAGGTTTTTTTTTGCGTTATTTTCCTGTAAATTTCATTGTCACACCTGAATTTTATTTCACCTGAAGATTGCCGTTTTCATACAAGTGATTGCTAAAAGCAAAGAGAATATTTAAAAAAGTGTGGTGAAAAGTGGGGGGATGTGGTACATTTTAGATAGAAAGTGGGGTAACGGGCATGTTCATGGGTGAATACCATCATAACATTGATAATAAAGGCCGCTTAATCGTGCCCGCCAAGTTCCGTGACAGCCTTGGCGAAATGTTCGTTTTAACACGGGGCCTTGATCAGTGTTTATTTGGCTACCCCATTTCTGAATGGAAGCTGATCGAAGAAAAACTAAAAAGCCTTCCATTAACGAAAAAAGACGCCCGCGCCTTTACCCGTTTTTTCTTTTCAGGTGCTACAGAGTGTGAGTTGGATAAAATGGGACGAATCAACATCGCTGCTCCGCTTGTCCATTATGCAAAATTAGAAAAAGAATGCGTCGTGCTAGGTGTTTCCAATCGAATTGAAATATGGGGCAAAAGTATTTGGGAAGAATATTTTGACCAATCTGAAGAATCTTTTGCAGAAATTGCCGAAAATATGATTGGTTTCGATATATAAAGGGAAACTTATATCGATATAATTCCCTGCTCGTTTGATTGGAAGGATGAAAAAACAATGTTTGAACACACAACAGTATTGCTTCATGAAACAGTAGATGGACTAAATATTAAACCGGATGGTACATATGTGGATTGCACACTGGGTGGTGCCGGGCACAGCGCCTTAATCCTTTCCAAGCTGTCAAAGGAAGGCAAGCTTTATGCCTTTGACCAGGATAAAACGGCGATTGTCCATGCTTCGGAGAAGCTCGCTGAATACGGTGACCGCATCACGCTCATTAAAAGCAATTTTGCCAATTTGAAAAAAGAGTTGAATGACCGCGGTGTACAACGCGTTGACGGCGTATTATACGACCTCGGCGTGTCCTCCCCCCAGCTTGATACCGCTGAGAGAGGATTCAGCTACCATAACGATGCCCCGCTTGATATGAGAATGGATAAAACCGGCGATCTATCGGCTTATGAGGTGATCAATAACTGGCCTTACGAGAAGCTGGTAAGGATTTTTTTTCAATATGGGGAAGAAAAGTTTTCCAAGCAGATTGCCAGAAAAATTGAGGCAGCACGAACGGCAGCACCGATTGAGACGACAGCCCAGTTGGTGGATCTCATTAAAGAAGCGATTCCTGCCCCGGCCCGCAGAAAAGGCGGACATCCGGCCAAACGAATTTTTCAGGCGGTCCGGATTGCCGTTAATGATGAACTTGGGGTGTTTGAGGATTCCCTCGGGCAGGCCATTGATTTGTTAAACCCTGGAGGGAGAATCAGCGTGATTACCTTCCATTCTTTAGAGGACAGAATTTGCAAAACAGCTTTTAAGAAAGCGAGCGAAGGGCCTGAACTGCCGCCCGGGCTGCCGATCATTCCGGATGAGTACAAGCCGAAAATGAAGCTGATTACACGCAAACCGATTGTGCCCGGCGAAGAAGAGATCAAACAAAACAACCGGGCCAGATCTGCAAAGCTAAGAATCGCGGAAAAAATATAAAAAGAAATGAATTTTTGAATCGGAGGGGAAAAGATGAGTAATTTAGCAAGAAAGTTACAGCAAGAGCAACAACAGCGGCATGTTGAAGTACCAAAAAAAGCATCGGTGAAAAGACCATGGCTGACCCCTGGTGAAAAATTTCTTGGAATCGTATTTGCTGCGGTGATCAGTATGGGTGCCATACATATTGTTTCAAGCCAGGCAGCCATTTACGAAGTGAACAAAGATATTCAGGTTCTTGAAAGCTCCATCCAGGAACAGCAAAAAGTAAATGGTGACCTGGAAAATCAAGTGGAAGAGTTAAGTACATCTGAACGTATCAGGGCAGAAGCAGAGAAGCTTGGTTTAAAGCTTAATGAAAATAATGTGAAGGTTGTGCAGGATTAATGAGGAAGCAGCCTAATATGAATGCGGGAGCAGCGGGATTATTTATTATATTCAGCTTGCTCTTTTTTGTCTTAATATACAGGTTTGTTTCCATTCAATGGACCGGTGAAGTAGGCGGGCAGGCACTTGCAGCCAGAGCGGAGCTCAAACATACAAAAGAAAAAGTGTTGGAAGCAAAGCGCGGAACGATATATGACCGCAACGGTGAGACTATTGCAGAGGATACGACTTCCTATACTCTGGCAGCCATTTTGAATGACTCAATGACGACCGACCCAAAAAAACCACAGCATGTGACAGATCCGAAAACAACAGCGAGGGAACTCTCAAGGTTTATTGATTTAAGTGAGGCGGAAATCTATAAACAGCTGACAAAAGAGGGTGTGTTTCAAGTCGAGTTTGGAAAAGCGGGCAGTGATATCTCGCGTGATACAAAGGAGCAGATCGAAGCGTTGAAGCTGCCGGGGATCATTTTTATGAGAGATATGAAGCGCTTTTATCCAAACGGTGTCTTCTCTTCCCATGTCGTCGGTTTTGTTGAAAAACAGGAAGGTGAAAATGGGGCAGTTTCCTCAGTTGGAAAGCTCGGTTTGGAGCAGCAGCTTGATACCATTCTAAGGGGGAAACCGGGAATTGTTCAATATCAGGGTGACAGATGGGGATTTTTACTCCCGGATGGCAAGGAACAAATTACCCCGGCTGAAAATGGCAAAGATGTTTATTTAACACTGGATAAAAAAATTCAAACATTTTTAGAGGACGCGATCAGCAAGGTCGATAAAGAATATAAGCCGAAGAAAATCGTTGCGATTGTAGCAGATCCGAAAACAGGAGAAATTTTGGCGATGGCCCAGCGTCCGACCTTCCATCCGAAAACAAGGGAAGGGCTTGAAAAATCATGGTATAACGAAGCAATCGAAACTTCGTTTGAGCCTGGTTCGACGATGAAGATTTTTACGCTTGCTGCTGCAGTGCAGGAAAAAGTCTTCAACGGTAATGCTTATTATCAATCAGGAAGATACAAAGTTACACAGAACTCAGCTGAGATTGGTGATCATAATGGTCATGGCTGGGGATCAATCACCTACCTGGAGGGAGTCCAGCGGTCATCAAACGTTGCGTTTGCAAAAATCGCTGCTGAGCAGCTTGGATTTGACAGATACCGCGAATACTTAACGAAGTTTGGCCTGGACAAGCCAACCGGCATTGACTTGCCAAACGAAGTATCAAGTAAAATCGTCTATACTTACCCGATTGACAAAATTACGACGGCGTATGGACAGGGAACGGCAATCACGCCGATTCAACAAATTCAGGCTGCAATTGCGGTTGCCAATGACGGCAAAATGCTCAAGCCCCATGTCATCGATAAAATCGTGGATTCGAAGACAGGCAAGGTGATCGAGGATTCCCAGCCGGAGGTGACTGGTCAGCCGATCTCGGCTGAGACAGCAAAAGAGGTAAGAGATATTCTTGAAACGGTTATCACATCTGAAAAAGGTACAGGGCACGAGCGCTACCAAATTGATGGTTACGATGTCGCTGGGAAAACGGGAACTGCCGAGATTTCCGGTTCCGGTGGATACTTGAAAGGCAAGCAAGACTATATTTTTTCATTTTTGGGAATGGCTCCAACGGACAATCCAGAATTGATCATGTATGTTGCGGTCCAGCAGCCAGAAGTAGCTAGTTACTTCGAAGGTTCGAAACCTGTTTCAGAAATTTTTAAACCCGTAATGAAAAGCAGCCTGCAATACTTGAATATTGAATCGGTCCAGCAGAACGTGCCAAAAGTAAATAAAATGCCGGATCTCGTCAATACAAACGTCGCCAATGCGCAGGAAACTTTAAAAACAAGCGGCTTTGACATTGTAACGATGGGCAATGGAACAAATGTAACGGCCCAGCTTCCCGGAAAAGGAGCCAACGTTCTTGCCGGAGAAAGGGTATTTATTCGTACAGAAGGCGAGCTTGAAGTTCCGGACATGAAAGGCTGGTCGCGCCGCGAAGTGATGAGCTTTGCGAAAATAGCCAATCTTAAGCTCAATGTAACAGGGAACGGATATGTCGCCGAGCAAAGTTTGCCGCCAGGTGCTGCTCTCGCAGAAGGCGAATATTTAATTGTCCATCTCGAAACGCCCGGACAGCTTGACAAAGAACAAAAAGCCGGAGAAGCAGCGGAGTCAGCTGAAGCAGTGGAACCAGATGCAGCTGGCAAGCCGGATGAAACAGGCGAAGAAGCAGAAACTGAAGAAAACGTGCAGGACTGATCTCAGGAGGCAAGAACCGTTCTAAACGTAATTGTACAAGCATATAAATGAACGAGCCATAACCGTGAAACAAACCCGGGATACAGAGGATTTGTTGATCGATTCGGTTTTAACAGGGGATTAAACTGGCTGTCAGTTTAGTCCTTTTGTTTAAACAGGACTACAAGGAGGTTCGTTCAAATATGCGTGTATCAAATGTGACCGTGCGAAAAAGACTGATGGTTGCACTGCTGGCAGGGATCTTGATTTTCTTGATTATCGACATCCGTCTCGGCTATGTTCAGTTTTTAATGGGGGACATGCTGACGGATAAAGCCAGAAGTTTATGGAGCAGGAACATTGACTTTGAGCCGGAGCGCGGTGGAATTGTCGACAGAAATGGAATCAAGCTGGCTACCAATATGAGCGCACCGACCGTTTTTGTTGTACCGAGGCAACTGACTGATCCTGCAATGACAGCGGAAAAGCTTGCTGCTGCCTTGAATCAGAATAAGGAAAACATCTATAAACAAATTACCGTTGTTAGAAGTATTGTAAGGCTTAAAGAAGGAAGAAAAATATCCCATGAAAAAGCTAAAGAGATCAGAGCACTTAATTTAGAAGGTGTTTATATTGGCGAGGACTCAAAGCGCCATTACCCGTTCGGGGCATACTTATCCCATGTGCTCGGCTTCGCGGGGATTGATAATCAGGGGCTGACGGGACTCGAGCTTTATTATAATAAAGAGCTGACAGGTACAAAGGGAGCGGTGAAATTTTATTCCGATGCAAAAGGCAGGCGGATGAGGGATATGGGTGATGATTATGAGCCGCCGCTCAATGGCCTTGATTTAAAATTGACGATTGATTCAAAGGTGCAATCGATCGTGGAAAGAGAACTCGACATTGCGGAAGCTGCTTATAATCCTGACGGCATTGTCGCGATCGCGATGAACCCGAACACAGGGGAGATCCTGGCTATGGCAAGCAGGCCTGATTTTGACCCTGCTAATTTCCAAAATGTAGCCCCGGAAATCTACAACCGCAACCTGCCCGTCTGGAGTACGTATGAACCGGGTTCGACGTTTAAAATTATCACGCTTGCGGCTGCGATTGAGGAAGGAAAGGTGGACCTCGAAAAGGACCATTTCCATGATCCCGGTTTTGTCAAAGTCGGCGGCGCCCGGCTGAGATGCTGGAAGAGGGCCGGCCACGGTTCGCAAACGTTTCTTGAAGTCGTCCAAAATTCATGTAACCCCGGCTTTGTAGAACTGGGGGAGCGCCTTGGAAAAGAAAAGCTTTTTTCATATATTCGCAACTTCGGTTTTGGCGAAAAGACAGGCATTGATCTGCAAGGAGAAGGAAAGGGCATCCTCTTTAACCTTGATCGCGTCGGCCCTGTTGAACAAGCGACCACCGCCTTCGGCCAGGGTGTGTCCGTGACCCCGATCCAGCAGGTTGCGGCCATTTCGGCGGCCGTTAATGGCGGGACGCTTTACAAGCCCTATATTGCCAAGGAGCTAATTGATCCATCCACCGGGGAAATAGTCATGAAAAACGCACCGGTAGCAAAAAGAAAGGTTATTTCCGCAGAAACATCCGCCAAGATCAGGTATGCTCTCGAAAGCGTAGTCGCACAGGGAACTGGCGGCAAGGCGTTTGTCGACGGGTACAGAGTAGGCGGGAAAACCGGTACAGCCCAAAAGGCAAAAGACGGAAAATATTTGGTAAATAATCATGTTGTTTCCTTCATTGGCTTTGCTCCTGCGGATGATCCGCAGCTCGTCGTTTATGTCGCGGTCGATAATCCGAAAGGAACGATTCAATTTGGCGGCAGAGTTGCGGCGCCGATTGTTGGAAGCATCATGGGTGACAGCTTGCGTGCGCTTGGCGTGCCTCCAAGAAAAGACCAAATCCAGAAGAAGCGCACATGGGAAGACGTTCCGATGATTGAAGTTCCGGATCTGGTCGGGTTTTCGAAAAAAGATCTTGGCGAAGTTTTCTTGAATTTCAGGATTGACGCCAGCGGCGAAGGGGATATTGTAGTCAAACAAACCCCGCAGCCGGGAGTAAAATTAAAGGAAGGCTCGACGATCAGGCTTTACTTTAACGACAAAGAATGATAAACGGAGAGAGGCGGCCCGTGTAATAGCGCCGCCTATTTCTCATTTGGCAGAAGTCGTCATCGTTTAAGAGGGGAATGCCGAATGTATGAACGGCATTCGGAATAACGTACAAAACATTATATTTATGCTGGAAATTTAAAAGATGCATGGCTTAATTGCTGCTTTTCATGTAAAATAATAACCGCCATATTAAATCATTTTGATTGAAAAGGGATCTTTGCTCCTTATTTGCGGCTGAAAATGCCTTGTAGCAGCCGTTCCCTGGTGAAAGTCTCTGTTTTTATGAGAGAGGATATGAAAATATGAAATTACATACACTGATCGGGCATTTACGCCCTTTTGTTCAGTTTTCGGGGGAAAATCCGGAAATTACGTCTATTCATAATGATAATCGCAAGGTTGAGCAGGGAAGCTTGTTTATCTGCATTAACGGCTTTACCTTTGACGGCCATGACTTTGCCGAATCTGCCGTAAAAAACGGAGCGGTCGCGATTCTTGCTGAAAGGGAGCTGCCGTTAAACGTTCCGGTTATAGTTGTAAAGGATACATATCGGGCAATGGCTGTGCTCGCCGATGCTTTTTACGGACAGCCAAGCAAGCAGCTTCATCTGATCGGGATTACCGGAACAAACGGAAAAACGACGACAAGCCACCTGATCGAGAAAATTTTCGCCGACTCGGGAAAAAAGACCGGGCTGATCGGCACGATGTATACAAAAATCGGCTCAAAAACCTTCGAAGTGAAGAATACAACACCTGAAAGCCTCACGCTTCAGCGCACATTTCGCAAGATGGTCGACGAAGGGGTCGAAACAGCAGCAATGGAGGTATCTTCCCATGCATTGGTCTATGGAAGAGTCCATGGTACCGATTATAATGTCGCTGTATTTACGAACCTCTCGCAGGATCATCTTGATTACCATAAAACGATGGAAGAATACCGGAGGGCGAAGGGACTGCTTTTTGCCCAGCTGGGAAATTCATTTAACCACGACCATCCAAAGTTTGCCGTATTGAATGCCGATGATCCGGCATCGGTTGAATATATAAGCTCGACCGCCGCTCATGTCGTCACGTACGGGATTGATCATCAGGCCGATATCCAGGCTATCAATTTGAGAATGACTTCAGGCAGGACCGAGTTTGATTTAGTAACACCGCTCGGGATCAGAAAAGTGTCCTTGCAGCTGATTGGAAAATTCAGTGTTTATAACGTACTGGCAAGCATTTCGGCTGCGCTTGTGTCGGAAATAGACCTGGATGGTGCGATCCGGTCTGTAGAGCAGGTAAAAGGAGTGGCAGGACGTTTTGAACCGGTGGATGCCGGGCAAAATTACGCTGTCATTGTGGATTACGCCCATACGCCTGACAGCCTTGAAAATGTCTTGAAGACTGTAAAACAATTTGCCAAGAACAGGATTTTCGTTGTCGTTGGCTGCGGCGGAGACCGGGACCGGACAAAACGGCCGCTCATGGCGCAAATTGCCTGCCGTTATGCGACAGACGCGATTTTCACCTCCGACAACCCGAGAAGTGAAAATCCCGCCGACATTATCAAAGAAATGGAAATGGGTGTTAGCGGCGAGCAGTATTTGGCTATCATAGATAGAAAAGAAGCGATCAGGTACGCGGTGGCACATGCGCGGGAGGGTGATGTCATTTTAATAGCCGGAAAAGGCCATGAAACGTATCAGCAAATCGGCAACGAAGTATTTGACTTCGACGATCGGGTTGTTGCGCGAGAAGCGATAGAGGAACGGCAGAACGGCTGAGTTTGGACCAAACTGAAACAATCAGCCGCTAAAGGTTTAGAGAGAGGATACCAGGATTAATATGATTAAAATTCTTTTTTCGGATAAAAAGCTTCTTAATGAAAATGAAGCTACATATGATATAGCTGTGATGGCTCAGCGTTTTGATCCATCGTTCCAAGTCGGGAACCGGGGGAGGAGGGGATAAAATGCTCGAGCAAGTTATTTTTTTCACAATACTGATGGCCTTTTTGATCACGGTGTTGCTGTCTCCTATTTTTATCCCCTTCTTAAGAAGGTTGAAATTTGGACAAAGCATTCGCGAAGAGGGCCCACAGTCACACCAAAAGAAATCCGGAACGCCCACAATGGGCGGGATTATGATATTGGCAGCCGTCACCGTCACAACGCTGGTGATGACGAACAAATTTTCCGGCGCAACGGTCGAAACTTACCTGTTGCTGCTTGTTACGCTTGGCTTCGGCCTTCTTGGTTTTCTTGATGATTTTATTAAAGTCGTCATGAAAAGAAATTTGGGGCTGACATCAAAGCAAAAGCTGCTTGGACAAATGATCATATCGGCTGTCTTCTATTTCGTATTAAAACAAAACGATTTTTCCACGGCAGTAAATATTCCTTATTTTGATTATTCGATTGAGCTAGGCGTGTTTTATATTCTATTTATCATTTTTTGGATGGTTGGTTTTTCAAATGCGGTGAATCTTACTGATGGACTGGATGGGCTCGTTTCGGGCAGCACTGCGATCGCATTTGGGGCTTTTGCTGTAATGGCATGGAACCAGTCGCAATTTGAGGCAGCGATTTTTTCGGTGGCTGTCGTCGGCGCCGTGCTTGGCTTCCTTGTCTTTAATGCCCATCCCGCCAAGGTTTTTATGGGGGATACAGGCTCGCTCGCATTGGGAGGGGCGATTGCCGCCCTCGCCATCGTAACAAAACTGGAAGTCATTTTGATTGTCATTGGTGGAGTTTTTGTTATTGAAACTTTATCTGTTATTTTGCAAGTAATTTCCTTTAAAACGACAGGTAAAAGAATCTTCCGGATGAGCCCCCTTCATCACCATTACGAGCTTGTCGGATGGTCGGAATGGCGGGTGGTCGTCACTTTCTGGGCGGTTGGTCTTTTATTTGCGATACTGGGAATCTATATAGAGGTGTGGTTGTAATTGAAACAAATTAAACAATATGTCCATAAAAAAATATTGGTTTTGGGCCTGGCAAAGAGCGGTGTGAGTGCAGCCTCACTATTGCATAAGCTCGGTGCGTTCGTCACCGTCAATGATTACAAGCCGTTATCTGAAAATCCGGAAGCGCAAGGACTTTTGGAGCAGGGCATTAAAGTAGTCTGTGGCGACCACCCAATTGAGCTGCTCGATGAAGGTTTTGAATTAATTGTTAAAAATCCCGGCATTCCCTATCGCAACCCAATGATAACCGGCGCCATTGAAAGAGGCATTCCGGTTATCACTGAAGTCGAACTTGCCTACCAAATTTCTGAAGCACCATTTATAGGTATTACCGGCACTAATGGAAAAACAACGACGACTACACTGGTGTTTGAGATGCTTGAGGCTGGAAAAAAAGCTCCGTTAATCGCAGGGAATATTGGCACTGTAGCTTCAGGTGTCGCCCAGAAGGCTACAGACAATCAAACGATCGTGATTGAGCTCTCGTCGTTCCAACTGATGGGCATTGATACTTTTAAGCCAAAGATAGCGATTTTGACTAACATTTATGATGCGCATCTTGATTATCATGGAACAAGGGAAGAATATGAGCAGGCAAAGGCGAATATTGCCCGCAATCAAACCGAAGAGGATTACTTTATATACAACGCTGACCAGGAAAAGACTGTCGCTATTGCGTTGGAGACGAAAGCTTCACTTGTTCCATTTTCTATCGAAAAGGAACTTGCAAATGGTGCATATGCGAAAAATGGCATCATTTACTTTAAAGGTGAAGAGATTATGGCGGTCGAGGAAGTTGCTTTGCCGGGCAGCCATAACCTTGAAAACATCCTGGCTGCTGTTGCGGCGGCCAAGCTTTCAGGTGTTGATAATAAAGCTGTCAGAAAGGTGCTCACCACATTTACCGGTGTTAAGCATCGTCTTCAATTTGTCGAGTCGATCAATGGCAGATCCTTTTTTAACGATTCTAAAGCGACAAATGTCCTTGCAGCATCAAAGGCGTTATCTGCTTTTGAAGCCCCGGTCATTCTTCTCGCCGGCGGACTTGATCGCGGCAATGGTTTTTCGGAACTCGTTCCTTATTTAACAAATGTTAAAGCATTGATTACTTTTGGCGAGACGTCAGGAAAAATACAAGAGGCAGGCCGGGCTGCAGGAATAAAAATAATTGAGAGTGTCGATAATGTGGAAAAAGCAGTTCCCGTCGCTTACGGGCTTTCCGCTCCAGGCGATGTCATCCTCTTGTCACCTGCATGTGCCAGCTGGGATCAATACAAAACTTTTGAAGTCAGGGGAGACATTTTTATAAACGCAGTGCATAAGCTTAAATAAGAGCTTGTCCGCTGCCGGAATGGCCCAATCTGTGTAAGGCCGATTCCAGGGAATGCTATAAATAGTACATACAGGCTCAAAACTTGCAGTCGAGGTGTATAGCATTGCCGTCTAAAAAATCAACTCCCGATCTAATTTTAATAATTGTTACCTTTACTTTGCTTGCAGTCGGACTGATCATGGTGTACAGTGCAAGCGCTGTTCAGGCGGATTTTCGATTCAAAGATTCTTTTTTCTTTGCGAAACGGCAAATGCTTTTTGCCGGCGTTGGCATCATCGCAATGTTTTTTATTATGAACATTGATTACTGGGCGTGGAAAACATGGGCGAAGGTGATTATGCTTATTTGTTTTGTACTCTTGCTCGTTGTGTTAATTCCCGGTATCGGTACCGAACGAAATGGTTCGCGAAGCTGGATCGGGGTAGGCGCGTTTTCGATTCAGCCCTCAGAGTTTATGAAGCTGGCGATGATCGTCTTCCTTGCCAAGTTTCTTTCCGAGCGGCAAAAGCTGATCACCTCTTTTAAAAAAGGGCTTGTTCCTTCGTTATCACTCGTTTTTACGGCATTCGCCCTGATCATGCTCCAGCCCGATTTAGGGACAGGCACCGTCATGGTTGGAACATGTGTTGTGATGATTTTTATTGCCGGGGCACGAATTAGCCATTTTGTTGGGCTCGGGCTGATTGGTATTGCCGGATTTGTCGGCCTGGTCCTCTCTGCACCGTATCGAATGCAGCGGATCACATCGTTTCTCGATCCTTGGGCAGACCCGCGGGGAACGGGGTTTCAAATCATTCAGTCACTCTATGCGATCGGCCCTGGCGGATTATTTGGACTCGGTCTCGGCGAAAGCAGGCAAAAATTCTTTTATTTGCCGGAGCCACAAACGGATTTCATTTTTGCCATTTTAGCGGAGGAACTTGGATTTATAGGCGGTTCATTTGTACTTTTGTTGTTCTCGCTCTTATTATGGAGAGGAATAAGGATTGCTTTAGGAGCGCCCGACCTTTACGGAAGCTTTCTTGCCCTGGGGATTATCGCAATGATTGCTATTCAAGTGATGATCAATATTGGGGTGGTAACCGGGTTGATGCCTGTTACGGGAATCACGCTTCCGTTCTTAAGCTATGGAGGCTCATCATTGACGCTCATGTTGATGGCAATCGGGGTTTTATTGAATATCAGCAGGCATGCCCGCTACTAACTGATACTTGTGCCTGCCTACTACAGCAACCTTGCCATGGACGCCGGCAAGGTTGCTTTTCCTTTCCCCGCGCTAAAAACTGCCTCCGTAAAGGGGTATATTTCTTTTTGATGAAATTTGGATTACAATCTTTTTTCGGTTATCATCAAAGTTTACAATATAGTAGAATGGGGAATAACGGTGAAGTGCAAATTCAGCTTAGAAAAAACAAACTAAAAAGAGGATAGAAGCATTTTTTTCTATCTGCGGGGTGAAAAAATGAGAATAGCAGTTAGCGGTGGGGGAACCGGCGGCCATATATACCCGGCCCTGGCTCTCATCAGGGAAATCGAAAAGAGAAACGATCAGGCAGAATATTTATATATAGGTACAGAAAAAGGGCTGGAAAGCAAAATTGTCCCGAAAGAAAATATTCCATTTAAGTCGATACATATTACTGGTTTTCAACGAAAAATCTCCCTCGAAAACATTAAAACATTGATCCGATTTTGGAAGGGAGTCAGAGACAGCAAGCGAATCTTAAAGGAATTTAAACCGGATGTTGTAATTGGCACCGGCGGCTATGTATGCGGTCCTGTCGTCTATGCGGCAGCAAAGCTGAAGATTCCGGCTTTGATCCACGAACAAAACAGTGTTCCAGGCTTAACGAACAAATTTTTAAGCCGCTATGTGGACAGAATTGCTGTTTGTTTTGAAGAAGCAAAGGCCTTTTTCCCGGAAGAAAAGGTGATTTTAACCGGCAATCCCCGCGCGTCTGAAGTACTCGGCAAGGATGGGATTAAAGGACGCCTTTCAACCGGGTTGAAATTAAATGTTCCGGCTGTATTGATATTTGGCGGAAGCCGTGGGGCCAGGCCCCTCAATGAAGCTGTCTTAAAGTCGCTGGCAGAGCTTGGCGAGAAAAATTATCAGGTTCTTTATGTGACGGGGGAAGCCCATTTTGAAGAAGTGAAAAAAGAGGTCGAGCTGGTCGGCAGCCCTGAAAATGTCATCATCAAGCCTTTTATCGATAACATGCCGGAGGTGCTTGCCGGCATTGACTTAACCGTGGCCAGAGCCGGTGCGACAACGCTGGCGGAATTAACTTCACTTGGGATCCCGAGCATTCTTATTCCGAGCCCGTATGTCACCAATAACCATCAAGAAAAAAATGCCCGCGCATTGAGCGAGCATGGGGCAGCCGAGCTGCTCCTCGAAAAGGATTTGAGCGGGGCAAAGCTGGTCCAGCAAATCGATGCGATTTTATTGGATGAACAAAAGCTGAAGGAAATGAAAACCGCGGCCAAACAATTGGGGATTCCAGATGCGGCAGAAAGGCTTTATTCCGTAATGCAGGAACTTGTCGATCAAAAACAAAAGTAGCCCAGCTTTCTTTTTGCGCATAAACTAATACACAGAAAAAAAGAAAGGGAGGTATATATGACCGATTTAATAACAGAACTGACAAATTTAAACGTTGGCAAGGTGAAAAAAAATGAGCCTTTAGCCAACCATACAACAATCAAAATCGGCGGGCCGGCAGATTTATTCATAGAACCTTCATCCATTGACAATTTAAAGAAAACGATGGAATTGATTCAAAAATACAAATTACATTGGCGGGCAATTGGCAGAGGCTCCAATCTGCTTGTTTCTGATCAAGGAATTGAAGGGGCAGTCATTAAACTTGGCTCAGGATTAGACCGGCTTGACATTGACGGAGAAACTGTAACAGCGGGAGCCGGAGTTTCTTTAGTGGCCATGGCAGCTTCCATAAGCAAGAAGGGATTGACCGGTCTTGAATTTGCCGCGGGCATACCCGGTTCGGTCGGCGGGGCCGTTTATATGAATGCGGGTGCGCATGGCTCCGATATTTCGAAAATATTAACGAAGACACACATTCTCTTTGCAGATGGAACGGTCGGCTGGCTCGGTGTTGATGAGATGGAATTCTCCTATCGGACATCCGTTCTGCAAAAAAAGCGGCCCGGGATTGTGTTGGAGGCCGTCTTTCAGCTTGCAGAGGGAAAACGGGAAGAGATTGTTCGGCAGCTGCAAAAGAATAAGGATTATCGCAAGGAAACACAGCCATGGAATTACCCTTGTGCCGGCAGCATATTCAGAAATCCGCTTCCGCGTTATGCGGGGCAGTTAATTGAGGATGCCGGATTAAAAGGGCATTCAATCGGCGGGGCAAAAATTTCTGATATGCATGGAAATTTCATCGTCAATGCAGGCGGGGCAACAGCAGAAGATGTACTTGCGTTAATCCAACATGTGAAAGATACTATTTATGATAAGTATCAAGTGAATCTGGAAACGGAAGTGGAAATAATCGGCCGAAAGTAACAGGGAATTGAACTTACCGGGAAAAGTATTTGTGTTATAATATCTATTTAGAAATTAAAAAAATAACAGCTTTATCGGCAATAACGGCATGCTGGATCGTGCCGTTGTTTTCACTTATGTTTAAATCTTGACTGTGTGTTTCTTGCTGTGGGACAAGCACCGTGCTTGTGTTTTCATGAAATGGGGTGATGAGATGGGGAAGGGAAACGTTGTTTCGCTTGAAGATCGTATTCCAAAGCTGAAGCAGCAAAGGCGCAGGAAAGCAAATAGAAGATTGATATTTCTGTTGATGCTGTTTTTTTCCTTGATTGTTTGTGTTGTCTATTTTCAGTCTCCGTTAAGCCATGTAAAAAAGATCACTGTTTCTGGAAACGAGCTGTATTCACAGGAAGACCTAATTTCACTGAGCAAGTTATCATCAAAAACAAATATTTGGAAGGTTGATTCGAAGTCGATAGAGGGTAAGTTATCAGAGCTGCCTGAAATAGAATCTGTCGATGTGTCCATCCAAATCCCAAATTCCGTGTTGATTAAAGTGAAAGAGCACAGCAGGATTGCGTATGTAGCGAACGAAACAAGCTATCTGCCGGTATTGGACAACGGTTTTATTGTAAAACAAAAGGAAACAACCGGGCTTCCGGTAAACGCCCCAATTTTGAGCGGGTTTGCGGAAGGTGATATCCTTGCAGAGATGATAGATGGGCTGGAAGTATTGCCGGAGGAAGTGCTCAACGCGATTTCAGAAATCCACTATAGCCCAACAGAGACAGATGCACACCGGATCACTCTGTTTATGAATGACGGATTTGAAGTGAATGCGACATTAAGAAGCTTTGCCGAAAAAATGGTGCATTACCCTTCGATTGTCAGCCAGCTTGATCCGGGAAAAAAGGGAGTTATTGATTTAGAAGTAGGCTCCTATTTTAAAGGTTATGGTTCAGAAGGAGCTGAAATGAAGAACGATGAAGGTGAAAGGTAGGCACGTTATTTTTTCATTGGTTTTTCTCGTGCTTGGATATATACTTGCATTTTCGTACCATTTGACGAAAAATGAACATAATTCATCTGACATTACGGACAGGCAATGGGAAAGAACCCTTGATCTCCGCGAGCAGCTCATTGAGCAGGAGGAAACAAACAGGGAACTGCAGAAAGAATTGAACGAGAAACAGGCCAAGGTTCTGAAGATTGAGCAGAAGCTTGCCAATGAAGCGCAAATCTTCTTCAATCTTGCTGAAGATATCGAAAAATACCGGATGTTCCTTGGCAAAGTAGGAGTTAAGGGAGAAGGTGTCCAGATTACCTTGGCTGATGGAGATTATAATCCCGAGGAAGAAAATATCAATAATTATCTTGTCCATGAGCAGCATGTTTTTAAAGTTGTCAATGAATTATACATATCCGGAGCCTCTGCAATTGCAATTAACGGGCAGCGGCTTTCCCATAATTCTTACATTCTTTGTGACGGTCCGGTGATTACGGTTGACGGCTACCAGCATCCTGCACCTTTTGTGATCACAGCATTGGGGGACCCTGACATTATGTCTTCAGCGGTCAGCTTGACGGGCGGTGTGAAGGATCAGCTTGTCAATGATAATATTGTATTTACGGTTGAGAAAAAGGATGAGATTGTGATCGAACCGAAACTGGGAAGCTAAAAGAAGTTCTCTTTTGAACAGCTTTCTTTATCTTGAATTACCCAGTTGGATAATCGTGCGTTTCGCTTATGTCCACTTTTAAAAAGTCAAGAAAGCCAGGTGAAAAAATGTGGACAACAAAAAAATGGTTAGCTTTACCGTGATTGCGTTAATTGTAGGCTTTATGCTTGCGATTCAATTTCAAACAGTAAAAGAACCGGTTGTCCGGGATACAAGGGATACATGGCAGCTTCGCGAGGATCTTTTGAAGGAAAAGGAAATTCAATCGCGGTTGATTCGGGAAATTCGCTCCAATGAAGATAAGCTTGCCCAATATGAAACAGAGCGCAGTCAAAGCAAGGAGCAGGCACTAAGGACTACATTGGAAGAATTGAAGCTTGAAGCCGGATTAACGGATGTTTCCGGCCCGGGAATTATATTGACCATCGAGCCGATTTATGAACAAATCGTCCTTGGAGAATCGGTTTCCGATATTTCTCCCGAGCTGTTGAAACGGCTTGTAAACGAGTTGAACATGTATGATGCAAAGCATATTTCGATCGCCGGGCAGAGAATTATTAATACAACAGTGATACGGGACATTAACCGGGAAACAAAAATAGATGGTTACCCCCTTAACAGCATGCCGATTGAGGTTAAGATCATCACCGAAAATATCGAAACGGCTGAGAAGCTGTTCAACCGGATGCAGGTATCAAAATCTGCGGAGGATTTTTTTATCGATAATTTAAGAATGACTGTCTCCAGTCCGAAAGAGTCGCTGACAATTCCTGCTTATCAGGATTCGATCCGGGTTAGGAACATGGAACCTTTGGACCCTGGAAAAGGAGGGGATTCATAATGTGGCTTCCTTTACTGGGATTAGTAATCGGGATTTTCCTCGGTTTAATGACGGATATCAGAATCCCTGACGAATACTCAAACTACTTATCAATCGCAGTACTCGCAGCACTTGATACGTTATTTGGCGGCATCAGGGCCCATCTCCAAAATATTTATGATGAAAAGGTTTTTGTGTCAGGATTCTTTTTCAATATTATTCTGGCTGCAAGTTTAGCTTTTCTGGGGGTTCATCTTGGTGTAGACTTATATTTGGCAGCCGTTTTCGCATTTGGTGTCAGGCTGTTTCAAAATATTGCGGTGATCAGGAGATTATTGTTGACGAAATGGTCTGCCAGCCGGGGCGAGCCGAAAAAAATTGATGAATAAAAAGGGAAAATTTTTGTTGTGACGAATAAAATTATAAGATATTGTAAAATAAACAGAATTTAATTCAATTGTTGTTCAATTTTACGAATTGTTTAAAGGAGGTGCCAAAGAATGAACAGCAATGAGATATATGTAAGTCTAGACATCGGTACGTCCACAATTAAAGTGATCATTGGTGAAATGGTTGATGATTCATTAAATATTATCGGTGTAGGCAACGTAAAGTCCGAGGGTTTAAAAAAGGGCTCTGTTGTTGACATAGATGAAACCGTTCATTCTATTAAACGGGCAATTGAACAAGCTGAAAGAATGGTAGGAATGGAGATTCGCCAAGTCATTGTCGGCGTAACCGGAAACCATGTGATGCTCCAGCCTTGCCACGGCGTTGTCGCGGTATCAAGTGATAACCGGGAAATTTCCGATCAGGATGTAACCCGCGTAATCGAGGCAGCACAGGTTGTCTCCATACCGCCTGAACGGGAAATTATTGATGTCATTCCAAAGCAATTTATTGTCGATGGGCTCGATGAAATCAACGACCCGCGCGGGATGATTGGTGTTCGTCTTGAAATGGAAGGCACGATTATTACCGGTTCAAAAACAATCCTACATAACACCCTGCGCTGTGTTGAACGGGCAGGGCTTGAGATTTTAGACATAACGCTTCAGCCTCTTGCTTCCGGAGCTTTTGCCCTTTCCAAGGATGAAAAAAACCTTGGCGTAGCCCTTGTTGATATCGGCGGCGGCTCGACTACGATTGCGATTTTTGAAAACGGCAGTTTAAAATCAACCAGCGTTCTGGCGGTCGGTGGTGACCATATTACAAAAGATTTGTCGATTGGTTTGCGAACCTCAACCGAGGATGCTGAAATGATTAAAATTAAGCATGGCCATTCTTTTTATGATGATGCTTCAGAAGATGAAGTTTTCAGCGTGCCAATTATCGGCAGTGATCAACATCAGCAATTTAATCAGCTTGAAATTTCTGATATTATAGAAGCTAGAATGGAAGAAATATTTGAACTCATTCAAAATGAGATTAGAAGAATGGGTGTCAGGGATTTGCCGGGAGGATTCGTCCTCACTGGCGGAGTTGCTAACATGCAAGGGATTCTCGAACTTGCCCAGGCTGTATTGCAGAATCGTGTCCGAATTGCGATCCCGGATTACATTGGAGTTCGTGAACCACAATACACAACAGCCGTCGGATTGATTAAGTTTTCATATAAGACAGCGAGACTGCAGGGCAGAAAGAACAGCGGCCAGGCAGTGGTCCCGGAAATGAAGGAAAAGCGGATTCAAAAACAGCCTCAGGCGAAAGCAAAGCCTGAAAAGCAACCGGAAGAAAAAATTACGTCACGGGTGAAGAAGTTCCTTGGCTATTTCTTTGAGTAGGACGAGCTATTTGGGATAACGACGAATTAGGAGGATTTGTCATGTTGGAGTTTGATACGAATTTAGATCAACTGGCTACCATAAAAGTAATTGGCGTTGGAGGCGGTGGAAACAACGCTGTTAATCGGATGATAGAACAGGGTGTACAGGGTGTTGAGTTTATTTCCGTGAACACGGATGCTCAAGCTTTAAATCTATCCAAAGCCGAAGTAAAGATGCAAGTTGGCGCGAAATTGACGCGCGGGTTGGGTGCCGGTGCCAATCCTGAAGTAGGCAAAAAAGCGGCAGAAGAAAGCAAAGAACAAATAGAGGAAGTGTTAAAGGGCGCCGATATGGTTTTTGTTACTGCTGGAATGGGCGGTGGAACGGGTACAGGAGCCGCTCCGGTCATTGCACAAATTGCCCGTGATTTAGGTGCTTTAACAGTCGGAGTCGTTACACGCCCGTTTACGTTTGAAGGCAGAAAACGCGCCAATCAAGCGGGTAGTGGAATTGATGCGATGAAGGAAGCTGTTGACACACTTATTGTGATTCCCAATGATCGCCTCCTTGAAATGGTTGATAAAAGCACTCCAATGCTCGAAGCATTCCGTGTTGCCGATAATGTTCTCCGCCAGGGTGTCCAGGGTATTTCTGATTTAATCGCTGTCCCGGGTTTAATCAACCTTGACTTTGCTGATGTGAAAACAATTATGTCCAATAAGGGTTCTGCCTTGATGGGGATCGGGGTTGCCTCAGGCGAAAACCGTGCCGCAGAAGCGGCCAAAAAAGCCATTTCATCACCGTTGCTTGAGACATCCATTGATGGCGCTCAAGGGGTGTTGATGAACATTACCGGAGGAGCAAACTTAAGCTTGTTTGAAGTGCAGGAAGCTGCGGATATTGTTGCATCTGCTTCAGATCAGGATGTTAATATGATTTTTGGATCAGTCATTAATGAGAATCTGAAGGATGAGATTCAAGTCACGGTAATTGCTACCGGCTTCAATGAGGAAATCCTCAAATCCAAGCCGATGAATCGCCCGGTTTTCGGCCAGGCCAAGCCAGGACAGCAGCCTGCGAACCGCGAGCAAAAAACTGAAGTACAGCAAGAAACAACAAGAGGAGCTTCTGTACAGCAAGGGGAAGATCCGCTTGATATCCCAACCTTCTTGCGCAACCGGAATCGCAGACGCTAAGTTATTTTCAATAGAAAAAAAATATTAAAAGAGTATGGCATTAGGTTGCCATGCTCTTTTTTTGAGCTATAGGAAAGTATAAACGTTTCTAAATATAGTTGGGCGTTTCGATGTCCAGCTCCAGCGCCTAGCCCCTCGAGTCGCTTCGGTCCTGCCAATGAAGTCAAAAAGCGACTTCACTGTCAGGCCCTCCAGCGCTTGTCGGGGCTGACCAAGGCGCTTGCGCTTTTCTTATTCGCTTAAAAAGTACTGCGCAAATAAAGAAGAAAGTTGACAAAATCCGAATTGAATAGGGGAAATTTCTTCTCCTTTCCTTACAGAAAGTGACACACTTCCTGAGAGTAAGTACGCTATACTTTTTCGTAACGGAATTTATAGCAGCAAAAAATTGGTTTTCCAATTTAAACAGCCAGCCTTGTTCTTTTTACTCATTCAAAGGGAATCGCCTTGCGGTTCTATCTTTAGGGAGAGAGGGAAGTGACGGTTTATTTAGATGTGATTTGGGCTTTGAATTTTTTGTTTGATAGTTTGCTCATCTATTTAACTGCAATTATTTTAAAAAGAAGCATTCGCTTATGGAGAGTTTTTCTCGCCGGATTTATTGGCTCACTGATTATTCTGCTGGCAGTCACGCCTTTCAGTACAGTTTCCGGTGATCCCCTAACCAAGTTGCTTTTTTCTGTGATGATGGTATTAGCGGCTTTTGGCTACAAAAGGCTTCGCTATTTTTTTTCTGGCCTTGTAACCCTTTACGCAACAACCTTTTTAATTGGCGGCTCATTAATTGGTGCCCATTATTTTATTCAATTTGATTTTGGTCTCACAACGAAGGTGCTGCTGGCAAACAGCAAAGGGTTTGGTGATCCAATAAGCTGGTTGTTTGTGTTGATCGGCTTTCCAATCGCCTGGCATTTATCCAGACGTAACATTGAAGCAATCGAGGTTGTGAAAATTCAGTATGAGCAGCTTGTAAAAGTCACGGTATTGCTGGGGGAGGCCGAGATTTCCGTTAAAGGGTTAATTGACAGCGGGAATCAGCTTTATGATCCGCTTTCGAAATGGCCGGTCATGTTGATTTCGATCAGGAACTGCTCCCATGAACTGCCTGAAGAGTTAATCAAGCTGGCAACAAACCATGAAGATATCATTTTCGGAAGCGAAACAATTTCCCCAGAGCTGGAGAACCGGATGAGGATTATTCCATGCCGGGTGGTCGGCAAGGACCATCAACTCATCTTGGCTTTAAAGCCTGACATGATCAGAATTGAAAAAGATAAAGATTGCTGGGAAACAGAGAAAGGGCTTATTTCATTTACGACCCAGCAATTATCTGCCGATGATGCCTTTCAATGTATCGTCCACCCCAAGCTTTTGACAGGCGAGAAAAAGGATAGGCCGTCTATAAAGGTAAGCTAATAATACTATACTCGGAGAAAAGATATTTTAGAAGGAGGACACACATGAAAAATCTGCGACTGCGCTTATCCTACTATTGGTATAAGTTATTAATAAAACTTGGTATTAAATCGGATGAAATATACTATATAGGCGGAAGTGAAGCGTTGCCACCTCCTTTAAACAAAGAAGAAGAGGAGCTGCTATTAAAAAAACTTCCCAAAGGAGATAAAGCGGCCCGTTCCATTTTAATCGAGCGCAATCTCCGCCTGGTTGTCTATATTGCCAGGAAATTTGAAAATACCGGCATCAATATTGAAGATTTAATCAGCATCGGCACGATCGGGCTGATCAAAGCCGTCAATACTTTTAATCCCGAAAAGAAAATTAAGCTGGCTACATACGCTTCCCGCTGCATTGAAAACGAGATTTTAATGTACTTAAGGAGAAATAACAAAATCCGTTCAGAGGTTTCGTTTGATGAACCTTTAAATATCGATTGGGATGGCAATGAATTATTATTGTCAGACGTCCTCGGGACAGAGGATGATATCATCACCAAGGATCTCGAAGCAAACGTCGACCGCAAGCTGTTGATTAAAGCGTTACACCAGCTGAGCGACAGGGAAAAGCAAATTATGGAATTGCGATTTGGGCTTGGAAGCGGCGAAGAAAAGACACAAAAGGATGTCGCCGATATGTTAGGGATTTCCCAATCGTATATTTCAAGGCTGGAAAAAAGAATTATCAAAAGATTGCGTAAAGAATTTAATAAAATGGTCTAAAGATAAATTTTTTTTGATGGAAAACGGATATAAATCTTGAGTTCTTAACGTTTTTCATTCGTAGCCCGCAAATCCTTGAAACTGGACAAGTGCATATTTTTCCTTACCGGGGAGATACTGATTTTTGAACAGCAGCTCCTGCAAGGAGGGAAAAAGAATTGACTCGAAATAAAGTTGAGATTTGCGGGGTAGATACTTCAAAGCTTCCAGTATTGAAAAACGAAGAAATGAGAGAACTCTTCAAGCAAATGCACACAGGGGATATATCCGCGCGGGAAAAACTCGTCAACGGAAATCTGCGCCTCGTCCTCAGTGTTATTCAAAGATTTAACAACCGGGGCGAATTTGTTGATGACCTGTTCCAGGTCGGCTGTATCGGTCTTATGAAATCAATTGATAATTTTGATCTTAGTCAAAACGTTAAGTTTTCCACCTACGCGGTACCGATGATCATCGGCGAAATCCGCCGCTATTTGCGGGATAATAACCCGATCCGGGTTTCCCGCTCGTTAAGGGATATCGCCTATAAAGCTCTCCAGGTCAGAGAGCGGCTGATGGGTGAAACATCACGGGAACCGACAGCTGAAGAAATTGCCAGGGTATTGGAAGTTCCCCATGAAGAAATTGTCTTTGCGCTGGACGCAATTCAGGATCCTGTTTCTTTATTTGAGCCAATTTATAATGACGGCGGCGATCCGATTTTTGTGATGGACCAGTTGAGTGACGAACGCAATAAGGATTCACACTGGATAGAGGAAATTGCCTTAAAAGAGGGCATGAGGCGCTTGAATGACCGGGAAAAGCTCATTTTGCGAAAGCGCTTCTTTCAAGGGAAAACGCAAATGGAAGTGGCCGATGAGATCGGAATATCCCAGGCGCAAGTGTCAAGGCTCGAAAAAGCGGCCATCAAACAAATGAATAAAAATATTCAACATTAAAAAGCTGCCCGCGGGCGGCTTTTCTCATTCCTTCCGCGTTTGGCTCCCTGTTCTTCTAAAAAGCCAGGCCAGCTCATATATTGATTAAAGAAAGTATCGCGGGAGAGTGAAAAACAATGATAAAGATATCAGATTTTCAAATAAAAGATGTTGTAAACATAACAGATGGAAAAAGGCTTGGAAATATCGGCGACATTGAAATTAACTTGGACACGGGCAAAATTGAAGCAGTAATCGTAAGCGGAGCAGGAAAAGTTCTTGGCTTGTTTGGGCGCGATGAAGATATTGTCATACCGTGGAAGAACCTGCTGAAAATTGGCGAGGACGTTATTCTCGTTCGCTATAGGGATACAAGTGAGATAAAATTTAGAGAGGAAGACGAGTAAAGGGCTTTTTTTGCTGTGCCCGCTTTTCCTTCTATGGTAAACTATAGAAAAAAAGAAGAGGTTTTGTCATGGAGCCATTCACACTTGTTGAACAAGAATATTTTTCGATCAAAGACTGGGTTGATAAATTTCCGGGTCTTGTCGCAGGATTTACGACAAAAAATACAAGCGGGCATCATCAGTCTCAATTTGGTTTAAACTTCGGATTCCATGTCAATGACCATCATGATGCGGTCTGCCAGGGCCGTGAAAAACTGTCCGGGCTGATCGATTTTCCGTTGGATTACTGGGTCGGTGCAGAGCAGACCCATGAGGTTCACATAAAAAAAGTGTCCAGGGATGACAGGGGCAAAGGGTCAAATTCGTATGACGATGCTTTTAAACAAACCGACGGTTTTTTCACAAAAGATGAAGGCATTTTGCTTACGTTATGCTTTGCAGATTGTGTTCCTCTTTATTTTATCTCAGCTGAGGGCCGGGCCGTCGGCATTGCCCATGCCGGCTGGAAAGGAACCGTAAGCGGCATCGCGGAGGAAATGATTAATGTGTTTCATAAAGAAGGTATCACTCGCGACAATGTTTCGGTTGTCATTGGCCCGTCAATTTGCGAAAATTGTTATATCGTTGATGAACCCGTTATCAAAATGGTGAAAAACAGACTAGAAGATGTCGGAAAAAAAACATATAATACAATAAAAGAGGGCCAATATTCGCTAAACCTCCGCGAGCTCAATAAGCAAATTTTGTTAAGCTGCGGCTTAAGCGAAGCACAAATCAGGATGACCAGTTTTTGTACCAGCTGTCATCACAGCCAATTTTTTTCCCACCGCAGAGACCGGGGAAAAACAGGGCGAATGATGAGCTTTATCGGCTGGAAGGAGGCTTTACAGAAATAAATGAGAGTTTCAGCAAAGCTTGACAAAATAAACGGACAAATTTTGCAGGCATGCAAAAAAGTAAACCGCAGCCCGGAAGAGATCAAAATCATTGCAGTGACAAAATATGTATCAGCTGAAAGGGCCGCCGAGGCAATTGCGGCAGGAATCGAAAATCTTGGCGAAAACCGTGAAGAAGGGCTGCTTGCGAAATGGGAAGTGCTGCAAGATAAACCAGTCTGGCATTTTATCGGCACCCTGCAATCGAGAAAGGTTAAAAATATCATCGATAAAGTGGCTTACATTCATTCATTGGACAGGCTTTCTCTTGCGAAGGAAATCAATAAAAGAGCTGAAAAAACAATATCCTGCTTTGTTCAAGTGAACGTTTCCGGGGAACAATCCAAGCATGGAATCGCGCCGGAAAAGGCTGTCGACTTTGTCAGGGAGCTGGCCCAATTTCCGCGTATTGAGGTTGCCGGCTTAATGACAATGGCTCCTAATACCGAGGATGAAGCTGTGATTCGAAATTGTTTTCGGCGCTTAAGAGAGCTGCAAATCACGATTCAGCGTTTAGAAATGCCCCATGCCCCGTGCAGGGAGCTGTCAATGGGAATGTCAAATGACTATACAATCGCTGTAGAAGAAGGGGCGACGATGGTTCGAATCGGGTCTGCCTTAGTTGGTGAAGAAGACGGACAAGTGCAGGAGGTGCAAAGTAAATGAGCATAAAATCGAAAATCAAAACATTTTTCTTTCTTGATGATGAATATGACTATAGAGAGGAAGAGCTTGCCGAGGAAGAACTGGAGCCTGTTAAGAAGCAAAGGCACCAGCCCCAGCAGTCGCAAAAACAAAATGTCGTCAGCTTGCAAAGTGTGCAAAAATCTTCCAAAGTGATTTTAATTGAGCCGCGCGTTTATGCGGAGGCGCAGGATATTGCCGATCATTTAAAGAACAGGCGGGCCGTTGTCGTCAATCTGCAAAGGATTGACCATGACCAGGCAAAGCGAATCGTTGATTTCTTAAGCGGAACCGTATATGCTATTGGCGGAGACATCCAGCGTATTGGCATGAATATTTTTCTGTGCACACCAGACAATGTCGAAGTGTCCGGTAACATTTCTGAATTCATGCAGGAGCATGATCTTCAAGACTCGAGGTGGTAACATTTAATGAATACAGTATTGTTGTTTTTAAATTCTCTGATTGAAATTTATTCGTGGGCTCTGATTGTGTACATACTAATGTCCTGGTTTCCAAATGCGCGTGAATCGGCGATCGGGCAATTTTTGGCGAGAATATGTGAGCCGTATTTGGAGCCGTTCCGCCGCTTTATTCCGCCGCTGGGCATGATTGATATCTCCCCGATTGTGGCGATCCTGGTACTGCGCTTGGCGACGGGCGGGCTTAATACAGTATTTCGTTGGATCGCTTAGATTCTGCCGGAAAAGCTGGAACGGGCCCATTGCAACGTATTAGAGGAGTTTTGATTTATGTCGATTTACCAGCATTTTCGCCCGGAAGAGCGCGATTTTATTGATCTGGTCCAGCAATGGAAAGATTATGTTGAAACTACTTACTCAGCAAAGCTGACCGATTTTCTGGATCCGCGCGAACAGCAAATTGTCACAGCGATTGTCGGCCGCCATGCTGATGTACAATTTGGCTTGTTTGGCGGTTCAGAAACGGCGGAGAGACAGCGGGCGATCTTTTATCCCGAGTATATGACTACCCGACAGGAAGATTTTCAAATCAGCCTTTTTGAGATCCGCTATCCGGCTAAATTTGTTACGATCGAGCACCGCCAGGTTTTAGGAAGTTTGATGTCGCTCGGCTTGAAACGCGGAAAATTCGGCGATATTCTAGTTGATCAAGATCGGGTGCAATTTTTTGCGGCAAAAGAGATAGCGGATTATGTTAAAAATGAGCTGCAGTCGGTCGGAAAGGCTTCAGTCAGGATCGAAGAAGTTCCGTTTGAGCATGCATTATCCGTATCGGAAGCATGGTCAGAATTAACTGCAACGATTTCGTCGCTTCGATTGGACACGGTAGTTGCCGGTTTATATAATCTTTCCCGCCAAAAAGCGCAGCTGTTGATTCAACAGGGAATTGTCAAGGTGAATTGGACAACGATTGAAAGTACGTCGTTTGAGTGCGGTGCGGGGGACATTATTTCGATAAGGGGTTATGGGCGCTGCAAGCTTATTTTGATCGAAGGGAAAACGAAAAAGGATAAATGGAGGATCACGGCAGGAAGGCAAAAATAATTCACCGTTTTAAAAGGATTTTATAACATCTTGTCGAATATTAGTTTTAGTACATAGAGAACATGATTGTAACCGGGAGGTGGCGTAATGCCGTTAACACCATTAGATATCCATAACAAGGAATTCAGCAAAGGGTTCCGGGGATACGATGAAGATGAAGTGAATGAGTTTCTTGATCAAGTCATCAAGGATTATGAGTTGATTTTGCGTGAAAAGAAAGAGCTTGAAGAACGGCTTAATGACCAAAAGGAGCGGCTTGGCCATTTTAGCAATATAGAGGAAACGCTGAACAAGTCGATCGTGATCGCCCAGGAAGCAGCCGAAGAAGTGAAGCGCAACGCCCATAAGGAGGCGAAGCTTATCATTAAGGAAGCGGAGAAGAACGCGGACCGGATCGTCAATGAATCATTATCAAAAGCAAGAAAAATTGCGCTCGAAATTGAGGACTTAAAGAAGCAGTCAAAGGTGTTCAGAACCCGTTTTAAAATGCTTGTCGAAGCGCAGCTTGATATGCTCAACAACGATGACTGGGACCATTTGCTTGAATACGAACTGGATGCTGCTGAGCTAAAAGCGTCCGAAGAAGAAGATTCACTTGCTTGACGAATAGAGGAATTTCCGCATATAATCATATGATGATACTTAATAAATGATGACTGCGTTGACAGGGACAGTACAATTTTCAAGGCTTGATTTATAGCGAACCGGGGACAGTGGAAGCCTGGCAGGAGCGAAAATTGGAAAATCACCCTCGAGTTCAAGGCTGAACACGATTGTAATTAAGCTTTGACGGATCATTCACGTTACGAATGCTGAAGTGGACAGACATTTTGACTGTCTATAAGGGTGGTACCGCGGGAAAAAACCTTCTCGTCCCTTTCCGGGATGAGAAGGTTTTTTTGTTTGATTTTTTCGAATTTGGAAATCATGATAAAAGTTAGCGATTGAACGGGAGGATATTGTAATGGAATACAAAGATACATTATTGATGCCAAAAACCGAATTCCCAATGCGCGGCAATTTGCCGAACCGCGAGCCGGAAATTCAGGAAAAATGGCAGGAAATCGATATATATAAACTGGTCCAGGAGCGTACAAAAGGCCGGCCGATGTTTGTCCTGCATGACGGGCCTCCGTATGCAAACGGCGATATTCATATGGGCCATGCCTTAAATAAAATATTGAAAGACTTTATCGTCCGCTATAAATCGATGAGCGGCTATAATGCGCCATACGTTCCGGGATGGGATACACATGGCCTGCCGATTGAGCAGGCATTGACAAACAAAGGCGTTAAACGGAAGGAAATGACGGTAGCGGAATTCCGCAAGCTTTGTGCGGAATATGCGTATGAGCAGATTGACAGCCAGCGCATCCAGTTTAAACGCCTTGGTGTACGCGGGGACTGGGAAAATCCGTACATTACCCTGGAGCCTGCATATGAAGCGCAACAAATTAAAGTTTTTGGCGAAATGGCGAAAAAAGGCTATATTTACAAAGGCTTAAAGCCTGTTTACTGGTCACCTTCAAGCGAATCCGCGCTTGCTGAAGCAGAAATCGAGTATAAGGATAAACGCTCACCATCGATTTATGTCGGCTTTAAAGTTAAAGATGGCAAAGGTGTACTCGATACCGACACAGAAATCTTGATTTGGACGACAACGCCATGGACGATTCCTGCAAACCTCGGAATTTCTGTGCATCCGGATCTTACTTATGTGGTCGTTAGCGCGAACGAAAAAAAATACATCGTCGCCGAAGCGTTGCTTGAATCGGTTACAAATGAAGTTGGTTGGGAGACTGCCGAGGTTGTCAAAAAAATAAAAGGCAGCGAGCTTGAATACATTGTTGCCAAGCATCCTTTGTATGACCGGGATTCCCTTGTCATGCTCGGTGAGCATGTTACAACGGATGCAGGAACCGGTTGTGTCCATACCGCTCCAGGACATGGGGAAGACGACTTTTACGTCGGCCAAAAGTACGGGCTTGGCGTTTTAAATCCTGTCGATGATAAAGGCGTTATGACTGACGAGGCACCTGGATTTGCAGGTTTGTTTTATGACACAGCCAATAAGCCGATCACCGAAAAGCTCGAAGAAGCCGGGGCGCTTGTTAAGCTTTCGTTTATCACCCACTCCTATCCGCATGATTGGAGAACGAAAAAGCCGGTGATCTTTAGAGCAACCGCACAATGGTTCGCATCGATCAAAGATTTCCGTGAAGATCTTTTACAAGCAGTGGAAGAGACAAAATGGGTACCGGCGTGGGGAGAAACCCGTCTCCATAATATGGTCCGCGACCGTGGTGATTGGTGTATTTCCCGCCAGCGTGTCTGGGGTGTTCCGATTCCGGTGTTCTATGCCGAAAACGGTGAACCGATCATTACCGATGAAACCATCGACCATGTGTCCGCTCTGTTCCGCAAACACGGATCAAATATTTGGTTTGAAAAAGAAGCGGGTGAACTTTTACCAGAGGGGTTCAGCCATCCCGGCAGCCCGAACGGCATTTTTACAAAAGAAACCGATATTATGGACGTCTGGTTTGATTCCGGTTCTTCTCATCAAGCCGTTTTAGAGGAGCGCGAAGATTTACAGCGGCCTGCCGATCTTTATTTGGAAGGTTCTGACCAATATCGCGGCTGGTTCAATTCTTCTCTGTCCACGGCGGTTGCTGTAACCGGAAAGGCTCCATATAAAGGAGTTTTAAGCCACGGCTTCACTCTCGATGGTGAAGGCAAGAAGATGAGCAAATCGCTCGGGAATGTCATCGTTCCTGCAAAGGTGATGAACCAGCTTGGCGCTGACATTCTCCGTTTCTGGGTCGCATCGGTTGATTATCAATCAGATGTGCGCGTTTCCGATCCGATTTTGAAGCAGGTTGCTGAAGTTTACCGGAAAATCCGCAATACTTTCCGTTTCTTACTGGGAAATCTTGCTGATTTCAATCCTGCTGCAGATGCTGTTCCGTTCGGGAAGCTGCGCGAAGTGGATCAATTTATGCTTGTAAAATTGAACAAATTGATTAAAAATGTTCATGATGCCTACGAAAATTATGAATTTGCCGGTATTTATCACGCCGTAAATAATTTTTGTACGCTCGACCTTAGCGCGTTTTACCTTGATTTTGCCAAAGATATTCTCTATATTGAAGCGCAGGACAATGCTGAGCGCCGTGCGATTCAAACCGTTTTATATGAAAGCTTAACGGCATTAGTAAAGCTTGTTGCCCCGATTCTTCCTCATACTGCCGATGAGGTCTGGGCTCATATCCCGGCGGTTGACGAAAAAAGCGTCCAGCTCACAGATATGCCTGAATATCAAGAATTGCCGAAAGCAAAAGAGCTTGAAGAAAAGTGGACCGCTTTCATGAAGCTTCGCAACGATGTGTTAAAGGCGCTGGAAGAAGCGCGTAATGAGAAGGTAATTGGTAAATCGTTAACGGCCAAGGTAACCTTATATGTTCATGACAAGACAAAGGCTCTCCTCGATTCAATCGACGAAAACCTGGAGCAGCTATTCATCGTGTCCGGCTTTGAAGTAGCAGGCTCGTACGAAGAAGCACCAGAACATGCGTTAAAGCTTGACAATGCAGCAATCGTTGTCTCCAAAGCAGAAGGTGAAACGTGTGAACGATGCTGGGTAGTCACGCCGGAAGTTGGCAAAGTTCCGGAGCATCCGACGATCTGTCCGCGCTGTGCCGCTGTTGTCGAAGAGCATTACAGCCATTTAAGCTAATATTGATCAAAAACCTCCAGGGCTTACGCTCCGGAGGTTTTTTCAAGCTATAGGAAAGTATAAACGTTTCTAAATATAGTTGGGCGTTTCGATGTCCAGCTCCAGCGCCTAGCCCCTCGAGTCGCTTCGGTCCTGCCAATGAAGTCAAAAAGCGACTTCACTGTCAGGCCCTCCAGCGCTTGTCGGG